>DASZFU010000112.1:0-33829 GCA_035939495.1 Candidatus Angelobacter sp. | reverse complement strand
GATGGGAAGGTGGAGTATCTGGGGCGGTTGGACCAGCAGGTGAAGCTGAGAGGGTACCGGATCGAGTTAGGGGAGATCGAGACGACGCTGCGTGGGATGGCGGGAGTGAAGGATGCGGTGGTGGTGGTGCGGGAAGAGGAAGAAGGAGACAAGAGGCTGGTGGGGTATGTGGTGCTGGAAGGGGGGAGAGAGAGAGAGGAGGAGAAGACAGGAGAGAAGGGAGAGGAAGGAAAGGAAGGAAAGGAAGGAGGAAGAGGAGAGCCGGGAGGAGAGTGGCGAAAGTATGTGAGAGAGCGTCTACCGGAGTACATGGTGCCGGCGCACTTTGTGGTGCTGGAGGAGCTGCCGCTGACGGCCAACGGGAAGCTGGACCGGAAGGCGTTGCCGGTACCGGAAAAGGCACAAGGGCAAACAGACTCTTATCTGCCGCCCCGCAATGCGACCGAACAGGCTTTATGCGAAGTATTGCAGGAGATACTCAAGGTCGAACAGGTGGGTATACAAGATAACTTTTTCTCGCTCGGCGGCGATTCGATACTCTCGATTCGGGTGGTCGCGGCGCTCAAGCGCAAAGACATACTGATCGATATCAAGGACGTTTTCCAGCTTCAGACGGTTGAACGATTGGCTGCACGGGTCATGGATAATGCATATTTGCTGATCAGCAAAATGAGCGATTCCGCAGGCGAGCAAAAAGAAAAACTGATCAGCGAAGGCAAAGAAATTGAAGAGGGTGTTTTGTAATGAGTTTAATCGAGCAAATCATCGACGAGGCAAAGGCTAATAACGTCACTTTATATATCAAGGATGGCCAGCTTGCATTTATTGCCGAGCAGGGCGGCTTTTCAGATGAATTAAAGGCAAAGATCAGCAGATATAAGAATGACATTATAAGTGTTTTGTTATCAACACAACTACCCGCAGCTATCGCTCCTTTTGGATTGCTGACAGACGAGGAACGCAGGATTCTAGGGGATGAATACGTAGATGCTTATCCGGCTTCGGCGCTGCAGTCGGGCACGGTATTTCATACACAACTGGAGCAATTCAGCGGTATGTACCATAACATTATCGCTGACCATGTCAAGTGTTGCTGGGACCGCGCGTGTTTCGAAAAGGCCTTGGCAACTTGTATCCATGAGCATCCGATCCTGCGTACCGGCTTTCGCTTGGATGGCAACCGTGTTTTGCAGGTGGTGCGCGCGGCAATAGAGCTGCCCTTGGGAGTGGAAGACCTGCGCGCTCTGACGGCGAACGCGCAAACTGAGTATCTGGCGCAATGGAGAGAAGAATGCAAGCGCCACGTATTTGAGTGGGAAAAGGGGCCGCTGTTCTATATCCAGATTTTCCTGCGTACGGATGAGAGTTTTGAGTTCGTCATGAGTTTCCATCATGCAGTCCTGGATGGCTGGAGCCGTGCAGCCCTGATTGCCCAACTTTACAATCGATACAGTGACCTGCTCTCTGGACGAGAACTCGGCCAATTCACAGTGGATTGGACTTATCGCGACTTTATTGCTCTTGAGCAGCAGATCCTCGCCAATCCTGATGCAAAAACATATTTTCAGGCGATGCTGGAAGATGCACCTAGCATGCAGCTACCGCGAATAGGAGCCACTAACAAAATACTCAATCCCCAGCAGCCACAGAGTTTCAGAAGCATCAAGGCGCCCACGTCTCTTTCTGCGCTCGTACTGGCCTTGGCAAAGCAATTGGGTGTTCCGGTCCAGTCAGTCATGTTGGCAGCGCATTTTAAAGTATTATCGACAGTGAGTGGCTATAAGCGTGCCTTGAGTTGCATGACTTATAACGGCCGTCCGGAAACTGCCAGCGGAGAACGCGGCGTGGGTTTATTTCTGAACTCTGTACCTATGTGTGCGAATGTGATAACGGGTACGTGGAAGCATTTGATTGAGCATTTGACTCAGGTTGTAACTACAAGCATGGCTTATCGCCACTATCCGCTGGCCAGAATTCAGGAAGACCTTAATACGTATCTGGGCGAAGTTACTTTTAATTATACGCACTTCCATATTTATGAAGAGATCACAAGGCGCACCGGGGAAAATCATTTAGAAGTCCTGGCCTCTTATAAGTTTGCCCCGAATAGTTTCGATTTGAATGTGGATGCTGTCCGTGATTTGAACGATCATTTGAGCATCATATTGGTCTACAACCCGGGAGTGTTCGATCATGCGCTGATCGAGCAAATGGCTCAATTTTATCTGCGAGCATTCGAGCTGATGCTGGAACGAATTGACCAGCCACACCACGCCCAATCGTTGCTGAGCGAAGAGGAAATACGGCAACAGCTTTTTGATTGGAATGCTACTACTGTCCCATCTTCAGACGAATTTTGCATACATCAGCACATTGAGATACAAGCAGCAAAGACTCCGAATGCAGTGGCAGTGATATTTGAAAATCAGAGCCTGAGCTATCACGAGATGAATGCAAAGGCGGACAGGCTGGCGCGGTATCTGTTGAGTGCTGGGGTGCAAATGAATTCCCGCGTCGGGCTCTGTCTGCGGCCCTCACTAGAAATGATGATTGGAATTTTAGGAGTGATGAAAGCCGGGGCGGCGTATGTGCCATTGGAACCCAGGTTGCCCATGGAACGCGTGAAGTACATGCTGAAAAATGCCGGAGTCGAATGGGTATTGGTGGATTCCCCTTCAAGAAACAGCCTACCTCCAGATGGAATCAAGACAGTGTTGGTGGATGCAGTCAGCAATCCCGAATGGTTGGAAAAGTTTCAAGATGGCTCTCTTCAGGTGGTTCAGGGAAGACTGACACGGGAAAACCTGGCCTATGTTCTGTATACCTCCGGTTCAACAGGAAATCCTAAAGGAGTTATGGTGCCGCATCGAGCACTCTCGAACTATCTTGCGCATGCTGCTGCGGCGTATCTCGATGAAAAGATCGAAGGAGCAGTAGTAAGTTTGCCATTATGCTTTGATGCGACATTGACGACGCTTTTATCTCCGTTGCTGGTGGGAAAGCCAGTGGAGCTATTGCCTGAGAATGAAACTGCATTAAGCCAATTGGCGGAGCGGTTGTTCAAAAGAGAGACCGGATGGCTGTTCAAGCTCACACCCGCACACCTGGAAGCGTTGGAGCATGTTGAACGTCCATCTACAAGCTTGGCTCCTCATATGTTGGTGATTGGCGGTGAGCAGTTGAGCGTAAGCACACTTCGCCGTTGGAAACTGGATCTGCTGCCCAACGCGAGTTTTGTGAACGAGTACGGTCCAACAGAAACGGTTGTGGGTTGCACCACCTGGACTCTCCAGGGCATCACTGATGTGGCGGCAATTGATGGATTGTTGGCCGCGCCTATTGGGCGGCCTATCCGAAATGTCCAGTTGTATGTATTGGGCGAGATGGGGCAGTTGCTGCCCAACAACAGCGTGGGCGAACTGTATATCGGCGGCGATGGGCTGGCACGGGGATATCTGAATGAGCCGGCGCTAACACAAGAGCAGTTTGTGCCATCCCCCTTCTGTCATTCTTCTGGCAGCCGTTTATATAGAACTGGTGACATGGTCCGCTGGTTGCCCAGCGGCCAGATGACGTTTGTGGGTCGTCGTGATAACCAAGTGAAGATCCGTGGATTTCGGATTGAGTTGGGAGAAATTGAGCAACAGTTGTGCGGTCTGCCTGGAGTCGACTCTGCGGCAGTCATGGTCCGAGAAGATATGCCTGGGGGGAGATGTCTCACTGCCTATGTGGTGCCTGCCGATTATCCAATCAACGAGGCAGACCGAGCGGTGATCGAACCGGAATTGGTCAACGGTTATCGAGAGGCATTATCGGCGCGTTTACCCGAATACATGATTCCGTCAAAATTCATCCTGCTTAATAATCTTCCTATAACGCAAAACAAGAAGATTGATCGCAAGGCACTAGCTGCTTTAGCTGATCTGCGGACAGCCAATCACCATGACGATGACCCCAGGGATGACACCGAGCTTTTTCTGAAATCGGTGTGGGAGGAGATACTCCAGATCCAGAATATCTCACGCAAGGCGAAATTTTTTGAAATCGGAGGGCATTCCATCAATGCCATTACGCTGGCTGCGCGATTGGCGAAGACCTATCACAAGAAAATAAGAGTGCAGGTCATTTTTGAACACCCGACCATCGAACAGCTGGCCGCGTATCTTCGCCAGGAAGTATCATTCAGCCCTCCTGGTTCTCTATTGGTCATCCAGCCGCGAGGTTCACGGCGTCCCTTGTTCTGTGTTCATCCTGGCGGCGGATTGGCCAACTGCTATCTGCCACTCTCCCGCTCTTTGGGAATGGACCAACCGCTATACGGGTTGCAATCGTATGGTTTGGAAGACGGCGAAGCTCCCCTGACGAACATTGAAGAGATGGCGGCCAGATATCTCGGAGAAATGCGCACAGTCCAACCCCAAGGCCCTTATCAAATTCTCGGTTACTCTGGTGGCGTTATCGTAGCCTATGAGATGGTCCAGCAATTGGCTGCCTCAGGCGAGCAAATGCCTCTCCTGATATTGATAGATGGCATCTTACCTCCGGAACCGATTGACTTCTTCAGAGAAGGGTGGGAGCAGGAAATCAACGAATGGAAAGCAGACTACATTCGCAATGTCCTGGAAAAAGCCGGGATCGATGAAAAAGAAATTGCTGCAGATGATTTTGATGCAAAAGTAGAGACATATCTCAAAAAAGCCAAGAATCAGTTTGGCTTTCCTGACGATATTACAGTAGCCCAGTTCAAGCGATTTATACATCTTTTTGCTACGAATATCAGGGCTCAACTGGCGTATCGAGCAAAGACATATCTCGGTCCGGTTCACTTCTTTTTTGCAAACAATGGATCGCGCGAAATGCTTCATCATTATGGCTGGGGCCAGATGTTCATGGGAGACGTATGTTGCCACAGTTTGCCGGGAACTCATGAAGAACTGGTCGATGGCTCTAATGCGGCAGTGCTGGGGGAAGAACTGATGCCTCTGCTTGATCAGACCGAACTCAGGCTGGCCGCTAATAGCGCTGTATAGCAGCGAAAACATTTTTTCTGAAAATTATGTTGAGGTTAATTCAATTCTTTACGCGATTCTCCAAAAGTATGCTGGCGCTCGCTTCCATTGCGGGCTTCATCAGCGGTGCGAGCAATATCTTTCTCATTGCTCTGATTAATTCAGCGCTGTCCGACCGCAGCTCCATCAATATTCGAGTTGTGTTGTGGTATGCGGCTATTTGTCTGATCGTAATGATAACCAGCGTAGCTTCTCAAGTCATGCTGATCCGGCTTGGGCAAAAAACAGTATTCGAGCTGCGTATGCTGCTAAGCAGCCAGATCCTAAAAGTGCCCTTAAGGGAGTTGGAGAGATTAGGGGGGCATCGGTTGCTTGGTTCTCTGACCCAGGACGTGGCCGTGCTTACCGATTTTGGAGCTCAAATACCGCTGTTATCCATGTCGCTGGCAATCGTCCTCGGATGTCTCCTTTATGTCTGTTATCTCTCGTGGACAATAGCGTTGCTGGTGACCGGGCTCATTCTATTTGCTCTTCTTACTTATAGAATTCCGGTCAATAAGGCGAATCAATATATCGCAAAAGCAAGAGATCAGCATGACGTGATCATGAAACATTTCACCGCAATGACATCCGGCTTGAAGGAACTGAAGCTGCATGCTGACCGCCGCCGCGGGTTCATGCTGGATATGCGGCAAATTGCCGAGTCTATGCGGCGAAATATAGTGATTGGAATGAGCCTGTATACCAGCGGCGCGAGTTGGGGACAGTCAGTTTATTTCTTTATAATCGGAGGAGTTGTTTTAGGAGTGCCGTTATTCACTCATGGTTCCGCCACAAAGGCTCTGACGGGCACTGCGCTCGTACTCATTTATATGAGAGGCTATCTGGAAGCGCTGGTTGCTCTTCTGCCCTTTATCGACCGTGCGCAAATCTCATTGCAGAAGCTGGATACGTTAGGTGTTTCGCTGGCTCAACATGTAGACAGCGAGGGCATTTCTGCGTTGACTAGCGGGCAAACGAATGTCCGTCTTGAATTGAAAAATATAAGATATCATTACCAGTCGGCTGATGACTCAAGCGACTTTGTGCTTGGGCCAATCGACCTCACTTTGCGGGCCGGAGAGATCATCTTTATCACCGGCGGCAATGGCAGCGGCAAGACCACATTGGCAAAACTGATTACAGGCCTGTATGAACCGGACACAGGCGAGGTTCTGCTTGATGGAAAACCGATGAGCGCAGACAGAGAACACTATCGCCAGCATTTTTCGGCGGTATTTTCAGATTTCTTTCTTTTTGAAAAACTGTATAGGGAAAAAACTCCTGAGTCGGTGGCCCAAGCAAATAGCTATTTGGCCAGGTTGCGTCTTGATCATAAAGTCAAAATCGAGAACGACAGTTTTTCAACCATTGAGTTATCACAAGGGCAGCGCAAACGTTTGGCATTGCTTTCAGTTTTACTTGAGGATCGTCCTATCTGTCTTTTCGATGAGTGGGCGGCGGACCAGGACGCATTTTTTAGAGAAATCTTTTACAAGCAGATTCTTTTAGATCTGCAGGCTAGTGGCAAGATGGTGATAGTCATTAGCCACGATGAGCGATATTACAACCTAGCTAGCCGTTTGATTTATCTGGAAAATGGCCAAGCCATTGAAAAAGGCGGGAAGCCTTCCAAACTGGCTCAGCCTGCAGTGTTCGACGGTGACTAATATGCGGTCAAAGTTTCGGATCTTAAATGGCAATGCAGAAAGACAGGAGGGACATCGAAAGTATGGCATTTGATAAATTATGGCAGGATGTGCGATATGGTTTGCGGAGCCTTATAAAGAATCCGCTTTTGGTGCTGGTTGCCGTATTATCTCTTGGCTTCGGCATTGGAGCCAATGCTACGGTCTTCAGTGTTCTCCGGTCGATGCTTACAACGAGCATCACGGCAGAAAGGCCGGAGCAGCTTGTTCAGATGAAATTTAATAACAGCACTACTGTTTCATATCCCAACTATCACGATCTTCGGGACAATAAGATATTCGCGGGCTCCATTGCCTACTCTACCGGATATTCCAGTTCCATTAATTGGAAGAGCGGCGATGATGTCAAATCTTTGTATTGCATGATCGTCAGCAGCAACTTCTTTGATGTGCTTGGCGTGCGTGCGGCAATGGGAAGGACCTTCACGTCCAAAGAAGCGGAGCCCGAAGCGAATCCCTTTTATGCCGTAGTATCTCACGCTTTTTGGGTGGAGGCTCTGGGAAGTGATTCCCTAATCGTCGGCAAAGTTCTTGTTCTGAGCGGCCAGCCCTTCACCGTCCTAGGAGTGCTTCCAGAGCGCTATCATTCCATTGCCGGGGCCGGGCTCAACCCGGACCTTTATGTGCCACTCAGCGAGCACGTCATGGCTGGAATGAGTGACCGGAGCGTTCCTTTGGTGGAAATGGTTGGCCGTCTTCCGGAGAGTAAATCGAGTGCGCAGGCAAAGTCTGAGCTTCAAGTGGCTGCCAAAGATCTGGGGAACAGATATCCCACAATCAACAAAGATTTTGCCAAGTCCGTTGATCTGCGGTCCATGTCAGGTCTTGATTGGTTAAAAAGAACCGACGAAGAACTTATTGGCCTGCCCATTTTAGAAATGTCGAGTGTCCTTTTGATAGTTGTCGCCCTTGTCTTGCTTGTGGCCTGCGCCAACGTTGGCAACCTCCTGCTTGCCCGTGGAGTATACCGCCAGCGGGAGATCGCTGTACGGATTGCTTTAGGAGCTACGCGCGGTCAGTTGATCCGGCAATTGCTGGTCGAAACCTTTTTACTTTCAATAATAGCGGCGGGCTTGGGCTTGCTGCTTAATTTCTTGCTTACACGGCTTATCAGCCAGATGAAATTCCCTCTTCCTCTTCCATTTCAGTTGGATCTGGCAATGGACTGGCGGCTTGTATATTATTCGTTGCTTCTCATAGTAATGACTACGATTTTGTGCGGTCTGGTGCCGGCCCTGCAAGGTACTAAAGTTGCTCTGGTGCCGGCTCTCAAGAATGAACAGAGTTCCCTGATTAGAGGGCATTTCAAGGTAAGGAATGTCTTTGTCATAATCCAGGTCTCTGTGTCGCTGGTTTTGATGGTTACGGCGATGCTGTTTATTCGCAATCTGAAGCAAATCAGTTCGACCGATCCCGGGTTCGATGTGGAGCACACCATCGCCGCCGACGTGGTGCTGGTTTCAGGGCGTTACACAGAGCAGCAGAGAATCGTTTTTATTGACAATGTTCTGGACCGTCTAAACAATATACCGGGCGTTGATGCTACGAGCGTCGCAAGCTTCCCCCCAGTAAGCCTAAACGACTGGGGAACTAAAATCCGTCTTGAAAATGCGTCCGACGCCGAGAGCTTCCGGGTCAATATACAGCTCATAGGCAGCAAGTACTTCCAAGCCATAGGTGTTCCATTCATTTCCGGCCATGATTTTGAGCGAGCCTATGCGAAAAACAGCATACCCGCCGTTATTGTGAATGAAACATTAATGCGACGTTATTTTGGAGGCCATAGTCCTGTTGGAAAGCGTTTGATTTCCGGCAAGAGCGCGTTCGAAATCATCGGATTGATCCGGGACAGCAAATACAGGACCCTGGGTGAGCCTCCGACGCCGGTTATGTATGAATCGTACCAACAAACGGGCGGCTCTCTGGGTGGGGATTATTTCTCATTGCTGGTGCGAACCACAGGGCCAGCGCAGCCGATGGTCCGGGTGGTGAAAAATATGCTCGGAGAACAGGACCCTTCCGCAAGTGTGGACGCAAGCACCATGTCGGAAAGATTGAAGCCCTTGATTTTTCCAAGCAAAGCGGGCGCGTTGTTGCTGGGAGTGCTGGCCGGGGTAGGGCTGACACTGTCACTGATAGGCTTTTACGGAGTCATGTCCTTTGCCATTAACCAGAGAACATTTGAGATAGCCGTTCGCATAGCCTTAGGCGCAACTCCAGGGCGCATCATTCGATTGATACTTAGAGATGGTTTTGTCTTAGTAGGCTTCGGCCTTGCTGTTGGCATCGTTCTGTCTTTGTTCGCGACTACATTGCTTCGCAGTCTTTTGGCTTTTGGGTTAAGCACCGCCGATCCGATTAGTTTTACAATGGCTATTATTGGATTTATCTTTGCAGGAATATGCATTAATTTACTAGTTACACGTAGAGCCATAGCGGTAGATCCTATTATCAGCCTTCGGTGCGTACGATAAAGGAAAGGATCGATAAAGGTTGTGTTCCACGATACCCGAAGATTAAACCTGACTAAGCTTCACAATTTGTTCGTCCGAACATAATATCGATGCAAATATTTAACCGATTTATAGATGCGTGATTTATGATGGAACATGCGCGGAACCGAAGCGGCCCCACTGAGATTAAGGATGTGATCGGTAAGTATGGCGCCGTTGGCATCGGCAGGATTCCGGGAAAACGATCCATGCAGAAGGGAAACTTGTGAACTCGGGTATTTTAAGAAAATATAAGCTGTAGAAAGTGGCGAGAGCGAGAATTGCCTTGCGAGGAAACCAATAAGCTGTGCACCAGGGCATCTATGAGGTCAAAGGATATCAGCAAAAGAGCTAGCCATTAGTTATTTACCAGAAGATATATCAGGGTGTGTAGTAAATTCATCTGTCGTCGCAGCATTAAAGCATAGGAGAATCGAAATGCCTGAAGAGAGAGAAGATAAAACCATCTATAAGGCTGTTCTGAATCACGAAGAGCAATACTCAATATGGCCTGCTCATCGGGAGAATGCTCTAGGGTGGAAAGACGCCGGCAAGAGCGGCACCAAAGAAGAGTGCTTGGCTTATATCAAGGAAACGTGGACAGACATGCGCCCTTTGAGTTTACGGAAGAAAATGCAGGAGCAAGGCCTGGGTTGATCGTCTTCCAGACCTTTTTAGGCAAAAGAACTGGCACAGATTGGAAGCGGCACAGCACGATCTCAATCGGCTCGCGTTCGATGTTCGGTTGTATGCGGGAGGAAGAACATCACTTAAAACTCCGGGTAGAGGTTCTCTGTGCCAATCCAAATCAACCGCTGTAGTTGATCTTCCAGGACTGACAAAGCGGGATCGAGCAGATTTGCTGTAGCGCCCAGCCGTGGCGAGAATCTGGGGTAAACAGGCAAGCAGTGCCAGCGAGGAGAAAGCTCTATGGAGTTCGGGATCATGTTCTTCTCGAGCACGGAGCAGGTGGAAACCGGCGACCCTTATTATTTGCTCAAAGAGGCAGCGCGATTTGCCGACCAGCATCAATTTTGCTGCATCTGGACGCCAGAACGCCATTTTCACCAGTTCGGCGGACTTTTCCCCAATCCCTCTGTCTTGAGTGCGGCGCTTGCCACGATCACCGAGCGTATTCAGATTAGGGCAGGAAGTCTGATCAGTCCTCTTCACAATACGATCCGCGTGGCTGAGGACTGGGCCGTTGTGGACAATCTTTCTGCGGGCCGGGTGGCGATCTCCTTCGGCTCCGGCTGGAATGTCGACGACTTCGTGCTGTTCCCCGACCACTACGGTTGCCGGCAGCAGGTAATGTATGGACAGATCGCGATGATTCAGGATTTATGGCGCGGGAAGCCTTTGCAGCAAATTAACCCTCAGGGGAAGGAAATCTCAGTCCAGATTTTTCCACGGCCGCGCCAGCCTGAATTGCCTGTATGGATCACCTCTTCTGGAAATATTGAGACTTTCAGGAGTGCCGGTTTAGCAGGCGCCAACCTGCTGACTCACCTGTTAGGCCAAGACATTGCTTCTCTTGCACACAAGATCGCTGTGTACCGGCAGGCACGGGGACAGACCGGTCTTGATCCGAAGACCGGGATCGTCTCTCTGATGCTGCATACCTATCTGGGCGCGGAGTTGGAATGGGTAAAGGCTTTGGTCCGCCTTCCCTTCAGGCAGTACTTGAGATCAGCTGTCGCGCTTGAGCAGAAATCCGCACAAAACGGTGGCGTAATAAGCGGCGGGAAAGAAATCGAAGTCGAGGAGATATCCGCTAGTGCTATGGAAGAGCTCCTGGATCTTGCCTTTGAACGTTACTTCTCGACCGCTGCTTTGTTGGGGACTCCATCTTCATGCATGGACCTGGTAAGGGAGCTTGAGGAGACGGGCGTGAATGAAATTGCTTGTCTCCTTGATTTTGGTCTTGAAACCTCCCATATCCTGGAAGGATTGAAATACCTCGATAATTTGCGTGCAGCGTGTTCCGGTGACGCGCTGGCCGAAGCTGTTCAACAGTCGGTGCAGGAATTCAACGCCGAGTTCTGAGTATGATCTAGCTACAGCCTCTACAGCCGTACGGAGTGGAAGAGGTTGTGGTTTGCAGGCTGGCCAATCGCTACGCATGGCGGAACTTACGCCTCAGCCATGGCGTGCTTGGCCAACATCTGCTCCTTCCAGGCCAGTAGTCTGTGGCGCAGTTGGGTCAAGGGGTGCCGACTGTACTGTACATGGTGCCGAAGAAGGGATTCGAACCTGCATGGACCGGGTCAGAGCCGGTGATCCTAGCAAGTTGAATGACCTCGCACCATGAGGAGGGAACGATCAGATACGGTGTTTTCTGACCAAAGAAGTAACCGTAGCCTTCACCACTCCTCGACCTTCATTTCAAAACAAATCTGGCTGCCGGGGAGCGAATCGAACGCTCATGACGAGCTTCAAAGACTCGCGTCCTACCCATTGAACGACCCGGCATCGCACCTCCAAACTCAACTCGTTTGCAGACACACCAATCCTCTTGGTAGCAGCGGAGAGAATCGAACTCCCATCTCAGCCTTGAAAGGACCGCATCCTGGCCGTTAGACGACGCTGCCAGCTTCCACCAGTACACAATTCAAATTCACCGTGAGCTTTCGGGAAGCCTGCGTAAGTCAGGGCGGGCGGAGCAGATTTAAAAGCGGTAGCCTTGCGCTACCCAGTAATGCCAGTCTCCGATGGCTTCGATTGTCGATTCGTCGCCGCCAATGGCGGTGAGTTGAGACAAGGGAACAGCCATGCTGCTTGGCTGCCATCGAATCAGAACAAGCATGTCCGTTGAGCATGCATCCTCGGGTGCCATGTGCCGTACTTCGACGTTTCCCCTTTCCTGAGCGGCGACGTCACCCTGGAGGCGACACACTTGGCCTGGAAAGGAAATCGCAGTTTACTTTCCAGATAGTAATACCAACCCATCGCCTGCTCTTCCGGACCATACGCATCTACGATGGCTTCGTTGTGGATTCTGTCCTCTCGGGTGGGATCTCTTTTGAGTTTTGCCATGCTTGAAGAGAGTACAGACAACTACGACAGAAGGAGCTGATGGATTCGGGAAAAATGTAACAGCTCGGCTGCACCCACAACGGGGTTGTCTAGCCAGGGCTCTGCTTCGGGTTCGTCGCTCAGGGCGTCGATTTCCAGATCAGGTTCGCGCGGAGCAAGATACTTCGTGCGCTCCAGATGCTTGAGATATTCGCGGATCTCCGCAGCAGAGAAGAGCCGCTGGATAGCAGCGACAAACGCCGGCAACTCTGCGGCAAACTCGGCATCCTGCTCCGATGCCATTATGAAAGTGAAGAGCTTCTCACCGATCAGATAGTCCAAGGCACTGCTCAACCCATACTGCTGGCGGATGTCTTCGGTTGCCTCACACTGTTCGATCCAGACCTTGTGGAACTCCGCAGAGGAGCTGTTCATGTTGGGAACCTCTTTCTCAGAATACGGCGTACCGAAGTGCGTCCGATGTGAAGTCGCCGAGCGATCTCAGCCTTGCTGACGCCAACACGATATAGCTTACGGATCGAGACAGATTGGAGTGCGGCCGTTGGCGGCCGGCCCAGATGCTTGCCATTCAACCGCGCTTCAGCTAGTCCGGCGCGAACCCGTTCGCGCAGAATCTCGCGCTCGAACTCGGCAAAGACGGCCAGCAGTCCGGCCATGGCTCGCCCCATGGGTGTGGTTAGATCCAAAGCTTCGGTCAGCGATACGAACCCGACGCCGAGATGGCTGAGTTCCTGCAGCGTCGCCAGCAGGTCCGTCACTGATCGGCCCCAGCGATCCAAGCGCCACACCAATACCACGTCGATCTCCCGGCGGCGCGCTGCGGCCAGCAGTTTCTCCCGCATCTCACGATGGGAAGCACCCGAGCCGACTTCTTTGATCTGCCACGCAACGGACCAGCCGCGCCGGGCAGCATAGTCCCGCAGGGCGCGGTTCTGCAGGGGGAGAGTCTGCTGGTCATGAGTGGACACGCGGGCGTACAGGCTGGCGCGAACCATTTTGGCCGCTCTGGCCGGTTTTCGTCCCTGGCCAAAAACCCTATGCGATTTTGCTGGGCCAGAGCCTGATTTTCCAGCCATTTTCGGAGGATACTCACCCGTGCCCTTGATGGATATGAACTCTGTTGTCAGTTGCCAACTCGTCCGGCACCGTAGGCCTCTGATCCGGTTCTTGTACAGCGGCTCGTGCGTTTGCTCCACGCTTCTTTCAGACCCCGCCTCACGACGCCCTTGCGCTTCGCTATCACTTCACCTCCATCAGGCTGTGAAAAGGACTTTCACCTTCGAGCTGTCGAACATGCTCGGCACACAACCAAAAGGCCCCGACTTTTGGTCGGAGCCTTCGAGAATTGAATCTGAACTTAGAGTATTACGGACAAACAAATCCCGAAGGCCGAGCGCGACTCCCCTGTGACTCCCCTGACACTGAAAGCGAATTAAGCCGCAAATCCTGGGCGCCGCCGTCGCCCGGATTTCACCGAACTCTTTTTCTCAATCATTTGCGGAGAACCGCTGTGTGATCCAGGTCACTGCGCCCGCTCCGCAATGGAATGACAATCAGCTTGGTTTCGAGTGACAGCCAAGATCGATACTCCCTACTCTGAGGTGGAAAGCCATGATGCAGAACAACAAAAAGATTGTCATCATTGAAGCGGGCATTGCTGGACTATGTGCCGCAGTTTACGCACGCAAATGCGGCTACGACGTCGATGTCTTCGAGCAGCATGGATCGGCAGGAGGGCTGGCTACCAGCTGGCGGCGCGGTACGTATGGCGAAACGTGCAATTCGCTCGTTCGTACCTCTATCCTAAGTCCCCCAACTATCGGTCTAGGAAGTTCCTACCTCCGGACTATTGTGACCAAATTGAAGAGTGCGTACGCTAAGTCTCGTGCAGGAATACCAGCAGGGTTTCCTGGGAAGTGCATTGAGGAAATCAAAATTGAAAAAAGGCCTCCTGTGACTTCTATGGCGACAGCCTGCCCAGCCGCCAACAGACATTCAATCCAGCCGACAATCAGAACAATTTCATAGGGTTTGAAAGTGAATCCAGGCTCAAAGATTATCACGGTTGACCAGCATTCCACGCTGGTGGATGTGTTGCATTGGCGAGCGGCGATGTATCCGGATCGCACTGCTTACACATTCCTTAAGGATGGCGATTCTTGTGAAGAGAATCTGACTTTTGCGGAATTGGATCGGAAGGCTAGAGCGATTGCAGTTTTTTTGAACGACGCAGGCTTGCAAGGTGAAAGAGCGCTCTTGCTTCTTCCTTCAGGACTCGAATATGTCGTAGCATTCTTTGGATGTTTGTATGCCGGCGTGACAGCGGTTCCGGCTTTCCCCGTGCATCTGGGACGGCTTCGTCGAGGCGGAGCCTGGCTCTTCTCAATTGTGGAAGACGCCCAACCTCGGGTGGCATTCACTCCCGGCGAGATGGCTGGGACGCTTTCGGAAGAGCTTGTTCAAGATCCGAGATTAGCGAACATTCACTGGATCAACACGCGGGATGTCTACGACGCGTTGGCAGATCAATGGAGGCCTCCGGCAGCGAGCGGCGCCACGCTGGCGTTTTTGCAGTACACCTCCGGTTCGACCTCCACTCCCAAGGGAGTGATGGTGAGCCATCGAAATCTGCTGCACAACCAGCGGGTAATCCAGTCGGCATGCAATCACACGGAAGAATCAACAGTCGTAAGCTGGCTGCCTCTTCATCACGATATGGGGTTGATCGGAACAGTGCTGCAACCGGCTTTCATCGGCTCTCATTCCGTGTTGATGTCACCGGCGCGGTTTCTACAGGAACCGCTGTATTGGCTACAGGCAATCAC
This sequence comes from Candidatus Angelobacter sp., assembly GCA_035939495.1. Lineage (GTDB taxonomy): Bacteria > Acidobacteriota > Terriglobia > Terriglobales > Acidobacteriaceae > Angelobacter. Next base: position 18,719 of record DASZFU010000112.1, on the reverse strand, counting down.
CCGCTACCGGGCACACAGCAGCAGCGGTCCCAATTTTGCTTATGACTTGTGCAGTCAAAAGGTGACTGCCGAGCAAAAAAAAGGTCTCGATCTTTCAAGCTGGAGAATTGCGGTGAACGGAGCCGAGCCGGTTCGTTATGAAACAATTGAGCGCTTTGCCTGCAGTTTTGCGTCGTGTGGTTTTCGGCTGGAGGCTTTTCGTCCTTGTTATGGACTAGCTGAGTCAACCTTGATGGTCACCGGAGCGCGACGGCCGGATCTGCCTTTGGTGAAAGAAGTCTCGGTCCATGCCCTGGAACAAAATTCGATTCAGGAGTGTGCTGGCGGTGAATTGTCACGGCAGTTGGTAGGATGTGGCGAGACGCTACATGGGCAGGACGTACGAGTCGTAGACCCGAGCACACGCAACGCGCTTCCCGACGGCAGCATAGGAGAAATATGGGTTTCGGGCCCAAGTGTAACCCAGGGTTACTGGAACCGGCCTGAGGATACCGAGCACGCATTTCACGCTTATATCTTTCCTGACAGCAAAGGGCCATATTTGCGAACCGGAGATTTTGGATTTCTGGACCAAGGTCAGTTGTTTCTAACCGGGCGGTTGAAAGATCTGATCATCATCCGCGGACGCAATCTCTATCCCCACGACCTTGAATTGGCCATGCAGAAATCTCATCCAAGCTTACGGCCCGGTTGCGGCGCGGCCTTCGCAGTAGAGATAGATGGCGAAGATGTGCTGGCAGTGGTAAACGAAGTTGACCGGCATCCGAGCCAGCCGCCTGAGGAATTGATCCGGCTGATACGAAAGGCTCTGGCATTGGAGTTCGGAGTTCACGCCTACGCGGTTTTGCTGGTCAAGAGTGGCACGATCCCAAAAACTACAAGCGGCAAGATCAAGAGGAGTGCGTGCCGGACATCCTTTATCAACGGTCGGCTTGAAACAGTTGCAGCCAGCGTGGAAGCAGAGCAACCCTTGACGTCAGCGATTTCGCAAGGGCTATTGAACCTTCCAGTCATTCTTGCCATGCGGCCTGACTTGCGGCAAGAGATGGTCGAATCGTTCCTGCGCGAGAACCTGGCGCGGATACTGAAAATCAGCCCGGCGGAAATCGATACCCGAGAACCATTGGTCGGGCTGGGTCTTGATTCTTTGAAGGCTGTTGAACTCAGCGACCTGTTTGGGCAGGGGCTGGAGTTGGAAATGGATGCGGTCGATCTACTGGCAACCGTTACTCTCGATGACCTCGTCAAGCACATTCTGGAACGGCAGGTTCCCGAAGAAGACAAATCAGCCGTGCAAGAGATTTTAGCCGTATCCACGATCTGAAGCAGTTTGGTCAAAGGTCTACAGGAAGTGCATCCTCACCAACAATCGGAAGGTGTTCGAGAATTTCCACTCTCGTTTGCGCAGCAGCGTTTGTGGTTTATCGACAAGTTGGAGCCGGGCAACGTGGCATACAACCTGCCCTTTGGATTGTGGCTGAGGGGAAAGATCGACCCTGCTGCTTTGCAGCACAGCCTGAACCAGTTGGTGCAACGGCATGCTGTGCTGAGAACGAGTTTTCCATCGCGTAATGGAGAGCCGATCCAGAAAGTTGCAAATCCCACCGACGTGAATCTGGCAGTGGAGCAATTTGACCTGAGAACCGTGGCCAGCCATCAGCGAGAAGCGGAAGCTATGAGGCTGATGCATGAAGAAGCTGAGCAGCCTTTCAACCTGGAGCAGTCGCCCCTCCTGCGGATGAAGCTTGTGCAACTTGAGGAAGAACGCCATCTGCTGCTGGGGAACATGCACCACATCATCAGCGATGGATGGTCGATCGGCTTGTTGCTCCGCGAGATCAGCCGGCAATATGCGGCCTATGTGCGCAACGAAGAGGTCGTCCTTCCCGAACTCAAGATTCAGTATGCAGAGTTTGCAACATGGCAGCGCGAGTGGTTGCGGCGGTTACCACAAGAACAGTTAGAGTACTGGAAAAAGCAGCTCAGTGGAGTTGCTACGTTGCCATTGCCAACCGACAAGCCCCGGTCATCTGTAAGAAGCCACAAGGGCGCTAGTATACAGTTTAAGTTTTCGGACCATCTGACCGCCCAGGCTCGACAATTATGCCGGCAAGAAAAAGTCACTCTGTTCATGACTTTGCTGGCAGCTTTTCAGGTCTTATTGAGCAGATACGCTGGCGAATATGACATTGCCATTGGAACAGCCATTGCCAATCGTAGCCGGAAAGAATTTCGAGACGTCGTTGGGCTGTTTGCCAACACCCTGGTGATGAGAACTGACCTGAGCGGCAACCCTACATTCCCTGAGGTCCTGAAGCGGGTGCAGCAGGTAGCATTTGGCGCTTACAAGAACCAGGATGTACCTTTCGATCAACTCGTGTCCGAGATTGAATTCGAGCGCGATCTCAGCCGGACGCCTTTGTTTCAGGTGATGATACTCTTGCAGAATGTCGATCATGCAAAAACTTTCGACCTGCCAGGGTTGCATTTGGAAGAGTTCACGCCTGTTTCGCCTGCTGCCAAATTTGATCTGACGCTTGAATTCATCGAGTCGCCCAATGCAATGCGCGGTGACCTGTCGTTTGCCAGTGAACTGTTTGAACCGCAGACCGCGCGCCGTCTGGTCGACCAGTTGCAGAGCTTGTTAGATCAGGTAACTGTGAATCCCGATTGCAGGATCTCGGAAATATCGCTGTTGACGGATTTTGAGCGGCAGCAGCTTTTGCTGGATTGGAATGCAACAGAAGTGGAATATCCACAGGTATTCGTTCACGAAGATTTTGAAAGACAGGCAGCTCAAACTCCACATTCTGTTGCTGTGGAGCATGATGGGCAGTACCTGACCTATGCGGAGCTGAACCGTCGGGCCAATCAATTGGCGCACTACCTGAAGAAACTCGGAGTCGGGCCGGAAACTTTGGTAGGCATATGCATGGAACGCAGTTTCGACATGGTCGTGGGCCTGATGGCGATTTTAAAAGCCGGTGGAGCCTATGTACCTTTAGACCCAAGCTATCCGCGGGAGCGATTGCGGTACATGGTTGAGGATTCCCGGCCTGCTGCGCTGCTGACTCAAGAAAGTCTGGAAGACCAGTGGAGCTTCTATCAGGGCAGAATCGTCAAGACGGATAAAGATTGGAACTTCATCCAAAAGGAAAGTGAAGAGAAACCAAAGGTCACAAGCTCTCTCGACAATCTTTGCTATGTGATTTACACGTCGGGCTCGACCGGAACTCCGAAGGGAGTGCAGATAACTCACCGTGCGCTCACTAACTTTCTGTCTTCGATGCGCAACAAGCCCGGAATAACACGGGAAGACGTACTCCTGGCCGAAACACCTCTCTCCTTCGACATAGCAGGGCTGGAAATTTATCTGCCTCTTGTAGTAGGTGCACGTTTACGAATACTCGGCCGCGCTGCTGGCGCGAATGGAGTTCGCCTTTCGAACGAGCTTGGTATTGGCATCACGATCGTGCAAGCTACTCCGGCAAGCTGGCAGATCGCATTGGAAGCCGGATGGAAAGGCACCACAGGATTGAAGGTCCTGTGTGGCGGCGAAGCGTTGTCGCTTGATCTGGCGAAGAAGCTAGTCAGCCGAAGCAACTTCGTTTGGAACATGTACGGCCCCACCGAGACGACTATCTGGTCGCTGATCGAGGAATTGAAAGAGCTGGGTGACGGAATCGCCTTGGGAAAACCCATAGCCAATACGAGCGTCTATGTGCTCGATAACTATCTCGAACCCGTTCCTGTGGGTGTTCGCGGAGAACTCTATATCGGTGGAGATGGCCTGGCGCGCGGTTACCGTGGCCGCCCTGAACTCACGGCCGATCGGTTTATTCCCAACATGTTTGCCAGCCAGCGAGGCGACCGGTTGTATAGAACCGGAGATGTTGTCCGGTGGCGCAATGATGGAACGTTGGAATTTCTCGGTCGAGCTGACTATCAAGTGAAGGTCTCAGGACATCGGATCGAATTGGGAGAGATCGAGAATGCGCTTGCCGAATGTGATGGTCTGATGCAATCCGTAGTCATCGTGCATGAAGAGGATACGGGAGAAAAGCGGCTGGTTGCGTATTTCGTTCCGAATCACAAGGAAGACGTTTCAATGGATCGCATCCGCGCCTCATTGAAAACCAAGCTTCCAGCCTACATGATGCCCTCGGAATTCATGGTGATCGATAGCTTGCCTCTGAGTCCCAATGGCAAATTGAACCGGCGCGCATTGCCTCAACCGGGCGCCTTCAGACAAAGGACAGCGAATCAGTTCTCGAATCCCACCACGAAGTTAGAGAAAAAAATAGCGCACATCTGGCAGGAAGTTCTACGTTGCGACCAGGTAAGCGTGGACGACAACTTTTTTGATATTGGTGGAGATTCCTTGCGTAGTGTTCGCGTTCACAACCAACTGACGCAGTCTCTGAATCTGCAAATTGACCTTGTAGAGCTATTCCAGTTTCCCACGATCAGGAGCCTGGCAAGGCATCTGGAACCAGACCCAAAACAAACCCAGGATTCCGCTCAACTAGCGACTGGAATGCTGAATGCCGGCAAAGAGCGGCTCAAGCGGCAACTCGCATATCGAGCATTGCTTAGACACAAAGTAAAGATTTCATGACCATGACTCCAGAACAGAACGCTGCGACGATTTCTGTGCCCAATGCAACCACAGGCTTAGAGGTTGCCATTATCGGCATGGCAGGGAAGTTCTCAGGTTCACGGGATTTGAACGAATTCTGGAATAACCTGCTCCAAGGCATCGAGACCATTTCTTTCTTCTCCGACGAAGAATTGCTCGCCTCGGGAGTCAGCCCGCAAGATCTGAAGCACCCAAACTACGTAAAAGCTCGCGGGGTATTGCAATCGCCCGAAGAATTCGATGCCGACTTCTTCTCAGTCATCGCCAAAGAAGCGGAGATCATGGATCCGCAGCACCGGGTGTTTTTGGAGTGCGCATGGGAGGCATTTGAAGATGCAGGCTACGTGCCTGACGAAATGCCGGGATCAACGGGAGTATTTGCCGGCGTGGCGGTCAGTACCTATTTCTTCTCTCATGTACTCGCACACGAAGGGTCATCGGCACTAAGCGACTTTGTGGCGTTCATGAGCAATGACAAGGATTTTTTGCCGACTCGTGTCTCTTACAAATTGAATTTGAAGGGTCCTAGCATCGCCGTCAGTACCGCCTGCTCCAGCTCTCTGGTCGCGACTCACTTTGCATGTAAATCGCTGCTGGCCGGGGAGTGCGACATTGCTCTGGCCGGTGGAGCTTCGATCCCGTTTCCGGTAAAAGCTGGCTATTGGTTCCATGATGGTGGCATCTTTTCTCCTGATGGACATTGCCGGACCTTCGACGAGCAGGCTAAAGGAAGCGTTTCGGGAAGCGGAGTAGGAGCAGTGGTGCTGAAGAGGCTTGAGGATGCCATGGCCGACGGCGATCATATCTATGCGGTCATCAAAGGGTCGGCCATCAACAACGATGGCAGCCGCAAAATCGGCTTCACAGCTCCCAGCATCGATGGCCAGGCTGAGGCAATTCGATTGACCCAACTCATGGCGGAAGTCGATCCGGAAACCATCAGCTATGTCGAGACTCATGGCAGCGGAACAACCCTTGGCGATCCGATCGAAGTGCGAGCGTTGGCAGAGGCGTTCAGGCAGAGCACGCAGAAAAAACAATTCTGTGCCATCGGTTCGGTGAAAACCAATATCGGTCATGCCGCCGAGGCTGCGGGCATTGCAGGATTGATCAAGACCTGCCTGGCGTTGAAACATCGCAAGCTTCCGCCCAGCCTGCACTTTAACAAGCCCAATCCAAAACTCGATCTGGCTAATTCAGCGTTCTACGTCAACGATAAAATGCAGGACTGGAGCCGGGATTCTGCTCCTCTGCGGGCTGGAATAAGTTCATTTGGAATTGGCGGAACGAATGCACATGCCATCCTGGAAGAAGCTCCAGCGATTTCGAATGGCTCCAGGTCTCGTAGCCATCAGGTCCTGACGGTCTCTGCGCGTTCGGCGTCTGCCCTAAAGACAGCAGCAGAGCGGCTGCGTACCCATCTCGAGAATCACAAGAATATCGATATCGCAGATGTGGCGTTCACATACCACGTCGGGCGCAAAGCTTTCGAGCATCGCCGGGAAATTCTGTGCAAGACAGTTGAGGACGCGCTTCAAGCTCTGAGCGGCTGGGATCTAAATGATGTGTCCGCGTCCAGCACGGTTGCAGTAAACGATCCGAACATCGTGATGATGTTCTCCGGCGTGGGAAGTCACTATCCCGGAATGGCGGCGGAGCTGTATGAATCCGAACCTGTATTCCGGCAGGCCATTGATCGTTGCCTGGGTTTGCTAAAAGGCGAGGAGATTCAAGGACTACGCAGCTTCCTGTTGGATCGCCAGCAGGCCGCTGTAGCGGAGAGCAGTGCAAAACCGGGAATTGATTTGCGAAGGATGTTGAGCAGATCCAAGAGCAGCCCTGCAGCCCTGGAAAATGAGCGTGCAGGCCTGGTACAGGCCGCGATGTTTATCATCGATTTTGCACTGGCCCAGCTTTGGATCCACTGGGGTCTGAAGCCGAAAGCGGTTCTGGGCTATAGCATTGGCGAATTCACGGCTGCGTGCATCGCGGAGGTTTTCTCCCTCGAAGATGCCCTCAAAATCGTTGTCAAACGTGGCGATCTCATTGATTCGTTGTCCTCCGGCGCAATGTTGGCCGTTCCTCTTCCAGAAAAAGATCTGCTGAATTTCACCAGTGCCGGTTTATCTGTGGCCGCAGTCAATGGGCCTGCGCTCAGCGTGGTTGCAGGGCCAACGGATGCAATCGAAGCGTTGCAACGCGAGCTCAAGAGCCGGGGAATCGACAGCCGCCGTGTACAAAGCACACATGCTTTCCATTCGAAGATGATGGAACCGATCGCTGCCGAATTTACGGAAATGATGCGCCAGTTCCAACTATCGCCTCCCGGGATTCCTTATTTATCGAATGTCACGGGCGATTGGGTCAAGGACGAACAAGCCACCAGTCCTGAGTTCTGGGCGGAACACCTTTACCGCACCGTGCGCTTTGGAGAAATCATTGCTAACGTTTGCGAAGATGGGGCGCGCGTATTGCTGGAAGTGGGACCAGGACAAACTCTGTGCAGCCTGGCGCTTCAACATCCTGCCGGACGAAATGCAGAGCGACTCGTCCTGAAATCGATGTCGAGCCAGTATGAAAACGATTCCGATACCTCCGTTCTGCTTTCCACATTGGGCAAGTTGTGGACAGTGGGCTGGAGTCCTAACTGGCAGGCTTTTCATGATGGCGAACGACGTCGAAGAGTATCGCTTCCCACGTATCCTTTTGAGCGTAAGGTTTACCGTCTGCGATCAAAAGCGGAGATCAATGCGGTCGAAGCAACGCCATCGGCGTTCAAGCAGAGCTGCAAGCCGAACTACACCAATCGAGCGATTGCGAGACAGCCTCAGAGCGACTTGCAGGGCAAGGTTCTTGAGATTTGGCGAGAGCTGCTTGGGGTTGAAGAGATCGGACTCCATGACAATTTTTTCAAGTTAGGGGGCGACTCTCTGCGGGCCACTCAACTGGTCTCGCGGCTCTCTACGAAGTTGGGTGTGAGCGTTCGTTTGCGCAAAATATTTGAAAATCCCACAGTTGCTCAGTTGGCCAAAGTCATCGCGCAGACGCCGGTCGTTAACCCGAACGACGCAAAAACAGAGGGCACTGGTGCTCGGTCAACTCTTCGTCGTGGAAGGAACGCCCGAGAATTCGTTTCGATTCTGACAGGGCAATTGGAAAGCGAATCGGGCAAGCAGATCGAGGACATATATGCGCTCACTCATTTGCAGGAAGGGATCTTGTTTCATGTACTTACGAATCCCAGCTCAACTCTGTACCTGAACCAGCAGAGCTACACGTTTAAGGGCAGGATTGCAGTACCGGAGCTCAGGCAGGCATTCCAGCAGGTTGTTGACAGGCACCCGATTTTGCGCACCGGATTCACGCCAGGAGATGAGAACGGTCCGCTGCAAATTGTTTATCGCGAGGCAGAGCTGCCATGGCAGGAGCACAACTGGCGTGGCATGAGCCCGGAAGAGCAGGAAGAGCGAACCGATGCGCTACTTCAGACTTACCGGAAGAAGGGATTCGACCTGGAGCAACCGCCGCTTACACGAGTGACAATCCTTCAGTTAGACGACGATGTTTACCGGATTATCTGGAGCTTTCATCTGATCTTGCTCGATGGGTGGTCAATAGCGTTGCTCGTAGAGGAAGTTCTTGCACAATACGATGCCATACGAAATGGCGAGCCAATCCAACTCGAGCCGCCTGCTGCCTACGGGGATTATGTTGACTGGTTACATGGGCGGGATGTTGAAGAAGCGCAGAATTTTTGGCGGCAGAAGCTTGCAGGGTTTGCAGCGCCTACCCTCCTCGGACACGATTCGGTCTCTTCTGAAACCCCTGATTTAGGGGAAAGCCACCAGGAAAGAATCGTGCGGTTGAGTCCAACTACCACGGCTGCTCTTCAATCATTTGCCCGAGGGCACGAGTTGACGTTAAATACCGTAGTTCAAGGCGCCTGGGCATTTCAGCTAGCCTGCCGTAGCGGTATGGATGACGTGGTTTTTGGAAGCGTCGTTTCCGGCCGGCAAGTTGAGTTTCCGGGCATCGAGTCGATGGTCGGCTTGTTCATCAACACTTTGCCGGTGCGGGTAACGATCGACGAAGACGTCTCCGTAGCCAATTGGCTCAAAAAGTTGCAGCGCCATCAGGTTGAAGCCCGGACCTATGAAACCAGCAGTCTGACCAATATTCAAAGATGTAGCAGCGTGCCGAACGGCCAGCCGCTGTTTGAAAGCGTCATCATATTTCAAAATCTTCCTGCGGTGCGGTTATCGGCGCCTGAAAGAGATATGACTGTTACCGAAGCGCGGTCCTTTGAACGGAATAACTATCCCATTTCATTGGTCGTGGTGCCCGATGCTCAGTTGACCTTCAAGCTGGTATATAACTCTGCCCGTTTTAGTGAACTCACGATTTCCCGCGTGATGGACCAGTTACAGAGCATTCTTTTGCAAATGGCAGCCGATCCAGGAAAGCCTGTACATTCTCTTCGTCCCAATACTTCACAAGAAAATGTGCGGCTTATGGAGCATTTCAACCAAAGCATCGAGGTTTGCTGAGCGTTCCCGAACCATAAATCGAAAGAATATCTCCAATGAGTAGCGCCCCCGATCTTATTACTGCCCGTCCACATACTCAGTCGCCGCCGCCCGGCAAGGTGTACAGCATTGTTCCAGCTAACGCTCGATCTCTTGGCGGAGTCGTAGCTCTCGTCATTTATATATTGTGTGGATTAGCTGCCATCTATTTGGATGCTCCACCGCGGGTCGCACCCAGTCAGACCCAGGAAGGGTTTTCTCTGGAACGGGCAATGGGCGATGTACAAGCTATCAGCCGCAAGCCTCATGCGGTTGGCTCTGTAGAACATGATCGAGTACGGGGTTATTTAGTTCAGACTTTGACTCAAATAGGTTTGAGCACTGAAATACAGAAAACTACCGGAGTCGATAAAAGGTTTGGCCAGGCGGGAACGGTCGAAAACATTATTGCGCGCCTCAAAGGAACGGGGGATGGCAAAGCTGTGCTGCTTGCCGGACATTATGATTCCGTCTTCACCGGACCGGGAGCCGCCGATGATGGAGCCGCCATTGCCGCATTGCTTGAGTGCGCAAGACAACTGAAAGCTCTTCCTCAACTCAAACGCGACGTCATATTCCTATTCACCGATGGCGAGGAAGTTGGACTGCTAGGGGCACGGGCATTCGTGCAGGAAAGTCTCTGGGCATCACATGTGGGTACGGTCTTGAATTTTGAAGCACGAGGAGTGAGCGGTCCGGTCATCATGTTTGAAACCAGCAACCGCAATGGATGGTTGATCAAGAAGTTTGGCGAAGCAGCATTTCATCCGGTCGCAAACTCGCTTGCTTATGAAATTTACAGGACGTTACCCAATGACACCGATTTCAGTGTCTTCAAAGAAGCAGGTTATTCCGGTTTGAATTTTGCTTTCATTGACGGCCTGGCTGCTTATCACACTTATCTTGACAACATTCAGAAACTTGATCCGGCCAGTCTTCAGCATCATGGCACTTATGCCATAGCTCTGGCGAAAGCGTTTGCCAATGATAGTGCCGATGATCCTAAAGAAAACGATGCGGTATTTTTCGAAATTCCTGGCATCGGACTTGTCCACTATTCGAAATCGATATCGATCGCGCTCGTGGGGCTTATTGTAGTCTTGCTGGTATTGGTGATGCGTCTGGCTTTGCGAAGTAAATCGGTGAGCCTGCGCGGTTTTTTGGTGGCTCTCGCAGCTCTTGCTACAGGATTGATCTTGGCGGGCGTTATCGCTGTCTCTGCGGTGTGGCTCTCTCAAAAACTTGCGAGTTATTCTGACAGGGTACAGGCAGGACTCGTGCATCATGCCGGCCTGGGGGTTGCCGCATTCGCATCTTTTGGGCTTGCAGCCTCAGCGGCGCTGTATGTAAGACTGCGAAAAGTGATCGAAATTCAGGCTGCTGCCTTGGCGGGATTGACAGTGTGGTTTGTCTTGTTGGCAGCCGTCACAATTCTTCTTCCGGGAGGCAGCTATGTCCTTCTGTGGCCACTGCTATTCAGCGTGGCTGGATGGCTTGCGGCGCTTTCTTCACCCAGGTTCTTCAGCAAATCTTTTGCGTCCCTGTTACTGGTAGTGCTCGCGCTACCCGCGGTGTTCATTACGTTGCTGCTTGCTCACAAAATATTTACCGCCCTTAACGCAAATGCTGCCCTTCCCGTGACGGCTATGCTTGGGCTGCTCTTGATGTTAATTGTCTGGCAACTCGGGCCGGCAAGAATGCCGCATCCAAAGTTGCTACCCGGTGTATTTGTGGTGGCAGGAGTGCTCTTTGGAATCGGCGCAGTCGCCGCATCGGGCTATGACATCAGTCATCCCAGGTTTGACAGCTTGTTCTATGCCGCAGATCTTGATACTGGCAAATCGGTGTGGGCCAGCCACGATGAGTATCCAGACCGTTGGACCTCGCAATTCTTTTCCGGCGCTGTAAGCAAGGCGGAGATGCCGGCGTTTTTTCCTGGCAGTTCCAAGAAATTCTTGCAAGCCCCTGCTCCTCAGATGTCATTTGCACCTCCAAAGCTCGGAGTGATTGAAGATCAAACGATGGATGGAGGGCGACATCTGAAGATCAAGATTCAGTCGGGACGTGGAGCGACAAGGCTCTCCATTTTGCTCGAGAGTACGGCTTCGCCCTTCCATGTTGTGATCAATAGCAAAGCAGTGGACCCGATGCCATTACAGAAAGGCACGTGGTTGCTCCAATACTATGGTGCGGGGAAAGAAGGAATAGAACTGGCATTTTCTGTTACGTCTTCGGCCGCCGTTCATATCAATGTAGAAGACATCTCTAACGATCTTCCAGAGCAAATATCATCCAGGTTCCAGGAGCGGCCTGCGGAGATTATTGCTGCTCCCAATCGCTTTAACAATACAATTCTCGTGAAGAAATCCTTCGTATTGTAGAAATTTCACAAAAACAACTTGGCCCCATTATGAAACTAGTCATAAAAATCTGCAGCACAGTGTTGGACAATGAGCGCGTACTGCGCAATTTCGCAGACGAATTGGGTGAATTGCTGAAACAGGGGCACCGCGTGATCGTAGTTCACGGCGGCACTCGATTGCTGGCCGAATTGCAATGCAATGGAACGACTGCTGGGAGCAAAACCAAAGATGCTCCTCTGATGGTGCTAGGAGGCAGGGTCAACAAGAAGCTCGTGGGTATTCTTGCAGCCGCCGGTATTCCCGCTTTCGGGCTTTGCGGTGCGGACGGCAACATCGTGAAGATCCGGAAAACACGGAGCAAGACCAATGAACTGAACGTGACTGCCGAAGTTTCGTCCGTCCATCCCAAGTGGCTGGAAGCAATCTGTGAAAGAGGTGGAGTTCCGGTCCTGGCCAATGTCGCCTTGGGCTCCGATAGCCAGCATCATTGCTTGAACGCTGATCGACTGGCTGGCGCCTGTGCCATTAGCTGGGATGCGGATGCCCTGGTCTTTCTTAGCGACTCTGATGGGCCCCGGGATTCAGATGGAACTGTGCTCCGCTGGTTGGAAACCCGGAAGATCGTGGAAGTAACCAGGGGTGCGGCGATTCGCCCGAACATGGCGACAAAATTAGATGTCTGCCACCAGGCACTCAAACATGGTGTAAGGCGTACCAGGATTCTTCCCCTTTCCCAAATTGAAAGCTTGTCATCATTCTACTTTTCGCGGATCGATTCTGGGACCGAGGTCATTCAAGCGGTATGAATACCCGAGAGGAGGATTTGTGAATCCCAATCCTGACAGCGAATATTCGACAGCTTACAAAGTCGTTGCGAATGACGAAGAACAGTATTCAATCTGGCCGACGGATCGACGAACGCCCTCAGGCTGGCACGACGTTGGAGCAGTAGGGACCAGGGAATTCTGCCTCGCTTTTGTGGAAGGGATCCGCACCGACATGCTCTGCTGCAGCCGGCAATGCGGAATCAAAGAGACAACATGGAGTTTGGCTGAACTGGCCATCGTTGCCGAAATGAGCAACGACTCTCTCACCGTTGATCACCAGGAGCTGCTCAATCGTTTCTCCAATCCGGGTCAATCGGTCGAGGTCATCTTGAGAGCCGGCAATACTGCTCATTCGCTTATGGCGTCGATCGGTGACGGATTTATGAAGATGAAGTTCACGGATTCGCGTGGCGAAGCGGAACTTGGGGTCATTCTCGATCGGGATGCAGTAGAGGTTCACGCTGCCGATTTCGAAAATCAAAAGGGGCTCGTTCACCTTGAGGGCGGTCTCATTCTCAATTGCCAGAGGGTTCGCTGCATTGCCAACATCAATCTTGAGACGATGACCGGGCGCGGTTGCCTTTCACCGGTCAAATCCTAAATCAGATCCAGGAGGTTGCGATGGAATTGTTAGAAGCCATAAAGGCTGGAAATGTTGAATTGACCCAGGAACTGATCGGTAGAGGAGCCGATCTCAATCAAAGCGACAAAAACGGGTGGAGGCCTTTGAACTGGGCAGCCGCCAAAGGAAGGCTGGAAATTGTTCACTTGCTTTTAAAGAATGGAGCAGACGTCTACGTTGCGGGCCACGATCAGCGTACCCCGGCGATGATTGCTCTGGCCGCCGGAAATGCGGATGTAGCGAGATTCTTGCGAAAGGCAGAATCCCAGAACGCGGGAGAGAAGCCGGGCCAACCCGAAAGGAAGTATTGCAAGGCTTATCATCTTGCAGAACTCCGCAAATTCAACGGATGGCTAGAAAATAAGATCGAAGTCAAAGAGAAGAATTCGCAACAGGCTCCAGGCAATGGCCAGCCTAAGACGGAAACCCTCGCCTTCTCAGATCAGTCCATCGTTTTTATCCACCAGGATTATGCTGTTACCGCCGATATCTGGCATGGAGAAAAAGTGCTGTTCGATCAGGTGACACCGGCATGGAAGGAATTCTGCGCAACCACGCTCGGCTTTAAAGTTCCTGATGATCTGGACCTCATTGTTCCTGCAACCGCAAAGAGCAGTACAACGGTCACGCAATAAAGCGTTTCCCAAATTCACCACCAATCACTTCATTCCAAAAATAAAACTATGTGCGGCCTGGCTGGATATATCGATCTTCGCAACGAAGGCAGAGTCGAGGAACAGATCGTGCGCAAGATGACGGACAAGATCATTCATCGCGGACCCGATTCCGACGGATTCTTCGTGAAACAGAATGCCGGCATCGGTTTCCGCAGGTTGAGCATCATCGATCTGCAAACCGGAAACCAGCCGCTGCCGAATGAAGATGAGTCACTGATATTGACTTGTAACGGTGAAATCTACAACTATCCGGAGTTGCGAAGCGAGTTGCTCCAAAGAGGACACGTTTTTCGCACAAAGACCGATATCGAAGTGCTGGTCCACATGTACGAAGAAGATGGCCCAGCATTTCTAAACCGGATTAACGGCCAGTTCGCCACTGCCATTTATGCGCAGAAGGACCGATCCCTTTTTCTGGCCCGAGACCAGTTCGGCATTTGTCCACTGTATTATTCCGTCATCGATGGGTTGTTGATCTACGCATCGGAGATCAAGGCCATTCTCGAGCATCCCAAGGTTGTGCGGGAGGTTGATCTGACCGGCCTGGATCAGGTGCTTTCCCTTCCTGGAGTAATCAGCCCTCGCACGATGTTTCGCGGTGTGAAAAGTTTACCTCCCGGGCACTATCTGTTAGCCGAAGATGGCGAAGTGAAGGTGGTTGAATATTGGGACCTTAAGTATCCGTGCCTCTGCGAAACAGGCAACGAAAAACCTGAACGATACTATGCAGACGGGTTGCGAGATCTGCTTGAGCAATCGGTAAGATACCGCTTGCAGGCCGATGTGCCAGTTGGCTTCTTCCTGAGCGGAGGGTTGGATTCCTCGTTGATCGCAGCCATGATTCGCAGAGTCTCACCGGGAACCCAACGTCATTCATTTTCGATTTGTTTCACCGATGAGCGAATCTGTGAATCCAAATATCAGCGGCTTATGGCGCAATCGGTGGATTCGATTCACCACGAGATCACCTTCGATGAAGCTGATATCGCCTCACGCCTGAATGATGTTGTGTATCACTCCGAGTCTCCGCTGAAAGAGACCTACAATACGGCCTCGCTGGCGCTCTCTCGAAAGACCAGGGATACCGGCGTCACTGTAGTGTTGAATGGCGAAGGCTCCGATGAGTTGTTTGCCGGCTATGTGGGATATCGTTTCGACAAACGACGGGGTAGCACAAAAAAGCAAGACCTGGATACGATTTTCGGCGACGAGATCCGGGAAAAGCTCTGGGGCGACAAAGACCTATGTTATGAGAAGGATGAATATGCCTTTCGTGAGGTCAAGAGCACACTTTATTCCCATGCACTCAGCGAACAGATGGATGATTTTGAGTGTCCGAATTTCCCGGTGATCAATCCAGATCGGATTCGTGGCAGACACCCTGTGCACAAGCGGTCGTACCTGGACTTCAAGTTACGACTGGCTGGGCACTTAATTGCTGACCACGGCGACCGGATGGCGATGGCAAACTCGATCGAAGCCCGGTATCCATTTTTGGATATCAACCTGGTGGAATTCTGCAGAGAAATACCTCCAGACCTGAAGCTGAACGGCTTCACAGAAAAGGCGATTCTCAAGAAAGCTGCCGGTGACCTGATTCCGCAGGAGATCATTGGGCGCGAGAAATTTGGATTTGTAGCGCCGGGAACGCCCTCTTTGTTGCAGCAGAAGATCGAATGGGCTTATGACATGCTCTCCTACGACCGAACCAAGAGGATGGGATATTTCAATCCCGATACGGTGGAATTCCTGAAGACAAAATATTCAAAACCTGGATTCAGAATCAATCCAGCGCTCGAAGACGACCTGCTCGTCGTTGTCCTTACTTTTGGCCTTATGCAGGAATCGTTCAAACTACCCGCACTTAACTAGAGCAATCAGCATTCTTTCAAACCAACCTTTTAGCCACGAATTTGCGCGAATGAACACGAATCAAAATCACATCCATCATCTGGTTAGTGAGGTCGCGAGGAAATCAGCCACCTCAGTAGCGATTGACGCTGGAAGAAGACGTATCAGTTACGGCGAGCTGGAAGAAAAAGCTGAAAAGCTTGCGGGTATTCTTCGGGCTTTTGGAGTCGTGAAAGGCTCGATCGTTGGAATTTTTTCGTCCGATCCGATTGATGTAGTTACTGGAATCCTGGGCACGCTCAAGGCTGGTGGTGTTTTCTGCCCACTGGATCCGACCTTTCCTGAACAAAGATTGCAAGTGATGATCGGCAGTGTATCTCCACAGTTGTTCATTACGGAATCAAAATTATTCGACCGATTATTGGGTGTCGCCCAGGGAGCCGCCCGAGTGCTTCTGTTGGATGAGGGGATTGCTGGAAGTCACAAGGATGTCATCTGTTTTGCAGATCCAAACGTTCCGCAGCTTCCTCCCAATCTCGCAAACGAATCCGATCCTGATGATCCGTGCTCAATCTATTTCACGTCGGGATCGACCGGGAAACCAAAGGCTATTCTGGGGCGGCTGAAGGGGATCGATCATTTTGTGTGCTGGGAAGCCGAGGCCTTGGGGGTGGGAGCAGGAACGAGAGTAAGCCAGTTGGCGTCGCCTTCGTTTGATGGATTTCTCAAGGATGTGTTTGTGCCGTTGTGTGCCGGTGGAGTGGTGTGTGCGCCGGAGACCAAGAAGGTAGTGTTGGAAGCGGCAAGATTGATGGACTGGGTGGATGTGGAAGGAGTGGAAGTGCTGCACTGTGTGCCCTCGGTGCTGAGATCGTTGCTGAACCAGGGATTGGACGGGAAATATTTTGGGGAGTTGAAGTGGGTGGTATTGGCCGGAGAGGCATTGTTGCTGGCGGACGTGAAGAGGTGGAAGGAAGTGTTTGGGGAGCGGATCGGGCTGGTGAACCTGTACGGGCCAACGGAGACGACAGTAACCAAGCTGTGCTACTTCGTGAAGGCCGAAGACGGAGAGCGAACCTCCATTCCCATCGGCAAACCGATACCCGGCTCTGCTGTACTGGTTGTGAATTCACAAGGAAGGCTGTGCCGCCCGGGAACAGTCGGCGAGATCTACATACAAACAGAGTATCGAGCGCACGGCTATTACGGCGAACCGGAGTTGACTCAAGTGGTGTTCGTTCCGAATCCATTCAACCAGGACCCGAACGACATTATCTATAAGACCGGCGATTACGGCCGCATATTAAAGGATGGCAATCTCGAGTTTTTGGGACGACGCGATCAGCAGGTAAAGGTGCGGGGCGTGCGAGTGGAGTTAGGGGAATTGGAGAACCTGCTGCGCAGCCATGCAGAAGTGAAAGATGTAGCGGTCGTTGATCGGGATGACGCCAGCGGCAACAAGTATCTGTGCGCGTATGTGGTAGTGAACGAAGGGACGACCACCAGCGAATTGCGGGAGCATGTCGCAAAGCAGGTACCGGAGTTCATGGTGCCATCGGCATTTGTGGAGATGGAGGAGTTGCCGCGAACGTTGAACGGCAAGGTTGATCGCAAGGCGCTGCCGGCCTTGGCCGAGGTGCATAAGGAGAAGAAGCAGGAGCGTGCTCGAACGCCAGTGGAAGAGATCGTAGCCGGGATATGGAGCGAGGTTTTGCATCTGCCGCAGATAGGGCTGGAAGAAAACTTCTTCGAGCTAGGTGGACACTCCCTGTTGGCCACGCAGATCATCTCCCGTATCCGTGAGTCCTTGCATGTCGAGCTGCCTCTGCGAGCACTGTTTGAGAATCCAACCGTAGCTAGCCTGGCTCGGCGGGCCGAGCAGGAGAGCCGGTCCGAAGCCCGAGCGGAGATGTCACCGATTCATCCGGTAGACCGGGACGGAAATCTGCCCTTGTCCTATTCCCAGCAGCGCATGTGGCTGTTGGAGCAGTTGTCTTCGGGAAGTGCGGCCTTCAATCTCCCGATGGGGATGAGGTTGATAGGAGCCTTGAATGTTCCCACCTTGGAACAGACATTCGCGGAGGTGATCCGGCGGCACGAAGTTCTGCGCACGAGCTTTCCCGCACATGATGGACAGCCGGTGCAGGTGATCGGCGCCGCCGGTCCGTGGAAGCTGGGAATCGTGGATTTGGGAGGGTTGCCGAGGGAAGAGCGAGAAGGCGAAGCGAAACGAATTGCTTCGGCTGACGCTCAGCGGCCGTTTGATCTGAGCCGAGGGCCGCTGGTGCGAACGGCGTTGCTCAAGCTGGAAGAGCAGGAACATGTGGTGATCTGTGCCATGCATCATCTGGTTGGGGATGCGTGGTCGTTTGAAGTGCTGACCCGGGAGTTGAGCCGGTTATATGAGAGCTTCGGCGAGGGAGAGCCGTCGCCCTTGCCGGGACTGGTGATCCAGTATGCCGATTATGCAGCGTGGCAGAGGAAGTGGTTGGCGGGCGAGGTGCTGGAATCACGGCTGGGGTACTGGAAGCAGCAGTTGGAGGGAGCGGAGACGGAGTTGAAGCTGCCGCAGAGCCGGGCGCGAGGAGTGGTGCAATCGTTCCGGGGAGCACGGCAGGGCGTGATGTTTGGGGAAGAATTGACAGCGTCGTTGCGACGGCTGAGCCGGAAGGAAGGCACGACGCTGTACATGACGTTGCTGGGAGCGTTTGCCGTGTTGCTATATCAGTACACGGGGCAGGAAGACGTAGTGGTGGGATCGGTGATCGCCAACCGGGAGAGGGAAGAGGTAGAGCGGCTGATTGGCTTCCTGGCAAACACGCTGGTGCTGCGGATGGATCTGAGCGGAGGCCCCAGTTTCCGTGAGTTGCTGAAGCGAGTGAGAGAGAGTTGTTTGGGAGCCTATGGGAACCAGTTACCGCCAGAGAAGCTGATGGAGGGGCTGGGAGGTGAGTGGGGAGCAGGGAGAGGGTCGCTATTTGAGGTGTGGTTCCAGATGGAGAGTGCGCGGCGGGAGAAGCTGAAGTTGACAGGGTTGGGAGTAGAGAAGTTCGAAGGGGAGCGGGGGAATGCGCGGTTTGAGTTGTCGCTGGTGCTGGAAGAGGGGGAGAAGGAAATCACGGGCGAGATGGAATATGACGCCGATCTGTTCGACGACGAAACTGTCTCCCAGATG
>DASZFU010000111.1:0-10008 GCA_035939495.1 Candidatus Angelobacter sp. | reverse complement strand
TCGCCACCACCACCGGCAGCGTATAAATCTGGGGCCGATTTCTCCCGCCCACCAATTCCTGCCACTGCCCTTCCGGCACCAACTCAGCAAACAACTGCAACAAGTCCTGCTCCTCAGGTGTCACCATAGGCTAAATTGCGTCGAAGCTTCCAGAGCTTCTTAGCATGAACCAAATTGTCCAATTTGCACCCTCTTTATTATGATGGCCTGTTGAAAAGTAAGTGACATTGGGCTAAAGCCCGCAAGTTTATTGGATTTTTCGGCAAAACTAAAGTCGCGCCCTGACACCTTCAGATGCTAAAGCATTTTTGAGACACGCTCTAAAAAGATAGTTAAGGCGTGGATAGGTTGACGAGGTTGCCCTCCCAAGTTAAATACTCTGCCTAAAGCATCCACTCTCAGCTGCCGATATCTGTAGAGAGGAGCGGTGTTATTCGCACCACTCGAGATTTGATGGTTAAAAAAATCAACCCGTTATCGACGATCCCAACTGCGCCATCCCGAGTCCTGCGCATACTTGTCTTTTTGCCAGCTTTCCTGGCCGCAATCACCGGGTTCGCGCTCGATTCAACAAAACATCTGGTCGAGTATGCGCGAAATTCCTGGGGGCCTGCCGAAGGGCTGCCACAAAATAGTGTCCAAGGCATTCAGCAGACCGACGACGGTTATCTGTGGTTTGGCACCCAGGAAGGTTTAGCCCGGTTTGACGGCGCTCGTTTTGTGCTTTTCAACAAGGCCAATACCAGCGCGATCCATGCCGACAACATCTCGTCGATCAACAAAGCCAGCGATGGCAGTCTCTGGACCGCCATCCGTGGAGGTGGGGCGGTTCATTACGTGAACGGCGAATTTCATGCTTACACGACGGAGCAAGGCCTTTCAAGCAACACGGTAATCACAACCATCGAGCGCCGTCCCGGTGAGATATGGATCGCCACACCGGACAATCTCAACCAGTTCGTCTCCGGCAGGATCACAAAGTATGGCAAGGAAAATGGAATTTCTGAAACGATTACGGCACTAGCGGTTAGTCCAACAGGAATCGTAACCATCGGAACTTTGCATGGCATCATGACGCTTTCGAACGGCATGTTCGTGCCCATGTCTATTCATCTTCCCAAGAAGATCATCATCAGTTCACTCCAATACGACCATGCCGGGGAACTATGGATCGGAACCGGCGATCAGGGAATCTTTGTCCTCTCGCATGACCGGCTGCGGCACTACGGCACTGCAGACGGTCTGCCTGCCGCATCTGCCGGCGTGATATTTCAAGATCGTGACAATAATCATTGGGTAGGCACCGGAGGTGGCGGCGTATGCCGGCTCCAGGGGAGCAGGTTCGAATGTCTTAGCAGCAAACAAGGTCTCACCAATGACATGGTGGTCTCCATCTACCAGGACCGCGAAGGTAGCGTGTGGGTCGGCACTCTCGGCGCCGGAGTCAATCGTTTTCGAGATGGCAAAGTCGTTACCTATGGAATGGCCATGGGCCTCAGCAGCTCTTTGGCGCAAGGCGTGTACGAAAGCCGCGATGGCAGCATTTGGCTCGGCACCGCTAAAGGGGTCAATCGGATCAAGAATGGCAAGGTAACTGTCTTTCACAACCCACGCGGTCCGGGAAGCAATGATATCTCCGCGATCGCCGAAGACCGGGAAGGCAACATTTGGCTGGGCACATCGCAATCCGGGCTAAGCCGGCTCCGCAACGGAGTATTTACGAACTATACGATGAAGCAAGGGCTGCCCAGTAACTCCGTGCGCTCTCTCATCTTCGACCGGCAAGGCGTGCTTTGGATCGGAACCGACGGCTCCGGCATTGTGTCATTCAAAGGTGGCAAGTTTAAAACCTATACCAAGAAAGAAGGACTGCCCTCCAACACTGTTATGGCGATTGCCGAGGATTCGAACCATACCCTCTGGGCAGGAACTAACGATGGCCTCGCCAGGCTGGCCGGCGCTCGATTCATCCAAATTACAGATCAGGGTCCTTCTCACATTAATCCCAGCGAGATCGACGCCATCTTTGAAGACCGCCAGCATGCTCTGTGGCTCGGTACTGCCGGTCTCGGTTTGTACCGTTATAAGGACAGCAAGTTCGCGCACCTTACTGTAAAAGATGGTTTGTTTGATGACTCAATCTGGAGCATTCTTGCAGATAATTCCGGGTATTTGTGGATGAGCTCCAATCGCGGCATCGTCCGCGTCAAGAAAGATCTCCTCGATGCTCGTGCCGATCAAAAGACAAACGACATCGCTTATGAACATTTCGGCACAGCGGATGGCATGTTGAACGTTGAGTGTAATGGCGACGGGCTCTGGCCGGCCGGGTGGAAGACTTCAGCGGGAAAACTGCTGTTTGCATGCATCGCAGGCGTGGTGATGGTTGAACCGGAGCACATCGGTGTGAATCCGCTTCCTCCGCCGGTCGTTGTGGAAGAGGTTTCAGTTGACAAGCGGGTGATTGCTCCAGGCGCGCGCGTTCCGGTCGGCAACGGCGGCCTTGAATTTCTCTTTGCCGGGCTCAGTTTCCAGGCTCCCGAAAAAGTAAAGTTTAAGTACAGGCTCGAAGGGTTCGATCCTGATTGGGTTAACGCCGACAATCGCCGTACTGCGTATTACACAAACATTCCGCCAGGCCAATATCTTTTCCGAGTCATGGCAGCCAACAACGATGGAATATGGAACGAGACCGGGGCATCGTTTGCCTTTTACCTCGAACCTCACTACTACCAGACGCGCTGGTTCATCGCATTGTGCGTCCTCGTGGGGATCTGGATGATTGCGGGCGCCTACTGGCTCCGCATGAGGCAGGTCAAGGGACGCGAGGTCATGCTGCTCAGCATGGTCAATGGACGAACCAAGGAACTCCAGCAAAGTACAGCCGAGCTTCAGCAGCGAACGCTCGAACTTCAGGCTGCCAAGGAAGCAGCGGAAGCAGCGACCCGCGCCAAAAGCGAGTTCCTGGCCAACATGAGCCATGAGATTCGCACCCCTATGAATGGAATTCTGGGCATGACCGAACTCGCCCTCTCAACCGAACTGACAGCCGAGCAGCGCGAGTTTCTCACGCTGGCCAAGTCGTCGACCGACTCTCTGCTGATTGTGATCAACGATATTCTCGATTATTCCAAAATTGAAGCTGGCAAGGTGGCCCTCGATCCTGTCGATTTCAGCCTGGCCGATATGGTTGGCGATGCGACCAAAGCTCTCGCTTTGAGCGCCCATAAAAAAGGCCTCGAACTCGTCTTCTCCATTGCCCCCGAGGCGCCGAATATCGTCTATGGCGACTCTCTCCGGTTGCGCCAGGTGATCGTGAATCTGGTCGGCAATGCGATCAAGTTTACCGAGCAAGGAGAAGTGGTGTTATCGGTTGCATTAGACCATAGCAAAGATAAAGAGGTCTCTTTGCACTTTTCTGTCAAGGACACAGGTATCGGCATTCCTAAAGCAAAACAGGAGACGATCTTCCGGGTATTTGAACAAGCCGACAGTTCGACGACTCGCCAGTACGGCGGAACCGGCCTGGGACTCGCCATTTCGGCAAAGATTGTGCAATTGATGGGTGGCCGTTTGTGGGTGGAGAGTTCACCAGGTAGGGGTAGCACCTTCCACTTTACAGCGCAATTCCGCAAGAGCGACAGCGTGCAAACGGGTTCGGGCGCCGCTCCTGCCGAGGCCTTGCGAGGGTTACCGGTATTGATTGTCGACGATAACGCTGCCAACCGCCGCATCCTTTACGAGATGCTAAAGCATTGGGGTATGAACGTTGTAGCCGCCGATTCCGGGGTTCAGGCGCTGCTCTTGCTCGATGCGGCGGCGGAAGCCGGCAAGCCGTTCCGCCTGGTCCTTCTCGATGAACAAATGCCACGTCTGGATGGATTTGCTGTCGCTGAACAAATCAGCGTTCAACCGCAACTGGTTGGTTCAACGATCATGATGTTGAGTTCAGCCGACCACAGCGCCGGCGCCATGCGATGCCGGTCACTGGGCGTGAAGACCTACTTGATTAAACCGGTAAAAGAAACCGAGCTGGCGATCTCTATACGCAAAGCGCTAGGAAGCGCACAGGCAAATGTACAAGCGCCGTCCGCGCAGGTTGACTTCCAGGCGCGCCAACAGTTGCGCATCCTGGTAGCGGAGGACAACGCTGTAAACCAGATGCTGGCTGTCCGCATGTTGGAAAAATTGGGCCACACTGTGATTGTGGCTTCCAACGGCAAACAAGCCCTGGAGACCTGGCGAAATGGTCACTTTGATTTGGTTTTCATGGACGTGCAGATGCCAGAGATGGATGGCTTCGAAGCCACTTCGGAGATCCGTAAGGCCGAAAAAATCTCCGGCCACCATACGCCCATTATCGCCATGACCGCACATGCCATGCTTGGCGACCGGGACCGCTGCCTGGCCGCCGGCATGGATCATTACATCTCCAAGCCCGTAAGCCGCGATGAGCTGATCAAGACCATGAAGTGTGCGCTGCAGGAACAACCAAGCACAGCCGCAATGAGTTGCTGAGTCGCTGATTCCAGGAAGTCAGGAGTCAGCCCCGCCACCGGCTTTGCCGGATTGAATAGGTCTGTGACTCGGCGGGGATTGCCAAAATTGCCATAAATGCCAAAATTGCCAAAATTGAAAACTAACTGCAATTCTTTGCCGTACCCGATGGTGCGCTGATTCTAAACGGTTTAGCAAAGAGTCACAGAGCAGAAGTCAGAATTTGCAAAAATTCCCCGCTAACGACAAGGGGCTTAAAGCCTAATGTCGCTTACTTTGTAAGAAATGTTTCCTGTCTACGACTCATCCCCTAGTGTCATCCTGAACGGAGCGCGAGAAGAAAACTCAGAATTACGAAGAGGATGGGCGCGGAGTGAAGGACCCCGACGATGTTTCGGTCGGATTTGCAGATACAAGGTGTTCTACCCGCGTTTGGACCGAGTAGATCCCCATTGGCTGCACAGTATGTACAAGACTTAAAGATCCAGTCCTTTAACGACTTCGGTCAAATACCTCGGATCAGCATTTTAGACTGACACATGATCGGGGTCCTTCACTTCGCGCACCAGCAATGTAGTTGTGAGTTTTTCACGCGCTCCGTTCAGGATGACAGGAATAAGGGGCATCGCAAAAACGACCTGTTGAAAAGTAAGTGACATTAGGATTAACCCTGCAAATACTTCTTTTCCGAATCCCGAATTGTGGCTGTTGTGGGAGGTTTCTTTTCATGGGGTGTGCGGCTTCCCGTAATTTCGAGATGGCATTCCGGGCACACGCTCATGTCGCACACGGGACAGTAGTCTGCGAGGGCGCTGCATTCGATGGCATGTTCGCCGGTTGGATCATTACTATCGATCTTCGAAATCTGGCAGCGGGTTTGCATATTAATTCCCTCGTTTAGCGCGGGCTTTGGGGACAGCAGCAGTGGCCTCTTCCTCCGACGCCGCTGCCGAGCGAACCGGCTTCTTGGCCTCAGCCAGACTCATCTTGAGCGCCTCAAGGATATCAATCACCGGCGCCTTGTGCTGGGCTGGGGCGACTTCGACCACCTCTTGACCTTTGACTTTGGCTTCGATCATCGTCATTAGATTTTGACGATAGTCATCCTGGTATTTTTCCGGCTCAAAAGGAGCTTCGAGGGATTGGACAAGGTTCATGGCCAGCTCCAGCTCTTTTTCTCTCACCAGACTGGTATCGGTATGGAACTCTTCCACTTGCCGGACCTCATCGCGATAATACATCGTATGCATCAAGATGCCGCGCTCGCCCGGACGCAGGATGACGATGTGTTCCCGGTTGTGCATGGCAATTTTCCCTACGCCTACGCAGCCGGTCTTCCGCAACGCTTCAAATAAGAGCGCGTAAGGCTTGACTCCGGCATCTTCTGGCGCGAGGTAGTAGGAGCTTTCAAAGAAGACGGGATCGACTTCCGAGGATTTCACGAACTCCAGCACTTCCATGGTCTTGGCCGTTTTGGGCGCGACCTTCTTGATTTCCTCTTCATCAATAACCACGTAGCGGTCTTTTTCGTACTCGTAGCCTTTGACGATCTCGGTACGCGGTACGGGCTTGTCTTCCGCCTGGCAATATAAGACCTGTTTGACCCGCGAGCCGTCATGCTTATGCAACTGGTTGAAGCTGACGGTCTCACTGCGGGCTGCGCTGTACAATTTCACAGGAAGAGACAAAAGACCAAAAGTCAGATATCCCTTCCAAATAGTGCTGGCCATGGAATTCTCCGGAAATAGGGTGAATCTCTAGGTAAATAGCACAAAAAAGAGTGCATTACAACCTTACCGAAGCGGCAGTCTCAACAATGTCACTAAACGAATATCGGCGCAAGAGGGTCTTTGGCCAGACACCGGAACCCGAGCCCAAGGTCGAGCAGCCGGGGGGAAGCCGTTTTTTTATCCAGCGGCACAGCGCGCGGCGGCTGCATTATGACCTTCGTCTGGAAATGGAGGGTGTGCTTCGATCATGGGCACTGCCCCATGGCCCAACCCTTGATCCTGCCATCAAACGCCTCGCAGTGCTGGTCGAGGATCATCCATTGGAATACGGCAGCTTTGAAGGCACCATCCCCAGCGGTAACTATGGCGCAGGCAAGGTCACGCTCTGGGACCGAGGTACTTACGAGCTGTTGGGACCTAAAAGCCTGTCTCAACAATGGGAGGCCGGCGACCTGAAGATCCGCATGCATGGGCAGCGTCTGATGGGGGAGTTTGCCTTGGTTCGCACTAAACGCGGCAATGGCAAAGACTGGCTGCTGATCAAGAAAAATGACTTTGCCGTACAGCCAGGATGGGACCCGGAATCCGACGTCCGCAGCATCCTGCCGGGAAAGCCAAACCTCTCGACCGTTGAGGGCGCAATAGAGGCTCCAATGCCCAGCGCAATACTGCCCATGATGGCGATAGCCTCTACTTCCCTGCCCCTCGGCACCGATTGGCTCTATGAAGTGAAGTGGGATGGTGTGCGCGCCTTGTGCTCGATCGAGAAGCAGGAAGACAACGCGCGTGTCCGTGTGACCTCGCGCAAAGGGGCATCGATCGATCAACAGTATCCAGAGATGCAGGAAATCGCTCAAGCCGTCGATGCACAGTCTGCCATTTTCGACGGCGAAATTGTCGTCTTCGGCGAGAATGGCGTTCCCAGCTTTCAGCTCCTGCAAAACCGGATCGGCGCCTCTGCACGGTCAGCATCGAAGCTTGCGCAGTCTTACCCGGTCAACTATTTCGCTTTTGACCTCCTCTACCTCGATGGATACGACTTGCGCGCAACTCCTCTTGCCGACCGCAAGCAGTTGCTGGCCTCGGTGTTGCAATCGAACGCCACCTTCCGTAACTCGGAACATTTTGTAGGTAAGGGCGCCGAGTTGTTGCAGGCCGTCCGCGAAAAAGGATTGGAAGGCGTGGTTGCCAAGCAGGCTTTCAGCAAATACGAATCCAAGCGCAGCCGCGACTGGGTCAAGGTAAAGGTCGTGAGCCAACAGGACTTCGTGATCTGCGGATGGCTCGAAGGCGAGCGTGATTATTTTGGCGCGCTCGCTCTCGCATACTACGAAGATGGACGCCTGGTTTACGCCGGCAACGCCGGTTCAGGATTCACACAGGAGTCGCTCAAGGCGGTTCACGAGAAGCTTGAGCCGCTCAAGATTGCCAAGTCTCCTTTGGTCCCGGTCCCCAAAGACATGGGTGTAAGCATCGACAAAGTCACCTGGGTAAAGCCTGAGCTGGTCTGCACCGTCCGCTTCACTTCCTGGACTGATGACATACGTCTTCGCGCTCCCGTTTTTCAGGGCCTGCGGACCGACATTATGCCGGAAGAATGTGTGCGCGAAATCGTGGCGCCGTCTTCAGAATCTGAAAGCGGTGAAGCCGCTCCTCGCAAAATCGCCCTTCTGCATGAAGACCAGAATGAAGTCGTTTTGACTATCGAGGATCGCAGGTTGAAATTTACCAACCTTAAGAAAGTCTTCTATCCGCAAGAGGGATATACCAAAGGGGATGTCATCAATTTTTATGCTGCGATCTCAGATTTGATTTTGCCGCATCTCAAAGGACGTCCACTTTCATTGCGACGTTATCCCAATGGCATTGAGTCATCGCATTTTTTCCAGAAGGATGCACCGCCCAGTTTTCCCGAGTGGCTGCGCATCGAGCAGATCGTAACCGACGATGATGGTTCGTCAACCCGCTTTGTCGTGGCCGACGACCGGTCCAGTTTGCTTTACCTGGCTAATCTAGGCTGCATTGACCAGAATCCCTGGATGAGCCGCATTGGCACGCTCGACCATCCCGACTTCATCCTGCTCGATCTCGATCCGTATCATTGCGGCTACGACCGCATCGTGGAGGCGGCCCAACTTGTCCGGCATACGCTGGACCAGATCGGACTGCACGGTTACCCAAAGACCACCGGCGGCGACGGCATGCACATCTATGTCCCCGTCGAACCGATCTATACCTATCAGCAGGTACGCTCGTTTGCCGAGATTCTGGCTCGTTTGCTGGCTGTGGAACGTCCTGACCTCTTTACTACACCCCGTGCAGTCGCCTCACGTGAAAAAGGTAAAGTCTATTTTGATTACCTGCAAATCTCTCACGGCAAAACCATCTCAGCTCCCTATGTCCTCCGCGCCCATCCAGGGGCGCCCGTGGCCACGCCGCTGGCGTGGCACGAGGTGCGTCAAGGCCTGACTCCAACACAGTTTCATATTGGGAATGCCGTGCGCCGGTTTGAGCGTGTTGGAGATTTGTTTGAGGGCGTGCTGAAGAAGCCACAAAAGCTGGATGTGGCATTGGAAGGAATTTCGAAGATCATGCAACGGTGAGTAGGTGCCTACCCTCTGACGCTCGCTGTCTTCTCTTCAATTGTTATCTCTTGTTAGTACACCCAAAAACGTTCCCGATTTAGGAATTGGTAAACACTCAAATAAATTAGAGTTTACCAATCTGCGATGCAGCCTTTCTGGTATCAAGCCTTCGGTCATCGGTTTTAACAGATTAGTTTTTGCTTTTTTACAAAATATTGACATGTTGAAAAAACTAATCATGCTACTCTCGCGCACGGTTTTTTGGCTGGAGACCTTAGAACTTTTCTGAAACGCTGACCACTCTGCAAAGGCCTCCACGAAGAACAGATCAAAAAAATAAATCAAGGAAAAAAGAGGACTATACCATGAACACATCAACCTCAAAGTTGATGAGGAATCCCTTTGTCTACGCCATGATGGCGGTCCTGATGTTCGCGACCGTCCTTCAGGCTCAGACCCGTTCGTCTAATGGACCTGCGCTTGCGACTACAACTTTATCAGGGGGCGGTACAACTCCGAGCCCTACTCCAACGCCGGTCCCATCTCCGAGTCCATCTCCAACGCCTATCGATACCTCGAGCACGCCCACCACAACTTCAACATTTACAACATTTACCACCACTGACACAACTACAACGACGGCCGACGATAGTGCAGTAGATACAACCATACCTCCCGGGGTTTCCGGCACTCCTGCCGATACGGGCGCTTCCACCTCTCTCAGTTCTACGAGTACTTCCAGCTTTTCCAGCGCTCCCCGCTCCGGCGCTCTCGGACCGATAGGGAATGTGTTTGACCCTGGCCCAAGACCAGGCTCGCGCAGCACCGGCGCCGGCAATCCGATTCCCGGCATAGGGAACGACCAGACCACATTTTGGGTTGACGGACTTATAATTTTCGGGACAACCGTAACTCCGAATGGAGCCAATGACGCTCAGGGCCACAAGACGCTTTTTGGCCTGGGACCGTCGTTCAATGGCGAGAGTTGCTTCCAGTGCCATTCCCAGCCCGCCATCGGCGGTACCAGCCCGCAAAACAATCCACAAATCGGTGCTGCCTCGGATCATCACGCCACCAATCAAATTCCCATATTTCTGAGCACCAATGGCCCGATCCGTGAAGCCCGTTTCATCCAGAATTCCGACGGCTCATTGGATGGCGGCGTGCACGAACTGTTCACCGTTCAAGGCAGGGAC
>DASZFU010000110.1:0-16399 GCA_035939495.1 Candidatus Angelobacter sp. | reverse complement strand
AGCCTCCTACAAACCTGTCGCCAGCAAATGCGCTCCTTCGCTTCTTTCGTACATGACTTGGTCTGCTCCCCTCAACCTCACGTTATCGACCTATCAACTACCATGAACAAGTAGTCCTCTGGATACGCTAAACAAATACCTTAATTTCTTTGCTATTCCTAGTAAGACTTCTTCGATCTGCGACAAACCTGCCGCAGATGCAGGCACGCCCCCTTGGGCCATATCGGCGGTCCCGCCGCCGCGTCCACCAAGTTGCGACATTGTTTCTTTCAACAATTGGCCCATGTTCCATTTCTGTCCTGGACTCTGTGCGAACACCAACGCGGGTTGTCCCGAGCCTGACGCGATCAGCGCGACAACATCGGTATTGGCAGCCGTGAGTTTCTGGGCGATAAGCTTGATGAACACTGCATCCCGATCGGGAAACACGGCAGTAATCACGCGCGGCGATCCCGTCGCCTGGGAAAGTAAATTGAATGCTTGAAGTTCGGCAAGCTCTTCCAGAAGCTTGTGACGCTCCTTCGTAGAAGTTTTGGTTTCCTGGAGGGATTTCCTGATCTGCTCGGGTACATCGCGCAGATGGGCGGAGTAGAGTCCCGCTGCTTCGGCCAGCGTGCCATAGTCATGGCGGGCTGTATCCACCGCACGAAGGCCGCAGAAAAACTCGACGCGTACTCCCTGTTTTACATTCTCAACCTTGCGCAGCAGAATTGACCCGATCTGTCCGGTTGAGCGGACATGCGTACCGCCACACGCCGTCAGATCGAACTCAGAAATATCGATCAGCCGGAGATCGCCCGTCTGCTTCGGTGGGAGCTTGCGCAACCCCATCTGGCGCGCCTCCTCAAGGGGCACAAAACGAATTGCCACCGGACGATCTTCAGTAACAACCTCGTTAGCCAGGCGCTCTGCCTGGACGATCTGCGCCGGCATAATGGCCTTCGCTCCCAGATCGATGGTGCAGCTCTCAGCGCCCATATGAAAGCTCATGGTGGGAATATCAAACAGACGCACAAATGCCGCCGAAAGCACATGCTGGCCTGAATGTTGCTGCATGTGGTCGCGGCGGCGAGCCAAATCGACCACGCCCGAGACAGTCTTACCGCTTGCAACCGGCTCCGCGACAAAGTGGAGGATGCTTCCATCCTCTTCATCGGCGATTTCTGTAGCTGCCACATCCCGTCCATCGACGACGAATTTGCCGGTATCGTGGACCTGGCCGCCACTCGTGGGATAGAAAGCAGTGCGGTCAAGCTTGATGGCGTGTCTGCCACTCCGTTCAAGAGACTCGATCACCTGAGCTTCAAAGTTGTAGAGGAACGAATCGTGGTAATAGAGACGGTCAGTCATGGGGAATTTGTAATTTGAAAACTTATAATCTGTAGTCTTGCTCTTAGCTACTGGCTACTAGCTGCTAGCCGGAAAAAAGACGCACAGCACGAGATTTCCAATGTCGAATTTTGAAAACCAGAAGTGCCCCCATGCTCCCCGCGAGAAAACTCTTGATTTTCAAAATTACACTCTCTGCTGGCTAGTAGCTAGAAGCCAGCAGCTAGCAGCTAAATTGCAAATTATAATTCATAAATTTCAAATCCCTAGTAGGGTTGAATGATTCCGCCGATGTTCCGCGAAGCCGGCGCTGTTTTTGCTTGGACCGGCTCCAGAGATTTAGCAATCACATCGATGTACTTCAGCCCGGAACCGGTATTAAAGAGGACAACTTTTTCGCCAGGATGCAGAAACTTCTCTTCCAGCAAGATCTTATAAGCCGGTAAACATGCCGCTCCTTCGGGGGCAGCAAATACACCTTCCTGGCTGGCCCATTCCTGCACTGCGTCGAGAATCTGCTCGTCGGAGACGGCAATTGCCGTGCCACCACTCTTCTTCAAGATGTCGAGGATGATGTAATCGGCATAGGGCTTAGGCACTCGCAGCCCCGCAGCCAGGGTATGGGCATTCGGCCACATCTCGGAAACCGGCTGATGACTGTTCCAGGCCTTGGCCACAGGTGCGCATCCGGAGGCCTGAACCGAAATCATCCGCGGACGTTTGCTGCCAATCCAACCAAGCTGCTCCATCTCATCGAAGGCCTTCCACATGCCGATCAAGCCCACCCCGCCGCCGGTCGGATAAAAAATAGCGTCCGGCAACTCCCAATTCAATTGCTCGGCCACTTCGTATCCCATCGTTTTCTTGCCCTCCACCCGGAACGGTTCCTTCAGTGTGGAGATATCGAACCACCCCTCTGCCTGCCTGCGTTCGTTTACGATCTTGGCGCAGTCAGAGATCAGGCCATCTACCAGCGTGACGTGGGCGCCGTAAGATTTGCACTCAACATAGTTGGCCTGGGGCACATCTTTGGGCATAAAGATATGAGCTTCAATGCCTGCCGCGGCACAATAAGCAGCCAGCGCGCTCGCTGCATTGCCGGCCGAAGGCACTGCCAATTTCTTCAGGCCGTACTCCCGCGCCATCGTCACCGCTGCGCATAGGCCTCGCGCCTTAAAGGAACCGGTAGGATTGAGGCCCTCATCTTTGATGAAGACGTTGGCAATATGCCGGCTGGGAATCATGGGCGTGAATCCTTCGCCCAGCGTAATCGGCGTCGTGCCCGGCATAACTTCGGAATAACGCCACATGTTGCCAGGACGTCCCGCCAGGGACTCACGAACAAATTTTCCCTGGAGGGCCTTGAGATCATAGCGGACATAGAGTGAACCGCCATCTTTAGGACAGATCGTCTGCGGCTTTTCCGCGCTAATGTGCTCACCGCATCGAGAGCACTCAAGATAGGTGATTTTGGCCATGAGGAAGTGTAACAAAGCTGCTGGCTTCTAGCTGCTGGCTTCTAGCTACCGCTAGCACAAGACCGCTCACCGATACCACAGCATCGTTAAAGTGCCAAATCAAAGCAACCGCAGAGAGCGCAGAAATGACAGAGGTCACAGAAAAGAATCTGCTTGGGCAATCCGATATTGCCAGAGCAAGAGGATTGAAATGCGAGGAATGCTGGGGCATCAAAAGCTAAGAACTAATGGCTAAGAGCTAGAAGCTAGTAGCCAGCAGCTAGAAGCCAGTAGCTCCTCATTTCTTCTTGCTCGGTATATTCTGCAACGACTTTGCATCCGACCAGTTCTTCGGTGAAGCCTTTTGTAAGGCCGAAATCATCAGTTGACCGGCCGCGGGTGTCGAGACTTTGTGGTCAATCACAATTTCCCGCGCCTTGATTTCACGTCCATAAAGCTTATGGTTGGCGCTGTTGTCCTGGCGCAAGGTGGAACCTTCCAGCGAGACGCCGGCGAAGAGACCGCGAGCGCGAGAATAAGTCAGAATCTCGGCATGCATCAGCACGTCGGTGGCGGCTTCGGCATCGCGTCCTTTGGGGCCGATGGCGGCAGAGGCGTCGCCGCCAAGTTTTACCTTGCTCTTGAGCAGCGAGTCCACGCCCTTGGGATTGACCACCAGCAAAACAAAATCAGTGGCTTGACCACCCAGTTGAAACCCAATACTCACCTCTTCCAGCGCGTACATCGCCGGAGGCCCCCAGGGACCCGTGAAATTGCCGCCACCCCGGCATGACATGGCGCCCCGTCCAATGCTGGCTCCAATGCCAATCGCGCCTTTCTTGACGGAGGGCAACACAATCACGCACTCGGCGCGATCCAGGATCGGTTTGGGAAGATTATCGGGAATGTTGAGGATCTCGATTAAGACCTCGCCCGACTTTTTGAGCCGCTCTTGTTCTTTTTGTTGCGCAGTAGCAATCAAGGGCAAGGCCAACAAGCAAAGGAGTGCCAGAATTTTTTTCATCGGATGCCTCATCATGTCCTTATCAACTGCAAAAGCCTGTTTTCGTTAGGTTAACGTGCAAAAAATGGTTGTGCCAAGGCCCAAAGGTCCAAGACTCTTGGTTTCTCAATGAGCAGGACCACCGGTCGTTGGCGCCACGCCGTCCGGCGGAAATAGCTTTTTCAGAAACTCTTTGTCGTCAAGCATCGACTTGAATTCAGGTGAATTGGCTTCGTCGTGCCAGCGGTTGGCGAATCCTTCAGGACGTAAATCCCGGGCCTTGAAGAACTCTTCAAGCGCCGTAGCTTTGTCACCCGAAACATAACTGAGAAATGCAAGCTGCATGTGACTGTTAGCGTTGTTGGGAGCATAGACGATGGCCTTTTGGGCCGCTGCCTTGGCTTTTTCCATGTTCTTTGCGGCAAGAGCTTTGAACATCTGGTCTCCGTAGTTGTAGGCCAGGTTCAGGTCGAGGAGCCGCCGCAACTCTTTGAATGGATCGGGACTGTCATCGACATTGATGTAGATATAGCGATCATTATTGATATTGCGACCGCCACCTTTTCTAACCACCAGCATGGAGGCTGACTGGCGTCCTCGTGAGTCGCCGCCCGCAGCATCTCCGGCCTTGAGCGCGGCATAAAGCTTTTCAGCCAGTTCTCCCTGCGTCCCTTCAAATGCCTTGCCCATATCTTCCGGAACCTGCGGACCGACCAGGATATTGCCCTGCGCCGACCATGTCTTGCCATGACGGTCCCCTGCCCACTTGGGAGCATTGGGGCCGGTATAGGCGGCGACATTGCCCTTGGCATCCACAATCGCTACCTGGCGTCCATCTTTTCCTTCGAATTTATCTTCTTCCAACAGCTTCTGTAATACCTGTTGAGCAGTAAGTCCCTGCCGCAGCAGATCGATGGCTTGTTGGCCGTATCCAACATTCACATTCGCTTGTGTGGCAACAGCGCCGACTCCAGCGAGCGCCCAGGGAACAACCGAGCCCACGGAAAAATAACGAGACGCCACTGCGACTCCCATATCGCCATTCTGCGGATCAATGGCTACTATGGAAAATGTCGCGACGGGCGGAAGAGGCTGGGCAACTGCATTGAGCGCCAGAAAGAAGAGGAAAAGGAGTTTTTTCATGGGTTCTCCGCGATGAGTCAATACCTTATGAATAGTCAGCCTTCATGCATCGCCTTCGCGCAGAGGCAAAGCTATATTTCCTCCGTCAGAATCTGCGCGCAAAGCCACGCCTACCGAACCAAGCACAACCATCGACGCAACTAACATCGTAATCGTTACGCCTTCGTTGTTGAGCAGATTCCCTTCCAATAAAGCAATCGCCGGAACCAACAGGCTGATCGTGGAAAGCTGGTAAGGCTGCACCGATTTGAGCAGCCAATAGTAAACGGCGAATGCAATCGCCGAGCCGACAACTGCCAAAAACACCAGGGCAGCAATTGCCTTTCCCGTCCATGTGACAGATTTGTGGCTTTCGAGCGCCCAGGTTGCCCACAACAGGCCAACAGCGCCAATCAGCATCTGCATTCCGGTGGCAAATACCGTGTCCAGGTCGTGAAGACGCTTTTTGGCAAAGACCACGGACCAGGCGCTGATCAACGTAGCGCCAAGCACCGCAACACCGCCGAGCAGGGTTTTACCGGAAATTGCCAGGTCAGTACACAGAAGAGCAATGATCCCGCCAAAAGCCACCACCATCGCGAAAACCGCCTGCCGTGGAACTTTGCGCTGCATCATGATCGGAGTCAGCAAGGCCACGATCAGGGGATTGGCGGAAAATAACACGGCTGTCAGAGAAGACTTGATGTATTGTTCGGCCCAGAAAATCAGCCCATAGGGAATAGCGATCATGGTGAATCCTAAAACCAGAAGCGCATTCCATTGATAGTCATGCTTGGGCCAACGGTCCCTGCGGAAGAAAGCAGGGATGAGCAAGACGCCCGCCGCCAGGAAAAATCGTATTGATGCACCTAAAAAAGGCGGGACATCACCAACCACAAACCGAATCGCCAGCCAGGTACTGCCCCAAATCAGGCAGAGCAGAACGTACGCAAACCATTGGAGCCTGCTTAGAGAATGGATGGTCTGGTCCATAGGAATTAGCTGTCAGCAATCAGCACTCAGCCAAGTCACCAGATGGATTTAAGGCCAGCCAGCCTGATTTGGCTGTCTCTGGTGACACAGGGAACATCGAGATGAACCGCAGTGGCCGCAATGATCCGGTCAGGCATGTCAGGCACAATGTCTCGGGGAATCTTTTCCACCGCTTCTGCGATCGCAGCATCTAGCGGAACCACAATCACCCCCGAATCAGGATTCTTGCTGGCCACGTCCAATCTTGTAAGTGCCTCTCGCGGAATCCGGCCACGTTCAATGAGGTAAATCATTTCTACAATTGAGATGGCAGAGATATAGAGTCTTTGGCCGCCGCGCACTGACCTACGTATGGCCTCTAATCCAGCTACTGATAATTGGTTAGATCCAAGGAAATACCAGATCACCGCATGGGTGTCTAAAACCAACGACATCAGGAAATGTCTCTTGGGAAATTACCCCACATTTCACGCCGCGCTTCGGCAATATCCTCTGCTGTAATGTTGAAGCCGAGATCAGCCCAAATACCTTCCAAACTCAACAGGTTTTCATTTGTTCTTTTCTCGTTACTCAAAGACTCCACATAGCTCAGGACTTCTTGTTGCTTCCCTGCAGGGAGATGCCGAAGCTTTTCAATTACGAGATCTGCGATGGTCATTCGCCCTAATTATACTCCGACCGTTCTTACCTCGGCCCGCGATCCCCACCGCCACGATGGCCGCCGCGATCGCCACGTGGACCGCCACGACCACCGCCACCTCCGCCGCCGCGACGAGGTCTTCTGCCGCCACCGCCGCCATGCGGAGGACGATCACCGCGTGGGCGATCAGGGCGTCCGCTCGGCGCGCTCACAGTTTCGCGGTTGGCTTCTTCACGGTTGAAGTTTGGTTCTTCATCCGGGAAATCACCGCCACCTTCGAAGGTGATGGTTTCTTCGCCCGAAGCAGCAGGGGGCGCTCCCTGAAATCCGGCGCCGCCATTTCCGCCTTCACCACGGGGACCATGCCCATCCCCTCCACCATCTGGGGGCGCCATCTTGGCGCGTTGTTCTCTCAGGATGGCTTTGCGCGACAGCTTGATGCGATTCCCTTCGATTCCCAGGACCTTCACCAATACCTGGTCGCCTTCCTTGAGTTCATCCTTAACGTCCTTCACGCGATGCTCGGCGATCTCGCTGATGTGCAACAGTCCATCGGTACCCGGGATGATCTCGACAAATGCGCCAAACTCAGCCAGCCGGACCACCTTGCCGAGATACGTCTTGCCGATTTCAGGCACCGCCGTGAGATCGGTAATCATCTGGATGGCCTTCGACGCCGAACCTTCGTCGCTGGAGGCGACATTCACTCGGCCCGTGTCATCCACATCGATTTTCACGCCCGTCTGATCGATGATGCTGCGGATCATCTTGCCGCCCGGACCAATCAGGTCGCGAATCTTATCCACAGGTATTTGCAAGGTGTAGATGCGCGGAGCAAAGGAAGATATCTTCTCACGGTGGCCGGTGATGGTCTCTTCCATCTTATCGAGGATGAACAACCGGCCGCGCCGCGCTTGCTCCAAAGCTTCGCGCATGATCTGCGAGGTGATGCCGGAAACCTTGATGTCCATTTGCAGGGCTGTGATTCCCTTGCGCGTGCCGGCGACTTTGAAATCCATATCGCCGTAATGATCTTCGGCTCCGGCGATGTCGGTCAGGATGGCGTAGGAATCTTCTTCTTTCACCAGACCCATAGCCACTCCTGCGACGGAAGACTGCAAAGGCACACCAGCATCCATCAGCGAAAGAGAGGCTCCGCAGACAGTGGCCATCGAAGAAGAGCCATTGGATTCCAGAATGTCAGAGACAACGCGTATGGCGTAGGGCCAGCTCTCTACGTTCGGCAACACAGCGGATATAGCCCGCTCGGCCAGAGCGCCGTGGCCCACCTCTCTCCGTCCTACACCGGTCATACGGCCCACCTCGCCGACGGAAAAAGGCGGGAAATTGTAGTGCAGCATGAAGCGCTTCTTCATTTCACCTTCAAACCTCTCGATGCGCTGCATGTCATCGGGTGTGCCGAGGGTTGTGGTCACCAGGGCCTGGGTCTCGCCACGGGTAAAGATGGCCGAACCATGGGTGCGTGGCAACACGCCAACTTCGATCCAGATATTGCGAATCTCATCGAACTTGCGGGCATCGGGACGCCGGCGGTTCTTGGTGACCTGCTCGCGGAAGATGCGCTCCCTCAGAGTTTCAAAATAGCGTGAGAGCTTGGCTGCCGCCTCTTCATCTTCTTTAGGCAGTTCGGCTTTCAGCCGGTCCAGCAGCTCATCCACCTTGGCATAGCTCTCGGTTTTGGCATGCTTCGCCGTGTCCAGGGCGTCGGTTAATTCTGCGCCGATCTTGTTTTTCAAGCTGTTGTAATACCCGTTGTCAAACTCAGGTGGCGCAACCCGAGGTTTTGGCTTACCTGCCCGGCTGGCCAGATCGGTGATTGCAGCGCATATCTTCTTGATCTCGCCGTGGCCGAATTCAATTGCCTCGACCACTTTCTCTTCCGATACTTCCTTCGCGCCCGACTCGATCATCACGATGCCTTCAACCGTGCCCACCACCGTGATGTTGAGGAGGCTCTCATTCATTTCGGGGTAAGTAGGATTGACGATGAACTGGTCATTGACGAGGCCAACGCGCACTGCTCCCAGCGGAGAATAGAAAGGAATGTCGGAAACCATCAGCGCGCACGATGCAGCGTTGATGGCCAAAACATCAGGATCATTTTCGGTGTCGGCGGAAAGTACCAACGCTATGACCTGGGTCTCGTTGCGGAAGCCTTCAGGAAATAACGGGCGGATGGGACGGTCGATCTGGCGGGAAGTGAGAATTTCACGTTCGCTGGGGCGGCCTTCTCGTTTTATAAAGCCGCCGGGTATTCGTCCACCGGCGTAAGTGTATTCACGGTAATCAACGGTTAAGGGGAAGAAATCGATTCCTTCGCGGGGATTGGGACTGGCACATGCTGTGCCTAAAACGACGTTGTCGCCCAGGCGAACGATGGCTGAGCCTTGGGCCTGTTTTGCTAAATGTCCGGTTTCAAATTGGAGGGTTTTGCCGCCTGCGAGTTCCACGGTGGCTGTTTGCTTCATAGTTCCTCATTTCCAGGAGAGCCAGCAAAGTTAGGATTGTCAGAGAGAGTCCTCACATGCACAACGGCGGCAGAAGACACTCCTCCCGCCATCTAAATGTTCGGTAGGCATGACCGATGTCGTCGATTCGATTACTACTTTCGAATTCCAAGTTTTTGGATGACGCTCTTATAGCGCTCGGTGTCGTATTCCTTCAGGTAGTCCAACAGACGGCGACGCCTGCTCACCATCATGAGAAGACCGCGCCGGGAGGCGTGGTCCTTTTTATGGGCTTTGAAGTGCTCCGTTAATTCGCCGATTCTCTCGCTCAAAATGGCAATCTGGACTTCCGGGCTGCCCGTATCTGATTCATGCGTGCGGAAGCGGTGAATAACGCTGGTCTTTTGCTCTCTCGCTAACACTGGAAACTGGTGCACTCCTATATCTAAATACTTGTCCTTTAGTGACTTAAACAGCCTACCATGCGAGTAAGGATTTGGCAACGGACTGGAAGACGATTTGTAACAATGCCTACGCAAGAGACACGAGCACGACTTTTCAGGGCCTTTGACCTCATCCGTATGTCACAAAGGAAATAACATTGCCGTCGGGATCTCGCACCTGAAAATCAGTTCCACCCCAGGCCTGTTTGGTGAGCTTCTGCGCAAACTCGACGTTTCGAGCCTTGAACTCCTCAAACAGCCCGCGCACGTTTGAGACTTCCACGGAAGCACAGATCAATGATTTCTCCTGGGCAGCCATTTGCGCAAACAAGGGTTGGTGCACAAAACGGATATGCAGGCGAACCCCGTCGCGCGAAACCGCGCCGTAAAACGGCGGCATACCATGGAGGAAGTCGATTTCGAAGCCCAGCTTCTGATGGAAAAAGTCGGCGCAAGCCTTGACCTCCCGCACCATAAGAATTGGGATCGCATTCTTCAAGATGGGCGGGCCAAGCGGAGCGCGGGGTGTCTTGGATGCCCTGGCCGCCGCTGTTTTTAACTCGGCCCAATTTCGATAACCAGCTTCGACGGCGACGACCTCCTGGGCTAAGGTGAGAGTAAACCTGAGAGCCAGTACCTCGTGATCTGTCAGAGACCGGTAACGTTCCAGCTGCCGCACCTTCCCGCCGATGGAATAGTCGCGCTCGCGATGCCAGCGGAGCAGTAACTTGGCTTGTTTGCGGTAAGTTTCGAGAGTAGGCATGGACACACTCCTGCTGAGATTTTTCAGCGGGCGGGCCTAGCCCTTTCGGCAGAACGCCGATGTGCCCCACAGGAACATCTCAGGCTATGGTGACTCAAACTCGCTGTCAAGGGCAGGTGTGATTAAAAGTGCGAGTCAATCGCCCAGGCTACGACAAACCAGCCCCGAAGGGGCGGCCGAAAGTAGCCCAGCATAGCTTGCCC
Source organism: Candidatus Angelobacter sp. (assembly GCA_035939495.1). Classification (GTDB taxonomy): domain Bacteria; phylum Acidobacteriota; class Terriglobia; order Terriglobales; family Acidobacteriaceae; genus Angelobacter. The sequence goes on along the minus strand of DASZFU010000110.1, from coordinate 5,978 downwards.
TGAGCGTAGCGAATGGGTCGAGTCAGCGTGGGCGGTGCGCACAAGCTGGCTCGTAAATGCTGGGTATAGAAAGGAAAAAGCCTTTTTTCCTTGCGCCTCAGAGCCTGCCCTCGAGATGAGCTGCAAAGCAGCGAGTCGAAGGGCTTGCGCGCAGCGAAGCGGAGCGCATTAAAAAATGGTTTTTGAGGCAGGTAGCACCAAATATGAAGCTCATCCTCGGTAGTCAATATAGGCCATAGTGACTCTCACTTTTAATTACGCCCCCTCATCTCCCTTAAAAAATTAAGTGCATTGCCAGATGCGCCGCAAAAATATGGAAAGGGAATGGTCCGGAGTTATCGTTCTTTCACACACAGGCAATCATAGGAGGCTTTTATGTCAACACCGATGTCACCACTGCAACCAATTGGCGCTCTTAGAACATTTTCAGATCCTGAAAAAGCCCAGATTCAACAGCGGCTGCAGTCGGATTCCAAGCTGCAGACACTGGCCGGCTCCTTAAATACGTTCCTGCAAGCCAGCGAATACCAACTGATTCAAATGATGGTCGCGAACAAGATCTGGACCCCGCCTCCGGTCCCGGTCGATCCTGGCGGAAACGGCAGCCTTGAATTTGGCCTGGTGGACTATTGGCTCAACAACCTCGCGCCAACCTCGGTGCAGGATTTCTGGAAATTCATTGCGGGCGGCCTGCCCGCAACCCAGATCAACGCCACCAATCTTGCCAATCTGATCACCGCTGTTACGCCTCCCAACCCGGGGCTGGTCGGCAATGACGGCACGATTTATGGCTTTGCCAAATATGAGCAGATGGATCCGAACTGGACTCTGTGTCTTTCCGAATATCTCGCTCATTATCTCCTCGATGACTTCGCGGATTTTGGCTCGACGCCGGCACAGATCAACGCCGGCTCCGGTTCGCAGATATCGATTGCACTCTTTGGAGACTGGGGCACCGGCAACTACCCAACCGGCCCGGCATCCAGTGTGATGAATGCCATCACTGCGCTCAACCCGGACTACATCATCCATTTGGGGGATGTCTATTACGCAGGAACCGGAGATGAAGAGCAATCCAATCTCCTCAATATGTGGCCCGGCAGTTACCAGGGAAAATCGTTTACGCTCAACTCCAACCACGAGATGTATGACGGAGCTCACGGTTATTTTGAGACCGCTCTTGCCAACTCCATCTTCAGCGCGCAGCAGCAGACCAGCTACTTCACCATCAACTACGGCAAGTGGACGATCCTTGGGCTTGATTCCGCCTATTGGTCGACCTCGCCGCTCATCATGAATGGAAGCATTTGCGAAGCAGGTTCGAGCGAACCTGGCGCTAACGCGCAGACGCAATTCATTCAAAACCTCGGCTTGACTCCTGAAAACGTCATTGTTCTTACCCACCACAACGCTATCGAGTACGATGGATCAAAGATCGTGAGCGATGAGTTCGGCAATGACTTGTCGCAGCAGGTCACGAATGCCCTGGGAGGAGAACCCGCCGCTTGGTATTGGGGACATGTTCACAACGGGATCGTCTACCCCAATCCAACTTTCACTGGAAACAATTCGTACTATCGGTGTGTGGGACATGGCGGCATTCCTTTCGGCACTGCCTGGGGACTGCAGCAGTCGCCGCCCACTCAGGTGAAGGCTTACGCAGACACGCCCAATCCGGGCGCCAGCCCCATCCGGGTAATGAATGGCTTCACGCTGCTGACCATCACGGCCAGCGGACAGGTTACCGAGACGTTTTACGACCAGGATGGCAAGGTGACGTGGGTAAGTCCCTTCACGTATCAACTCGGCGTTCCAACGCAAAAGGCGGTTGCAGCGGGCGCAAGCCGATAGAGGGGTAAGGCAGGATTGTCCTTATTCTTTCTCGCGCAGAAGGTAGACGGCCAATCCTGCAAATATTGCTACTGTCCCCAGCCCGGCTGCCATTAATAGCGTTGCCCATCCATCTATTAGCGATGGCGCTGCCAACGCCGCGGGATGGGCAGAGGGAGCAGCAACCCCCATTAGCCATCCAAGAAGCTCGCTGCGTTTCCATGCAAAGCCCGCAAGCAGCACCGATATCAGGCTGGCCAAAGCGAATTTTTCCACTAGGGCAATGGGCCTGGTTACACGTTGCATCGCGCCATTCCGCATACGCACCTGGGCTTGCCACCAAAGCGTACCAGGTGAAGCGACTTGGGCCGACTTTACCATCTCGCTCCGATCCTGCTGTAAGGCTTCGCTCACGAGCAACAGATCGTTGCATGACCGGCAACGAGCGATGTGGGAGCGCAGAGTCTCGTCCCACATCTCGTGTGGTCTGCCCTGGCGCAATTCCGACACCAGCTTCTCCTGATAGGAACAGAAGTACTTCATTTGTTTCTCCCCGTAGCAAGCGCTCGCTGGCGCAACACACGGGCCATCTTCTTGCGTGCGCGAAAGAGCAGCAGGCGAATGCTCGCAACCCCCAGCCCGGTAATCTCGGCGATCTCGCGATGGGTGGAGCCTTCGGCGTAGGCGAGCCACAGCAGTTGGCGCTCGCGAGGCTTCATCTGCGCAAGTGCCGGCCCCAGGACCGACTGGGAGTCGATGCGCTCGGAATGGCGAGCATCGGGCGCGGCAGATTCAGGAACGTCCTCCAGGGCCGCAGCCACCGGCCGCCGCCAGTGGTCGCGCAAAAGGTTGCTGGCGATGCGAAACAGGTAACGCCGGCGCGACTCTTCGTCCTGGCCTCGGTTTAGCGCACACAGGAAACGGAGGTAACTCTCCTGAAGCAGGTCATCGGCCAGGCTTCCACTGCCGGAGACACGCGCCAGATAGGCCCACAGAGGACGCGCCGTCCGCTGATAAAAGCTGTTAAAAGCCTCATCGTCCATGAGCGTGTCAGCGCTCATGGACGTCCCGGCAGCCCCCGCCTGGGGAATCGCATAATCCCAAGCCAAAATGATTGCGTTCATGCTTCAAATCATCGGGGTCGATCGTCTAAGAATCTCTAGGGCTCCATCGAAATAGCCTGTAGTGAGGTGCATGCCGAACTAATCACCCGATTCTCCACTGCCCCTGGGTAGCAGCTTCATCTGTCTTCCCAGCACAAAGGAAAATCCTGCTGAGATGATAAATCCTATCCCCAATGCCAGCGCCAAGGTCCCAAATATCAGGAGCGGGACAGGGTCCCCAAGACGGTTGCGCAGAGACAATAAACCAATGCCGACGGGCGTAAGCACGATACCCACTTGCAGACTGCCCATCACCCGCGACCAGAGACCGCCCATCGGGGATGGCTCCGGGTTCACAGGCAAGGAGGCCGATTCGAGGAAACGTTTGCCCGTATCGGAACGCACATAGGCCAGCAATTCTTCGTTGGTGCTGGTACTGAATTTTTCCAGTAACTTGCTATACGTGTCGGTCTGGATTTTGAAAATCTTTCCCCAGCGCCGATTCTGCAGAAACAAGCGCGTCAGCCAAAGGAGGGCCCCTAACACTAACGCAAATCCCACGAAGACCATCATATCGCCGACGTCGCCCCGAGCTGTCCGCCGGTTCTCCTCCCGAATCACTTGCCGCTCCCGTTCGCTCAGCTCCGGCCAGACGGATCGCTCAAAGAGCAGTTCACGCCGTCCCTCATCCAATGCATAGTTTTCATCGCCAAGGTTTGCAAAAAGGTAGAATTCCGGGTTCCGCGCCACTTCCTGATGCTCCTGGAGAAACTGCGCCAGCTCCGGGTTATTGCGCTCGACATATTCATTATTCGCCAGTAACGACGAATCTCGAGCGACCACTGCGGTGAGCTTGGGACTCATGCGCAACAGCTTGTACAACTGCTCCCGCGTGGCAGCTATCTCCTGGTCAGTGGCTGCGGACGAATTAACAGCCTGGTTGGAACGCGGCGTCCTGGATTGGGCCGACGCCCATCCGGTCGATAACAGCCCCAGCAACAGACTTCCCCAAAACAAAGTTTTACAAAACCGCCCGCTTGCGTTTTTTATCTCCATGTGTGCTCCCCACCATCTGCCGGGCAAAGATCCCGGTAGTCTTGAAAAGAACAACGGATGAGGCAGAAGTTTGGTTAACAGAAAAATGGAATGACAGGTGCAGCTACAAAAAGGTCGTGGGAGCGCCGCGGCCCCTGGTCCGGAAAATCAAAACTTGCAAGACATAGACCGGTAGTGCCCCTGCGGCTCCAGCCAAAGAGCCGGGTTGACAATGATCATGAGTACACTCATAATAATTATGAGTGTACTCATTTATGAAACTGTTTGCGATTTGCCGAATTAGCGGGAGCGCTTTATGAAGGCTTCGAAACGTAGCTCTGCTCCCGTGAAAGGCCGCCGCGCGCAGAATCGTGAGGCTATCCGCAAACGGATCGTCAAGGCCGCGCTCGCCCTCTTCCAGGAGAAGGGTTTTGATTCCACCACCACCAAGGCCATCGCACGGCGAGCACGAATCGCGGAAGGCACGGTGTTTAACTATTTCGAGACCAAAGAAGACATCGCTCTTCATTTCTTCGAACTCGAAGTTGACCACGCAATCGCAGTCGTGCGAAAGAACGCCAGATTGCGCCATGCGCCGCTGGAAGAGAAGCTTTTTGTCCTGATCGAGACGCAGCTCGATTTCCTTAAGCCTCACCAACGGTTCATAGGGGCTGCATTCATTCAGGCACTGCGGCCGACATCTAAGCTGGGCTTCAGCGGCCAGGCAATCGCCTTGCGTAACCGGTATGTCTCGTTCGTGCAAGAGTTGATCGAGGAATCGTTGCCCCGGCAAACCAGCGGAATCTTTGCCTGGTTTGCCCCACTGGTCTTCTGGATTTACTACCTCGGCATTCTCCTCTACTGGCTTAACGACGACTCGGAGGGGAAGCAGAACACCCTGGCGCTGCTCGACCGGTCGCTGAAATTCGGCGTAATGCTGTTGAAGAAAGGAGAGATCTGAGTGGCTGGCTACGAGAATGCTTGGCAACGGGCGCTACGAATGGCAGCGATGTCCGCTGGAGTCGCCGGAAGCTATGCCGGCTATCTGGCTAAGAGCGTATTTCTGGGAGAAGAAAAGCGAGGACGGCAGCTCAGGGCCACCCACGCGAAAGCAGGCCGCCGCATCACCAGCGAACTTTCCATCATGCGTGGTCCCATGATGAAACTTGGCCAGGCCCTTAGCCTGCAGGCCGATATCATTCCAGAGGAGATCATCCAGGAGCTTTCGACGCTGCAGATGCATGCTCCCGGCATGCATCCCTCTCTGGTTCGGGTGCAGTTCAAGGCCAGCATGGGAGCACCCCCTGAGGAGGTCTTTCGCTCGTTCGAAGCTGAGCCTTTTGCGGCTGCATCATTGGGACAGGTACATCGGGCGGTGACCGAGGGAGGACGCAAAGTAGCGGTCAAAATCCAGTACCCAGGCATTCGAGACGCCGTAGCCAATGATTTCAAATGGGTGCGAAAACTGACAGCCGCGGCACAACTCGGCCGGCACATCCCAAAATCAGTTCTTGATGAAGCGGAGCAGCAAATTGTCGCTGAAACCGACTATCGCCGCGAGGCCGACAACATTGACTTCTTTCGCGAACACCTCCGCCCCCTGGTCTACGTCTCGGTGCCCGAAGTGTACCGGGAATACTCCAGCGACAAAGTCCTGACCATGTCGCTGCTAAGTGGTGATCCTCTGGAGCCATATCTGGCCAAGCGGCCTTCGCAGCAGGAGCGCGACAGGCTCGGCTCTCATCTGCTCGAATTGTTCCATTACCAGCTTCTCAAGGTCGAGGCGTTCCATGCCGATCCACACTGGGGAAACTATCTCTTCGGGGCTGACGCAGCCATTGGCCTGGTGGACTTTGGTTGTGTCAAATATCTGACGCACAAATTTGTTGAAAACCTGTGTGCATTTTTTCTCTATCCCGGAGACCGCAATTCAGCCGAGTATCGGCGCCTATTGAATGAACGCTGGGCGATGAACAAATTGAAGATGAACCCCGCGACCCAGCAAGCCAT
>DASZFU010000109.1:0-24962 GCA_035939495.1 Candidatus Angelobacter sp. | reverse complement strand
TCGGAACCCTCTTGGTATAAACGCGGGTAGAACACCTCGGATCTGTAATTAAGCCCTAAACATTCTCGGGGTCCTTCACTCCGCGCCGATCATCGTTGTGGTTGTGAGGTTCCTTGCTGCGCTACGTTCAGGATGACATTTGGGGGGAAAAGGGCCGCAGAAAAATAAGGCATCTCGTGCAAAGTAAGTGACATTGGGCTGAAGCCCGATTGATTTTTAACCTCTTACGGCACGGCTAAAAGCCATGCCCTGATACCTTCAAAGGCTAAAGCCGTTGAATTTCCGTAGGCTCTGAGGTCGTGCCCTGATACAAACCATGCCCCGTTTCGAAGTGTGTGAACCCATTGTGGCATTGCATTCATTATGCAGAGGTCAATAGTAGCGGGCAATGCCAGTGCACGAACGTAAGGACCAACTCTAAACCTGCCCATTCCTCTGATTCGCGCGAACTCCCGTGGATTCGCGGGTCCGAAAAAGTCTCGGATTTTTCCGTTCGCCCCGTTCGCCCCACTCACGCGATCCAGACCCAACCGACACCTTATAATAGGGCGTCCGGCTAAACCATCCATTTCACGGCGCATTGCGGGTCGTGGCGAACGACAAGGCTGTTGGCTGACTGCATAGAAGCGTGGCGTGACAGCACGCAGGAAACGACCCATGAAAGAACATTCTAAAGTCCGCAAGATTGCATTTGTGGGCGATTACTTGCCCCGTAAGTGCGGCATTGCCACGTTTACGTCGGATCTGCTTACCTCGGTGGCGGCTGCGCATCCCCAGAGCCAGTGCCTCGCAGTGGCAGTCACCGACATTAAAGGCAGTTACGGGTACCCGGAAGTAGTGCGCTTCGAAATTGAGGAGCAGGACTTGCCCTCCTATCTGCGGGCTGCGGACTTCCTCAACATCAGCAATGTGGACATCGTCTGCCTGCAGCACGAATTCGGCATTTTCGGCGGGCCCGCAGGCGGGCACATCCTGGCGCTGCTGCGTGAATTGAGAATGCCGATTATCACCACGCTGCATACCGTTTTGCGGGAGCCAAAAATCGAGCAGCGGCGCGTGATGCAGGAGTTGATCTCGCTCTCGACCCGAGTGGTGGTCATGGTGGAGCGCGGACGCCAGATGTTGCAGGAGATTTACCAGGCGCACCCGTCCAAGATCGATCTCGTCCCGCATGGCATTCCCGACGTAGGGTTCGTCGATCCGACTTATTTCAAAGACCAGTTCGGGGTGGAAGGCAAGGTGGTACTGCTCACGTTTGGGCTGCTCTCGCCGAACAAGGGAATCGAGTATGTGCTCAACGCTCTGCCCCAAATACTGGCGGAGTTTCCCGATGTTGTTTACATTGTCCTGGGCGCCACCCATCCCAATGAATTGCTCGAGCATGGCGAAGCGTATCGGCTCAGCCTGGAAATTCTCGCCAAAAAAAACAAGCTCGAAAAGAACGTCATCTTCTACAATCGCTTCGTCGATCTTGAAAATCTGAAGGAGTTCATCGGCGCCGCCGACCTTTACATCACCCCTTACCTGAACGAAGCACAGATCACCTCGGGCACCCTGGCCTATACGTTTGGCGCCGGTAAGGCGGTTGTTTCCACGCCGTATTGGCACGCTACAGAGTTATTAGCAGGCGACCAAGGCGTACTGGTCCCCTTTGCCGATGCAGCCGCCATCGCGCGCGAAGTGATTGCCTTGCTGCGAGACGATCCCCGCCGTCATGCCATGCGCAAAAACGCCTACAGGCTCGGCCGGGAGATGGTCTGGAGCAACGTGGCGCAAATGTACATGCGCTCCTTTGAGCTGTCGCGGATGGAAGGGTCGGAGCGGTCGCGAAAATCTCTGGCCACCAAGATGCTCGACCAGAAACCGCGGGAACTGCCGCAGTTGAAATTGAGCCATCTCTCGCGCATGACCGATTCGACTGGAATTTTTCAGCATGCCATTTTCAGCGTTCCAAATTTTTCCGAGGGCTATTGCACGGATGACAATGCGCGCGCGTTCATCCTGGGAGTGCTGCTCAGTGAATTGGGAGAAGACCAGGAGCAAGTGCGGACACTGGCCACTACGTACGCGGCTTTTCTCTATCACGCGTTCGATCTAAAAACAAAACGTTTTCACAACCACATGAGTTTCGATCGGCGTTGGCTCGATGAACAAGGGTCAGAGGATTGCCAAGCGCGGGCGCTCTGGGCTCTGGGCGTGGGCGTTGGGCGTTCCCCCTATCGCAGCTTCCAGATCATGGCTGGACAACTGTTTACGCTGGCGCTACCGGCGCTGACGGAGTTCACTTCACCGCGGGCCTGGGCCTTCGGGCTCATCGGCATTAATGAATACCTGCGCCGCTTGCGCGGTGACAGTCTGGTGAACCAGACCCGCGAGACGCTTACTGCCCGCCTCCTGGAACTTTTCAAAAAAAATGCCCAGCCGGGGTGGCGATGGTTCGAAGACAGCCTGTCGTACGATAACGCCAAACTCGCGCACGCCCTGATTCTGAGTGGACGTGTCACCGGACAACCAGCGATGGTGGAACGAGGGTTGGAGGCTCTGCGCTGGCTGGCGGAATTGCAAATCTCCGAGCAGGGTCACTTCCGGTCCATTGGCACCAACGGGTTCTATCATCGCGGTGGGGCGCGCGCAGACTTTGATCAGCAGCCCATCGAGGCGCAAGCCATGTCCTCAGCATGTCTTGAAGCCTATCGCGCCACATCGGATGTGTGGTGGTACGAACAGGCGCAATGCGCCTTCGACTGGTTCCTCGGCTGGAATGATCTGGGCTTGGAACTCTACTCTCCCAAAACCGGCGGCTGCCGCGATGGCTTGCACGTAGACCGGGTCAACCGCAACCAAGGGGCGGAATCCACTCTGGCCTTCTTACTCTCATTGGCGGAAATGCGCCTGGCGCAGAATATGCGCACCAGCTTTAAGGAACCGATTGCCGTCGAAGAGGAATAGCCGCGCCCTGCCCTCGGTTTTCCTGGAGCAACCAAACTATGTCAATACAACTTAAACGTACCTCCATCGTTCTCAGGCCCGACCAGTCCCGCGTTCTTTTGCGGCCATTCAGCCCGGGTGACTCTCAGCGGGTACGTGGCATCGTAGCCAGGATCTTGTCGCTCGCAGATGACCAAGTCGGCCTCCTTCTGGACGAAGTCTCCGCTGAATTCTCAAAGCGACACCAACAGATCCACAAACTCTTTCGGCAACGCTTTGAACAGGTCCGCGAGTTGCTGCCGAAGGACGAGGAACTTTCTGAACAAAGACAACTGTTGATCGGCTCCTATTTCCTGGCTGAATACTCGTTGGAATCTGCTGCTCTGTTCAACCCCTCCATCGTTCCGCACCCTGACCAGTCAGATCTGCCGGCCGGCGCTCTGCGTTTTATTCTCAGCTTGCGCGCCACCGGGGAAGGGCACCTTTCTTCCATTACTTTTCGGACTGGCGTCATCCACTCAGATCATCGGATTGAAGTGCTGACGCCAACGGGCTTCCTCACCGAGCCGCGTCAAATACCCAATCTACGGTACGAGAAGCAGTTGTTCGCGCGGAAACTGGTGGAGTTGGGATTGACCAGCGAATTCAGCCGGCGGGTAATGAACAAACTCGGGGAGTCGTTTGGGCTGGAAGAGCTGCGCGCCAATCTGGAAGCCGAAGTGAACCAGTTTCGGCTGAAGGAGTTCCACCTGTCGGATGGCATGATGCACCAGGATCAGGACGTCGCACGGGGAATTTGGCTCCTGGCTCGCTCCAACTACGAAGTGCAGTTCCAGCCAGACCAGCAGATGTCGGAGCGCATTATTTTCCCGGCTACTCCCTCGCAGCAGAATGGCATTGAAGACGCGCGGTTTGTTTGTTTCGAGAATGATGACGGCACTCACATTTACTACGCCACCTTCACTGCCTTCGATGGCAAAGTGATCATGCCGGAGCTGGTAGAAACTTCTGATTTCCTCCTTTTTCGATTCATCACTTTGAATGGTCCGGCCGTCGAAAACAAAGGCATGGCCCTCTTTCCCCGGAAAATCAACGGCTTCTATGCCATGCTCTCCCGCCAGGACAACGAGAACATCTACATCATGTTTTCCGACGACGTCCACTTCTGGTATGAACGCAAATTGGTCCTTAAACCTGTTTTCCCATGGGAGCTGGTCCAGCTTGGGAACTGCGGGTCCCCCATCGAGATTGACGCTGGCTGGCTGGTCATGAGCCACGGAGTTGGCCCCATGCGTAAGTACTGCATCGGCGCGTTCCTGCTGGATCGCAATGATCCGAGTAAAGTTATCGGACGACTGCGGGAACCCCTGATCAAACCCAACGAGAGCGAACGCGAAGGCTACGTGCCTAATGTTGTTTATACCTGTGGCGCTCTCATCCACAACCATGAACTAATCATCCCTTATGCTATGGCCGATCATGCTACTGGTTTCGCTACCGTCCCACTCGCTGAGGTTCTGGCGGCCATGCATCCGGAAGGTTGCTGAACAGCATGGCCATGATCCACCAGAGGAAAAGAGTGGCGGTGCTGTCGCCGGTAGCCTGGCGAACGCCTCCCCGGCACTATGGCGCCTGGGAGACGGTGGCCAGCAACATTACCGAAGGACTGATCGCGCGGGGCTGGGATGTAACCTTGTTCGCCACCAGGGATTCTGTGACCCGCGCTCATCTGCATGCCGTCGTAGACCGGGGATATGAAGAGGATCCCTCTTGCGATCCCAAAGTGGCTGAATACCTCCACATCTCTGAAGTGTTCGAGCACGCGGCTGAGTTTGACGTGATCCATAGCCATTACGATTTCATGGCGTTGACTTACAGCCGGTTGGTCAAGACGCCGGTGCTCACGACCGTCCACGGGTTCTCGTCACCCAAAATCATGCCCGTCTATGAAAAGTATGGTGACGGATATTTTGTTTCCATCAGCGATTCCGATCGCGCGCCCGGACTGAATTACCTGGCAACCGTCTATAACGGGATCGACCTCGCACTATACCCGTTGCAGGAATCCGGCGGTGATGATCTGATCTTTCTGGGCCGAATTCACCCGGATAAGGGAGTCCATCTTGCCATTGAGGTTGCGCGCCTGAGCGGCCGGCGTTTGATCATCGCAGGCATCATCCAGGACGAAGTCTATTATCGGGAAAAGCTCCAGCCACACATTGATGGTCAAACAATCTGCTACATAGGGCCGGTGGGGATAGCGGAAAAAAATAAATTGTTCGAGAGGGCCCGTGCGTTACTTCATCTGAACACCATCCCCGAGCGGTTCGGCCTGGTCCTGGCGGAAGCCAACGCAGCCGGCGTACCTGTGATCGCCATGGATCTGGGCTCGTGCCGTGAGGTGATCCAAGACGGACGGACCGGCTTTCTGGTCAACAACGTCCATGAAGCGGTGCTTGCTCTGGAAGGTCTTTCTGTAATCGATCGTCGCGCCTGCCGTCAACGCGTGCAGCAATACTTTTCCATCGAAACTATGGTGGAGGGATACGAAAAGGTTTACGAGACGATTTTTGACCTGAGACAAAGGAGATAGTCATGGCGGCGGATATTGTCAGACGCTATAGCCACAACCCCATCCTGACCAAGAAGGATGTCCCATACCCGGTGGAAACCGTTCACAACGCAGCAGTGGTGAAGCATGCGAACGAATACATCATGCTCTTTCGTTCCCATTTACGCACCGGCCGGTCCATCCTTGGTTTGGCCCGCAGTCGCGACGGATTCCACTTCACCGCCGATCCACAGCCTTTTCTGACTCCTGCGCCGGACGGCCCATTTGCCGCCTATGAAGAGTTCGGCGTTGAAGATCCACGCGTGACCCGGCTGGATGGGGAATACATCATCACCTACAGCGCCTACTCGCGCAATGGAGTGCGGATCGCCTTGGCCAAGACGAAGGACTTCAGTCAGGTAGAAAAAGTATCCCTCATCACCCAGGCGGATTATCGGAATGTGGTCATCTTTCCCGAGAAGTTTGCTGGACTCTATGCCCGGCTGGACCGTCCTCATTCTGAAATCGCTCCTTGGTCAATCTGGATTTCCTATTCCCCTGACTTACATTTCTGGGGCGAATCTCAGCTCATCATGAGGCCGGTGCAGTATCACTGGGACGAAATGAAGATCGGTCCGGGGGCGCCGCCTATCAAAACGGAACAGGGATGGCTTTCCATCTATCACGGAGTTTTCAAGACGATGGATGGATCGGTCTATCGTTTAGGGGTTGCCCTGCACGACTTGCAGAACCCGGCCAAGATCATCGGGGTAGGCGACTCCTGGATCTTGCAGCCAGAAGATCCCTGGGAAATAACCGGATATGTCCACAACGTAGTCTTCACCTGTGGCGCCGTTCCTGAATCCAATGGAACCGTGAAGATTTACTGGGGAGCCGCAGATACGGTCATGTGCGTAGGTGAAGCGAACCTATCGGATCTGATCGCCCTCTGCCAGGACCACGGCAGACAAGCCAAGTAGATACCCGGGCCGCCCCTTCGCCAAAAGCGGTCACAGCGATGCTTGCGGCTCACACTTGGCTGCGTTCACAACTCGGTTGGGCCATCTTTGTTATCCCCTGGCCTTTCAGGCAGCCGCCAGGACTGGGCTTTCGGCTTTGCCGTCAAGTTGCACGCTGGTTAACGGTTCTTCCGCTGTGCGCAGCAGAACGGTCCTCAGCTTCTGCCGCGCTTTGTGCAACTGAGACTTGCTGTTGCCGATCGAGCAACCCAGGATGGTGGCAATCTCGTTGTGCTCGTATCCTTCGATATCGTGCAGCACAAAGATCATCCGGTATCCGGGCGGGAGTTCTCCCATGGCCTTCTCCAGGGTGATACGGTCAAGGGCGCCATGCAGAACGTTGTCCCTGATTCCAAACTCTTTCGCCGCTTGATCCTCCTGCTGGGAATCCGGGGCTTGTTCCAGCGAAACCTCTGGAATGTCCCGCTTGCGAAATTGCATCAACACTATGTTCATCGACAGACGGTGCAGCCAGGTTGAAAACGCAGATTCGCCGCGGAAGGATGCAATCTTGCGGTAAAGCTGCAGAAACGCTTCCTGCGTGAGATCTTCCGCCTGGGCATGGTCACCCGTCATGCGCACGCACAGTGAAAACACGCGCCGCTTATGCATGGCATAGAGCGCTTCGAAGCACTCCGCATCGCCCGCCTGCGCTTTGGCAATGACCTCAGCTTCGGTCATGCCCGCGAAAACGATATACTTCTTCCTGAAAACGGATGTTCCCTTTACAGAGAATATTTTGGGTTCCGATGAATGCCCCGAGCGTTTTCGCGGCAATGGCGTTTGCGGCAGGAACTCTCTTTGTCTAGGAACCAGACGAAGAGGCGTGACACGCACGTTATTGGCTTCTTGCATTTCCTGAAACTGGTCGAGCTTGGTCATGGATTTGTCTCCGATCCAAAAGATTGGCACTTGTTTGTCGTTGTAGCACGCCAAGAAGCCAAATCCTTCAGTGAGCAGATCACGTTTTTTGAGTTATAACGTGAGTTGCTGCTTCTATTGAACAATGTCGTGGCTTTCATTGCTGACCAATATTGAACAGAGACGTAGAATGCCAGGAAGTACGAAGAGGAAGGCCTGCCAGGCAAAGCTCGCCAAAAAGGACAGTTGCATCTGCGATTGTATCTTCCCGAAATGGGCAACCATGGCGAGTGGCAGCCGAAGAAGTCTTGAGCTTCGTAAGTTCGCTGGCAAAACAGAGAGTTCCCCGGAAACTCGGCGACCAACTCGCTTTCATTGAGATGCCCGGTTACACGTTCTCTTATGCAGGGATGCGTTGACAGCCGGTCAAAGAACTTGACTCTTGGCTTGGTTCAGCGTAGGTTCGAAGAAGAGCGAGCTTTTCTTGTCTCTCTTCCAGATTCTCTGAACTAAGTCAGCCCATCTGAAGTCCTCCCTCTTATTAGCCACTACGCTCTTCGTGAACGGAAGACAGGGCAAGAGAAAGTCATGAAAAACATTAATATATTCAAGCGGCTATTCAACTGGGTTCAAAGTGCTCCGGTAGACTTCTGTTATGTAACAGGTGAATGGAGTTTCCAAGGGAAGGCAATCGCCAAGCCAGTCCTATCAAGCGCTACTTTGCAAAGCGCGAACCACCGTCGCTCTTTAGACGCCATTCGCACCCCTGCTGTTGCGGCAGCCCGTGTTTTTACGCCTGCCGCCGCTCCTGTTCCGGTAACTGCTGCGGCCGATGATCCGAGCTCCCAAGCAGCTTTGAGTCAGCTGGCAACGCAATGAATGAGCAACCACTTTGGCGCTGCTCAAGAGTTTACGGGTCAAAGGAATGGTCCAGGTGATGTGTTCAAGATTGACCATACAACACAGAGGCCTTGACATAGGATTGGTATAAGGCGGTCCACACTTTCTGTTTCATGTCCTTTGAGCAAGTCGTGGTGGCCGACCGCCAGAAAAGCCGGAACGATGCCTGCCAGTACCCTTCAATACGAGATCGACCAGCTCAAGGGAGTAAGTGTGCGTCTTGATTCAGTGGCCAGTGAGCATCCGAGCATGGAAGAGGAAATCATGAGCATCTCAGGAAATGTCCGCAGCAATGCGGTGCTCCTGGAAGTGTTGCTGGCTTTGCGAATACGCCCAGCCTGAGCAGCAGATACGCCTGAAAATTTGCCAAATGAGTCATTATTAGTTACACGGTATTGACAAGAAAATAGCGCGAGGCCGCGGGCTCACTTCGAGCGCTGGCGGTCTCGTGCTAATCGTCGCAGTTTTAAAACCATCCCGGCTTATGAGTTCAACGGACACATTGGAGCTTCCCGTTATTGTTGGTAATGTCTCCGTTGCACCGGCTGTAGTTCCGGAGGGACGTCTGTCTCCAGCCGCCATTTCTTTTCTGGCAACTGGCCTGGAGGGTATTGCCGTTAATGGTGATGTTCTGGCAGCTCTGGGAATACGAACCACTCGGCCCGTTGTAGTCTCCACGATCACCATTCTGGCCGCGATTTCCATATTGGCCACGATCTCCATTTTGGTCACGATTTCCATTTTGGTCACGGTCATATTGGCCACGATCTCCGTTTTGGCCGCGATTTCCATCACGTCCCTGGTACGATCCAGTGTTTCCTTTGCACTGAAGGTTTCCGTTGATGTTCTGGATTTCTCCGCTGCAATTTTGAAAATCTCGAAGTTCGGTTGACTGTCGTCCGCCACGACCGTCGTCGCAGGTGGCGTATAAGGTTGATCCACGTACTCCAACATCCCTGCAGGTTTGCTGGTAGGATCCACCTGGAATTTGCTGTGCAGCGCACCTCCCTGGGCTCCAGAGGGCGGTGGTCAATGTGAGTATTCCGAATATAGTCATGTAACGCATTTTGTAGCTCCTTTTTTCCCGAGATTGCTAGTTCCTCGATAAACTCTTACTGTTGAATAAGAAATGCAGCTGGGTAACGGGTGATTTTGGATTTGCACATGACGTCAGCGCTACTGCGCAGAAAGCCCATTATTCTTCAACGCTTTCGGCACGACTAAAGTTTCCTTCGCTAGCTCAGGACAAGCTCTTCGGCTGGCAAACTCGCCTCGAGGACAAGCTATGCCCTGACACAAGGCTTCACCCAAAATGACCCGGTACCCTTTTGCATTATTGATTGCCGCCGCGAGCTTCCTGCACTTTGGCTTTGTGAGCAGCGTCCGCGACTGCCTTCATGAACGGTATAGCGATATCCGGTACAGGGATCTTTCCTTGCAACACGGACTTGAAGGACACATCTCGCCCATAAACCGATAGAGTGGAGTCGCTATCTTGCTCGATTACGGCTCCTTCCAGCGTGAGGCCGGCAAACAATCCTTTGGATCGCGAATAGGTAAGCATCTCTGTATCCAGCTTCCAATCGGTGCCTGCGGAAGCATGGCGGCCCACTGGCCCAGCGGCGGCCGAACCTTCTCCGCTAATCTGGAACTTGCTAGTCAGCAATTGCTGCATGCCTTTCTCATTCATGATCAGCATGATCAGATCCACTCCCTCTACTCCAATCTGCAGGCCTGCGCTGCCTCCACCGACGGAGATAAAAGCCGGGGCGCTCCAACCACCTACTGTCCGGCAAGTTGCTACGCCGCGGCCATGCTTCCCGCCGAAGATAAAGCCGCCTTTGACCAGGTGCGGGACGACTGCAATACACTTGGCCGTCTCCAGAACTTCTTCGGGAATCCCTTTGTCCGGCGCAGAACTCATTTGGCCCAATACATCCGTGGCCAGTTGCAAGCGTTCGGTTACATCTTTCTTCTGGTCTCCAGCCCAGGCAAAACTGCCCAGACAACCCATTAACAAGAACACCATTAGCTTTTTCATAGACATTGCTCCTTACTCCTTAGATCCTGTTGTGAAACGATGAATTGATTTTCGAGGCGCCGGCGAATTGCCCAGATATGTACGAGCTGGACCTTCCGGTCTTGGCGAAGTAGCGCAGCCTGCCTGCATTGAAAGAAGTACGAGGGATGCCGAACCGCAACAGCAGCGCCGCCAACGAGACTACGAGCACTGGCTGTATGGCGTTTCCACCAAAGCGAAGGACCAGTTGCAGCATCCACACGACCGCGAGAATCTTAAAGATCGTCCAAAGCATCAATCTACCTCCTTGGATGCGTTCGTCATTGCCGGCGACTGTCTACAACTATGTCATTCGGAGCGCGGTCGCGTCTGTCCCTTATTGACCATCTTGCTATTTATGCAGAGGTTAATGGCTAGCGGCCGCAACTTTTTCCAGGTTCAGAGCTCTCAACTCTTCAATGTTCCGCAGTGTCCTCTCGCGGCGGTCCGGCTTCTTCTTGTCGAAAATAGGAATGGCCGGGGGCTGGTAGAAAGCCAATATGTTCTGCTGCAGGGCGGCGGTCGTCCCGGAGAAATTAAGGTCTCTGAGCTTATCCAGCAGCATCACATACGCGCTGTCAGTCAGCCGGTATTCACCTGCTGTAGTGGGCTTGCCGGTGTCAAAGTCTCTATTGGCCAGAACCAGTTTCCCCGCCCTCAGATCCTGGAGATGAATCCTATATTGCTCGACGGTGCTGTTGACGCTCTTCAAGTACAGAGTTTCAGTCTCTGGAGTTGGCATTTTGAACGCCACTGCTTTGAAGGGGCCGGCTTTGGGTATCAGCTTGAACATTACCGCAAGCAGTCTCGCTCCCAGCCCCGGCTTCTGATAACCCTTGCCCCACTCTTTCTCATATTCAGCGCGCTTCAAATTGTATAGAAACTTCTTCCTGGCAAACGAGGGGTCTTCTTTGACCATGTCGCTCTTCCTGGTGAGGATTGCGACCCGAGTCATTTCAGGGATGACAGTACTGATGGCGCGTCGAAAGGTCGCGATGGATAGATCAAGACTGCCGAAAACATCGCCTAGCTTGATACCGTAGGTTTTGAGAAAGGCCCGCTCCAGGACCGGCTTGGAGACCTGGAACCCGATGAAGTCGTGGTAGACATCGGACGTGTAGCGGTGCTTGGCGACCTGCACCACATCAAAACCGAACTCTGTTCGAATGTGGGCCTTTGGGTCTTGCGCATAAGTGACGACCGGCCCATATTTCGCCCTCAGTTTGGGAAATTCCTGGGCAACAGCCGCATTCACAGCGGGATGGCCGGTGATGTCCGCTGTGTAGTGAGCCAGGGCGCCCAAAGAGAATGCATACTCATTGACGTTGGCCGATTCTTCCAGCAGCGCCTCGACAAAATCCCCACTACGTACATAGTGGACTAAATCGCTGAAAAGGCGGTTTCCGAACGGGTAGTAACCCATATCTTGGATCAGGCTTCCGCCGTAGGCGTAGCCATGGGCGACCCGCAACTCCTCCTGCGATGTGCCGGGATACTTCTCCAATAAAAGCGGCTTGATCTGGTCTTTCCAGAGCAGGTCGATGATCTCTTCGTGAGTCAATACGGAGTATCCGGCGCAGACCCTGCTCAGACTGCACATAATGAGCAGTAGCGCCATGAATGACTTGGTAATGTTTGCCATGAGTTAACTCCTGAATCGAGGAGTTGCTGCTCAGGCCGGATGGATTTGCGTCCATCCGGCCCGGACAACTTTACGCACTTTTCTTTTCAGGTTCTTTGTGCTCTTTATCCTGCGGGTTGGGAACCACAGTTGGAAGAGTGTTGGGCTTTGCCTTATCGTCAATAGCTTGTGCGGGTTTTTTCGACATTTCTAAATCTGGTTGGGTTTCTGTTGTGGAATAGGTTGTCTCTTCTTGGTTTTCCATTACAGTCTGTCTCCTTGATTGATCATGCCATTTCAGAGATTTACAAGTCTGGTCAAAAGTAGACAGTACTTTTCTTCCCAAGTGGCCTCGCGAAACCGATAAACCTCGCCACTGTGTCCAAAAGAGACCAGACTCTTATTTTTTTGGCGCCTACTATTATGAGGTAAGACATTTACATCACGGCGCCAGCATCCGCGTGCCGAGAAGAAGAGGGTTTATAAGTTATGCCTTTACTCAATGTAGTGATTATCTTGATCGTAGTAGGTTTTCTGCTCTGGTTGGTGAATCGACTCATTCCTATGCAACGAACGATGAAATCAATATTGAACGTAGTCGTAATCGTGTGCGTAGCTTTTTGGCTCTTGAACGTTTTTGGAATTGTGCATTCACTTTCCCATGTTCGGGTTGGGCATTGAACCCATGAGTTTGGGGGGCTGCAACCAGGCGAAGTGGAACGATCGGGCGCAAAGGTTTTTGGTGGTTCGCCTCTCTAGTGAGCACGCCTGGTTCCAGTCCCCAATGAAAAAAACTGGATTCGGCGAGGTTACATTTTCATCGAGCCTGGCGGGGAGGTCTTAGCAAGAGCCGCTGCAGGATGACGTTGCAGAAAAGCCACTGCGCGTTCGAAGTACCACTCCAACAACCAGCACACCAGTTTGTTTGTGATTTGCACAAGCGTCCTTTCTGCAATTCATCTCTTCTGTGCTACGCGCATCAGCATTACTTCTCAGTCTCTGCGTCGTGCATGGTCTCGCGTCCGGCATTAACAACTGCATTGACCCGCCGTTTGGTGGTGGTGACGATCTTCTTTCCCGAAGCTACCACGTTGCTGATTTGCTGACGGGCCTTGCGCCCGAGGGCAACCAGGTTTTCACGGCCAGAATCCACTCCGGCCGCGATAGCTTCCCTGGTTTCGCGGCCAGATTTGGGCGCATAAAGGATAGCTGCCACGGTCCCTAAACCCAGGCCGGCCAGGAACCAGCCTATATTGTTGGTGCTTATGTTATTGCTGCGGTTGTCCGACATTGTTGCCTCCCAACGATCATTCTTAATGTGACAATTTGCGATGATCAGGCCCCGTCAACAAACGAAGCACATCTAAATCGCTTCATAGGTTGCCAGTCCCGAACACCACATCAGAAACTAGCAAGAAATTATCTGGGCTGTCTGTCCAAAATCGCTCACTTATGGTTCGGCTGTCCTTAGTTGGAGTGTTCCAAATTGCACACATACGCCTGCGATTCGGATATCTTCCGGCAAAAAGAACTTGTCATAGTGAGCAATTCTGATCGTTACCCGGTTCGCGCTCTGTGCCATGCTTACGGAGTGAGTTTCTGTAAATGAAAGAAGGAGTTATGAAACTGATCAAAACTT
This sequence comes from Candidatus Angelobacter sp., assembly GCA_035939495.1. Classification (GTDB taxonomy): domain Bacteria; phylum Acidobacteriota; class Terriglobia; order Terriglobales; family Acidobacteriaceae; genus Angelobacter. Next base: position 11,384 of record DASZFU010000109.1, on the reverse strand, counting down.
TGTTAATTGTACTTTGTGTTCTTGTAGCGTGCGCATTCTTAGTGCCAGCGGCAGGAGCCGATGAATGGGACAAGAAGACGACCGTGACATTTAGCGGGCCGGTCGAGGTTCCTGGTGTAGGCGCCCAGGTATTGCCGGCCGGAACCTATCTCTTTAAGCTGATGGATTCACCCTCTGACCGGAACATCGTTCAGATATTCAACGAAAATGGGACACATTTGTATACGACCATTCTCGCAATTCCGAATTACCGGTTGCGCGTGACCGATAAAACGGTAATGACGTTTCGGGAAAGAGCCGAAGGCCAGCCGGAAGCCATCCGGGCCTGGTTTTATCCGGGCGCCAACTGGGGCCAGGAATTTGTATATACCAAAGCAAGGGCCATTGAACTGGCGAAAGACACCCAGACGCCGGTGCTCGCCACCCCTGTCGATCTGGCAACTACGCCCGTCGAAACCCTGAAAACTGCGCCGGTGGTAGCCGTTGCGCCAACCGGAGAAACGATTGAAATGGCGAAGGTGGTTGAACCACCTCCAGTCGAAACGACCAAAGTGGTTGAACCACCTCCAGCCCAAACGACCAAAGTGGTTGAGCCGCCTCCGGTCCAAACAGCGGACGTTGAATCATCCGCGGCGGCCAAGACCTTGCCGCAAACAGCCGGTTGGTTGCCGAGTCTTGGACTCATCGGCCTGTTGTCATTGGGCACGGGCTTGGGTCTTTGGATGTTTTTCAAAAGAGGCGCGAGTCAACGTACGGTGGTTTCCAGCCGGGCCAGCTGAAGACAGTTGGGCTGCGACAAATCTGTTATGTCAGAGAAAGAGAGCTTGGGAAAGCGTTTTGGAGACTGGTGACTTAACCACAAAACGCAAGATCCCTTCCGATCTACCCTCGCTGGCGCGCGGGTAGACCGTCGGGATGACGATTTGTTTTTTCCTGACGGGCGATAGGCGATAACAGCGCTCTTCCACCAGCGCTCGAAAAAATATCAACTGTTGAACTGCGTCCTCTGAAAGTAGCCGCCGTATGACAAAACTCCGCTCATGCACGTTTCGCTTGGGCTGCTGGATACGATATCTTGCCTCATTGTTTTTTCTAATCATGTTGCCAGGCAATGCGCAATCACAAACACCCTCTGCATCGCAAGATCGTTCGGGTGAGGAATACCGGATCAGGGTAAATGCCGGCCTGGTGGTTTTGCACGCTACGGCCCAAGACCATAAAGGCATCCTGGTTTCCAGCCTCGACAAAGAGAATTTTAAGGTCTACGAGGATGGAGTGCTTCAGCAAATTAAGTATTTCAGCCACGAGGATATCCCAGTGACCGTAGGCCTGGTCATCGACAATAGCGGAAGCATGGGAAACAAGCGCATTGAGGTCATCGCCGCGGCCTTGGCCTTTGCCCGCTCCAGCAACCCGAAAGACCAGATGTTTGTTGTCAATTTCAATGAGCATGTCCGGTTCGCTCTGGCCGCCAATACGCAGTTCACCGATCAGGTCTCCCAGTTGGAGGCGGCGCTATCCAAAATCAACGCCAATGGAGAGACCGCCCTTTACGACGCGGTGGCCGCGGCGCTGGAGCATTTGCAGAAAGGCGACCGGGACAAGAAAGTGTTGATCGTGATCAGCGACGGCGGCGACAATGCCAGCAAACATACCCTGGCCCAAGTTTTGTCCATGGCGCAGCAATCCGATGCCATCATCTACACAATTGGTCTTTTTGACGAGGAAAATGACGATCGCAACCCGCGCGTGCTAACACAGTTTGCCAAGAATACAGGCGGCGATGTTTTTCTTCCTCGGTCGCTCCAGGAAGCAGTCCCGATTTGCAGGCGAATCGCCAGCGATATTCGCAATCAATACACCATCGCTTATGTCCCTGCCAACCGGAAACTGGACGGAACTTATAGGTCCATCCAGGTAAGAGCCAATGCCCCTATTAGCGGACATCTTTCAGTCAGAACACGCACCGGTTACCGGGCGCCTTTGGACCCATAGTCATCGACTTGCCGCAGGGACCGGCCTTCCGTGAAATCCTTCAAGCAGGCGCGAATGAATCTGGAGGTTTGTTGGTCATCAGGCAGGACAACTTTGTGAAGTCGGCTACAAATCCGAGCGGCCGCAGGCATGGAAATACCCGCGGCCGTGCTCGTCTACCTTCCCCTGGGTGTCAGCCGGCTAGTGAGGTCCCGGTTCATCATCGCAGACTTTGAGGGCCTGATCTGCACGGCCCAGCCAACGCTTAATCACGCCAGCCTCATCTTTCTCAACTGCTTCAGAATGGCTGCTCTTAAGGTTGTGATCTACAAACTGGATCATCGACGCTATGAAGTCCGGCTTTGACATTGGACCTGTTCCATTTTCGGCTAAACACTTCGCATTGCCTTACCAAAGATGATTGCACGGCACACTTCTCGAAATCTGTGCAGAAAGAGACAGTATTTAGAAGTCTCAAGAGAGAAATAACTGAGCAAAATTGAGCAGATTTTCAAGCGTCTATATTCGATAATCAGAAGTGAGAGGCCCTCTTCTAGTCGTAAGCGCTGATTTCTTTTCCCGCCAAGAGCGGACTTGACTGAGATTTTGCTTACCGCCTCTGCCGGAGAAATCCAACCATCCGCGAGGTGTTATCGCAGGTGGCCAGGGATCTTTCTGATTCAGTGGAACGCACACCCGCGCGCGTTCTCCGTCTGGGAAGAAGGAATTCCCTGCAAGACCGTAGAGGAGCGAATCGGTGGACGCGGTTTGGGCTTGGAAACACAAAGCATTTTTGATGGGGCACCCCGCGTGTAGAGCCCGTAATTGGATCACCAACTTTATTTTTTAGGAATCCTGCAGAACCCTTAGCAAGGACTTGCGTACTTCGACCTGGCCGTTATAGCTGATAAATCCCCGCTTCCTGAATCGATTCATGAAGAAATTGATTCGCGAGCGAGTCGTCCCAACCATTTCGGCCAGAACCTGATCATTGAGTTTGGGAAATCCGCCAACTGCGGGATCTCGCCGGCCCAGGTGAGCCAGCCGGAGCAGTACTCGCGCCAGGCGCTGTTCGGCAGAAGAAGTCAGCAGTTCCGCCACATGGTCCTGGTACTTTTTGATGCTGGACAACAGATAAATTATGAATGAATTTGATACCTTATTATTCGTCTTCTGGCGAATCATGCGGATCATTGCGCGCTTCTTAATCACCCGTATCGAACTGGCGGTCAACGCGACGGCTGTGGACATGTGAAGAGGAAGGCCTGCCAGGCAAAGCTCGCCAAAGAAATCTCCCACGCCCAGGATGGCGGTGACCGCCGGCGGCCGATGTTTCGACTGGGTGGTGAGGCGCACCGCTCCTTGTTGAATGTAGAAGACCGTAGAAGCGGGCGTTCCTTGGGAGTAGATATTTTGCTTTTCCTGGTAGTGCGAGAGTTTGCCGCCCAAGGCCGCTCTTGAAGAGGAACTATCAAAGTGTGGCGTCAGTTTCGTTATGTGTTTCATAAGTCGCTCTCGGCCAACACGCGTGAAGGCTACAACAGCATCATTGCGCTAGCCTAGCAATGTCGCTCGAAGCAGACTGTATAAAAAGAAACAGGTTGATGCCGGCAATTTGAGAGTACGACTGGCTGAGATGTAGATACGTTGCCCTGGCTCAATCATGAAGGATGATATTGAGCAGAGAGCTGTGAACGCTCAATTTACCGTTGTACTCGATGAAACCCAGCTTGCGGAAGCGATTCATAAAGAAGCTCACGCGGGAGCGGGTTGTGCCTATCATTTCCGCCAATGTCTCCTGGCTTATCTTGGGTATCACTGTTTCCGGCGCGCTTTCCTTGCCGAATTGGGCGAGCAGCAACAGCGCCCGGGCCAGGCGTTTTTCGCTGGAATTGAAAAGCTGATCCACCAGGTCTTCCTGGATGCGGGTGTTGCGGGCGAGCAGATAAGAAACGAAAACCTCAGAAAATAACTTCTCTTCGTGGAGCACCCGCGCCATCTCTTTTCTTTCAATCTTGAGCAGGGTCGTAGGCGTAATGGCGGTCGCGGTGGCCATGCGTTGCGGCTGAATGGCCGCAATGCACTCCTCACCCAAGAAGTTCCCCGTCCCGAGCAAGGCGATGGTTGCTTCCTTGCCGCGCTTGGAGATAACAGTGAGCTTGATCCGGCCCTTTTGAACATAAAACACAGCATCCGCAGCATCCCCCTGAGCAAACACGGTCTGGCGTTTCTTGAGGTCAAGAATTGTTCGCCCCAGGCCGCTTTTTGCCAGAAAGGCCTTAGGCTGAAAAGCCAATCTCTTAGGGCGTGATGTGCTGAGGGTTTTCACTAAATGAATCTTACTCTATCTCGGAACGCGGCGGTGTTCTATATTGAACATTTCCAGGACGGTGGGTCATGGCTCCGGACCTGCATCGGGGGCGCTCCGGCCGCCATGTAAATCTGCCGTCTGCTCACAGTCCTGGATCGCCCAATTCCACTGAACCGGGCGAAAACGATGTTCCACGGCAGGCTCCGCTGCTATTTCCGGCTTGAAGCCGCAGACCAGACAAAGAGATCCTGCGGCACGAGTAAACTCATGCCCTGAAAAAAATCATCTTTCTTGTTTCTTGGCTCCTGGTGGTTCTCGCCATCGCTGGAATATTCATTGATGTTCTGGCCACGGTGTGAGGTCTTCGAATTGACTACTTTGTCTAGCCGTCGCTTGGAGTCTTCGTGATCGCTTGTGTTGCCGATTTGTGATGCCAGACGATTCGAATTCAACAGCAAAAAATCTAAATGGTGTTTTTAGAACTACTCGATGGAATGACAGCTCTGATCGTGTTAGCCTGCTTCGACCTGCGAGGAGTCGTTTGGTGAGACTGCGCTTGATCGAGGTGTGCTTCATAAGCTGCGCAATTCTGCTGATCGTTTTGGCGGCGTCCCTGCTGTATGCGCAAGACGTCCGTGAGGTGCGCGAACCAGGAATTCCGGCGATCTGCACGCAACTCACTGCCCGGCTGTCAACCGAGGCAGGCGCGTTGCCGGAGAGCGCCGAGGCCAGCTTAGACACGGCAAGGATTCAGGATGCACTCGATCATTGTGTTGCCGGACGAGCCGTTGAGCTTCGACCTGACGGAACTCACGACGCCTTTTTGACTGGGCCGCTGGAGCTTAGAGGGAGCGTGACGCTGGTGGTTGCTGCGGGAGCGAAATTGTTTGGAAGCCGAAATCCAAGGGAATACGACCTTCGTCCAGGAAGCTGCGGCGTAGTTAATGCGGACGGCCGCGGTTGCCGTCCGCTGATTCACGCTGGCAATGCTCCTCATAGTGGCGTGATGGGCGCCGGCATCATCGACGGGCAAGGGGGAGCGAAGCTTCTTCATCAGGACGTGAGCTGGTGGGACTTGGCCCATCAGGCGAAAATCGAAAACAAACATCAAAACTGCCCACGCATCATTGTTGCGGACTCTTCCGACGACTTTACTCTCTACGGCATCACGCTTAGAAATTCGCCGAACTTCCATGTCGTCGTAAGCCGCACCAATGGCTTTACCGCCTGGAGTGTAAGGATTGATGCTCCCGCAACCGCGCGAAATACCGACGGCATCGATCCGTCGTCTTCAACCAACGTCACCATCGCCTATTCCTTCATCCGGGCTGGTGATGACAATGTGGCGATCAAGGCCGGCAGTGCGGGCCCGGCTACACATATAACCATCGCTCATAACCACTTCTATGCGGGGCATGGCATGTCGATTGGCAGTGAGACTAATGGCGGCGTCAGCGCAATTCGCGTATCCGACCTTACCATCGACGGAGCTGACAACGGCCTACGCATCAAGTCGGATCGAAGCCGCGGCGGAGTGGTTCGCGATGTCGCTTATGAAAACGTCTGTATGCGCAACGTGAAGAATCCAATTGTGCTTGATCCTTTTTACACTCAAGCATCGGGTGATCTGATTCCAGTCTATGAGGACGTTGTTCTACGAGATGTACACGATGTAACTCCGGGAAAGGTAACCCTTGTGGGGATAGACAGCGATCACCTGCTCAAAGTCCGGTTCGATGGTGTTTATCTTGACGGAATCCGCACGGAAGACCTGCGATCGGAACATGCTCGTTTCGTCCTGGGCCCCGGAGGCATCAATTTCAAGCCGGGAGGCAACAGCAGCGATGTAGAGGTTTCTGGAAAGCCGGCGCATGGGCATCCACTTTCCTGTGACAGCGCTTTTGTACCGTTTCCCAATGAACCCAACAATAGCTTGCGACACCAGCCGACCAATGCTCTTCTGCCTGAACCAGCGGCGCCGGTGGCGGGGAATAAGGACAAGGTCGTGGTGGCTGCGGATGGATCGGGTGATTACCGAACGGTGCAGGAGGGTATCGATGCTCTGCGCATGATGGGTGGAACCGTCATCATTCGTCCTGGGACCTACCGCGAGGTGATCCATGTTGCCAAGCCTCACGTGCGGATGGAAGGCGCGGGAGACTCTCCGGAGCAGGTCGTGATTGTGTTCGGCAACAGTGCTTCCAGTTCCGGGAGTACATTCAAATCAGCGACCGCATTCGTGACTGGCGATAATTTTTATGCTCGAAACCTGACCTTTCAAAATGATTTCAGCAAGAACCATGCGCCTCAAGCACAAGGCTCGCAAGCTTTAGCGCTCTCCGTCACTGGAGATCGAGCTGTGTTTCGCAAAGTTCGCATCCAGGGAGCCCAAGATACCTTGTATGCCGCCAGCCGATCCTGCCAGTCTGAAGAAGGGCCATGTGTTCCTGCGCGCCAATACTTTGAGGATTGTTACATTGAAGGACACGTGGATTTTATCTTTGGCGACTCGATAGCTTTCTTCCGCCATTGCACCATCCACGCAATTGCACATTCGACCGTGTATCTTACGGCCCAGAGTAAACACTATCCTTCAGAGCCGAGCGGCTATGTGTTCGACCACTGCAAGGTGACCGCTGACCCCGGCGTCGGTAAGGTTTTTCTGGGACGCCCCTGGCGTGCGTACTCCACGGTCATATTCCTCAATAGCGAACTCGACGCCAAGATCGATCCAGCCGGCTGGAGCGAATGGCATGTGGAAGAGACTCGTCGCCTGGAGACCGCGTTTTATGCCGAATACCAGTCCACAGGACTCGGGGCGAATCCAGCGGAGCGGGAACCACACTCGAAACAACTTACATCGGACGAAGCAGGTCAATACGGCGTTGCTCATTTTCTGGCGGGCGCCGATGGGTGGAACCCTTCCCAGGTAAACTAACCTGGAGGAGATGTCATGACCAACTCGCCCCTTCCATTCATCGAGTGCGAGCAAACTCATGCGGGGCCTGCGGTAAAGATATTCAGGAGATGAAGAAGAAGCACGGCATTGACTATGACAGCCATGCGAGTTACAGGTTCTTGGAAGAGAGATAAAATTTCGCTTTTTATTTGCTGTTGGTGGAAGGCTATGCGATAATTCAAAAGAAAGAATAACTTCAATTCATTCGCCATGAATCTGGCCTTAAAAGCTAGTAGAGTAAAATCAGCGGAAAACCGCAAAGTCAGCCCCCAGACTGAAGCCTTGCACGAATTCGTTCCGTCAGAGATTCTGCCACTGGAAAACCCTCAAACCGACATTCCCCGCATCGCCAGGGATGAGAGGATTTGCCAGCTTCTCGAGGAAGCTCTCCATCGCATACCTACCGTCCACAATCTTTATTTGGGCGATGCCCGCGAGATAGATTCGATAGCACCGGAGAGTGTCCACTTGGTGGTTACGTCTCCACCTTATTGGACACTCAAGGAGTATCGCGATTCCGAAGCGCAGATGGGTCATATCGAACTTTACGACGAGTTTCTAAATGAACTCGACAAGGTGTGGCACCACTGCTTTCGAGCCCTAGTTCCCGGCGGACGATTGGTTTGTGTGGTTGGTGATGTCTGCCTTTCGCGGCGGGAGAACGAGGGACGGCATACTGTGGTTCCCCTCCACGCGTCCATTCAAGAGCGTTGCCGCGCCATTGGCTTTGACAACTTAGCGCCAATTATTTGGCACAAGATTTCGAATGCGGCACATGAGGTTGAGAATGGATCGGGTTTTCTCGGAAAGCCGTACGAGCCAAATGCGGTCATTAAAAACGATATTGAATTTATTCTGATGGAGCGAAAGCCGGGTGGATATCGCACTCCTAGTATTCCCACGCGAATCTTAAGCGTCATCTCTGCTGAGAATCACAAGAAGTGGTTCCAGCAAATCTGGTCTGGGATCACTGGCTCCTCCACTCGCAATCATCCAGCCCCATTTCCTGTGGAAGTCGCTGAGCGCCTCATCAGAATGTTCAGCTTCGTTGGAGATACAGTTTTAGACCCATTTTTGGGCACGGGAACGACAACGGTAGCTGCCGCAAGGGCGGGCCGCCATAGTGTAGGCGTAGAAGTTGATGAGCACTACTTCGACTCCGCTTGCCAGCGCATTTCGAGTGATACCTCTTCGTTGTTTAGCAAAACGACTATGAATATCAAAAAGCCAGAAGCATAACTCATGAGCTTGGACCCTAAGATTGATGCACGCTTGCGAGCTGCTGTGAAACAGTTTTGGGGCACTCGGGAAACTCAGGCACAAAAGCAAGGCGCTGTATCAGGCGCTAAGGACGCCGGTACCCGCTCTGCCGTGACCGGCGGGGCTCAGATGAACGGATTCATTAATCTCGTGCGGGATCTTCTTTGTGAGAGCGGCCTTCCCCAAGCCCATGTTTTTTGTGAAAGATATGTCGAGCTTCCGGGCTGGTATCGGCCCGAGAAAAAGTGGGACCTCCTTATAGTGGCCGAAGGCAAGTTGCTTGCAGGAATTGAGTTTAAATCCCAGGTAGGTTCATTCGGCAATAACTACAATAATAGGACTGAAGAAGCGATCGGAAGCGCCGCTGAGATCTGGGCTGCATATCGGGAAGGAGCATTCAAGCCCTCTGCTCGCCCGTGGCTTGGATATTTGATGCTGATTGAAGAAGCTCCAGGTTCCGTCAGGCCTGTACGAGCTAAGGGACGGCATTTCAAAGTATTCCCCGAATTCAAAGAAGCATCGTATGCAAAGCGATATGAGATTCTCCTCACAAAGTTGGTTCGCGAGCGGCTCTATGATGCGACTTGCTTCCTGATGTCAACTTCGATCGATGGTCCTAAAGGTATCTATCGTGAACCCGCGCCTGAACTGAGCTTCGAGAACTTCATTTCGTCGCTGCTTGCCAAAGCAATCGCGGTTGCAAAAACACAAAGGTAACAATGGCGAGCTGCAGGAACATCTGTCTTCCTGCGTTACTGCCCTTCAATGAAACCGCGCTAGAGCTTACCTCGTCTCTTCTTTAAGTCAACAGTATCGGGTAGGTCACGCATTCAAGAAAACCGGGCGAGGTGTGTCTAAGACAACCCGCCTCGCCCGCTCAGGCTTGATTCATTCACTGTTAGTTCACGGTAACCGTGCCCAGGTTTTTCTGCGAGAGTACGGTCCCCGATGAGCTGGTTACTGTACCCACGATTGTGTAAGTACCTTTGGCTGCTGGGGTCCAGTCAAGCGTATCGCTGTCGGTCTGCCCTCCAGCCACATCTTCGTTGGGGTCCGTCACTGAGGCCGCTGTAGCTCCAGACGAATTCACAACGCTGATGGTCAGGTTTGCGCTCAGGTGACCGCTCGTCAGGTTGGTGAAGACCACAACGACACCGGTTGCCTTGCCTACTTGAGTAGGATTCGGGCTAATGCTGCCGAGGGTGCTAGTCCACTGGCCCGACGGAGGCGGAGTTGGTGTAGGAGTCGGTGTTGGCGTTGGGGTCGGTGTCGGAGTAGGTGTAGGAGTTGGAGTGGGAGTCGGTGTTGGAGTCGGCGTGGGAGTAGGTGTTGGGGTTGGAGTCGGCGTAGGCGTTGGAGTCGGATTGCCATTGATCTTGCCTACTCCCGCGCCGTTCGTCACGATGCCTGGTATCTGGGATGTGGAGTCGAGCGTGTAATGGTAAAAGGTGCTCGGTTCCACGACGGTCCCACTGGCTTGTGGGGACCCGCTGTTGACGAAGATGTTGTTGCGTTCTACTAATCTTCCCGGCTGGGCTGAGCCCGAAATGTCCGTCAGAGTGGGTTGGGGCACGGTGTCGAAAAAGTTTCCTTCCACCAGCACACCGGCGTTCATTGTGGATGCAACACCGTATAACTTAAGGTTGAGGTAATAGTTGTTAAAAACATGGGTTGGCTCGGAAAAACGCACTCTTGGATGCCTCTCGGTAGTTCCATTGAACCAATTGTGGTGATAGGTGACCTTGAGGAAGCCGATATCCTGAGTAAATGTGTCAGAGTGCCCTTGCAAAATAGTCTCCAGCGTATTGGTGAAGACGCTCCAGGAGACAGTAACGTAGTTGGCCTGCCTCTTGATGTCCATCAGCGTGTCGGTGGCATTGGTAAAGTTGCAATGGTCGACCCAGACGTGATGGGCATTGACCTCGATGGTGATGGAGTTTACTGCGGCATTGGAAAATGCGATGTTGCGGACGATCACATTTTGGACGCCGCTGATGATCAGCCCGGCGCCTGTGATTCCGGCGGTCGAACCCAGGCCAATGATCGTTTTGTTGGAGGCCACGCTGATGTCTCCCGTGAGGGTGATCGTTCCGGAGATTTGAACGATGAGCGGACCAGACTGGCTCACAGCGCTACGAAGTGCGCTTTCCGTGCTCACCGTAACGGTTGCGCCTCCCGCTCCGCCGGTTGTACCGTTTTGCCCCATCGCGTTCACCGAAGCAAATCCGATCGGGCTGTTCTCAAAAGGTGGCGTAGTTTGCGCATGGACGGATTGTAAGCGTGTAAGCAGGCCCGACATCAATACCAGGCACATCATGACAGCGAGGCACACGGCCCCAAAGAAGAGGGTAGATTTCTTAGGTTTCATTGGTGGAAACCTCCTTATCGTATTTACTTGTATTTCCGAGTGTGGCGAGCTCACGAAGCATGGGTCTTGTGGCCGCTGGCCAGGCGAGGCATTGGGACAAACGACATGGACTTGAGCGCGCTGGACTCTAGAGCGAGACGGACTCTAGAGCGACTTGGACTGTAGAGTGGTGAATTGCCAGTGTCAAACTAGTAATCCTTAAAATACGATTAAGAAAAAATGAAATGAGGCAGGACATTCTTCAGGAATGGGTTTCGCTCTTATTTTTCAGATCATCACGCAGCGCTTTTTGTAGAAAGCTGATAACCATCTCCGTGAGGGTGCGAGGATGTTCACTCTTCACCGTTGCCAGGGCTTGACTTCTTATCAAGCGGTGTCCGGCAATGCGCATGGTGCGGAAGAGTCTCGTCTGTCCTTTAAGCGCATATTCCGGGAGTATGGAATACCCAAAGCCGCTTTCCACCATGCGCTTAATCACCTCGGTATCGGAAGCCTCCATAACCACGCGCGGC
>DASZFU010000108.1:0-3228 GCA_035939495.1 Candidatus Angelobacter sp. | reverse complement strand
TGCGAACTGTTCTAAAAGCAACATCCCGCCATCTATTGGAATTTCCTGATGTCCAATGAATAACCAGAAAGTTTGCCGCGCAAGTTGAAATCAGATTACTGGACCACGTCTCCATCCCTCCCATTTACCCGCCAGCTAGCCATTCTGAAATTCGCGCTGTATCTAGGTTCCGTTCCGCCATTCCACCGATGAGCCGCGCAGCATCTATTACCGTAGTATGGACGTACCTACGTATATATCACGGCGCGTGAGAAACACCTAACTCCTTTGAATGTGTTTTATGTTAATCATACAGTTAAATAAACAACATTTGTTATTATATTGGTAATTACGACGCTGTATACCGCTCCACATCATCCTGGGAGTGGAGTCTTGCTAGCAGGACCGCTACGCTGGGCTTGTTAGGCACTGTCTTCTGCCGCCGGCTTGCTGTGGCGGGCCCGCATGCTGCGGCGATGAAAAGTACTGCTACTCTCACTTGCATTGTGATCATTTGCACCCTCTGCCCGATCGGGTTTTGGACACCGCTTGTTCCATTGGCCGACTGGAACGGCGGATTTTGCGGACCTTGTCAAGCGTCTACCAACGCGCGCCTGCGTAACTTCGCGAATGATCCAGTCAAGTATGTCGGAACGACGGCTGGTGTTGTTTCCAAGGTGTGCCCACACCCGGTTTGCAAGGCAGCCGCCGGCGTAGTCGGGGCGGGACAGCTGTCTGTGAGGGCTGGAAGCATTGGAGGAACACACCGGCACCCTCCAATTGAGATACACTGCATGGTGTGGACCGCTGGTCTCCGAATCGGTGCAATAACTCTGGCGTGCTGGAGTGACAAATGGAGAGAATGGTTCGACGGAAGGAATTGCCCAACAGGGCTCTCGCAGTGTGCGTCATTGCCTTTTCATTTCTCGCCGGGATGACAACCCTGGGCGGCATAAACGGGGTTTCAGTTGTGAGGACCGGATATCATTGGTTGTGGGAGCTTGCCATGGCCTTCTTTCTGTTAATGACGGCGGCCGGTTATGCGCAGCGACTCATTCGCGACCGGCGCGTGCAGGCTAATTAGAAACCGACAGCCCTGCCAAATTAGTTAGCCTCCGCCCAACCTCTTAGAAACCCTTCAACTTCTGGCGGCCGCTTTGCTTCCCGTACAGATTCACTTTCCATCGACCACGTTCGCCGCCTAGCGACCCTCGCTCAGGCCGCGCTGCTCAGGAAGTTCGGCAAGAGCGACGTTTACGACTTCTTCGCGGAAATCGACTTTCGGCATGGCCGCAGATTTTGCAGATAATCGCCCAATTGTTGGTACGGAGTTTGGGACAATGGTTGGGACAGCCGAAACGGCTCCAGATGCGCCCGCATCACGTTTAAAGTGCGCCAGGGAAACGACTTAGTGGATTTTGAGCCTTTTCTTCGAAGCCAAATTGTCGCTTTCAGTTTTTCGTAGCGACCATCTGGTAGTGAGGAACAAAATCCGAAGCTTGGGTCCGCCAAACACTTTCAAGCAATGCTAGAATCTTTTCAGCACCCGTAGCTCAATTGGATAGAGCACTTGGCTTCGAACCAAGGGGTTGGGGGTTCAAGTCCCTCCGGGTGCGCGATTCCCTCGCATCGCGCAGCTTTCTTCCGGTCAATGGTTTCTTCGTGGCACGCTCTCGGAACGTTCTGGCACTTGTGGCAAGGCCAATTGCCGTTGTGCCCGTGGGGAACTGCATAAATCTCTGTACCTGGTGCAGAGCCAAGCGGGGAAGATACGCCAGATCTGTGTTCCAAAAGCCTGGCAACAACGCGTTCGCCAGGCTGTTAACGACTATCGCCTGATGCAGAAACTGATTGAGGAAGTTTCCGAGCTGGAGTGGAAACGACTTCAGGAAGAGAAACGATAATCGTTCTTCGCCGCCTGATCGCCTATGCGGAAAAAATCTTTCAGCTTTCCAAAGATATCGTCACTCAGGTTTCCGGCCACAGAGAGAAACCACGCATTTCCACCGCGGCGGTGGTGAAATCGTCGCTGGTGTTGTTCTGGGCCAGGATGGGCAGCTTGGGATCAGGTTGGCCGGGCCCGCTTTTGGCAGCGTTGGCTCGAAGAGCCGACCTTCAGTGCCGACACTCTGGGACGCGTCCACGCTCTGCTCGGTGCCCGCGGGCTGCGGCGAGGGATTCACGACGTTTACGAGTGCCTGAAACGGAACGAAGCCTTGCCGGATATTTACGGCCTGGGAGTCGTCGTTCTCGACGGTCATGAAAGCCACGGTTGTTACCTGCGTCATTGCTCTGGCTGCTTGCAGCGAACCATCCACACTTTGGGAGGCGATCGCATCCAGTTTTATCACCGGCAGGTTACGTTAATGTTGCTGACTGGTGCGCTGTCAGGACGGGAGGCCGAGCGCTTGCTCCTGGATCATGAGCCGCAGCGGCCCGGAGAAGATGAAGTGGAAACAGCCCTGCACCTGTTGGCGCGCGTGATTCCCGCCTATCCGCGGGCCTTCGATTTGGTGCTTGCCGACGCGTTTTACGCTGAGCCGCCGTCTTTCAACTTTTTGCTCTTTCACGGCAAACGCGCTCTGGTGGTTCTCAAGGATGAACGGCGCAACCTCTATCAGGACGTAACTGGATTATTCGACCATGTGGCGCCTCAGCCGGGAAGCTATCGATCCCGCCAGTGCCACTGGTGGGATTTTCCAGACTTACTCACCTGGCCCCAAGTGCGGGCCCCGGTGCGTGTGGTGCGTTCCTTGGAGACTTATACGGTTCGCCGGCAACTCGACAAGCAGGACGATCCTCAACAAAGTGACTGGATCTGGGTGACCACACTACCGCTGGCCCAAGTTCCCGTCGATCGCGTCGTCCATTTAGGGCACCAACGATGGGATATCGAGAATTATGGCTTCGACGAGTTGGCCAATGAATGGCACTCCGATCACATCTTCAAGCATGATCCAGGCGCCATCGAATGCTTTTTGCTCGTGGCCTTCTTGGCTTACAACATTTTTCACGTTTTCCTGACGCGCAATGTGAAGCCAGCCGCACGCCAGGGCAAGGCCGAAATCTTCTGGGCCAGGCTCATCGCTGCGGAACTCTACAGTGAGGTAGCCCCCGCCGGCATGTCGCCCTGAGGTTTTTCGCTCCCCTCGTCCGATACTTCTGATCTTCATCGCGATCTTCCTGCTTGTGGAACCTTCGAAGGGTGTTGCTGACTCACTTCCGTCCTCGAAAAAGCCGTGCGAATCA
>DASZFU010000107.1:0-21890 GCA_035939495.1 Candidatus Angelobacter sp. | reverse complement strand
GCCGGCATGGCGAAGGAAATAGTCACCCGGGTTCGGAATCTGCTGCGCGCGTCCAGCACATAGCCACATGTCGAAATGAATAGCCTCCATCTCGCGCTGAAAATGATCCGGGTCCGTGTAATACCTCTGAGGAAGCGTTGTCGCCTCAGAGATCGCGAGTTCAGGCCGAGTATTTGCATAGGTTGTGGACATGTGCACTCCTCAAATTACCCACTTACTAAATTACCCAATTACCAAATGCTATCTCCCAATCCTTCTCAGTTCCTTCACTATCTCCCTCGCCGCATTCGCCCCTGAGCCGCCGGTCAAGCCTGCACCAGGGTGCGTTCCCGAGCCGCATAAATAAAGCCTGGAAATGGGCGTGCGGTACTTTGCCCAATCCAGCAACGGACGCATGGTGAAAAACTGGTCGAGCGCCAGTTCGCCATGAAAGATGTGTCCCCCGGTCAGTCCATAGGTATCTTCCAGGTCCTGCGGCGTGATGACCTGACGATGAAGAACCAAACCCGGCAAGTCCGGAGCGTATGCGCTCAATGTCTTCACCACTGTATCGCCGAACGGATCTCGCTGGCTTTGCCAGTCCTCGTCTTTCAGCTTGAAGGGCGCATATTGAACGTAAATCGACATCACTTGCTTGCCATCCGGAGCTAGCGAAGGATCGGTGAGCGACGGAATCGCAATTTCCAGATACGGATTCGACGAGAAGTTGCCGTACTTCGATTCATCAAAAGCCCGCTCCAGGTAGTCAATTTCAGGGCCAATGTGGATGCGTCCACGAAGGGCGCTGCCGCTGCCATTCTTCAGCGCAGTGAAGTCCGGCAATCCGGAAAGCGCAAGGTTCACTTTGGCTACCGTGCCGGGCATCCGGTAATGCTGCAACTTCATTACGAAATCGGGAGCGAGATGAGTGGGATCGACGAGTTTGAGCAGCGTGCGCTTGGGATCGGCATTCGATACGACAGCCTTGGTAGCGATTTCTTGGCCATTGCGCAGAACAACGGCAGTGGAAACGCCATTGTTGATCTTGATCTCCGCAACCTCTGCGCCCGTGCGAATTTCTGCGCCTGCCTGCCGCGCCGCTGCCGCCATGGCTTGGGTCACGGCCCCCATTCCGCCAATCGCAAATCCGGCTGACCCCGAGGGGTGTGGATCGGCCGCGCTTCGTATCAGCAGAACCAAACTGCTGCCGGCGGACCAGGGACCGAGAAAAGTTCCAAAGATTCCGCGCGCAGCCACCGCAGCGCGCAGTAGTTCGGTTTCAAAAAACTCCGCCACCAGGTCGGCGACGGCCATTGGACCCCAGCGCAGTACGCGGTACATATCGCGCTTGCCGAGTTTACGCAGCGCTCGTCCGGTCTGCAGGATTCCCCACAGATCGCTGCGGCTCGGGTCATCAATATCGGGCGGTGAGAGTTTCAGGGCTTCGTCAACCACGCGCCCAATTTTTTGCAATGACTCCCGGAACTCCAGATATTTTGCGGAGTCTTTTGCCGAGAATTTGCTTATCTCCTGGGCGGAACGTCTGCCATCTTCATAGAGAATCAGCGCGCATCCATCAGGAGAGAGGGCCGTGGCGCTTATCTCCGAGGTAATGAACTTCAAGCCATGTTGTGCCAGCGCCATGTCGTGGACAATCTCAGGTCGCAGCGGTCCGGCCGAGTGCGCCAGCGTAGAGCAGTGAAAGCCGGGATAGAACTCTTCTGTAATCGCCGCTCCCCCCACGCGATCACGACGCTCAAGCACAAGCGGCTTGAATCCAGCCTTGGCCAGATAAAAGGCAGTAACCAGCCCGTTGTGACCTGCGCCGATAATAACTACGTCGCGCGCGGCGGGCATGGACTAGGCGGCTCCCTTCGAGTCCTTCAAGATTTCAAGTGCTGCCAGCCTTCCCGGAGCGCCCATGACGCCTCCGCCAGGATGGGTCGCCGATCCGCACATGTAAAGATTTTTGATCGGCGTTCGAAACTGCGCATAGCCCGGCGCGGGACGCAGGAAGAAAAGCTGCTCCAGCGAGAGCTCGCCCTGAAAGATGTTGCCCTCGCTCAGTCCAAACTCGCGCTCCAGATCCAGCGGAGTCAAGACCTGTTTGTGCAGGATGATGTCTTTGATATTCGGAGCGTAGTCGCGAATCGTATCGATCACGTTATTGCCAAAGGCTTCGCGCTGTTCATCCCAATTCAACCCAGGACGCAGCTTATAGGGCGCATACTGCACAAAGCACGAGAGAACATGTTTGCCCGGAGGCGCCACCGAAGGATCGGTCAGTGAGGGAATCACCATGTCAATGTACGGATGCCGCGAGAAATTGCCGTACTTGGCATCGTCATACGCTCGTTCCATGTATTCGATGCTGGGCGAGATGGAAATCGCACCTCGCAAATGAGCGCCTTCGCCGGGAAGGCACTTGAAATCCGGCAGCGCGTCCAGCGCAAGATTGACCTTGCCAGAGGAGCCTCTGAATTTGTAGCGGCGAATGTCGGCAACGAATTCCTCCGGGAGTTGGTTCTCCTCTATAAAATGCAGAAAAGTATGGCGCGGGTCGACACTTGAGGAGACCACATCCGCATGAATCTCGTCGCCATTCTGTAAAACCACGCCCTGGGCCCGATTGTTCTTTACGATCAGCCTGGCGATCGGCGATTGGGTGCGAATCTCCGCTCCGGCTTCGCGGGCGGCCTCGGCGATAGCGTTGGAAATGGCTCCAGTACCGCCCCGGGCAAACCCCCAGGAGCGAAACGCGCCATCGATCTCGCCCATGTAATGATGAAGCAAAACGTAAGCCGTGCCCGGCGAGCGCACGCCCAGAAACGTGCCAATGATGCCCGAAGCTGACATGGTAGCCTTGAGCACATCGGTCTCGAACCACTGATCGAGAAAGTCGATGGCGCTCATGGTCATCAGTTGCACCTGGTTGTACTTGTCTTCGCTCGAAAGGCCCTGGAAACGGCGCCCGATAAAGAGCAGCTTCATAAGCTCGCGCGGGTTTAACGTGGCAGGGTCGGGAGGCACCATTCCCAGAATGGGTTTCACGAAGCGGCACATGGCCTGCATGGCCTTGCCAAATTCCTCGTAGGCCTCTGCATCCAATTTGGAATGGCGGGCCAGCTCGCGCCGCGTTTTTCCATGATCGTTCACGCGCCACAGATAATCGCCGTCGGGCATAGGCGTGAATGTGCCATCCAGCGGAAGGATCTCCAGGCCGTGGCGGGGAAGATCGAGATCACGGATGATTTCGGGCCGCAGCAGCGAGACTACGTACGAGCAAACCGAAAATTTGAAGCCGGGAAAGACCTCCTCCGTGACCGCGGCTCCGCCGAGGACGTGGCGGCGCTCCAGCACCAGCACTTTTTTGCCGGCGCGCGCCAAATAGGCAGCATTGGTCAATCCATTGTGACCGCCGCCAATCACGACTACGTCGTATTTCGATTTCGTTCCGTTGTGAGTCATTTTGTCTGAATCTGAATAGGTGTGAACAAAAATCGATCCGTACTTCCAACCATGCCCACGACGCTGTATTTCGTTAGCCTAAAATGCCCGCGCGGGCTGAGTGCTGAGAACGTAAGCAGAAAACCAAATCGGATTCAACCAAAGCCGATACCCGTGTTTGCCCGCCTTCTGATTCGTGCTCATTCGCGTGCATTCGTGGCTAAATGGGTTCGAACCTAACCATGCCCACGACAATGTGTTCCTTTAAGCCCAAACTGTTTGCGGGCTGAGTGCTGATTGCCGAATACTGAGTGCCTGCTTCCATAATATGATAACGGGAGTTCAGTTTACCTTGAGGTGCTTCGCTTGCCGGTTGGAACAGCTTTGCATGAACGGACGCTGGCCCTATGCCAGAGCCTGAACTACCGCGAATGGTCGGGCTACTATGCGGTAAGCGCATACGAAACCCACCATGAACACGAGTATAACGCCATCCGCAATGCCGCCGCGCTCTTCGATATCACCCCGCTCTACAAGTATCGGATCACCGGAAAAGACGCAACCAGGCTGGTGGACCGCATCATCACTCGCGACATCCATAAGGTGAAACCTGGCCAGGTCATTTATTGCTGCTGGTGCGACGAGCAGGGCATGGTGATCGACGATGGCACCATCACCCGTCTCGACGAGGACACGTATCGCTGGACTGCAGCCGATCCCAGCCTGCGTTGGTTCCGTCAGAACGGCCTCAACATGG
This sequence comes from Candidatus Angelobacter sp., assembly GCA_035939495.1. GTDB lineage: Bacteria > Acidobacteriota > Terriglobia > Terriglobales > Acidobacteriaceae > Angelobacter. Next base: position 17,707 of record DASZFU010000107.1, on the reverse strand, counting down.
AGGTCGAGATTGAAGATGTTTCCGAAAAGCTCGCGGCTCTTGCGCTGCAAGGTCCCACCTCCGGCCGATTGCTGAAGGCCGTGGCCGACGCCGATATCACCAATCTCAAGTACTTTCACTTCACTTCCGGCAAAATCTCTGGGGTTCCAGTTGATATCTCGCGCACCGGATACACAGGTGATCTCGGATACGAGATCTGGATCGACTGGAGCCAGGCAGTCAAAGTCTGGGATGCGCTCATGGATGCCGGCAAGCGCTTTGACATTCATCCCGCGGGAATGCTGGCGCTTGACGTAGCCCGCATCGAAGCCGGCTTGCTGCTGATCGAAATCGACTACACCAGCAGTAAAAAGGCGCTGGTTGCGTCGCAGAAGTATTCGCCTTATGAACTGGGGTTTGGCCGAATGGTCCACCTTGAGAAGCAGAATTTTGTAGGACGCAATGCCTTGATCCAACAGCATAAAAAAGGAGTTCCCCGGCAACTCGTCGGATTGGAACTTGACTGGACCGAGGTCGAAGAACGCTACGAAGAAGTCGGCCTCACACCCGCTGCACCGGCCCAAGCCTCTCGTGTCCACGTGCCCGTATATCTCGGCAATCGCCAGGTTGGCAAGGCGACTTCAACCACCTGGTCACCGCTCCTAAAAAAGATGATTGCTCTGGCGTCCGTAGAAACCCGGCACTCGCAACCAGGAAACAAGTTGGAGATGGAAATCACCATCGAGGCCGTTCGCCAGAAGGTGCATGCAACGGTTGTGAAGCTGCCATTTTTCAATCCCCAGCGAAAGACGGCGGTGCCGGTGTAGAAAGCATTGATTCACGTATTCGTAGCTGCTGAGAACGTGAGCAAAAATCGAATAGAATTCAACAAGCCTGATATTCGAGCTTGATCCGCTTTCTGATTCGTGTTCATTCGCGTGTATTCGTGGCTAAATGTGGCTAAATGGGTTCAAACACTAACCATGCCCACGATGCTGTATTCATGAGCCGAGAAAGCCGAGAGGGCTGAATGCTGATTGCTGAGTGCTGAACACGAATGAGTTATGACCGAACAAGATAAACCGAGACGATCATCGGAGTTGCTGTACTGCCCGAACTGCGCCAGGGAGGTTTCCGACCCCCTGATCTGTGGAGATTGCTCTTCGGTGATCTGCCGGGTCTGTGGCACGCCTCTTGAATCTGCGGCTGATCTGGGAATCGGATGAAACAAATCTTATGTTCAAACAGTGGTAAGGAAGTTGCGACCAATCGTAGCATAGGGATGGAGACAAAATTTTAAAATGCCAATCAGAGACGAAGTAATCCAAAACGAAGCCGACAAAAAACTTCAGCAGGAGTTCAATCAATGGGCCCAGGCCGGCCGAGGCGATGAGATGGAGGACCACCACTCCGACATAACCGATCAGACCATAGCGCTGATGGACCTGAAATCGGAAGACCGCGTGCTGGACCTTGGGTGTGGCACCGGTTGGGCATCTCGACGGATGGCCCAGGTCGCATCCGAGGTTGTCGGGCTGGATGTTGCCGATGAGATGTTGCGCCGCGGCGAAGAGACTTCGCGGCAGTTCAAGAACCTGCGCTTTGTATGGGGTTCAGCCGAGAGCATTCCCTTTGATGATGGCGCCTTTACCAAAATTCTTTCCGTCGAATCCTTCTATTACTACGCCGATCAGGGCAAAGCTTTAGACGAACTTTACCGCGTCCTTGCTCCGGGTGGACGTCTGTTCATCTTGATCAATCTCTATAAGGACAACCACTATTCCCTCCGCTGGGTCAGCGAACTGAAGGTTGCAGTCCATGCTCGCTCCGCGTCGGAATATGTCGAGATGTTTCAGCGGCACGGATTCAAGTCCGTCGAGTCTTGCCATATCCCGGACCGCAGCCCTTCGCCCGATCAATACTCAGGCAAATGGTTCAAAAACGCCGAAGAGTTGAAAGATTTCAAACGCATCGGGGCCTTGCTGCTGATCGGAACAAAGCCGCGCTAGAGCTTCATTGCTCTCTCCGTAGATTATTGAGGAGAAACCGATGAGAATTTTCTAGCGAACGACTGGACAGTTCACTTGGTCAGGATTTCTTCCAAATAATCGAGGGCGCGAGCATCTTTCGTCATCCCGAGCCACCGAATGGCCTCTTTACGAACCACTGGGTTTTTGTTGGTCTTGGCAACGTTGATTAACAATGGTATCCCTTCGCCGTTGTGCATCTGGGCCAGGGCGAAGACCGCGCGTTTCTTGACTTCCGTTTCGGGATCGTTTTCGATGGCGGCTGTGATCTGCTCGGCCTCTTTACGTCCGCCGATCTGTCCCAACCAGAAAATGGCTTGGCCGCGAACATGGGCGCTTGAGTCGTTGCGGGCAATGGAGATCAGCTCACGCAGAGCCTCTGGTTCTTTGCTTTGGGCAAACCCAAAGACTGCCTTGGCGCGAAAGTGCTCGTTGGGATCATTTTTCACATACTTCCGGAGAATCTCGAATCCGTTCTTGCCGCGCTCTACTCCCAGCCAAAAGGCGACTCTCTCGCGGGTGCGTTCCGGCTGGCCCGGTTGGATGAGCTTTTCGAGCGCCGAATCGGCAGAGGGATCATCATGGAGCGCAATGGCCATGATTGCGTGATCCGGCAGGTCGTTCTTTTTGCCGGGCCCTTCGGGAGCCGTTGCTATGGCCAGGTTCGCAAGCAGAGCTACACTCTCCGATGGTTTTACATTTTCCAGCCAGTACAGAGGCAGATTGGCAAAGTCGAGGCCGCAGTCCGCCGTATAGGCCCGGACTCTTCCAATTTGTTTTTGCTCCAACCGCAAGAACAAAAAAGCATGCCGAAGAGGCTCAGGAGGATCGCAGTCTGAGACACATCCGGCAAGCGAGCTGTTTCCGCCGGATTCGACGCTCAGGCACTGCCCGTTCCCATGCTCCTTAGGCATCGTGGGTATCCGGTACCCTATCCACGCCGGGCCTTCCTGTTTCTGCGCAATCGAGGCGACCGCAGATTGCAAGCTGCCGGTAACTTGAACATCCTGCACTTGCGCATTGGCAAGCTTCGGCTTCTGCGCCTGGGCGAGCAATCCGAAAAACAGGGCCAGCAGCAGAAAAGTCATCAACTTCTTGGGCATGATGTGTTCTCCCTACTTATTCAGGATTTCCAGCATGTATTCGGTGGTTTCGGGCGATTTCATCACGGAAAGCATGCGAATCAACTCTTTCTTTAACTCCGGGTTGGTTTCCTTGCGGGCCATGTCTACCATGTCCTTGGCCGAGCCATGCAGGAAAAGCGCGCGGATCACTTCTTTTTTGGTCGCGATGTCGCTTTGTGAGTTGTAAATCGAGAGCAACGCAGATTTGGAGTCAGCATCGTTGATGAGCCCTAAACTGCGTATAGCGTGCGCCAGCACTTTTGGGTCGGTCTCGGTCTTCGAGACCTCCGACAACGTATGTACGTCACCGGCCAGTCCGATGGCTTGCAAGAGCATTTCTTTGGTTTCTGTATCGGAAGCCGATTTGTAGAGCTGCTGAAGCTCAGAGGGCGCTTTCATCACTCCGAGCTGGCGAATGGCATGTTTCTTGAGTTCAGGTGACGTTTCCTGCCGGGCAACATTGAATAAATGCTCCTTGTCACCGCTCATCATATAGGCCGAGAGCACGGATTTTTTTACCTCCGGACTGGAAGAGGATAGATAGATCTCTTGGAGAATCTGGCCATTGCCTTTATTGCCGTTCATACCCAACCAACGGACTGCGTGTTTCTGCAACTCAGGTTGATTGCTCCCCTTGGCAATCGCAAGCATGAGTTGCCTGGCCTTATCTGAGCTGCTTTGGGAAAGCACGAAGAGCGCCTGGTTCTTCACCTTCAACGAAGAATTTCCCTGAAGCACCTTCTCCAGCAACGGCAGCGCTTTCTCGGGATCAGAATGCATGAGGCTGCTTATGGCGAGCAGTTTGAGTTCTTCGTCCGATCCGATTTCAGCGTTTACCGGCTGGCCGCTGGCACGCTGAATTTCCAGCTCCAGCGCGCCAGCGTCATGCAGCCAGCGGCTTTGTGGATAGCCTTTTTTCAACTCAGCAATCGTCGCCAGAGCTTCCGGCCGATGGTCGGCCTTATTGAGGGCATAGGCCTTCCAATAGAGTGCGCCGTCAGCGCGCCGGCCATGCATCCTGACAACCTCGCCAAAGGTTTTATTGGCATCATCATACTGGCCGTTGTTGAGCGCGTCGGTGGCTGATGCATAAAGCTGCTCTTCTTTGGAGTTGCCGCCCTGCGGATCGACAAATCCCAGAGCTGGAATTCCCGGCTGAGCAATGGACGGCAGCCATCTCGAAATTGCGATTGCTAGTAACAATAAAAGCTTAGGTTTCATTTCTCTATAGCCTCTGGTTCTCGGTATATTTTTGGGAGGACATTTCCTCCTGGCGTACTTTTGATCCAACCACGCGAATCTTGAACAGCAAACCTTGCGACTGCACCTGGTCCTGGATTTCCCGCAAATCGTTTTGGCTGAGATCGCGGGGGGCATTTGCAATCTCGGCCAGCACCCGCTCCAACTGATCCAGCATGGCTTGAACACTCGGATCACTCTGCTTGCCGGCGCTCAAACGATAGAGATGATTGGCGTCCAGAAGATCGCGTGCCTGGTCTTGCTCGCGTGAAAGATCGATGCCGCTCTTGACATCGGTATGCATGAGCTCGACCAGCAGCATTTGCGAGCGCTCCAGATGGTCGCCTACAGCTACCAATACAACTCTCTGCGGATCAATCTGCGCGGATTGTGTTAGGCCCGGCTTTTCTACGCTGCGGGGCCAGAATCGGCCGGCAAGAAAGGCCGCCAATACGAGCACAGCCATAGCTCCTGCCGTGGCCCACTTTGCCAGCGCAAGGCGTGGAGCAAAAATCTTTGATCGGATGCCGGCTTTTCTTTCCGGCAAACGGTCTCGCAGCCGCAACCACATCTTCTGTTCGAGGGACTCATGCGGCTCGGCAACCGGTGTAGGCTCAATCGACGCAAGCAGCGCTTTCACTTGCTCGAACGATTCCCGGCATTCCGGGCACGCATCCAGGTGTTGGTCGATTTCTGCGCCGTGTTCAGCATCGCCAAAGCAATGCAGCACGATCTGCTCTTCGGTCAAGTGTTTCATTCGGTTGCACTCATTCTCATTTTGCGGCGCCCATCAAAGGCGCAAGTTGCTGCCGCAGTTTCTGTACCGCGCGAAAGATGCTGTTTTTCGTCGCGTCGTTCTTGAGGTTCAATGTCGCGCTGATCTCTTCAATAGACTTGCCTTCCATGTGGCGCAGGGTGAAGGCCAGGCGTTCAACCGGAGTCAGCCTCTTCATCGCGCCTGCAATTCTGCTGTTGATCTCGGTACTAAGAAGTAGCCGATCCGGTCCGGGAGTCATTGATTGCAGTTGAATCTCTTCCCGGTGCGTTTCAGGGTCCGGATTTTCCGTGATTGGATAAGTGTCGGTCATCTTCTTCGCATTCAGGAAGTCAAGGGTGCGATTCACGGCAATGCGGTAGAGCCATGTAGCGAAGCTGGAACGCAGCTCGAATCTTTCCAGGCTCTTATAGGCCCGAAGAAATGCCTCTTGAATGATCTCCTCGGTATCCTGCGAATTCCCGGTCATGCGGTAAATTACCGGATAGATGCCGCGCGTATGGCGCTCCACCAGGATGCGAAAAGCATCCCGGTCGCCAGCCAATACCTGCGCCACTACGGCTGCATCTGTAACTTCCATTCGTATAACTTAGACCGGTTCGGCGGTTGGCGGTTAGGAAGGAAATACTATGACCCGGTTCTTCAATTCTTGAGCGCCGGAGCGAGATTTTCGACTGCGTGTGCTATGCGCAGAATTGTGCTCTCATCAAAGTGCTTGCCCAGGATCTGCAAACCGATGGGCAATCCTGCAGTGGTCTGGCCACATGGAACGCTAATGCCCGGAATTCCCACGAGGTCCGCAGTCACGGTGTAGATATCGGCAAGATACATAGCCAATGGATCGTCAGTCCTTTCGCCCAGCTTGAAAGCGGCCGTGGGCGCGGTGGGAGTCACAATGGCATCCACTTGCTGAAAGGCCTGCTCAAAGTCGCGTGCCAGCAGCGTGCGAAACTTCTGCGCCTTGAGATAGTAGGCGTCATAGTAGCCGGAACTAAGAGCATAGGTCCCTAATATGATGCGGCGCTTCACCTCCGCGCCGAATCCTTCGTCGCGGCTCTTACGATACATATCTGCGAGAGTGCGAGACTTGGCCGACCGCTGTCCATAGCGCACACCATCGTAGCGCGCCAGGTTGGCTGATGCTTCCGCAGTCGCAATCACATAATACGTTGGTATCGCGTAGGCTGTATGTGGCAGCGAGATGGGTACGATCTCGCAGCCATTGTGGGCAAGTTGCTGAATGGCGGTTTCAACCGCCGTACGGACTTCACGGTCGAGACCTTCTGCAAAATATTCTTTGGGGACCCCAAGCTTCAGGCCCCGGATGGGCTTTTCAAGCTCCCTGACATAATCTGGGACCGGCGAATCCGCAGAGGTTGAGTCAAGGGGATCGTGGCCAGCAATGATCTGCAGCAGCAGGGCGGCATCTTGCACTGTCTTTGTTAGGGGTCCGATATGATCGAGAGAGGATGCAAACGCGATCAAACCGTAACGCGAAACCCTGCCGTAGGTGGGCATGAGTCCGACGACGCCGCAGAAAGACGCGGGCTGGCGGATCGATCCGCCGGTATCTGAGCCAAGCGCCGCAATCGCCATATCGGCGGCAACGGCGGCCGCCGAGCCGCCGCTGGAGCCACCTGGAACCCGCGACTTGTCCCTGGGATTGCGCACCGGCCCATAAGCAGAATTTTCGTTCGAGGAGCCCATCGCAAATTCATCACAGTTGGTCTTTCCAAGGATGATCGCTCCCGCATCTTGCAGGCGCTTCACCGCTGTGCAGTCATAGGGTGGAATAAAATTTTCGAGGACCTTGGAGCCTGCCGTGCTTCGGATGCCCTTGGTAACCATGACATCTTTAATCGCGATTGGCACACCCGCCAGCGGAGGAAGAGGCGCGCCTTTGGCTGCCAGATCCTCTACCCGCTTCGCCTGCTGCAGGGCTTGCTCTTCACTGAGGGTGATATAGGCGTTGATCTCGCCATTCTCTGCCTTGATCTTTTTGTAAAACTCTTCCACGACGAGGGAAGCTGGAAACCGTTTTTCCGCGATAGCGGTTCGGGTGGAATCAACTGTGAGCTCGTGGAGGTTCATATTACTTCTCGATCACCTTGGGGACTTTGAAAAAAGTTCCATCGGAATCGGGAGCGTTCTGCAAAGCTGCTTCTCTCCCAAGAGAAGTCCTATGAAGATCGGCGCGCATACGATTTGCAAATTCTCTGCTCCCGGTTTTCTCCTGTGAATCATAGCGATCCAAGACCTGGGACATAGGCGCAACGGCCGATGTATCCAGCTCATTCATGTGGTCAACGAATTCCAGGATGGAGTTCAGGTCTTTGACCAGATTCCGTCTCTCCTGCTCGGTCAACTCCAGGTTCGCCAGGTCGGCGACATAGGTTACATCTTTTTCTGTGACTTTCATGGGTTAGGCTCTTGAGCTAAAAAGCTCAATTTTTTCCCTCGAGCTTGAACTCAACTCGTTTGACCACCGGCCCGATGAGTTCAGCTAAGTGGCGAATATATTCATGCTCCAGCGTCCTCAAGTGGTTGCGCCAGTCCGCGTCGGCAACTTCTACCTGGAGAACACCGGCATCGAAGTTAACGGCCTTGGTTCGCGAGGCCACCTTGGCGCCGCAGACCACAGGCCAAGCCAGCACAGCAGCTTCTGCCGCGGGTTGCGTACGCAGAAAATCGCTCATGATGCGGTGCAGACCGGTCCGTATGGGCTCCACGCACAAGATTATAATGGGAGTCACGTCCCAATCTAAGATCTTCGATGAGTCGTATATGAAAAAGCGTGTTTTCCTTTTAGTCCTTCTCGCTGCAACTTTTGCGCATGCTCAAAACATCGTCGGCGACTGGCAGGGAACGCTGAAAATAGGTCCTTCCGAGCTGCGGCTGGTGTTGCACATCACCAAAGTCACTGATGGCTTCAAAGCGTCTCTCGACAGCATCGACCAGGGAGCGAATGGTATCCCAGTCTCCAAGGTATCCTTGCAGGATTCCCAACTGGACCTGATTGTAGAAGAGGTACATGGCACTTATCGAGGCAAAGTCAACAATGACGGCACCGTCATCACCGGCACCTGGACGCAAACGCAGCCCCTGCCTCTTGAATTCAAACGCACAAAGAATACGGCAGAGTTGGAACGCCGGCGTCCACAAGATCCGGTAAAGCCATACCCTTATCGCGAAGAGGAGCTTACGTACGAAAACAAATTACAAGGGGTGACGCTTGCAGCCACGCTGACCATTCCTTCGGGAAAAGGGCCGTTTCCTGCGGTAGTTTTGATTACCGGCTCAGGCCCGCAGGACCGCGACGAAGCTCTACTTGGTCATCGGCCCTTCCTGGTCTTGTCCGACTTTCTGACCAGAAAGGGCATCGCAGTTCTTCGTGCCGACGACCGTGGTGTTGGAAAATCGACAGGAAGTTTCGGCAAGGCAACGACTGCCGACTTTGCCACGGATACCGAGGCGGGAGTTGCTTATCTGAAAACCCGTCCTGAAGTGGATCAGCACAAGATTGGCCTCATCGGTCACAGCGAAGGTGGTGTGATTGCCCCGATGGTGGCCGCGCGTAATCTGGATGTTGCTTTTATCGTGATGATGGCTGGTTCAGGCGTACCTGGCGACGCCATCATTACAGAACAACTGCGGTTGATCGAAGAAGCAAGCGGCAAGAGCCATGAGCAGGCGGTAAAAGATGCGGCGGACGAAGAAGAGGTCCTTGCCCTCGTGAAGCGCGAGAAGAATGACGCCGTCTTGGAGAATGAACTACGGGAAAAGCTTGCGGGACGAATCCCCAAAGCACAGCTAGGAGCGGCGATTCAGCAGGCCACTTCTCCCTGGTTCCGTTATTTCGTCGCTTACGATCCTTCCTCCGCACTTATAAAGGTCAAATGCCCGGTCCTGGCCATCAATGGAGAAAAAGATCTGCAAGTGCCTCCGGGTCAGAACCTGCCTGCAATCCGCAAAGCGTTGGAAGCCGGTGGCAACAAAGATTTTGAGGTAAATGAACTTCCAGGTTTGAATCATCTCTTCCAAACCGCGAAGACCGGATCACCGAGCGAATATGGAAGCATCGAAGAGACTATCTCCCCCGTCGCTTTGGAAAAGATGGCAAGTTGGATTCTGAAACACTGATTATTCCTTCAACACTTCCTGTGGATTGAATCGCAACAGGCTTTGCGCCGGAATAAGGCTGGCAATCAGGGCAAGAAGAAAAACAATGGCCGCACTCAAGAAATAAATTGAAGGATCAAAACTGGCAACTTCAAACAGGTAAGTTGCCAATATCCGAGTCAGGGCCAGGGTAATGCCAGCTCCAACCAGAATACCGGCCAGGGTACCTATCAATCCCAGCTTTGTAACCAGAATGATGGCGTTGCGAACGGTTGCCCCCAGGGCCATGCGAATCGCGATCTCACGCCTCATCCGAACGATGGAGTTTGCTACCACTCCATAAATGCCAATCAACCCCAGCAAAACACCGATGGCCGCAAAGCTGCCCAGCAAGAGCACTGAAACCCGGCGCTTTCTGGTATGGTCGGAAAACATATCTTCCAGAGTTCGCACGTTGTCAATTGGAATGTTCCCGTCAAGTCCTGCGATCGTCTTTTGCACCGCAGACACCAGCCGGCTTTGGTCGGTCTGAAAATCAATGACAAATGCCATCTCCGGGACAGGTTGCTGGAATAAAGGGACATAGACCTGTAGTCTGGGCACCTGCTGTTCCGGGCCGTAGTGCCTCATCTGGTGGACCACGCCGACAACTTCGCGCCACGGCGGTCCCTGGTCGCCTTCGTCCGCCAGGCGTACACGCTTTCCCACGGGGTTTTCGCCCGGCCACATGCGGGCCGCAAGCACGTCGTCTACAATAGCGACCGGTTGCGAATTCCCTCGGTCTGAGTTGTTGAAGTCCCGGCCACCGATAATGCGGCTGCGCAAGGTGTCAAAATAACCGGGCATCACAGAGGGACTGTCAACGAACGGGTGTTGTGCGCCAACCGGCGGAGGTTGGCCTTCCACTTCGAGATTGATGAAATGAAAGTTGCCGCTCAAAGGCAAAGTAGAAACCGCGCTGATAGATCGCACGCCCGGGATGCTTCTGATATTTTGAATAGCAAGGTCATAAAATGCGGCTATCTTGTCTCCTTCTTTATAGCGGCTCGAGCGCAGGGAAACCTGAAAAGATAGGACGCGGCCAGGGTTGAATCCCAGATCAACCTGCTCGATGTTATAAAGACTCTTGAGCAGCAGGCCAGAAACCAGGGTTAAAGCAAATGCCAATGAGACTTCAATTACAATCAAAGCGCTCTGCCCGGCAGTCCGATACTTGGCGAGAACCGGCCAACTCCAATCTCCTTTGAGCTCACTATTAATATTGAGGTTGGCGGTAAAAAGCGAGGGCAGGATGCATGCCAGCAAGCTTGCCCCCAGCGTCGTAGCCAAAGTGAAGAAAATTACCGAGCCGTCGATCGTGCTCTCGTCCATTCGGGCGACAGCAAAGGGAAAGTGATTTACCAAAAAGACCACGCAAACTTTGGCAACCACCAGGCCAAGCAAGCCACCGATGGTCGCAAAAATGAGACCTTGGACAAAGAATTGGCGCAGCAGAACGGCCCGGCCCGCTCCCAAAGCCAGGCGCACACTCAGCTCTTTGCGCCGCTCGACGGCGTTGGCCACAAACATCGTAACTACATTTACGCAGGCCAAGAGCAAAATCAGGCTGGAAGCAATCATGATGTATTTCAGCGAATTTCCCGAACCCCTGGCCGCAACGGAAACCACCGTAACGTAGGCCTGCATATCTTTGTCACTTTGTGGATATGACTGGGCAAGCCGTTGGGAAACGAGGTCCATCTCGTTCCCTGCCTGCTCCGAAGTGACTCCGGGCTTTAATTTGGCGAGAACCGCGTGATAGCGGTTATTGCGATTCAGCATCGCATCGTTGAGGAACAAGCCGTTGGGAACAAAGATGTCGTAGTAGCGGAGTAATCCAAAGTTGTTTGCCGGCGCCACTCCAATGATGGTGTACGGCTGGTCGTTCAGCACAACGGGTTTTCCCAGAATAGCCAGATCCGATCCAAATCTCCGCTCCCAAAGGCCATGGCTGATGATGGCGACGCGGCCGACTCCCGGACGGTCATCTTCCTCGGTGAAATCGCGACCCTTGCCGGGAGGTTCAGCTAAGACTTTGAAAAATGAAGCCGACACCTGCAAACCCGGGAGACGCTCAGGAACGCCGCTGCCCGTCAGGTTAGGGCTAAACCATTGAAAGGCTGCCATCTCCTGAAACGATTGGCATTGGTTTTTCCAGTCCAGATACTGCGGATAAGAAGCAGGCATGCCAGTTGATTGCTGGGTCTTGATCATGACCGTAACCAAACGGTCAGGGTCGGGAATAGGCAAAGGGCGAATAAGGACAGCATTGACTACCGTAAAAACAGCGCTGTTGACGCCGATCCCCACAATAAGAGCTGAGACCACCAAAAGGGTCATCCCAGGCCGCTTGCGCATGAGCCTTAAGCTGAACCGAATATCCTGGAGCAGAGAATGCATGCTTAGGAGCCTGGCAGAATAGGGTATTTGGCCGCTCTGAATTTGCTTCACTACTTGCAAAATACCGACTGAATCGAAGACAGTTGCCGGGGAACTCCCATCCTCAACATGGTTGGTACAACTAGCTTGCCTCGGACCTCACGAGGCGTTTTCCTGCAAACATAAAAATCCCTGAAAATCCGAACCGCCGTCTATAACTGCCCGAGTAAGGGCCAATATTATTGAGCGTTCCTGGATGGTTGTCAACAAAAGATGTTGTACCTTGGCCAACATTGCCAGAGATGACCTTAAATTCCATGTTTGGGACGCGCTTAGAAAGGTGTTTTTCGTGGAGACTTGTCACAAAGCCTCAACAACCCTCACGGAACGGTTGCCGAGACTGGAAACTAAGGCAGATAATGTGGCACATCTGCCCCGGCTGTAGTGAAGGACGTGGTGAAGGATAAGGATGTTGTGTCACGAATGCACATGGAGGTCCAGGAGAGGCATGACTCGGAAAAACACAATCGTGCCTCTTTCAGGAACATGACCATGTTTGAAATTGCTGTCTCGTGGAAGAGTTGAGAGCGTGTTTCAAAAATGCCTCTGGCTGAAAACCCCAGGGGCTAAAGCCGGCTAAAGCCCGTGATTTCACTGAACTCTATCGGCACGAATAAATTCGTGCCCTGATACAAACCTATTTTTGAAACACGCTCGAGCCAATCAAATTCGCATCATCGAGTTGTCCCTGCTTCTCCACCCACTTCTTTCCTGGCTGCAGCCTGGGCTGCGGCTAAGCGGGCGGTCAGAACCCGATAGGGTGAACAGGAGACATAATTCAAACCGGCCTGGTGGCAGAATTCGACTGAGGCCGGGTCACCGCCATGTTCCCCGCATATTCCGATTTTCAACATACGATTGGCAGATCGTCCCTTCTGCACGGCAGTTTGCACCAATGCTCCAACACCTTCCTGATCGAGCGTGGCAAACGGGTCATTCTTCAGAATGCCGCGTTCGACGTAAATAGGAAGGAACTTGTTGATGTCGTCGCGGGAAAAACCGTAGGTTGTCTGCGTAAGGTCATTGGTTCCAAAGCTGAAGAACTCGGCTTCTTGGGCGATTTGGTCGGCGACAACACAGGCGCGAGGCAGCTCAATCATGGTGCCAACCATATACTCCACCACTGCACCCTTCTCACCGAATACCTGCTCGGCCACGCGAACCACAATGGCTTTCTGGTGCGCCATCTCCTTGACCGTGCTGATCAGGGGAATCATGATCTCGGGAAGCACCTTAATACCCTCGTGAGTTGCATTGACCGCCGCTTCAAAGATGGCGCGTGCCTGCATCTCTGAGATTTCGGGATACGTGATGCCCAGGCGGCAACCACGATGTCCCAACATCGGGTTGGTCTCATGTAACTCTTCGACGCGGCGTAGTAATTGACGCGCCTCGGTCAGGCGTGACGACTTCGGATCCTTAACTTCCAATTGCGCGATTTCCACCATGAGTTCTTCGCGTTTGGGAAGAAACTCATGCAACGGAGGATCCAGGAGACGGATGGTGACCGGCAAGCCGTCCATGGCTCGAAAGATGCCTTCAAAGTCCTGGCGTTGCATGGGCAAAAGCCTGGCCAGCGCTGCCTTGCGATCTTGTTCGGTGCGGGCCAGAATCATGGCTTGCATGTGAGGAATACGGTCTCCCGCAAAAAACATGTGTTCGGTGCGGCAAAGGCCGATTCCCTCGGCGCCGAAGGCGCGGGCCTGGATGGCATCGCGCGGAATATCGGCATTGGCCCGGACATTCAGTTTGCGGTAGGGTTCCGCCCACGCGAGAAGATGTTGCAGGTCGGGATCATCCGGTTTGGCCGGAACGGTATTGAGCCGCCCTTCGAGAACCCTTCCGGTAGTCCCGTCAAGGGAAAGCCAGTCACCTTCTTTGAGTGTGAGCGATCCCACACGCATTTCCTTCTTCTTATCGTCCACCTCCACCTCGCCCGCGCCAACCACGCAGCACTTGCCCATGCCGCGCGTGACTACAGCAGCGTGGCTGGTCATGCCGCCGCGGGAGGTCAGGATTCCCGCAGCTACTTCCATGCCGTGAATGTCTTCGGGGGTTGTCTCGGCACGCACCATGATGACTGGATTTTTCTTGTTGCCGCTGCCCGCTTTGGTTACGGCATCATCTGCGGTGAAGACGATTTGCCCAACCGCCGCGCCTGGCGAAGCCGGCAATCCTTTGGCCAACACCCGCACCTCACCTGAGCTTTCGTCGAGCTTCGGCACCAGGAAGTCGTAGAGTTGATTGGGATCGACACGGAAGATCGCCTCCTGGGGAGTAATAAGGTTCTCGTTGACCATGTCGATGCCCACCCGCACAGCCGCCCGTCCGGTGCGCTTGCCGTTGCGGGTCTGGAGCATGTACAAACGCCCTTCCTGAATGGTGAATTCAAAGTCCTGCATGTCGCGGTAATGCTTTTCCAGGCGGGCGGTGATCTCACGCAATTGCCGGTAGCATTCCGGCATGATCTTCTCGAGTTCGCTGATATGCAGCGGAGTACGAATGCCCGCGACTACGTCTTCGCCTTGGGCATTCATCAGCACTTCGCCATAAAATTCTTTGGCCCCGGTCGCCGGATTGCGTGTGAATCCGACCCCCGTACCGCTGGTTTCACCCAGGTTGCCGAAGACCATGCATTGCACGTTGACGGCTGTACCCAGATCGTCTGGAATATTATTGATGCGGCGATACACCTTGGCCCGCTCGTTGAGCCAGGAGCGGAAGACGGCATTGCGTGCCAGCCTCAACTGCTCCAGAGGTTGCTGCGGGAACTCCCGCTTTGTGTGTTCGAGCACCACTTTTTTGTATTGTGCGATCACCTCTCGGAGATCCTCGGCGTTCAAGCCCGTATCCTGGGTAACACCGCGCTTTTTCTTCAGAGAGTCAAAGACTTCTTCGAAGGCCGGCTTGGGAATTTCCAGCACTACGGCGCCGAACATCTGGATCAGGCGGCGATAAGAATCGTAGGCGAAGCGCTCATTGCTCGATTTGGCGGCCAGCGCTTTGACGCTTTCATCATTCAACCCCAGATTGAGGATGGTATCCATCATGCCGGGCATGGAAAATTTGGCCCCGGAGCGAACGCTCACCAGCAGAGGATTTTCACCTTTGCCCAGCGTCTGTCCTTGCAGTTTTTCCAGGCGGGCCAGGGCATCGAGCATCTGGCGGTCGACTTCTTCGGAGACCACGCCGCCTCTCATGAACTCGCGACAGGCTTCCGTCTGAATCGTGAATCCGGGGGGAACGGGCAAACCGGCATTGGTCATCTCCGCCAACCCGGCCCCCTTGCCGCCCAACTGATCTTTCATCTTGCCGTGACCTTCAGCCTTGCCGGCGCCGAAGAAGTAAACATATTGCGGCATTTGTGCCGGCGATGACGGTTTGGACTTAGGATCAGCTACTGGCGTTACACTCATGGGGCCCTTCCTCTCGTATTTGGCTAGAATTTCATCTTCGATGAGTATAGGAGAAGAAATGTTGGTAGCGCCACCCCAAGGACAAAGCGAATGAGTGATTAAGCATTCATAATGTGAAACATGTGAAACGAAAGAAATCGGAATCGATCTGAAAGCAGCAGCCCACGCCCCCGGTGAGCCGCGGTTAGTGCTCAGGTACTTGGCATCTATGTTAATCTAATGATCTCCAGTCTCTTGCGCGCCCGTAGCTCAGCTGGATAGAGCGATTGCCTCCGGAGCAATAGGTCGGGAGTTCGAATCTCTCCGGGCGCGCCAGCAACATTCTGCCCTTTGTTGAGTAATTTACCCGGCATGTCTTCATATAACTCGGTGTATGCCGAACGAATCTGCAATCATCATGCCGGTCGGTGAAGTTGAACCGATTGTCGCCTCCTTGCGAATGCAATATGACAAATCGGCCAGTCTGGGCGTTCCGGCGCACATAACACTGTTATATCCTTTTCGTCCGGCGTCCACGGCCGAAAAAGAAATCGAAAATTTAGTTGAGTTTTTTAGCGCGATATCAACTTTTGAATTCTCTCTGGCCGAAGTGCGGCGATTCCCTCGGACGGCATATTTGCATCCTGACGTGCCAGAACGATTCACGGACATTATTCGAAAGCTCTTGGAGAAATGGCCGGATTGCCAGCCTTACCACGGAGCTTTTCAAGACATCATTCCTCACTTGACCGTGGCAGATGATGTGGATGTTCACGAGCTGGATATGGTACAAGAACGCTTGCTCCATCGTCTTCCGGTCACGTGCATTGCAAAAGAAGCATGGCTTCTATTCAGCGATGACAATGGATTTTGGTCTAAAAAAATATGCTTTCCGCTAGCTCTTCCTTGATAAGAAAGGCAAAGTTCTAAGATCGTCGCCCAGGGCGCACCAAAATACTATCTGTCTTTGATTCATAGAGTTGCGCTTCCAACCGTTCCTTTCGTTGTTGGGAGTCTCAGAGCGTAAGCTGTTCATTTTCTGATGCTTGAAATTTGCTTCGAAAATCCGATTCGAAACCCCGTAAACAGGTCTCTCCTGGCTAGAGCGGTCTCCAGATCAGCGTCAGCAGCGATTATCAGTACCTTTCATTTCCTGGACATTCTATAGCGGCTTCTTAGTCTAGTTCACCGTCAGCAGGAAACTCGCCGAGTGAGTGGAACCAGCCGTCGCCGCCGTCACACTCACCGTGGATGTACTCGCCGGCGTGCCGGCAACTGGGGTGGCCATGCTCTGGCTCTTGCCGCCGCAGCCACTGGCCACCAGAATGATCATCAGAGACAATGCACCGAGAATTACAGATGTCTTCTTCTTACGCGCTCCCACGACTACCAAGCCAATCAATCCAAGACTGGTGAAGCCCAGCCATGCGGCGTAGAACGGCTGTGGACGCTCCAAAGCCGCCGTTGTAGACGCTGTGGTGGTGATGGTCAATACGACATCCGTGGGAGCCGAGCCTGGCGGTATAGAACCCGGGGCAAACGTGCAGCTCGACTTTGCCGGCAAACCGGAACACGTGAGTGTTAAGGGCGTGAGCGTTGCCGGACTCGGGGTGATCATGATGTGGTCGGTTACTGACTGACCGGCCGTCACAGTGACCGAGGGCAAGGTGAGGGCAATGGCAAAGTCATCGCCGGGATTGATGATGAACGATCTTGGGACGCTGGCCGCCGCACTGAAGTTGATGTTGCCTGCCTGCGAAGCTGTGATGGTACAGGAGCCTGCGCCGGTGAGATGGACTGTGGACCCCGCCACGCTGCAATTGCCGCTCGCGGAAAAGCTCGCAGCCAGACTGGAGGAGGCCGTGGCGCTTACCGGGAAGTCCGGACTACCAAAGGTTCTCGCGGCCAATGCGCCGAATGTGATCGTCTGACTGGCCTGGCCGATGGTCAGAGATCCGCTGCCGCTGGCATTGCTGTAGTTGGCATCTCCGCTGATGAAGCTGGCGCTGACCGCATAAGTTCCCGCGTTCAACGCCGCACCAGCGCCGTTATTGGAATTGCAATGGCTTAGAGGCCTTCCAGGCCTTCCCGATTCCGATGATGCCGCCGATCCGCGCTCTGGTGGTGGCATTGCGGGTAGTGGGTGCAGTTTTGGAGGCTATTTCTTACCGTCCAAATTACCGTCCATTCGTTGTTCCAATGTGTTCCGTACAGTCCTTTGGGCGCCACCCATGCTCTTTTAAGTCTTTTAGATTCTTGAAGCTAGCAGGTTCGACCCCACTACTCGCCTCTAGTCACCTTTGAAGTCAGTTGGCATTTGACGGGCGCTAGTTTCGAATCAGTGACTTATCGCCGGTTCTAAGATCGTCGCTCCGGGGTTCAAAAACGCCAAAGTTCTAAGATCGTCGCCCAGGGCGCGCCAGATATTTACCTCTTTACATTCAGTAACTTAGGAAGATACCCCTTTCCGCTGCTTCGAACTTTCTCTTGTCTGCGATGCACCTCAGACACGCATCTGGATTGCGGCGGGAGTAACGGACCTGCGGCGGGATTTCCCCGGGGAATCGAGGG
>DASZFU010000106.1:0-2100 GCA_035939495.1 Candidatus Angelobacter sp. | reverse complement strand
CGAAATCGCTGCCGGAGTACCCGGAGTACCCAGTGATTCCGCAACGAAGTTTTTTGAGGAATCCAAGTATTTGATTCTCCTACCGTTGGCCCCGTTTTGAAGTGCTGAGCAAATTCGCATTGCATTTTGTGTGTGGACATCTGACTTAATCTGAGATAGTATACGAATCTCAGATGAAGGAACCAGTTGATTCTGCTTTTCATCGCTCTAGCCTCTCGCCTTCCGAACGCAAATTTCGCTCTCGGGTCGCGCAGCTGGCTTCCCGCCAGTGGTTTCTTCGCGGCACCCTCTCCGAACGCTTTCGCAAGTGTGGTAAGTCGAACTGTCACTGTGCACAAGGCGATCCACACAAGTCCCTGTACTTAGTTCAGAGTCACGCGGGAAAACCACGCCAGATCTGTATCCCCAAGGTGTGGGAGCAACGGGTTCGCCAAGCCGTAAGCAGTTACCAGCAAATGCAGCAGTTTATCGAAGAAGTTTCAGAGTTGGAATGGAAACGTCTTCGGGAAAGGAAGCCATAAACGTTCTCCGCCGCCTGATTGCCTACTCGGAAAAAATCTTCGCTCTCTCTGCAGATATCCTCACGCAGGTTTCTGATCGGAGATTAGAACCACGCATCTCCGCGGTGGCGGTCGTGAAATCAGCTTTGGTGTTGTTCTGGGCCCGCATGGGTAGCATCAACGCCTGGGCTCAGGTCGGCGGCCGGGCCCGCTTTTGGCAGAGTTGGCTGGCCGAGCCCACCTGCAGCGCAGACACTCTAGGGCGGGTCCATGCACTACTGGACGCCGACGGGCTGCGGCAGGGGATACACCAGGTTTATGAACGTCTGAAACGCAACAAGGCGCTACCCGATCTTTACGGGCTGGGCGTCGTGGTTCTGGACGGCCACGAAAACCACGCGAGTTACTTGCGCCACTGTTCCGGCTGCTTAGAGCGCACCATCCACGGAGAGAAAGGCGATCGCATTCAGTTTTATCACCGGCAAGTCACATTGCTGTTGCTGCCCGGTGCGCCACCGGGACGTGAGGCGGTTCGTTTGCTCCTGGATCAGGAGCCGCAACGACCTGGAGAAGATGAAGTGCAAACCGCGCTGCGTTTATTGACGCGCGTGATCCCTGCCTATCCGCGCGCCTTTACTTTGGTGCTGGCCGACGCACTCTACGCCCAAGCGCCTTTTTTCAATTTTCTCCTGGCTCATGGCAAACACGCACTGGTCGTTCTCAAGGATGAACGACGCGATCTGTATCAGGATGTCGCGGGATTGTTCCAGCACGTAGCGCCGCAAGCGGGTCGCTACCGATCTCGCCAGTGCTGCTGGTGGGATTTTCCGGACCTGCTCTCTTGGCCGCAGGTGCAAACCTCGGTGCGCGTGGTTCGTTCTCTGGAAACCTACTCGGTACGCCGGCAACTCGACAAGCGGGACGATCCGCAAAGCAGTGAGTGGATCTGGGTGACGACGCTATCGCCTACCGAGGTTCCCGTCGAACAGGTCGTCCGTTTGGGACACCAGCGATGGGATATCGAGAATTATGGCTTCAACGAGCTGGCCAACGAATGGCACTCCGATCATGTCTACATGCACGAGCCCGGCGCCATCGAGTGCTTCTTGCTCGTAGCCTTCCTCGCTTATAACGTCTTTCATGCTTTTCTGGCCTTGAATGTGAAGCCTGCCGCACGAAAGGGCAAAACTCAAATCTTCTGGGCTCGACTCATCGCCGCCGAGCTTTATAGCGAACTGACTCCCGTCGGCATGTCGCCCTGAGATTATTTCGCGTTTCCTCCAGAACCTCTGCTCATCCTGGGGACCTGCACGGAGGTCCTTCTGCCCGTGGCTGTTCACGTGGCCCTGCCGGCTTCTTTTCTCCTCGCTAAACGCAGTGCGAATTTCATGGCCGCCGGCCCCCGCATCTAAAAACGCGTTATCCCGCCCCTAACCTAACTATTTCCCTCGCCACCCGTTGCTCGTTGCGGAATCGTTGGAAATGGGGCGGCGATTTCGCAAAGTCGGCCTAGATCCAGCCGGATGATGTTGAGACGGATAGCTTTCTAAATTAAATCACTTCCCCCACTCCCCTGATCATTTTTGCAAATCTGCGAGGT
>DASZFU010000105.1:0-2118 GCA_035939495.1 Candidatus Angelobacter sp. | reverse complement strand
GTCATGTAGGTGTTGACATGCGCCGTCCCCCTGCCGCCCAGACCAACGATGCCCACTTGAATCTTGTCGTTGGCGCCCATCACGCGCGTAGCCTGCGCCGCTGTCAGCGTCATTCCCGCGGAATGGAAGAAGTGCCGTCTGGTTAAAGATGTCATTTGATTTCTGTAGCCTCAGCGAATTACAGAACCGCGACCGTAAGGAAGCGGCTTTTTTCCACGGGCTACTAGCGAACATAGTATCTTTGTGCGCCGGAAACTGTCAAATGTTCAGAGCTTGTGGGGCAGGATTGCATCCCAATGTCACTTAGTTTTAGCGACGGCGGCCCTAACCAAAACATTTGATTAGCGTTATGTTTGGATAATGGCTAAGACCGATTCGTCTGTTCTCCTGAAGCTGTATATGCAGGTTGCTCCCGCCGAGCTGTTCCGCTTGCTGCAGCGGGAATCCGGCCAGATCGTTCGTAATGGTATTTACTCGGCGCGACTGGTGATCTGGATGATGATGAACCAGCGACTGCAGGCGGGCGGGACGCTCGCCAGGAGCGTGGAGCAGCTGGTGCAAGGCCAGTTTGCGCCCCTGCTGAGCCGATGCAGGCGAGTGGAGGAGGAGCGGATTGGACTGTGCACGGGTGGTTATTGTCAAGCTCGCCAAAATCTGCCCAAACTGTTGGTGAGTCGAACTGTGAATGAACTCATCGAACGGCTTCGCCAACGCATGGGCGAGCCCGTAGCGGAAGGCCAGCCCAGGGTCTATGTCTTAGACGGATCATCCCTGCAGTTGGAGTATGGCGCAGAACTGGTGAAAGCATACCCGCAGGCACAGAATCGTCATGGCAAATCGCACCGGCCGGTGGTGCGGATGGCAGTACTTCACGATGTGGATACGGGACTGGCGGAACGGCCCTAATGGGGACCGATGTACGGTCCGCGGGCGGTCAGCGAGCAGGCGCTGGGCGAGCAAGCTACTAAGCATGTGCCGGCCGGATCGGTGATCATCGGCGATCGGAATTTCGGCATCTTTTCTGTGGCGTATCACGCCCAGCAGCAAGGGCACGGGACGATTGTCCGTTTGACCGCCGCGCGCGCGCGAAAACTAGTGGGAGGAGGAGAGATTTCTCGAGCCGTGGATCAACCCGTGCAATGGCGGACCAGTCGGTGGGATGGGAAAAAGAATCGCACTTGGCCTGCCGACGCCTGCGTGCCAGGACGGCTGATTGCGCAGCAGGTCGGGCGCGGCAAACACAAACAGTGGCTATACTTATTCACCACCCTGGCGCTGCCGGCTGATCAGATCGTGGCCTGCTACGGCAAACGCTGGCGCATCGAGACTGACCTGCGTAGCCTGAAGCAGACGGTTCGGCTGCAGCAGATGTCGGTGCAGTCGGTCGACATGATGGAAAAGGAACTCATGATCGCCGTGTTGGCCTACAACCTCGTGCGAACGATCATGTGGCTTGCGGCCCAACGCTCCGGAGGCGATCCGCGGCAGTTGAGTTTCACCTATGCCTGCAACATCGTACTGGACGGGTATCCAAAAATCCTGGCGGCGCGTGGGGTCAAACAACAGGAACAAGAATTGAACAGCATCATCGATCTGGTCGCTCGATGCAAACTCCCTAAACGCAAAAAGCGCCGCTCGTATCCGCGCGCAGTCTGGGGCCGCGGCTTCCGCTTCCCCCTCAGAAAGGAAGGGAAAATTAAGTGACATTGGGATGCAATCCTGCGGCCGATTGGTAATCGGCCTTCTTGCAGCGAAGTGCAACTTACGGGGAGACCGGTTGCCAACCGGCCGCAGGATTCCATCCTGCCCCACGGTCTCAGCTTAGTTCCTTGACCTCAGGAGGTCTGAGACTCTCCAGAAACCCCGGTATAACCCACTCATTCACAATGGCTTGTGGGGCAGCCTTTTTTGGCTGCCGCCAGCTTTTTAGCCGGCGTCCTGTCCGTGGTGTTTCTGCCGCCAGAGACGATCCCGACAGGGATCGGTCGTTGCTCGTCTCGACGCTCTTCGATTGGCCCCGCAGCGCCAGGCATCGAGACGAGTCTCGACGCGGCAGCCTGAAGGCCGCGCCACAGTTAGTCCTGGCGATGCTGGTAGCGGCGCTTGCGATTTGGGCCG
>DASZFU010000104.1:0-118959 GCA_035939495.1 Candidatus Angelobacter sp. | reverse complement strand
ACGCGGCTAATCGGTCCCGCCGTCCCCTCCACCTTCACCTCGCCGCCGCCGGGTGTCTTGGCTGCAAACGTAAACGGAATCTGGGATTCGAAGGAGACGTTGTGCGCAGTCACGTTCACCGCTTCATAGACGCTGGGTTTGTCCCGGGTCAACCAACTGCCGATTGACACGCGGCCATTGACGATGCGCAGTATCTGGATGGTCAACTCCGGTGGCGTGGAGGCGGTGTCCGACTTCGGCCCACTGGTTGTCTTCGGCCCGTCGCCCAGGTTGGAGAAGTTCCACTTGCCTGAGGAGGAACGCAGCAAGACAAATTCCGGCTCTTTCAGCGTCAGGGCGGTGAGCCGCACGGAATGCGAAAACAACAGAGGCATAAGTTTCACACTGACGTCGACCGATTTTGCGCTCAGGAACGGCGTGCGGCCGAAGGCAGGGTCGTCCGCAATACTGATGTCGCGTGCAGAGATTCCACCCGAGAAAAGCGACAGGCTCAAATTACCTACCTGCACCTTCCTGTTCAGTGACTTGCTGAGCTGTGCCTCGATCGTGGGACGAAAGCTATTGGCATCGATTAGCAAGTATGCCGCGATAACGAGAACTACCACCAGGCCGGCCAGTCCGCCGGTAATGTACAAAATTTTCTTTTTCATAGAAGATCTCCGCTTGTCGCCCGGCCAGTCAACCTGGCTGCGACTCCGTACCCTGCCTAAATGTTACGGCCCAAGGACCGGATGAGTCTGTTCAATAGTGACCAGACTTCAGACGACGGGCGGCAGGCCCCCTTGGCATCTGCTGTACCATGTCTGAAGTATTCGGCACGGACAAGAAATGAATACACGACACGTTGAACGAGTGCGTTCCACAACACTTGGGAAAGCAAGGCAATGGCTTTTACAAGACCTAATCGTTCCGCAAGGGCCACATGGAGGGTCTGAAGAGACCCACGCCTGGTGGAAAGCCATGTGCCTTACGGGAGTAGACTATTTTTCTACCTTGGGATACCAGCCGGGAATTGCGTTTCTGGCTGCGGGAGCGCTCTCTCCAATCGCCACATTGATACTGGTTCTGGTGACTCTGCTTGGCGCTTATCCGGTTTACAGCAGAGTGGCAGAGCAGAGCCCCAATGGTCAGGGCAGTATCTCAATGCTGGAGCGGCTGTTTCCCAATTGGACAGGGAAAGCATTTGTTCTGTGTTTGCTGGGATTTGCTGCTACCGACTTCATTATTACTATCACTCTCTCTGCCGCAGACGGTACCGCGCACTTGATTCAAAATCCTTTTGTACCACCGTGGCTGCATCATCAAGAGGGGTTGACTCTGCTGCTTCTCGGTGTGCTAGGAGTAATCTTCCTGAGAGGATTCAAAGAAGCCATTGGCATTGCAGTTTTCCTGGTCGTGATCTACTTGGCACTCAATCTCATTGTGATCTCGGTAGCGGTTCTGGAGGTGCTAAAGCATCCTGAGGTAATCTCCGGATGGAAGCAACAACTCTGGCATCAGCATGACAGTGTCTGGCTCATGCTTGCCATCTCATTGGTTTTATTTCCCAAGCTAGCTCTGGGTCTCTCTGGATTTGAAACGGGGGTAGCTGTAATGCCGCTCATCGGTGGGGACCGGACTCGCAACACCAAGAAACTACTGCTCAGCGCGGCGCTGATTATGAGTGTCTTACTCATTGCCAGTGGGTTCGTCACTACAGTTTTGATTGAGCCGGCAGCTTTTCAGCCTGGAGGGGACGCCAACGGCCGGGCCCTGGCCTATCTGGCCCATCGCTATCTGGGTTCTTTATTCGGCACGATCTATGATCTGAGCACCGTGGCTATATTGAGCTTTGCCGGGGCCTCCGCCATGGCCGGATTGTTGAATCTTGTGCCGCGGTATTTACCACGGTATGGCATGGCCCCCGACTGGGCCCGAGCTTCGCGGCCGCTGGTGCTGGTCTTTGTTGTGATCTCGTTTTTGGTGACCCTGGTTTTTCATGCCAATGTGGATGCTCAGGGAGGCGCGTACGCAACCGGTGTTTTGGTGCTGATGAGTTCCGCTGCCATAGCCGTTACCATTTCAGTTTGGACCAGCTGGATGCGCTGGGGATTTCTCCTGGTTTCCCTTGTTTTTGCTTATACCACCCTCTCCAACATCGTGCAGCGTCCGGAAGGTATTAAGATTGCCGGCATCTTTATCGGATTGATTATCGTTAGCTCTCTCGTCTCGCGCGCTTTCCGCTCCACAGAGTTGCGGATCCGAGAGATCGTGCTGGATGACGCAAGTAAAGAGCTTCTGTTCCACGACCACGATCAAGTGATTCGCCTTATATCCCACCGGCCAGTCCATCGTTCAGTCGAGGAGTACGAATCGCGGGACGCGCTGGCGCGGACAACACACAGTCTCAACTCCAACGAGCAGTTGCTCTTTCTGGAAATTGACCGGGTAGATTCTTCGGAATTCGAAGCTTGCCTGTGCGTCACGAGCGTCCGTGTTGGCCGATACAATGTCCTGCGTGCTTGCAGTCCGGCAGTTCCCAATGCAATAGCCGCACTCTTGATTCACATACGAGACACCACCGGCAGACTGCCGCACATCTATTTCAAATGGACTGAAGGCAGCCCTATCAGGCATATATTCCGCTTTCTGGTTCTTGGCGAGGGAGATGTTCCACCAGTCACCCATGAAGTTCTCCGCCAGAGTATTGCCGACCCAAAGCAGCGGCCGTTCGTGCATCTCGCCTGACTGAACACGGCTCATTAATGGCCAAGCCCTTCAGCACGGGAATGTTCATGCTCTTCCATGCGGACCAGTTCAATCGCTTGGGCGGATTCAATGAGAAGGCACTCTACGCTGAAGATTATTTGCCGACCAAGCAACTGAAAACGCGGAAGTTCGGGATCGTTCGCGGGCGGGTGTTCACTTCCAATCGCCGCTTCCGCAGCATGGGGCACCTTGCCATCGTTCGCATGTTTCTGAAGACTGTGCTGCACACTTTCAACGACGATTTACTTTCTGCGCGATCACGGCTATTGGAAAGGTGCCGATACGATAGTTTTGCAAGCGGAAGAAGCTGTGTCATATACGGAGTGTGGGCAATGATAGTAGGCGCAAAAGGAACAAGAGGCTGATCTCTTTTGGACGCAGTGGCGGTTTTTAGCGGTTTCGCGAGGCTACTTGGGAAGAAGAGTGCTGTCTACTAAGGAGAACAAACTGTCATGGAAAACCAAAAAGAGACAACCTACTCCAAAACCGAAACCCAACCAGACTTAGAAACATCGAAAAAACCCACACAAGCTATTGACGATAAGGGAAAACCGAACACTCTTCCAACTGCGGTCCACAACCCCCCAGGATAAAGAGCACAAAGAACCTGAAAAGAAAAGCGCGTAAAAGTTGTCTGGGCCTGATGGACGCAAAGCCATCAGGCCTGAGCAGCAACTCCTCTATTCAGAATGAACTCATGAGAAGATCCCGGCACATCGCCGGAAGAATTGCGGGTTGCCCATGGCTACGCCTACGGCGGAAGCCTGATCCAGGATATGGGCTACTACCCGTTCGGAAACCGGCTCTTCAGCGATTTGGTCCATTAATGTGGTGCAGGTCGCCAAGAACCGCTACACCTCCGATAGGCACAAGTGTACTGTTTTGGATAGCTTTGCAAACTGCCCGAAGGTCATAATTGTGCTCTCGATAATCCATTCCCTGCTCAAGGAGAGAAGAAGAAGAGGTTGCCAATGTCAAATGTTCTTAAACATAAGATCCTGGTGGTCGACGATGATCAAGGCGTTCGTGAAACTCTGATCATGGTGTTGCAATCAGAAGGATACCAGGTCAATACGGCCATCCACGGTTTCGATGCTCTTTTGCAAATCAAAAGGGAGCTTCCGTCGATCGTGATTTCCGACCTGAATATGCCGCAAATGTCGGGCTTTGAGTTCCTCTCGGTGGTCCGCCGGCGATTTCCGAAGATATCGGTGATTGCCATGAGCGGCGCCTACCACTCCGGGGACGCTGTGCCCGGCGGCGTGATTGCAGATGCTTTTTACGGTAAGGGCCAAAGCAATCCAGATGCGCTTTTGCTCACGGTGGCCGAGTTGATTCGGACTTCTGCGGCGCATGCCGTGGCCCATGAGAGAGAATCAGCGCCGGTCTGGATCCCCCGAAACGGGAAGGATTCGCATGGCGTTCCCTACGTTGTACTGACATGCACCGACTGCCTGCGGTCATTTCCCTTGAGCGTGGCCGTGGAAGACCTGCAGAAGATCCAGGAGACACCCTGCTTGTTCTGCCCAAACACCGTCCGCTATGTCATCGATTTTTCGCTTTCCATTGCTTCTCCCTGGCCCGAAGCAGAAGTAACAACGATCGCCGGCGGCAGGTTGAAGTCGGCAGCGAAGTCTAGTTAGCGCGAGGATCCCATTATGGAAGGAACGAACTCTGTCTAAACCCAAAATGGGCATTTTCGTTAAGATATCTCCCGAGCCTATTCATCAATCCTTCGAGTTAGAAGTGTTGCAGAGAAGAATAGAAGAAGTGCACCTTTAGCTATGTCCAATAACACAGATGCGCCCGGCCCAACAGGAAACATGTGGCACAACGGGCGGGTTGCGACGCCACGTAATTGTCGATTCTAATTCTGCTTCCAGACCCAAACAGCATCCACTGATTCGCTCCTCTTGATGGCATAAGATCGTCTCATTGCAGCGCGGCGGAAGTCTGTCCTGAATTGAACACGCGAGTTCGGTTTAAAGGATCAAATGTGAGCAATTGTGACCAGACTTTTGTTCCTCGGGCAGGCCATAATGATGGCAGATGGATTTCGATCGTAAGCGTCAGAGCAAACACACCTTTGCTGAGAAGAGTTTTCATGTTGCAGCAAAGGGATGACCGAAGAACATAGGGTTCGCCCCATTTTGGGCGCGGTGAGCCATTGAGTTTTGTTTCCTCGCGCTGCGGACCTGACGGAACTTCGCTCATTTCAATTTACCGCTATGAACGAGTGCACAAACATAATCGACCTGCTCCGGGACGTTCAGATTCCTGTTGCGTTCAGCCGTTTGCAAGACGCTGTGACGGAACGTGTTGAAGATATGAATAGGCGTTTCAATACTGGACTCACTCTCCGGCACACACACACAACATTCGAAGTGCATGAACTGGAGAAAGCGGAGGCGCTGGTGACTGTAAGCCTGACGGACAAAAACGATATTCAGTACATACAGTTTGTCAAGCGCGATAACCAACAGCAGTCGGGCCTGATTTATGTGAGAGTCTGTCAGGATGGCCCTCCCATTCTGATGTTTCCAGATCTCCCACACCCAAACGTGGAGGTGAGCTATCAAGAAGCGTCAAAGCGGCTGCTAGATTCTTCCTTTTGACGCCCAGCCGGCAGTCGACGAATCTCGAATGAAAACTAAGTTTACGAATTCGATCCTGTCTTCTTGAAACCGTTCATCGCGGAAGGATCTAACATGAAAATCACCAAAGACTTTTCGCAAAATTCAGCTCCATTCGGTCGTGGCATAAAATCTCCTGGATGCTCTGAACATCACCGCCACGATCAAGAAGCCTCTTCACGAATGGATAGTGAAGGCTGTCCCAACTGGGACAATGAAGATGACACACTTGCAGAAGAGTTATCACAGGATGCGGACACGCCTCGCTGGACAGGGACAAGGCTTGAATGACTGGGATTGGATTTAATAGCAGTCAGCGGGCCGGCTTCCCGATACAAGCCCGGGACATCGGAATTCGTACCGTCAATTTTGTCCCCTTGTCTTTCGATCCTCTGAGAGTAAACGTACCCGCCAGCGCGAGGGCGCGTTCTCGCATCCCGATAATGCCAAGCGAATTATGGCTGTAGACCAGCTTCCTGTTAACGCCCTCCCCGTTGTCCGTCACCGTTAAAATCACCTCGTTCTTTCTCTTTATCAAAGTAATGAGGGCCCGCGACGCATCAGCATGTCGGGCGACATTCGTAAGAGCTGCCTGGATGATCCGGAAAATGGCGACCCCTGCTGAATAGTCGAACTTGGCGTTCGCCATGTTCGTCTCAAACCTGCAGCGTATTTCATTATGTCGCTCAAACTCGCGCGCCTCCGATTTCAAGGTCTTTACCAGGCCCAACTCATGCAAGACGCCCGGCCGCAACTCACCGGCGATCCTCTTCACTGACCGTATCAAGGTCGTGGTAAGGGCCGACAGTGATCTGATTTTCTCCTGCAACGGCCGCTGGCCTGGAGTCAACTTGCGGGATATCCAGGCTAATCCTAACTGCAAGCTGGTAAGCGCCTGGCCGAACTCATCGTGAAGCTCACGCGCGATCTCGGTCCTTTCATTCTCACGTATAGATTGCAAGCTGGCGGCCAGGGCACGGAGCTGGTTGCGCGAATTCTTGAGATTTTCTTCCGCCTGCTTCAGCCGTAGAAGCATGACATGGCGATCACCGACAATAGCATCTACTTGGTGGGTCCCCAGGACGTGAACGAGTTCCTCCGCCTCCTTCATCTTGATTTTCAACTTGCGGGATGGTGGATTCCGGCCACTCATTGCCGGTCACCCGTGAGTCTGAGCGCGCCGAGCACCTGCCGGGTATCACTGAGGTTGCCCAATATTGTGACCTTGGGAAGAGGCTTGATCAGGATCAGCGTGGGCGTCACCAGCACGTTATTCTTGTGAGCGCTGGCAGCGTCTTTCAGGACGTCCACGGTGTCGATTTTGTGGGGTCCCTTGATGTGCGTCGCGCACAACCGGGTCAAATTTCCCCTGGCTTGCGCCGAGTTTGACTCGTTGCCAGCCACGAACAGCCGGAAGATATAGGTCTCACTTCCAGTCTTTCCGTTTCCTCCGCTCTCGCGCCTGCCAGCATTCTTCATTGGGCTCCATTTCTTGGTACTGGTTTGGTTACGCTGATCTGCTCGCCCATATCGATGCTAGGCCTTCCCTACGTCAATACCCTGGTCGGTGATGCGGAATTCATGGAACTGGTCAGAATGCTTGGAGCCTCTTGACTTCATTACTGCCAACTGATGCTTCATGGTGTCCCTGACAGTGATCTGGCGGAGGATGAGGATGGTATCGATAGTGGATGAAATAGGCATGCCGCTCATCTCCGTCACGAAATCAAGGCCGGCAGCCTGGCTGATATAGATACAGGTGATGCCGCGCTCTTTACAGGCGTTCAGAAGCCGCATCAGGTATTCAAAGGCATCGCGGTCCGAGCCCATTCGGCTGGACGCTGAGATCGAATCCACGACGAGGTGCTGGGGTTGAAATTCATCCAGGGCTTTCAGGCCGTGAAACAGGTGCTCTTCCACACCCATCGCTTCCGGCAGGTAGGACCGGACCACCAGTGTCCCATTGTTGATTAGCGGCTTGAGGGCTACGCCTGGGCTAAGCATGCTGCTGACCATGGATTCTGGCGACTCCTCGAAATTGAGATAAAGGACTCTCTCGCCACGCAGGCAGGCGGCCCGGGTGAAGACGCAAGCCAGTGTGGTCTTTCCGCAGCCGGGTGTTCCCACGATCAGGATGCCGGCCCCCGCCTTGAAGCCGCCGCCGAGCACCTCATCCAATCGAGCCTGGCCGCTGGATACTGTGGGACCGAGCGGGCGGTGTTCTAAAGTGTTGCTGGTGATCGGAATCACAGTGACGCCGCTCTCACTGATGACAAACGGGTACTCATTGCGGCCAAATCCGGAGCCACGATACTTAAGCACTCTCAGGCGGCGGGTTGTGATCTGAACGGTGACGCGCTGGTCGACGTGAATCGCGCAATCCGTCATGAAGTCCAGAAATGCGTACCGGGAAGGCCCTTGCTCCTTGGGGTTTGCTTTGACGGTCATGATGGTAGTGATGCCCCGGTCGAGCAGCCATTCGTGGAGCATATATAACTCTTTGCGCTCGCGCGCGGGGCTGTCATACAGATACAAGAGCGCGTCTATAGCATCAATTACGATAACCTTGGCCCGCATTTCCTTGATCTGGTAATCCAGGATAGCCAGGATACCTTTGATGGAGAAGTCGCCGGAGATCACCGCTCCAGGATCCAAACGCGCATCCACCAGGCAGAGCCGTTTCCCTCGTTCTAGGGTAGCCAGGTCCCATCCCAGGCTCCAGGCGTTTTGACGGACGGCTGCGGCGCGTTCCTCGAACATAACCAGAATGCCCGGCTTATCATCAGCGGCGCCGTGTAACAGGCATTGTAAGGCCATGATGCTCTTGCCGCTGCCGGCCCCGCCGTGGAGAAGTGTCATGCGTCCGGCGGGCAGGCCACCGCCCAACACCAAATCCAATCCTGCAATGCCTGTCGGTACCTTGACAAATCCTTTCCCTCTATTGCGCGCGTTGGCTGCGACTTTCCCTCGCGCACGTCGTTTTGCTGTGGCCACCGCGGTGCCTCCTTGTGTTCGCCGTCAAGCTTCAGAAAAATCAGTGCAGAGCCGGGAAACGCCTCCGGAGCGCCTTTCGCCGCAAATCCCATCGCAGGCGAAAAACACGCGATTGTGTTTGATTTGGGACAGAGCGGCCTTGGGGACACCCGGTTCGCACACAGTATGCTCTTACATTGCTGCCGCTGTCTGTTCACTCTTGACCACATCCTTGCCGTTCGGAAATGGTCCGAACGTGTTCCCACGTTAGACACGTCTATGGCCGGGGTGACATGAAGCCCGATGAACACGGCAGAATTCCAATGCGCAAAATGCAGGCAATCGCGGCTTTCAGGTTTTCCAAGCATCTTCGAGAAACGTGGCCTGGATGCCCCTGGATCCTATTGAAACCAATGTCATCAAACTTTATGCTGAGAGTGTGGGATTCCGTGGTGGGTGTTTTCTGCGCATCTTTCTGAGAAAAGGGTTTCAGGCTCTTGAGGAGATATTATGGTGACTGTCGTGCTAGCAGATGACCATGTGATCGTCAGGCAAGGTCTGCGTGCCCTGTTGGAGTCGGATCCACAATTCTCCGTGGTCGGTGAAGCGGCTGACGGGCTCGAGGCTGTCGAAATGGTCAAGCTTCGGAAACCGGAGGTGCTAATCCTCGATCTGATGATGCCCGGCCCGAACGGCCTGGAAACCCTGCGGACTCTCTCGCGTCTGAAACTAGATACGCGTGTGGTTATCCTTACGATGTACGGGCGTGAGGCGTATTTAGTGGAAGCATTGGGTAGTGGTGCGGCTGGTTTTGTCATCAAAGAGTCCTGTGGAGCTGAGCTCTTCCTAGCTATACGAACGGTCCTTGCCGGGCGGCGTTATGTAAGTCCACCGCTTCTCGATGCTTCCACTGGCTCAGATATACGAAGGCTCAAGGCCCGTTTGCGGCATCGCCAAGGCAAATTGACAACCCGCGAGCGCCGGGTGCTTCAGCTCGTCGTGGAGGGGGCGGCCAAGCACGATATTGCTGCCCGATTGAAGATCAGTTCTCGCGCGGTCGCGTCTCATTGCGCCAGCTTTATGTCGAAGTTGCACTTGAAGACAAACAACGATCTCATCCGCTACGCGTTGCAGCGTGGCGTAGTAGCGGACGAACCTAAGTCTAGGAGATGAAAGAATAACTGATCCTACACAGCGGAAGCGGCTCCATGAGACGCTCGATTCCGCTAAGGCATTCCTGCGAGTTTTGACTTCGCCATCAGTCCCCACACTTTCTGGCAATCGCGCTTTCAATCCCGTGCTGAACTCAAAGTATGGCGGCGATGTGGCTTTAGACCATAGGCGCGCCAAATACGCTGCACCGTGGCGGGACTGACGCCTTGACTGCGGGCCATCGTCCGCACCGTGGAATGGGTGGCTTCAACAATTGCGCCCTCTTTTTCAAGACTGATCTGGCGCGGTCGGCCCGCACGTGGCCGGTCATGCAGAATGCCCGGCAGTCCTTCCTGTTCGAAGCGTCGCCGCCACAACAAAACGGTAGTGATGGTGGTCGAAAGCTGTCGTGCTAAACGTTTGTTGGCTATTCCTGCGGCCGCTCCCAAGACAACGTTACAGCGCCGGACGATCGTCTGCGGGGTGCTGTGGGAGTTGCTAATTTTGCGTAGTTCGAGTTCCTCCGCGGCAGTCAACGGAAGCGCCGGGGCGCTGGGACGGGACATTCGAACAGCAATGCCTCAACTTTCGTTTAAAGGTCTAGTTATTTATGATACACAATTGGAGTATCACCTGCCAAAACAATCTGAAATGAACGTATAATGTCGGAAAAGAGGATGGGTACGCGAGGGGCCAATAAGAATGGGGGGGCCCACGCCACACTGGACGCGCACAGCAGACTTCGATGGCAAAGCAGCGTAGCGAACGCCCTTGGGGGGAATGATGAGGGCAACCGATGTCCGTATTCCAAGAACTCCCGTTAGAAAAATACGACGTTTTGATCCCAGCGCCTTTCTGGCGCAAGCCGGCGTTGGCAGAACAATTGTCGACCTGAAAAAGAAGCAGATTATCTTTTCGCAAGGTGACCCTGGGGAGCCGTCTTTTACCTCCAGCACGGCAAAGTTAGGCTCAGCGTAATCTCCCCGGGCGGCAAGGAAGGGACCATTGCCTTACTGGGCGCGGGGGATTTTGTGGGAGAGGAGTGCATTGCTAGCTCCCAGCCGCTTCGCATGGCCACTGCGACGGCAATTACGGAGGGCGCTGTACTCAAGATCGACAGAAAAGAAATGATAGGCGCGCTGCATGAGCAACATGCCCTTTCTGACATTTTCGTTTCTTATCTACTGTCCCGCAACCTTCGCGTTCAAGCGGACCTGGTTGATCAGCTTTTTAATTCCAGCGAAAAACGCCTCGCCCGGACCCTGTTGCTCCTCGCCCAAGTTGGCAAGGAAGGCGCACTGGAGACGGTGATTCCCAAGGTAAGTCAAGAGGTGCTGGCAGAAATGGTGGGCACAACCCGGGCGCGAGTCAATCTCTTTATGAATCGCTTCCGCAAGCTGGGGTTTATTGAATACAACGGCGAACTTCTAGTCCACCGCTCGCTCCTGACCGTGGTCCTTCATGACTAACCAAAACGCACGCCGATGGGATTCGTCGGGGTTGATCTTGGCTTGCGATTACAAATATTAAGTAGCTTGAGCGTATGCTGCCATAGCTGCACTGGCTTGCCGCGTATGGTCCGAAGATTCCCTGCGGGCTTGGATGGGGTAAGTTTATTGAAAATGCTGGCGCGCCCTAAGAGGACGATTTCAGAGTGCGACCTGCAAGCTACTGGAGTGATTGTCTGGGCGGAAAGTTCGATCAGGCGTGTTGTCCCGTCAGCAGTACCCTTGGAACTTATCTCAGCGTACCTTCCGTGTACCACAATAAACACCTTCTCCACGACTCTTTCGCTCAGACGGTAGACACTGCGATTATTTCCAGTTTGCCGACAATGCGGCAATTATGCCACACCGATCGGACTTGACGTTCGCCGATGACCGGGCACCGTTCGACGACTCGCGTCTTTGGCTTCAACTACCACTGACGCTGATATGCGCGCCTTCGGAATCGACGAACTGCGCCAGCATCCCGCCAAAACCCTGCTTTGCGGGAGCCATGGGAAATTGGACGCCCTTGCCTGTCATTTCTGTATGAAATCGCTGAAGGTCGGGCACATTGAATCCCATTTCTAGCCTGCCGGCTGGATTTTCTCCGATGCGGGATGGAGAGCGAGATCGGCTTCGGTTCGTCTGTCATGATTCGGGGTGGAGATTCTCGTAATGAAGATTCAGATCGGCGCCGTGCTCGCAATGGTGGTCGTGGACGCGAAAACCTCTACCCTGAGTGGGAGGGTCAAGAGTGCACAGTGGCCGGGCGGTGTCAAACTGCGACCATAGCGGTTCATTCTCAAATGGTGCTGCGGGGCCTCCACGTTACTCCTCAAAAGACCGGATCGGGGAAGTTGGAAACTCAGGTACGGCCTATGCGCAAGCGAGGTTCAATAATGAGAGCAGCATGCTGATCCTGGATTTCAAACATCGGATTCGAACCTACCACGCAGAATCAAGCACTTATCCCAAAACTGGATTGAATCACGGCACATTCTCGGGCACACCGGCCAAACTCAACCTGCGGTAAGTAGCTGATTCAAATTTGTTTATGACCAGAAATTCATTTTGCGATTACTAATTTCTAATTTGAAATCAAGGGCTTACCGCGGATTCAATTTCTTGGTTGTGGCTCTGCCAGGTTGCACCTCTGCGGTTTTGCTTTTTACCATGCGTCTCCGCGCGGTGCAACTGTTCTGAGTGGTGGGTCTACTTCCTGGCTGGTTCAGCTTCGACGCTTCCGGGCAAGAGCCGTCCGCTGGCCACAAATTTTTTGTAGTTGGAATAGCTCGATTCGAAATCGAACCCTCCATTCATGAACAGCGCCAGCCGGGCGCTGGCATTCACTGAGACCTTCCGGGGCAGCCAAATCTCATCATTGACGCGCGTCTGTTCAAACAGGAAATGCGAACCTTTGTGGATTCTCGCCAGAAACAATCCCCAGGTGATGGTATCGATGCTTTCCGCTTCGATCTTTACCCAATCGTAATCTCTCTTGTCGACCCATATCTTCCCGCGCAGCTTGGGAAGGACATCCGCATGGGGTTGGGTGGGATGAAAGTCTTTACGCGGATTGGCTGCAATCACGTAGACATCTCTGCCATTGATTTGTTCCTGGCCATCCAGCCGAAAATCGTAGGCATTGATAATGTCGGCTGCAAACGCCCGTTCTTCCCGCCTGTCTTTTTCCATTTGTGCCAGCCGCTTTTGTTTCTCTTTCTCATTTTCGTTCTTGTGCCTGGCGATAAATTTATCCAGCTTCTCCTGTTCTTTCTTTTCATCTTTTGCGCTCAGGGGCTTGTCATTTTTTTCGATAAGCCGCGAATATGGCTCACCATAGAGGATCATCAGGTCGTGAGTTTCACTCTGCTGATGCTTGGTTGAGCCGCGCTTGTCGAACGCCCGTACTTCCTGCTTTTCCTGGTAGGTGTAGTTGCGGGCCAACGCAAAATTTCTGCGGTCCACATCTAGCGCCCGGCGAATGATCTCTTTCGCGTCCTCAAGGGCGGAAGCATCCGAAGCAGGACTGCCTTGCACGGTAGCCGGAACAGCGGTCTGTGCAGGCGGCTGCTCCTGAGCAACGGCGATGTTAAGCAATGTGAAAAACGCAAGAACGAAGGAAAGTTTTAGAGCATGGCGATACATAACAGATTCAGATATACACCGGCAGGAGGCAGGTTTCAATCAAGCGAATTGCTCTGATTGCCATAATCGCCAAAATTGCCAAAATTGCCAAAATTTGAAAACTGTTGAATAGCAGCCTAATGACGTGAATTCACTTTGGAACGCGGCCAAATTTTGGCAATTTTGGCAATTTTGGCAATTCCTACATCTCGTCTTCATCCTCCGCACTCACCGTCGGTTCCACGGGAGCACTCTGTCCGGTTCTCCCCGCATTCAGATGGTCGTAGTTCATCATGGCATTAAAGACCAGGAAGAAGCTGCCCATGGTTTCTCCACGCCAAAAGGGATTGTTGGCAAAGAGCACAACATGGCCTTTGCCATGAGGCACGTCCACGACTGCCGGCTTTTCGGCAATTTCGTTGCCTGCGACGATCATTCCGCTGAGCAGCAGGTCTTTTTCCGGCGCGAAGCGCAGAACAACCCGGGGCATCTCGTCGCGGCGCGGCAAGTTGAGTCGAACTGAATCGGTAACGTCCTCGCCAAGATAAAGCTCCTGCTCTCGCGGGACCCGCTTCACTGGCTTTTCCACCGCAATCGAGGGACGGGCCTGAATCACATCGGACTCCGAGGCGCTTCCACGTCCGCTGGATCTCCCGCCGGCTCCCACACCTTCCCCTCCTCCTCCCCCTCCACCCCCACCGCCGAATCCTCCTCCGCCCGCGCTAACTGTAATGACCGGACCTTCGCGGAAATAGACATAAAGTTTGTCGTCGTAGCCGTAGGCAATCGGGCTTTTCTTGTCGTCGATGCTGGAGAGCACGACGCTGCCTGGGGCCTGCATGGCGCGAGGATCGGACACATTGACTACACCATCGGTCATGCCGCTGGCGACCGGCAGCGAGGCGCTGGTTTGTATCGCCATCAGCAGCCCGCCTTCTCGAACGAACTGTTCCAGGTTGGCCAGTCCGTTGTATCCGAGGCCGCCGCGAATGTCGTCCGTGCTGTCCAGGCCCTGGGCAAAAAAGTTGGGAGTGTCGGGAGAATTCTTCCACGGCCGTGGCTCACCCCGCATCGGTATTCCGCGGATCATGGCGCTGAGGTTTCTTCCCATCGGCGGCAGAAGAATCACATCGAATTGCTCGCGCAGGTTAGGCGTTTGGCGCAGCCTGGTGTCCGCGACGTAGGTGTAAGGAATCTTCAATTCGTCGAAGGCCGAGCGATACCAACCGTCATTCTGGGTGTTCTCCCAGTTATGCACGATCGCAACACGAGGGGCTGCCAGCGCGTGCGTGGCTACCTTGATCTCTGCGTTCGTCGCATGAACCTTGATGCCCAACTCTTTGGCTGCGCCCTCGAGTTGGCTCCGATCGGCGTTGCGGATAACAAAAGTTCCGGCCTTGAACTTGATACCATCGGCTTCGAACCCATCTTCAGCTGCCTCCATCGCCATCTTGCTCAGCCGAAAACGAAGCGTAGCCAAGGTGTTATCGGTGTTGTGATGGATCAAGTAGGTTTTGCCTGTTCCCTCGATGCCGCCGGCCAGGCGAATCGTGCCTGTCTTTTGCATGGGAGCGTCGAGCACCGAAGTGTCGGTCACCCTCAGGGCTTTTATGTTCTTAAGGGCCGGCAGGGTCCAGCCGGTATCGTCGTAGGAGCGTGGATCTCTAGGGCTGTAATATTGCGTATCCAGAACCATGTCGGCCAGGCGGCTATAGGGTTGATCCATGCGGACGATGTAGCTGCCTGCCGGAA
This sequence comes from Candidatus Angelobacter sp., assembly GCA_035939495.1. Classification (GTDB taxonomy): domain Bacteria; phylum Acidobacteriota; class Terriglobia; order Terriglobales; family Acidobacteriaceae; genus Angelobacter. The sequence continues at coordinate 104,087 of DASZFU010000104.1, read as the reverse complement.
TCACGGTCTCCTGTGGTTTCTTCGTCTCTTTGTCTCTATCCTTGCCTTTGCCGGAACCTTGCTCGGAAGCATCGCCTTTGGCGGAATCACGCCCGCCTTCCGAATTGCTCAGACGGATTTCCTTCTCCGCGCGATGCACCTCTACGCCTTGCACTTCAAGAAGATTCAAAAAGCTGGCCTGCTCGGCCGGACGGGTCTCGTCAGCCGGAAAAACCCAGGCCGCGGGACCTTCTTTTCTGGCCTTCTCCACCGCGCGTCTGCTCTTGAGATAGAAGTTGTTCAGAAACTGCTGGCCATTCGTAGCCAGGTTGTTCATGCCAAAAAGAATCGCGCTTTCCTGCATGTTGGTGTTGTTGCGCGCCGACCATTTGACTTTGGGCAGAGGCGGATTAGGCCGAAACCATTCGCGGTTGGTATTTGCCGGAGTCAAGGTGCGCACCCGCGTATCGGCCCCGCCGTTGCCAAAGGTCTCATAGAATCGGCCAATGGCATTGTGGTTGTTGGCGATGGAGAGCAGGTAGTTGGGCGCCCATCCGTCGTAGAATCCGTGGGTCCAAACGCCGATCACGCCGCGCTTGGTCATCTCCTCGATCTCGTAATAGGCCATCGACTGCCACTCGCTGATCACGATCGGATCGAGCCAGGCATTGTAGGGCCCGGTCCCGGTCATGATGTAGAGATAGGGAACCGATTCATGCAGGTCGTGCATCACCGCCGGATGCCACTCGAGAAAAGTCTTAAGCATGTTGCGGCTGAGCGCCAGCGTGAGTCCCAGGTTGTCGCGATTGTTGTCGTGGGCCACGTAGTGTCCCCACCAGACCAGCGGGTAGGGTGGATCGTTAGGATGTTTCTTGTGCTGCATGTAGACATCAACCATGCGGTCGTGTCCGTCTACCTCGGCAATGGGCGTGATCATCACAATCGAATCTTTGCGAATCTTCTGGATGAACGGAGTCTCCTCGACCGCCAGTCGGTACGCCAACTCCATCAGCATCTCCGGCGCTCCCGTTTCAGGCGAGTGGATGCTGCCATCAGCCCAATAAATAGGTTTGTCGTCGGCAATCAGCTTCTGCGCCTCAGCCTCGCTCAAGCCGCGCGGATCGGCCAACCGGGCATTGATCTCCTTGTATCGGTCGAGTTTGGCCATGTTGGCTTCGTCGGTCACAATCACCAGAAGCATCTCGCGGCCCTCTTCCGAGACGCCAATACTCTGCACCTTGACCCGCGGGCTCTTGCTGGCCAAAAGGCGCATGTAGTCGTTGATGTCTTTGGTGTAATCCAACACATCGGGCGCGCCAACAATGTGGTGCAAAAAGGCGTCCGGGGGCGGCACGCACGAGCTTAATGGAAGATGGTCGACCAACTCAGTGATGAAGAAAGGTTCGGTGGTGAACTCTTTGATCTTCTTGTTGTACTCCACATGGTCGGTAACAATACAAGGAGCAGATTGGCCAAACCCGCTCACGCAAAACAAACCTAGAGAGAAAACTATGCCCAACAGAGAACGTTTCATGGAGTACCTCGGTATCAATGGCCGGGATTATATAGAAGGTGCTTGGGTGCTAGCTACTCGGCAGGGTGAGCGAGTGGTGAGCGAGAGATTTGCGCTGTGCGAGAGCCAGCGAAGCTGGCGCTGAAGTTTCTAAATTTGTAGGTGGGGCAAAGACAAGGTATCTCTGTCAGTGCTGCAATTTCTGAATCGTTGCGCGAAGGCGCCCCAGTTCGTGGACCGCGTCAAAATGGCAGAGCACTGCTTCCGTAAGATTCTTGCGCGCTTGTTCGATATTTTTGCCGAAAGCCGCTACCGGCAAATCACGCGCGGAGCTGTTCCAGACCCCATCCTCATACCAGATTTTGCAAAGAATTTTCAATTTTGGCAATTTTGGCATTTATGGCAATTTTGGCAATCCCCAACTGTCGATGACATCGACATTTTCGACAGTGTCGAACGTCAAAACGCCTGTTCTGTCTCCGATACGTCCAACGGTTGCGCGATAACTCACACAATTCATTAGGGAAACATGCAGACATCCCAATATGCGTCTTTGGCCCGTGGCTTGCGTGCATAACCAGTCAGAGAAGAATCTATCAACAAAAAATTGGAGATGAAGGATATGAGATCAAGAGCTGTACCCTTAGTGTTGCTGTTTGCGCTTGCGCTGCCGCTGACCGTGTTGGCGTCCGGTCCGGCGAACGCAGGGAAAGTCACTTTCACGGAGCCGGTAACGGTTGGCAATACCGTGTTGAATGCCGGTAGTTATAAGGTGAAGTGGGAGGGAGCGGGCTCGACCGTTCAGGTCAGCTTCCTGCAAAGAAACAAAACAGTGGCCACCGTTCCAGCAACGGCAGTCGATGAAGCGAACCCTTTCCTCGATGGGGCCGTACAAACCCGGGAGCAGAAAGGTAACGCCAAAGTCCTGAAAAAGATCCTGTGGAAGAGCGTGTCGCTAAACTTTGATGAGGCGGCGCTGGCCCAGGGTAAGTGAAATTTCCAGGCTCAGTTTCAGCTACGGGGCGCAGCCTTAGACGAGCTGCGCCCCTCCGTTTTCTCTTAGCTGATCCGAAATCGTGCGCTGAGGCGCCCCGAATTGATCAATCGATCTTGGGTAGTTCTCCCAATCCTGCTTCTCGCCACATCGATGCCAGCTTTGGCTGGTCCTGCGCTGATGCTTTCTTGTAAACGACTAGGAAGTTTCGCGTATTACTTTGAGCCAAGTGCTGATCTTGAACACGACGGAGAATACTGATGCACTTTATCAACAAATGACCGCCCTCTAACAAGTTACCTTTCATACCCGCCAAAATCCCAAGTTGCCCATAAGTTAGGGCAGCACCATGCTCGCTTCCTTGCCTTTCTTTGATAGAAAGCGCCTTGCGGTACCACTTCTCGGCTTGGTCTAGCTCTAACCGCTCATGTGCTAACATTCCAAGGTGATGATATGTAATGGCGGCGCTGTAGTCGTTATTTTGTTTTTCCTTGATGCGTAATGATTTGCGATACCACTGTTCGGCCATGTCAAAACTGAGTTGATATTGGGCGAGTATTCCGAGTTGGTGGTAGGCGTCAGATGCAAGCGCTTCGTTACGGTCCTCCTCAGAAATTGCAAGCGATTCACGATACCACTGCGCTGCCGGTCCAAAGTCGCGTCGATCTTGGGCAAGCATTCCCAGTTGATAATAGGTAACGGCAGCCATATACCGGTTGCCATTTTTTTTAGCGATCTCTAGCGATTTACAATAGAACTGATGTGCCGCTTCAAAGTCACGTCGCTGCTGAGCGATCATCCCCAGATGATGATAGGTCGTAGCAGCACCTTGCTCATCGCCTAGCGCTTCTTCAGCCGCAAGTGATTTGCAATGCCACTGCTCTGCGGCCGCAAAATCACGCTTCTCTTGAGCAACCATGCCCAGTTGATGACAGGTGTTAGCGGTATTGCGCTGATAGTTGTGCTTTTCACTAACTGCAAGCGCTTTGCGATACCATTCCTCCGCAGTGGCAAGTTCTCTCTGTTCAAGAGCAAGTGTTCCCAATTGGTGATAGCTGCTGCTTGCTCCAAGAACGTCGCCCTTTTCCTCTTGAATGGTGAGCGCTTTATGACACCAATGCTCCGAGGCCTGAAAATCTCCTTGCTCGCATGCGATCATTCCGAGGTGATGATAGGCGCTGGCAGCCGCGCCTTGCTGACCAGAAGACTCTAGTTGCTTCGCCATGGATTGGAAGAGACGATTGGCCATGACAAAATTCCGGCTATTCTGTGAAAACCTCGCCAGAGCTTGAGTGAGTGCCAATAATACATCGGCTATGTTAAACCGCTCGGCCTCTTCTTGAGCGCGATAGAAGCTTTGCCCATGCAGGTGAAAAGGCTGGCGTTGTTCGTGAAGTGGCTTGTCTGTCAAAGCATAGGCCACATTACCCATTATGATCGCAAACGCGCGTGCCCAAATGTCCAGATCTCTGCGACCTAGACGAAAACGCAGATAGCTAGTTAACAGAGGATGCAATTCGTAAATTCCCTCCCCTACTTCCCAGACCAATCCGCCAAGTACTAAAGTCGCCAAAAACGTATCAATCTGACGACGCGACCATTTCGCATCCACTCGTTTCGCCATGACTTCTAAATAGTTGGCATCAAGAAAGCCTTCGTGCATCCCTAGCAACCCAAGCAAAGGACGCAGCTCTTCGGCCAGCGATTGCTCCACAAACGCAAGAGTCGCATAAAGGCTTTTCTGCCCTTCTTCTGCTTCGTCCAGCTTCAGGCTATCGAGATTCGAGCGCAATGCCGCCAGCACCTGCGCCGCGCTCAGCTTCTCCAGTCGAGGAAGGATGGCCCGCATGGCCAGCGGATGTCCGCCAAGAAGATCCATCAAGTCGACAATGTCTTTGTCATTGCGGTTGATGGTCTTGCCCAGGTCGCGAAGGATTGCCTGGCAATACTCCCAGCGTTCTTCGCGGTCCAATCCGCCCAGTGGCAGATGAAAGCGCCGGGCCGGACCGAGCCAATCTTCCGGAGAGCGGCTGGTGATGATGACCTTGGTCGCGCCGCCTCGCAGGTCGTCGAGGAACTGCGCGAGCAGCTTGCGGTCGGAATCGCGCAGGTTGGGCTCGATGCCGCTCCCTGGTATTCCGGAGGCCGACTCAAAGTTGTCCCACACGATGAGCTGTGGTTCGTCGCGCAACACCTCGGCTGTCTTTGCAACCTTTTCTTCCAGTTTCACATTGAGCGCAGAAAAATTTCCACCGAACAATGCTTCGCCTATACGGTTGAAGACGAACTCTGCGCTGCGTATCTCCTGGAAGGAGAACCACCACGGCTCGTGCTTCAGGCCGCCAGTCTGGTCCATCCATTGCAATAGGCCTCGGGCCAGGGTGGTTTTGCCCACGCCGCCCAGTCCCTGAATGAGAATCCCCGCTGGGGGACGGCGCAAGGCCCGCTCCATCTCCAGCAGGGCGCTGTCGCGGCCAATGAAGCCATATGGATTCTTATCCCGTCTTAACTCCTCTGGCAATTTGGAAGGCCGTGATTCAAGCTTCGCGGCTGCTGTGGCAAAAGGGAAACTGAGCGGCGATTGCTGGTAGAGTACCGGCAGCAGCCAATCCTGCAATGGAAACTCGCCGCGCGCGCAGATGCGCTGGTCGTCTTTATACATCTGCTGGCGGCCTGCACGTACCGCCTGCGCCATGCTCCCTTTCTCGAACAGCCGTCCATAGAATGCCGGCAAGAACACCTTGGCCCCGCTCACGTAGAGCGAATACGCCATGGCCACGACTTCCCTCATCCCCGAGCGCAACAATGCCGTGGCCACCGACGAAAAGGAATCTTTCTGCTTGCCGCTCGGGTCGATCATGGCCGATTGGCAGGCATTGAGCACCACCCCCGGTACCGCGCATTCTTGCAGCAACGTGCTGAGTTTTTCGGCGGTGATCTCGTCCGGTGTCCCTTCTTCGGTCTCGAACACCAGCTTGCCTTCCGGCCCCTGAAACTTGAAGCCGCTGCCTGAGCCTGCAGCTTCGTAAGCGCCGTGACCATCAAAATGCAGGATGTGGTAGAACCCTGGCCGCTCCTTGAGATGCTGGCGTAATTGATCAAACGTCGGCGGACGCAGCAATTCGACATGGGCGGGCAGCTTCTTCTGCTCAATCAACTCCACCAATGGCCGGGCGATAGAGCGAAACTTTACGTCCTGCTTCCCGTAAGGCCGAGCGACCACCATCAGGATGTTCACGCGATCCTGCGGTAGCGATGAAGAAAGAGCCTGCGCATCGCGCACGGTATTCAAACGCCGCTCGACCTGGCAGGTGTGTCCCAGGACGCCCAATTCCGGATCGCGCAACGCCTCCCAGGGCCAGGCGAGCACCTGCGCATCGTCGCTCGAAATGACCAGGTGAAGCTTGGAGTAGTCGTTGGTTGCGTTCTCAAACATTCGCCCGGCAGCGCGATTATCAAACAAGGCCCGGAAAGCCTGCTCTCCCCAATCGCGCAACGCTTTCAGGACACGCTCGGCATGTTCGGTCTCGGGTGAATACGGATAGTCCAGAAAGACTTCCAGGTACCACTGCAACTCGCGCATCAGGTCGCTGTTGGGCCGGCCTTCAACAGGGAAACCCACTGGCGACGATACGGATTCCGCCTGAGAATTCTTTCCATCGGTCAATCGAACCACCCGAAACGATGCAGGGTTGCTATTCGGTACATGCTCGACGATCAGGGTAGTTTCGGCTACGGCAGACGTACTGGCGTGCATGGCGAACCTTGGGAGGAAAGGTATGTTCCTGAGCCGACTATAGCACAGCGCTGAAATCCACTAGCAACCTTTTGTCGCTGGTTTAGTTAATTTCTCAATGTGTGTTGACATTCTGTTAATTTTCGTATACTATTCGCCTTGGTAGCTTTCAGTCAAAGCTATCCAATCCGAGTCATTCGCGGGTTTACAGGCGTGAGTGTAGCGTGTCATCCTGAGGTGACAGCCGAAGGACTGCAGGCGAAACCCTGAGCCGAGCGAAGGATCAGTTCCACGTTTAGAAGCGCCTTAACAAAGGGTAGCAAAACACGAGTCATTCGCGGGGACTATAACTTGAGCCGTAATGCAGGCGTGAGCGGAGCGGGAGCCTGCAGGCGAAACCCTGAGCGCAGCGAAGGGTCTATTACAATCCGAGTCATTCGCGGGGACTATAACTTCCGTGGCTCATCAGCAAGAGGTTAGGCGTAGCCCTATCCAAAAAACTCTCTCTTCAGTTCAACAATATCTAACATCTCCAAAAACAAATCCTTAACCAGTAAAGCATCTCCAAAGCTACGCAATATCGTCCACTGCGTCCACGATGTCCACTATGTCCACTTCGTCCACAAAAAACGCCACAAAAAGACCTGGCTCTTCAAATCAAAAATTCTTCCAAAGGAGTCTCTATGTACCGTTCAACAAACTCAACCTGGACTTGGACCCTCCTCAGGACCAAGGACCCCGACCAGCTCCACTACTTTTGCCGGTCTCCTGAAGGCCGGCTGATCTTGCCCAAATATTTCTGCGGCAAGCCCTTCACCATCAAGGCCCACAATGTCGACCGTGGCGAGCCCGCCCAGCCCCGTCCTGCTGAACTGGCTGGGTCCCAGGATGTTTTTCTGGTTCCGCTGGACCCAGAGACCTTGATGGCCACTTACATCCGTCCCGATGGCACCCCCGAACCGCCACAATTCTCTTTTCGCGACATGTGGCGCGCCGCGCAAAAACCCGACGGCTCCTGGTGCTTCCTCCCCAAATCCGATACCGCAGATCCACAAACCCGCTACCAGCAAACCGGTGAAGCCCAGCCGCTCTTGCCGGTGGTGAAAGACGCTGTCCTGACCTGTGGACCCAGGAAGCCTGTCCTCAAGGTGAACGCCGAAGGCCCTGAGCCGATGGACTTCCCGGCTGCGTTGAAACAACCAGAGGCGGTCGTGAATAAAAAACAAGACCCAGAAGCCCAAAATTATGGCAATGCAGCCTGCACTGAGGCCAGCCGAAGTGCCAGTCCCCAATTACCCAATTACCAACTTACCCAATTACCAAATCCAACAGCGATGATGGACAACCTGGAAGCCCTCATCCGCCAACACCTGGTCTGTAACGATCACCAAAGCGCCGTCCTAGCTCTTTGGATTCTCCACACCTACACCTACCGTTCCACGCCTCTCACTCCGTATCTCAACATCTCCTCCCGTGTCGAAGAGTCCGGCACATCTACCTGCATGGCCATCCTGCGTAGCCTCTGCGCGCGCCCCTGGTGGGCCGCTGGAGTCTCTCGCTCGGCTTTCACCCGCAAGATTACCTCCGATCAACCCACAGTCCTGCTCGACAACTGGCAAACCGTCTTCAGCAGCAGCGACAAGACCCAGATCACCGGCTTCCTGCTCAACGGCTGTGACCAGGCCCCAAACCTGGACCATGACCATTGCGCTGAGGTGAGCAGGAGTAACGACCTGAATTACCCAATTACCAACTTACCCAATTACCAAATCCAAAACGCCGCCAACCCCATCGATTCCTTCTGTCCCAAGGCTTTCGCTGGCCAGGAGTCTCTCCCCTCGACCCTTTCCCGCCGCTCCATCCCCATCGTCCTCCAACGCCGTAAGCCTGACGAGATCGTCAAGCGTGCTGGAAGCCTCTTGGCCCCAGGAGCCACGCACAAGTTCACCTCCTGGATGCAGGAATGGGCTCGCGCAAACCGGAAACAGATTGAGACAACCTTTGAAAATAGCGAGTCCCAAAGCCCTGGGTTGCCCGGCCTCTCTCCCCACCAGCAGCAGGCCGCCAACGTCTTGATCGCCCTGGCTGCCACGGTCGGAGGCGGCTGGTCTCAAAAAGCCCGCGCCGCCCTGCCGGAGGTGTTCAAAGATGCTCAACAAAGGGAACTCGCGCCCTTACACCTGCTCTCCGATATCCGCGACGCCTTCGCTCATCACGGTAACCCGGAGCGCATCTTCACCGCCGAGTTGCTCGATTACCTGCACGGCTTGGACCACCGCATCTGGCACGAATGGGGTAAGAAGGGCGAGCCAATGACTCCACACGCCCTCTCCGTCATCTTGCGTAAATCCTTCAAAATCTACAGCCGCAGCCAACGCCGGGGCGAACACAAGCTCCGCGGCTACCAACGATCCGACTTCCTCGAAGCCTGGGAACGTTACCTGTCCACCGTAAATCCGCAAAGTGCACCCGGCCACAAGTCCTCCGCAGATGCTCAGGAAACCCCTGTGGCGGCAACCACCAAAATCGAATCGGTCAACAAAAACCATGCACCGAGACAAATCGCAGTGACTGATTCAACGCACCCAAAAAGACGAACCGAGGTAGCCCGCACTGAGGTAAGTCAAAGGCGAGCCGAAGTGAGACAAACCAACAAAACCGCTCATCCAAGGAGACCGCGCTTCACCTCAATGTCTCGCATAAAGACAGGCTGCCGAAGACTCGTGAATAAATTCACCGCGAACTGGTTTTGAAAATTAGAAATTGGAAATTAGTAATCGCGAAATGAATTTCTGGTCATAAACAAACTTGAATCAGCCACTTACCGCAGGTTGTGTTTGACCAGCCCGAGAATGTGCTTGTCAAAGGATCTGCTCGAGAATTAAAACACTTTGATTTCCCAAGTCCCGGCCCCCGCGTCGGAGAATGCATCGCCATCCAGCGTATCTTGTATTATGTCAACTCTAACCTTGCTTGATTCGGAGGCATCACAGATGATCCTTGCCATCCTGCTAACCGCAATCCTGTTCCAAACCAACGCGCAAATCCCCTCCAAACCGATGGTCGACAATGACCGCGTCACGGTCTGGGACACCACCGCAAGCAAGCAGCCATTGGATGCCGTGCTTGTCTCCTTCTCCGGAAAAGCGGCTTTTTTGCCCAAGGGCACAACGCCAAAGCTACATGGGCGCTCGATCGTAATTGGCCTCAAGGACCATCCCGTTGCTCCGATACCAAACCACACCGGCTATCCCCTGGCTTTTCCACGACCGGGATCCAAGAAACTTCTGGACAATGATCGCGTGACGGTCTGGGAGTACACTTGGAAGCCGGATGTGCCCACCCCAATGCATTTCCACGATAAAGATGTTGTCGTTTTGTTTCTTGAGGAGGGCGACCTGAAATCCACTACTCCAGACGGACAATCCGTAGTGATTCCCCATGCCGCTGGTTCGGTCAATTTCAATCCCGGTAATCGCACGCATTTTGAAACGCTGGTGCGTGGAAAACAGCACGCGATTATTACAGAACTAAAATGAGTCTCACCAGACTTGCCCGCGTTCAGTCGTATGTTTCGAGCAAGAGCACATAACCATCTTGCAGTACCCAACTTCCCGACTGTCCTCCAAGTTCAATTCCAGGTGGCTCGGAGTATCGAGGCTCACGAGCGTCTGCTACGGCTATCTTTGGGACATAGCCAGAAGACTCCGTCAATAAGGATCACTAATTAGAAATTGGAAATTCCCCTGATAGCTGACCAGCCAAAGCCTGGCTCCGATCGAAAAGGCTATCCAATTCGCGAGCCTTCACTTCCGATTCCGAATTGCATCCAGCTTAGCCTGCTGCTCGGCACTCAGCTTGTTCTTAATGTGTACGAGCAATGAGATCTGCGCCCGTTTAACCTCTCGCTCGGTGGCCAAGACTTTCTCGAGTTGGGCGAGCACCTGCTGTTCATCAACGTGGGGTTGTTTCACGAGAGCAACCATTCTCTCCATTTCATCCTGCAACTTCCATTGCCAGTCGGTGAACTTTAGCTGGGCTTCGCGAAGTTCGGTTTTGAGATAGGTTTTCTGGTCCTCAGTAAGCCCGATGGATTCCTGGTTTTGCATAACCAGTTCCGGTGGAAAGAAGCTCTGGCCGATAGGGTCCTGGTTGGGAGCCGGTTGTTGCGCGAACGCGGCGGCCGTCAAAAAAACTAATGCGAACAGATTGAAAAGTTTTGTTTTCATGGTTGTTGCTCCTTGATTTCGCTTGTCCTCACATCCAGCTTCAGGTACGACTCGCTTAGATTAGGTATCTTTTGCAACATTTCTTGGCCCGGAATCGCCAGTAGCGCATCGCTTGGGGCGCGCCATTGTGCCAGCTTCTCGGCGGTTGCCAGTTCTGCCTTGGATGGTCCTGAAATAGCCGGACGATGCAGTATTACGGCAGTCACGAGAACCGCGACGATGGCCGTGGCCACGGCAAATAACCATCGCCTTCCATGCAGGTTTCGTTGCGCATGTTGAGCTTCTGTGGCAGCCATGACCCTGGCTGCAAAATCCGGCGCTGGTTCTTGCCTGCCGGCCAGCAGCGGCAGGGCTGCATCCATCCGCTGCCGCTGGGCCTGCAAGCGCGCCAATTCCTGGACACAACCGGCACACTCCGAGAGATGCTTCTGCAACTCGCTGCCTGTGCTGTCCGTAAGAGCAGCTTCCAGCAACAGGTCTTTCCATTTAGAGCAGATGTTTTTCATTGCATGGCTTCCAACAAAAGTTTTCTTGCCGTGTGTAACCTGGAGCGCACCGTCCCCGGAGGAATCCCCAGCACGGCTGCCGCATCGGTGGCATCCATTTCTTCGACAATCGAGAGTTGCAGCACGCGGCGAAATTTTTCGGGTAATTGCTCGATCTGCCGACGCAATCTTTCAGCCAGCATGTGGTCCTCGGCATTCTTGGTTCCGTCCAGCATCTCGGGGGCAGAGTCGTGCCAGGCTGTATCGCGGACCATCCGTCGCTTCGATCCACGCTGGCGGTTCAGGGCCATGCGGAAGCTGATTCGGTTGACCCAAACCCGGAATTTTTGCGGATCGCGCAGCGATTGGAACTTTTGATAGGCGTGCAGGAATGCTTCCTGGGCCACTTCCTCGGCATCGGCTGAATTCCCGAGGACGCTATAAGCAATCTGAAAGACCCGCCGCTGGTTCTCTCTCATGAGCTGCCCGAAGCTTGTGTCTTGCTGGTTTGTCGCGGTTCTGGCTACAAAAGCATTCACGTACGCCTCGGTCACGTTCTGCTCTCCTACCATGTCCAGACACCGTCAAGGTGTCTTGTGTTCAGAGAAAACGTGAATTCTTAGCGGGTTCCCGGCACCCGAAACTGCACCCTTTTTCTATATAATGGTAAAGAGAATTCCCCTCATCAAGGACTTCCTGGAGTATTCCATAACATGATTAAGCTTCTTCAAAGCGGCGGCAAAGCGACCAAGTATTTCCTGGGTGGGCTGCTGTTCGTTATAAGCGCTTCCATGGTCACATATCTGATTCCCGGCTTCATGGCGGATTCTACGGCAAGCACCCCGAGCACCGTGGCCTCTGTCGCTGGACACAACATCCAGATGACAGAGGTCCAGACCTTGGCCCAGCGCCGGGTCGAGGGGATGATGCGCCAGGGATACCCCGATTTTTACCGGCAGATGCTGGTCAAGCAGTCCATCCCTGCGGCGATCAATGAGTTGATGCAGCAGGCAGAGGTCCGCTACGAGGCCGATCGTCTTGGCTTGAAAGTTTCCGATCAGGAACTTCAGGATGCAATGCGGACCGGGCCCGATGGCCCCTATTTTTTTCCCGAGGGAAAATGGATCGGCCAGGAAAAATATGAACAGTTGATCAAAGGCGCCAACATGTCGGTGGAGTTTTATGAGCAGAGCTTACGGCAGGGATTGCTCACCGAGAAACTAAGCACCGCGATCACTGCCGGTGTAAACATCACTCCGGCGGAACTGCAAAAAGCTTACAAAGACCAGAACACCAAGATCAAGTTCGATTACGCAGTGCTTAGCTCAACCGATCTCGAGAAGCAGGTCAAGTTCACCGATGCAGAGTTGAAGGGGTACTTCGACGCCCACAAGGCACAATACCAGAACTCCAATCCTGAGAAGCGCCAGGTTCGTTATTTCGTGTTTGACCGTAAACAGGCAGACGCCAACAGCACGTTCACGACTTCGGACCTGCAGAAGTACTACAGCGAGCACCAGGATCAATTCCGGACTCAGGAGCGGATTAGAGTCCGCCACATCTGGATCAAGACACCCATTGCGGGAGACGACGGCAAAGTCGACGAAAAGGCATTGGCAGCCGCCAAGAACAAAGCAGCCGACTTGCTGAAGCAATTGAAGAATGGCGCCGATTTTGCCGAATTGGCAAAAAAGAATTCTGAAGACACCACTGCCGCCGCGGGAGGAGAACTCGGTTGGATCGTGAAGGGCGACAAGGGAATACAACCGGAGTTTGAGAGTGCTGCCTTTGCCATGAGCAAGGGACAAATGAGCGATCTCGTGCAAACCAGTGTTGGTATTCACATTATTCAGGTGGAAGATAAGGAAGACTCTCATCTAAAACCTTATGGCGACGTCAAAGACGAGATCGAAAAAGCTGTCAAGACCCGGAAGGCCGGCGATTGGCTGGGGCAGATGGTGCAAACTTACCAGGGTGAAGCCCGTGCCACCTCACTGGACAAGGCAGCGGCCAAGGCTGGATTACAGGTGGTTGTGAGCAATCCACTGGCCCGGACCGATTCTCTTTCGGGAGTTGGTCCTGTGCCCGAGTTCATGCAAGCGGTATTCAGCACGAACACCAATTCCGGCCCACAAGCGGCCCGGTTTGGCGATGGGGCTGCGATTTTTCAACTCGTCAAGATCGACCCGCCCAAGCCTCCGGAGCTTGACGCTGTCAAGGACCGCGTGGTCAAAGACTTCAAAGCGGAACAGGCTCGTCATCAGTTGGAGACCAAGCTCAAGGAAATGGCCGACCGTGCTCACGCCCAGCATGACCTGCGCAAGGCTGCGAAAGAAGTGGGTGCTACCGTCAAGACAAGCAATTTTCTCGCCCCTAAGGACCAACTGGAAGATATTGGATCCATGGGCCAGGCCAGGGAGGCATACAATCTGAAACCCGGTGAAATCAGCGGCCCCATCAACCTGGCAGGCAAGGGCGTGGTGATTAGCCTTACCGAACGCCAGGAGCCTTCGGCCGAAGAGGCTGCCAAGGGTTCGGATGAAATACGTGAGCCATTGATTGCCCAAAAACGGCAAGAGGCGTGGAGAATCTATTTGGGCGATCTTGGGACCCGGCTGGAAAAAGCAGGCAAAGTGAAATTCAACAAGAGCGCAATGGACTCGCTGGCTAAAGAAAGCGAATAAACGAGCATCTAAGTGCCATTATGTCTTTTGAGCGCTTGGCAGGTATCCTTCTGCATCCTACTTCGCTGCCCTCGCGTAGCGGAATTGGCGACCTCGGACCCGAGGCCTATAAATTCGTAGATTTCCTGTCGGAAGCCAAGCTGGGCTTGTGGCAGATTCTGCCGCTCTCCCCGCCCGGATTGGGAAACTCTCCGTATTCGGCCATCTCCGCGTTTGCCGGAAACCCGCTGCTCATCAGTCTTGACCGTCTCGCCGACCGCGGATGGATTTCCCGGGACAAGATAAAACCTCTGGCTGCATCGCTCCGCGAGAAGCGAATCGACTTCGACCAAGTCAAGGCCGTGAAACTCCCACTGCTCAAAGAGGCCGCACAGAGTTTTCTCGAGCGAAACTTTCATGAGCGAAACAATCGCGACCGGCAGCGTTTCGAGGCGTTCAAGCGCGAAAACGATTGGTGGCTCGAAGATTTTGTTTTGTTCAGCGTAATGCGAACTGTTCATCGCGGAGAATCCTGGAGCACCTGGCCGCGAGAATTGGCGCGGCGCGAGCCGCAAGCCCTGCACAAGTTTGGCCTGCAATACCAGCGCGAACTGGAGATCGAGCGGGCCATCCAGTTTGCTTTTTTTGAGCAGTGGAGAGCTTTACGCCGCTATGCCGCAGAACGTGGGATTAAAGTAGTCGGCGATGTCGCTATCTTTGTGAACTACGACAGCGCCGATGTCTGGCGGCACCCCGATCTTTTTTATCTTGATGATGACCTGCAGCCCATGATCGTCGCGGGCGTACCTCCCGATGCATTCAGCGCCAGCGGGCAGCGATGGGGCAATCCTCTCTATCGCTGGGATGTCTTAAAGGCCCGCGGCTACGATTGGTGGGTGCAACGCATGTCGTGGGCGGTAACGGTTTGTGACATCGTAAGGCTCGACCACTTCCGTGGTTTTGAAAGTTACTGGGCCATTCCAGCTTCCGAACCCACAGCGGTGAAGGGAAGCTGGGATCCAGGCCCGAAAGATGGTCTATTCGAAGAGCTGCGCCGGCAACTGGGCGACCTGCCGTTTATTGCCGAAGACCTGGGCATGATCACGCCCGCAGTTCATGAGTTACGCGAACGCCTCGGGATTCCCGGCATGAAGGTCTTACAGTTTGGCTTCGGCGATCCCGGCGCTCGTATTTACCTGCCCCATAATTTCGAGCCGAACTGTGTGGTCTACACCGGCACTCATGACAACGATACAACCATCGGATGGTGGAACTCGGGCGCGAGTGTGGAAGAAAAACAACTCGCCCTGGCTTACATTGGCGAGGCCGCCGATGGAATCCACTGGGCCTTTATTCGGGCGGCCTTCACTTCGGTGGCGACGATGGCGATCGTGCCTCTTCAGGACGTTTTGGGTTTCGATAGCAGGAGCCGCATGAACACCCCCTCGCTCAGCGACGGCAATTGGGGTTGGCAGTTCGAGTCCGGCCTGCTCAGCGGCGAGGTGGCGCAGAAGCTTGCCTCGCTGGCCACCGTGACGGATCGCGCCCCGAGCCTGTCAACGGCTGGTCAGCAAAGCGACCGGGAAGTGCGCGAAGATTTCGCGGCATAGCAGCGTGCGTCCTGCGGTGACCCTGGTCCTTTCTCCGGTAAAAATATTCTCTACAAACTCTGCTGTGTGCGAAGGCACATGCAATTCCGTGCCCTCCCACAAACCGCCGATCGGGGGCTGCAACGAGCCTGCGGCTAGAATGTAGCTCAGTCTGGGAACGGCGATGATCGCTACCTCCTTCTGATGTTCGCGGGCAAAAGCCACAACATGGTCTTGCTTCGATCCGGTTGCTTGAAGAGGCGTATACGCTCCAGCCTGGAATAACTCGCGATGCTCGCGGCGGAAACGCAACGCCTGCATCGTCGTCCACAGTTTGATCCTGCCATCCTGATAGTCCCTCAACAATTCGGCGCACAGGCCCTGGAAATCCTTGTGCTCTGCTCCGCGGTCCAGTTCGTTGAGCATTCGCTTCCGCAATTCGTAATTCACAGGACGGCGATTGTCCGGATCGACCAGGCTGAAATCCCAAACTTCCGTCCCTTGATAGATGTCGGGATTGCCGGGCGAGCCGATCATCAACAGCCGTTGCGCCAGAGAATTCATGGCTCCAAACAGCGCAATCGCGGGCATCAAGGCCTGGAGTTGGTCGAGAAAAGAATTCGGGCGCTTCTGCGTGCCAGGGCTCAGGATTTTTTCCACGAACTGCTGCAACAACTCCACATAGACTGGATCATCGTTGATCCAGCTCAAATTGACCTTGGCTTCATGCACAGCCTTGTTCATGTACTGCTTGATTCGTTCGACATAGACTGCGCGGGCCTGTTGGTCGCCGAAGTCAAACGGCCAGGTGCCCACCAATGTCTGGTAAAGAAGGTATTCTTCGTTCAAATCGGGAGCGGTGCGTCCGTCGGGCAGAACCCGTTTGCGGGTCCGATTGATCTTGCGCCATTTCAACACCTGCGAGGCCCACAGACGAGGCATCTCGCTCAGCACGTTCAGGCGCGCGCGAACATCTTCGCTGCGCTTGGTGTCGTGCGTGGAGGTGGCCAGCATGGAAAAGGGACGGCGTTCAGCCCGCTTCAGGTTGCTGTCGTGGAACTCATGAACCGGGATCCCGAACTGTTTGGGCGATCCGCCCACCTCATTGACCGAGATAAGCCGGTTGTAAACATAGGAGGCAGTGTCTTCGAGTCCCTTGGCCATCACCGGCCCGCTCAACTGCTGGAACTTCAATGTGAAATAGAGCCGCTTGCGGTAAAGCTCAGACTGGTCGTGGTTGCCGCGCTCTTTCAACAGCAGTATGTCGCGCAGAAAATCAAAGCAGGCGGGCGCCGTGTCCGGGTTGCGGCGCTTGGCCCACAGGATGGCCTCGTGGATGTAGCCACGGTCGCGATCCGTCATTTGGCCGCGCTCATCAATATAGGTCCGGTAAACGGGGAAGCAGGCAATCGTCTCGCGGATGGCGTCTCGCAGCGCTTTGCGTGTAAAGTCGCGGGCATAACGGTCGGTTATGGAGATTTCATCGAGCATGTGGGCGAGCACGTTGACCTCGCTGGCCAACGATGCATGCATGATGAGTTTCTTGCTGTTGTAGATGAGATCGTCCACGTTGGGGGAGAGGCCGGTGAAGCGATGGTAGAGCGTAGTCAATAGCTTTTCGTTGCGGCGATCAATGAAAAGGCCATTGACCAGAGTTGTGAACTCGTATCCTGAAGTGCCGTCGACCGGCCACTCCGCCGGCACGTCTTCCCCCGGCTCCAGTATCTTCTCTGCGACCGCATATAAAGGTGCATGCTGGTTCATCCACGGATGCTGGCCAAAGACCTGTTGTATTTCCATTTCAATTCCGTTTTCGGCCAGTGGAGGCTTAGGCAGGGGGCCCGAGCATTGGCTGGCGGCATAGAGCATCTGCAGCCGGACCAGGTATTGCATGGGATTCAGTAGTCCGTCGCAATGGTCGATGCGCAACCCCTGAATGGCGTCTTCCGCCAGCAACTTGCGCAGCAGTTGGTGAGTGGCCGCGAAAACCTGAGGATTTTCCATGCGCAACCCAATCAGATCGTTGATGTCAAAGAAGCGGCGATAATTGATCTCCTCGCCCGAGACCCGCCAGTGTGCCAGCCGGTACACCTGAGCTTCGAGCAGGTTATGCAGAGCATCAAAACTGTGCGGATCGCCTGGACGCCCGTTGAACTGCTCCAGCGCTTTCTCAACCACCAACCGGATTTCGGGAGATTGCTCGATGATTCGCTGCAAAGATTCAGTCAGCGGAGGAATCGCGCGCCGGCGCTGCCGGACCAGCTCAGCTTCGGTCGTGCTGTGGCCGGGAAGTTGCCGCAATCCGGCAAGGACAGAGCGAAATTCCGAAGATTGCAATTCATGGCCGCCATTCACGTGCGACGCGAAGATGAAAGGAATGGTTTTTGGATCAATGGGTAGCCGGTTATCAAAATACTCAACGTGAAACCCCTTGTCAGCCAGCACCAGGTGTATTCGTCCGGCTTCCAATTCCGCCCCATATTGATCGCCCAGGATCGGCAACAGCACCTTGTTGTGCAGCTCTTGTTTGAGGGGCTTCCAGTCAATATCGAAAAACTCGGCAAACTCTGACGCCCGTCCGTTGGCCAACACGTCGTTCCACCAGACATTGCTTCCCAGCCCAATGCTCATGTGGTTGGGAACGAAATCCAGAATTTGCCCCATGCCGTAATTCTTGAGTTCGCGCACCAGGGCCTGAAAATCCTCATAGCTGCCGACTTCAGGATTCAGGGAGTTATGGTCGGTGATGTCATAGCCATGCCGGCTACCGGCCCGGGCTTTCAGGATCGGAGAAGAATAGACATGCGAAATGCCCAAAGCATGAAGATAACCGGCTAGCCGCTGGGCGTCGAGAAAGGTGAAATCCGCATTGAACTGCAGACGATAGGTCGAAAGCGGGCGCACACTCCGTTTCTGCGCCGCCAACCTGTCCAGGCATTCCGAGATGCCGCTGGATTCTGCAATCAGGATTTCTGGAGCGGATCTCATTCACGACCTGGGTCAGCAAAATTAGATGCACGATTGGGAGAGCGTGCTGGTTGGTTATTAGCCATCAGCCATTAGCTATTAGCCGTTAGTTATTGGCCATTCGTCGTTAGCCTTTTCAGTTTTGGCAATTTTGGCAATCATGGCAGTGAAGCCTGCACTGAGGTGAGCCGAAGTGGCAATTCTGTATAATTCCCCCCGCCCTTAAGGAGCCTCAACAATGAAGGCCACAGTTCTCTACGACGACAATGCCGTTGAAGTTGACTCTGCGGAAATCGAAGCAGGTCATCTTTGGCTCACCACTGACGACCTGGTTCGTGCTACACGTTTTGAATTGAAGCCTGAGGGAGTCTGCCGGGACGAAAAATGTTTCCCACTGCCCAACGCCCGGCGCCAGGAATTTGTGCGCAACCGTGCGGGCAAGACCTGGTTCAACCTCAGCGCCTTTGCCGGGGACATGCATCAACCGGTTGTCCATGAGGATGGCGAGGTTTCAGCGTGGTATTTCGGGCTGCGTTCCGATCAGCGGCAGGCACTGGCCTCGTTGCAAGCGCCTGACTTCACCCTGCCCGATCTCAATGGCAAGCTGCACTCGCTTTCCGGCTTTCGCGGGAAAAAGGTCTTCCTGGTCACCTGGGCATCATGGTGAGGCTGCCACTTCGACCTGCCAGGATGGCAGGCCCTCTACGACGAACTCAAAGATCGCAATTTCGAAATCATCACCGTCGCGGAAGATACTCGTGGCGCTCAGGACGCCGGCCCATGGATGACGGCCGCCATGTTGCCAATGGACGCGCCCGTAAGGTCAGCGCCCCCGGCAGAAAGAATCCCCCTGACCCACACCGCCCTGATTGACGAAGAGCATCTGGTTTCCAAGCTCTACAACATGGTCAACGTCCCCACCGCAGTATGGATTAACGAACAGGGAAAAATCGTCCGCCCCAACGAAACGGCCTATGTGGACGATCGTTTGAAATACATCCACAACGTAGAATCCGCTCCTTATATAGCGGCCCTCCGCGACTGGGTGGAAAAGGGCGACCGCAGCACCTATGTCTTCAGCGAAGAACGTTTACGGGAAAGGCTTGGGCGCCATGACCCAAACTGGTCGCTGGCCGCCGCAGAATTCGGATTAGGCGAATATCTTTATAAAACCGGCCGCCTGCCCGAAGCCATCCGCCACTTCAAAGAAGCACAACGCCTGAATCCCGATAGTTGGAACTACAAGCGCCAAGCATGGCTCCTCTCGGATTCCCAACGCGATTACGGTACGACCTTTCGGGAAGAGGTAGCAAAGCTGAACGGGAAAAGGTACTACCCGATGAGAGATCTGCCGGGTGAGGCAGCTCTTAGCCTTTAGCTGTTAGCTGGCACCATGAAGCTTCGCTCTGTTGGCTAAGAGCTAAGGGCTGCTGCTGTATAATTTTCGCGGAGAAGAACCCATGACTCGTCTACGATTTGCTGCTGGTTTTCTGCTGCTCCTGCTGATTGCCAGTGTGAGCGCTGTTGCCAAAGAGACCCATGCCACAATCATCTACGATGATGTGGCCACCCCCATCAACTCTGCCAACGAGGATTCGGGGCAGCTTTGGATCACCACCGCTGATCTCAAGCAAGCCACGCGCTTCGAGGTGAAGCCTCAGGGCGTGTGCCGCGAGGTGTTGTGCTTCCCATTACCGAAATCCAGGCAGAGCAACTTTCTCCGCAAACAGTCGGGAACGTCATGGTTCAACCTGACTGCGTTTGCCGACCTTGTGCATCAGCCGGTGGCGCACGATCCAGGATCATCGGCATGGTATTTCGGATTGCGCTCCGATCAGCGCCAGGGAATTGCTTCCCTCCAGGCGCCGGATTTTACTCTTCCCGACATTAATGGCAAGATGCATTCGCTCGCTGACTTTCGCGGAAAGAAAGTTTTGCTGGTCACCTGGGCCTCCTGGTGAGGGTGCCGCTTCGACTTGCCGGTCTGGCAAGCAATGTATCAGCAACTGAAAGACAAGAATTTCGAAATCCTCTCCGTGGCCCAGGACACCGGCGGCGTTAAAGACGCAGGGAAATGGATTACCGAGGCAAAGCCTGCTCCCGCCTACACCGTGTTGATCGACGAAAAGCACCTTGTCTCCAAGCTCTACAACATGGTCAACGTTCCCACCGGCGTGTGGATCGATGAAAAAGGAAGAATCGTTCGCCCCAACGAAGTTGCTTTCGCCGACGATCGTTTCAAACAGTTCACCGGCCTGGACTCCGCGCCCTATCTCAACGCCATCAGGGATTGGGCTGAAAAAGGCGAAAAAAGCGAATACGCCATGAGCGAAGAGAAGCTGCGCCAGAAGTTGTCAATGAACGATCCCAACCTTCTGATGGCCTCCGCCGAGTTCGGACTGGGCGAGTATCTCTACAAATCCGGCCACGCCAACGAAGCGATTCCGCACTTCAAGGAAGCTCAGAAGCTGAATCCGAAGAGTTGGAACTACAAACGCCAGGCCTATGCCTTAGGCGACGCCAAACGCGACTACGCCACAACCTTCATCGACGAAGTAAACAAAGCCGGAGGCAGCAAAGTCTATTACGCCCCACCAGATTTGCGAGGAACGAATGGGCAAGCTCAACCGAGGGAAAACAAACAGGAATAGAGGGGCTATAATGGTCAATGCCGCAAAGTCTAACATCACGAGAGATCGACTATGGCCCTATTTGAGTTGCTGAGTTTCTGAGTCATTCAAATTTCCAGTTATGTCCAGTTTGAAACCAGCAAGCTGCTCTCATCAGCATGCGTTGAATGTGCTCTTTAAGTGATCTGCCACGCAAGTTTCATTTTTTAGGCAGTCGCGGCATAATAGATTTCCTTGACTTGCTCACTATGCCTGAATCAGAACTACAAATCTTTATTTCTCACAGCAGCAAAGATGACAAAATCGCGCGTGCCCTTATAGATTTGCTACGAGCGGCACTTAGTCTGGGGGCCGATAGCATTCGATGCAGCAGTGTAGATGGCTACAGACTTCCTGTTGGCATGAAAGTTGAGAGCCGGCTCCGTCAGGAAGTTCACGATGCCAAGATTGTAATTGGCATCATTACGCAGGATAGCCTTGGTTCTGATTTTGTTAAGTTTGAATTGGGAGCTCGGTGGGGTACGGATAAATTCTTAGCCCTATTGCTTGCTGGCATAAATTCTGAATTGAGCGCCCCATTGAACATCTTAAATACGCTTTCCGCAAATAGCGAACCTCAGTTACAACAGCTTCTTGATGATGTAGCCGCACAACTCGGGTCTTCGCTTCAGAAGGCGGCTTCATATGCGCACTTAATTTCGGCAGTTAAGCAGGAAGCGGATAACATGGCTCAAACAAATTTGCAGCAACTCGATGCAGATTCAACCTCATCTGCGACCAAGAATAATTCCAGGATTCTCTCCCGACCGGTTGTACTAGCCATCATTATCATTATCGTTGTGATCAGCATGGCAGCAGGGTACCTCATCCATCCTAAGCAAGACAGAGCAGACACGCGCAGCGAACCTACGCCAGCTCCAACCCCCATTCGTTCACCCTCGGAGCAATCTCTTCTTGTATTCAATGATCGAATTTGGGAGTTGAGGAAAGATTATCAGAACCTTCAAAGTAACCCTGACAAAGCCCCAGAAGTAAATAGTCGTGCTGATCAACTCGCTAGCCAAATCAGCAAGCTTGATGACAAAGACCTTAACGTGAGCATGCAGATTCTCAAGTATGAACATCTTTCTTACGCCTGGGGAATGACTGCAGGCAGTGAGCCTGACAATACTTCACGACGGAAGGCAGCAGATGAGAGCCTTAAGGCATCTGCAATGGCAAAGAAAATTGTCTCGAGAGTGAACCGAGCAAATGCTTCGGATAAAACAATACAAGCAGCAAAAAACTGGATATTGAAGGACGATGCTGAGGCGCGAATTAATCGCCTTACTGCTGCAGGGCTGTGCCTTCGCTCGCAAGCTACTCAAAATAAGGATGACGCTCGCAGAGCGAGGACAATTGTTGAGAACCTACCTGATCATTATCTCGTCAAAGAAAAACCAGAGAACTCATCCGAGCTACAACCTTGCGTAAGCAATACTTCGAACCAATTTTGATAAATGCAATCGATTATTTAATTAAGTCTTCCTTTTCCTTACAATCCATGTCAGGCGGACATGCCAAAGATCCTAAATTGAAAGGTAGTTTAGTATTCTTAAGCTCGTCTTTCTGATATCGCTGTTTTTGCTCGTCGCGCTGACCAGGCATGAGGCGATAAGTTTCAAGCGGCTCCCCCACAGTTTGCCTGGGCCGTCCTTCATTCAGTTTATGTCTTTCAGTGCCCTGACTGATTGCGATGCTTGCAAGAATGCTGACTGTTGCCATTAAGAAAATTGTCCGTAGTCTCACTTTAACTCTCCTAAATATTGCCTGCTCGTAAAATAGTGCAGAAAGTGTGTTGGACGTTACAAGTATTTTTTCAAATAGATTTGCCCGATATTTTCCCCAAGTCAATTTTGTCGAAATATTTGTATATTCTAATGAAATGTTAGGCTGCTCAGAGTCACTTACTATTGTTAAGATGATCAATTTATTGGGGTCCACTATTCAGAGAAACTGAGGAGAATCAAACTAATGGAACCTTCGAGAATTCTTGCATCTGATGTAGTGCCAGAGTCGACTTCTACAACTCGGGATTTGGGTACACCTGCAAGTCCACCCAACGGATCTTCAAATCCTTCACCTGATTTGGGCACACCTGCAAGCCCTCCTATGAAGCAAACGCCGGTGCTTAAAACCGTTGAGATCGAACCTCGGCCCCCAATAAAACCATAGACAAAGAATAATAAGACCATTTGCTGGCGAATCTTCATTGATATTCTGCGTCGAACGATTTTTAACTCTGAGTCATCGATCATCTCGGTAACCATTCGGAGACAGTGCAGAAACATGCGCTAACCAGATCACGATATACTGGTCGACAATCGGTTCCGGCACGGAAAGCCCATTTTAAGATTTCATCCAACTTCTTGCACAGGAGCACCAGTGATCGGGAAGCTGCGCGCGCGCAACGAATGGAAATTCGTGGGCGCATTGTCCCAGGCCTCTGCAGGTTTGGCGCTTGCCTGGTGGACACTTCTCTTTGTCCGGGGCCTGCTGCCTGCGGTTTTCGCGATTGCCATGGGCAGGCTGATTGGCGCGATCCAGCAGGGCGAAGCCCTGGCAGTGTTTCTTACGTTGGTGGCAGTCGTCTTTGTGCTGTTGCAGGTGCTATCCCCGATCCACCATGCCGTGGGCACTAATCTGGGCAGCCGTACTGCCGCCTGGCTCTATGATCAACTGACACGCACCTGTGTCCGTCCGCCAGGAATGGGCCATCTCGAAAACCCCAAGCTCACGAGCGATCTCACCATCGCGCGCGACTTCGATCTCGGGATTAGTGGTCCGCCGATTTTTATCTCCATGGATTTTATCGCCGCAGGCCTGGTCGAGTTGGTCGGCGGCCTGGCTTCGGCAGTGGTGCTCTCCGGATACGCGTGGTGGGCGCCTCTCCTGCTTGTGCTGGCATGGTTCGCAACCCATTGGTTGCTGCGCGAGAGCGCTGTGTGGCGCGACCGCAATACCGAAGAGGTACGCGAAGCCCAACGCCATGCGGACTACACCTTCAGACTGGCCGTAGAACCTCCTGCAGCAAAAGAAGTGCGGCTCTTCGGCCTGGCAGGCTGGATCGTCGATCGCTTCCGCGCGCGCCGCAATCATCTGGCCAAGCTCCGCTGGGAGGCCACCCGCCTGCGCGAACGTCCGGTGATCTGGAGTTTGCTCATTGTGCTGGCAGCCAACATCGTCGTGTTTTGGGCAATGGGAGCCTCGGCAGCCAACGGCGCACTTCCGATTGGAAAGCTGGTTACATTCGCCAGCGCCGCAGTAGGCACGAGCATGATCGCCTTCGGCGGACTCTCGTGGGCGCTCGATGGCGCAGCGGCCCCCGCGGCCGCGGTATTGCGTCTTCAAGATGCAATGAATCTCGCCGGCGCTCTGCCCCAAGATCATCGGCCTGTGCAAGGAATGCCAGCGCGCGAGGTTCGTTTTCGCAACGTTACGTTCTCTTATCCAACCAGCAACGAGCCGGTGCTTGCGGGCTTCGACCTCACCATTCCCGCCGGGTCATCGCTGGCGATTGTCGGACAAAACGGAGCCGGAAAAACCACGCTGGCAAAGATTCTCTGCCGTCTCTACGATCCTCAAGAGGGCGCGATTGAGATCGACTCCGTGGATCTTCGCGCTCTTGATATCAATGGATGGCGCTCCCGCCTGACTGCTGTGTTTCAAGATTTCATCCGCTTCGAGTTACCGGTGCGCGACAATGTCGCTCCGGGTGGCGCTCCCGATGACGTAATTCAGGCAGCGCTTGCTGAAGCCGGAGCCGCCGGTCTCGCAGGTCTCGATACCATCCTCGCACGCGGCTACCCCGGCGGCACCGATCTTTCCGGAGGCCAATGGCAGCGAATTGCTTTGGCGCGGGCGCTATGTGCGGTTCGTCTGGGCGCTGGCTTGGTATTGCTCGACGAACCGACAGCCCAGCTCGACGTGCGGGGCGAGGCCGAGATTTTCGACCGCATCCTCGCAGCTACGCGCCACACCACCACAATTCTGATCTCGCATCGCTTCTCCACGGTTCGCCACGCCGATCGCATCTGCGTGCTGGAGCATGGGAAGGTAGTGGAGCTGGGCACTCACGACGAATTGATGGCTCTCGGAGGCCGCTACCGGACCATGTTCGATCTGCAGGCGTCGCGTTTCGGCGAAGAAGAAGAGGAAGGAGTCGCGCTCGATGCCCCCGCTGCCCCCTAAAAAGAGCGATCTGCCTCCGGCATTCCCCGCGATGTGGCGCGCCCTCAAGCGCGGCTATCAGGCTGAGCCGCTCTTGCTGAGTGTATCTTTTGGACTGGCGCTGCTCGCCGCATTGCCCGATGCACTGCTTGCCCTGTGGCTCAAGTACCTGGCTGATGGCGTCTTCGGCGGCCGCCGCACGCTGGTGATTGCTTCGGCCGTGGGTTTGGGAGCCTCTGCGGTTGCCACCTGGTTTTTGCGGGTCATGAGCGACCGCACCCAACGCCGTTTTCGCGATCAGGTCACCATCGCCCTTGAATCTCATGTCGCAAAATTAATCGCCACCATCGCCACGCTCGAACATCACGAACGCCCGGAATACCTTGATCGTCTTTCTGTGTTGCGCAATCAGATCTTCGTGCTCGATCACATGTACATGTCGCTCTTCACCACCTGTGGGTGGATCTTGCGCCTGGGAGTGACGATTGCTTTGCTGGTATCCATTCATCCGGCGCTGGCATTGCTGGCGGTGTTTGCCTTGCCGACCGTGCTTACATCCACTTGGCGGCCGGGAGTGGAACGGACTGTCGAGGAGCGAGGAGCATCGGCCAACCGCCTGGCCCGGCATCTTTTCGATGTTGCGACGACCGCCTCGCCGGGCAAAGAGGTGCGCGTAACCCGAATTGGCGAACGCCTCGTCGGGCAACGACGTGAAGCCTGGGAGCGATGGTATCGGCCGCTGGCCGCCGCGCGTTGGAGCAGCGCCGTATGGCACGCCTCGGGATGGGCTGTGTTTGCCGCCGCCTATGTGGGCGCGCTGGTGTTCGTGTCGTCGATGCTCAAGGCTTCGGCTGGCAACGTCCTGTTGGTTCTGGCCGCAGGCTCGCGTCTCTCCGCTTATGTGGCTGCTACCGTTGGAGAGATCGGCTTCCTCCGTGGAATCTGGCTCGATGGTTCCAGACGGCTCGCGTGGCTCGAAGACTATGCGGCTTCGTTGGTGCAGAATACCGATGCGCCGGTGCCCGAACAATTGCGCGAGGGCATTCGCTTCGAACACGTTTCTTTCCGCTACCCAGGCACCGAGCGCCTGGTGCTTGACGATGTGAACCTCCATCTTCGACCCGGCTCTGTAGTCGCGATCGTAGGAGAGAACGGCGCCGGCAAGACCACGCTGGTAAAACTCTTGTGCGCGCTCTATCGCCCCACCAGCGGACAAATCCTGGTGGATGGCACGGATCTGGCGCGCATGTCGCCCGATACCTGGCGCTCGCGTCTCGCCGGAGCATTTCAGGATTTCTACCGCTTCGAACTCAAAGCGCGACACTCCGTGGGAATAGGGGATGTTCCGCGCCTGGATGACCCAGTCGCTGTGCCCGCGGCGGTTGAGCGTGCAGGAGCAGGCGATGTCATCGAGCAACTCCGCGCCGGTCTCGACACACAACTGGGAGCGACGTGGCCGGAAGGCGTAGAAATCAGCTTCGGCCAATGGCAAAAGTTGGCGCTAGCCCGAGGATTCATGCGCGACCGTCCTTTGCTTTTGGTCCTCGACGAGCCGACAGCAGCGCTCGACGCAGAAACCGAACATGCTTTGTTCGAGCGCTATGCGGCTGCATCTCGCCGGAGCTGCGACAACAAAACCGGCGAAAGCGCATTGGAAGGCGGCATCACCATCCTGGTCTCGCATCGTTTCAGTACTGTACGCATGGCCGATTTCATTGTGGTACTCGATGGATCACGCGTAGTCGAATCAGGAACTCATGAAGAACTGATCACTCGTCGCGGCCAATATGCAGAGCTTTATAACATTCAGGCTGAGGCCTACCGGTGAGGGCATTGGGTAATTGGGTAAATTGGTAATTGGGTAAGTAAGAGGCATAGAGGAAACCCTTAGTTGTGTAGGACTGTAATTGACTCGGGTATATTCCAACTCCCATCTCTTTTGCTCTAATATGCGAGAGCAAATATTGACATGCGTTACGTAACCCGTTACGCTACCCAATGATCCAATCGATTCGCCACAAGGGACTACGGCGCCTCCACGATGATGACGATCCACGTGGCGTTATTGGAGAACATGTGAACAAGCTACGAGATATTCTCGTGCGGCTTGATGCTTCGCATGAGCTTTCCGACATGGATTTGCCAGGGTTCCGGCTCCATGCACTTAAAGGCGATCTGCTTGGCTTTTGGGCAGTCACCGTTCGTGCTAATTGGCGTGTGATCTTTAGATTCGAAGAAGGCCATGCGCTCGATGTCGATTACGTCGATTACCATTAATTAAGGAGAGTGAAACACATGCCGATGAAAAATCCACCCCATCCTGGCGGTTTTGTTTTGCGCCAATGCATTGAGCCCTTAGGTTTGACGATTAAGGATGCTGCTGCGGCGCTTGGGGTCACGCGTACTACGTTGTCGGAATTGGTGAATGGAAAACGCGGTATTTCTCCCGAAATGGCTGTGAGATTATCCAAGGTCTTCGGCGGCAGCGCCGAGAGCTGGCTAACCCAACAGGCACACTACGACCTTACGAGGGTCCGTGCTGACAGGATCAGGCTGAAGCGTTTGAAGATTGCATAAGGATTTAGAGCAATTCATCAGTATTTAGCAAAGCCACTAAAAAAGTACATCTGTCCTCCTCCCCAACTTAACAAAACTTTTCGCTTCCCTTCGCTCTTGGCGGGTAGTCTTTTTATGAGGACTATCTCTGTCGGGTCTCCCCTCATTCTCAGGCTCGAATCAATTACAGGCAGCATTTAAGATAGAAGCCAGAGGCAGCGGTTAAATGAAAGCTAAATGCAAATTCGCGGTGTGGTTTGCCTTGATGGCAATATCGACAGTTATTTGTCAAGGACAGGCCCAGCCGGATTCCACGGCACGCAAGCTGGGTACGGTCAAATCGATTAACGGAAAAGTTCTCGTCCTGAAGCTGGATTCGGGGGCTGACGCGAACGTGACCGTGGCCGACGGGGTCCGCATTATGAGACTGGCTCCTGGGCAGACCGATCTCAAAAGCGCCACGCCGATGACCCTGCCTGAAATCCAGGTAGGCGACCGTATGTTGGTTCGCGGCAAGCCTGGCGACAACGATTCCATCGTGGCTTCTCAGATCGTAGTCATGAAGCAGGGAGACGTGGCGCAAAAGCAGCAGCATGAACGCGAAGACTGGCAAAAGCGCGGCACGGGCGGCATTGTCACAGCCATCGATGCGGCCACTGGAACGATTACCATCGCCATCACACCGGCTTACAGCGTCACCGTCAAGACTTCCAAGGAAACTGGTTTCCTGCGCTATGCGCCCGACTCGGTGAAATTCGCCGACGCGCAAAAAGGCGCGTTCGACCAGGTCAAAGTCGGCGACCAATTGCGGGCACGCGGCACCCGCAGCGCTGACGGCAAAGAACTAACTGCGGAAGAGATCATCAGCGGCACCTTCCGCAACATTGCCGGAACCATCAGCGCCGTGGACGCCGGCAACAACACTATTACCGTGAAAGACGTGCTGGCTAAAAAATCTGTCGTAGTAAAAATCAGCCCCGATTCGCAAATGCGCAAGCTCGCTCCTCCCATAGCCCAGCGGTTGGCCATCCTTCTTAAAGGCAACCCCCAAGATGGATCGGGTGGATCAGGCGGACCGGGCGGACAAGGCGGCCCCGCAGGATCGGGCACTCCAGGTGGATCAGGCGGACCTCCCGGAGCAGGTGCGCGTCCTGGAAGCGCTGGACCGGGCGGTGCACCACCGGATTTTCAGCAGATATTGAGCCGCATTCCCAGCGTCACGCTGGCCGATTTACAAAAAGAAGATGCCGTGATGGTCGTGGCAACCCAAGGTAACTCTGGAGCTGACGTTGTAGCCATTACACTGTTAGGTGGCGTTGAGCCGATCCTGACCGCCTCCCCCAATGGCCGAAGCGCGGCTGCCTTATTCTCCGGTTGGAACCTGGGCACACCCGGTGGAGATGCCGGACCACAATAAGCAAATAATGATTTTGAGGAGAGATTGATGAAATCCTGGCCAACAACGAAGACTTGTATCAGGGTACGACTTCAGTCGTGCTACCCCCGGTTTTACTCGGGGCATGAAGATTCGAAAAAGAATCTCTTCCTCGCTGCCGAAGGCTTGCGCGCAGCTCCCGGTTTTGGAGCGGAGCGCATTGAAAAAATGCTCTTCACTATTTCTAAATTTGCTCTTGCCGCCATTCTCACCCTGCTGCTCGTCGCTTCGCCCCTGCTCGCGCAGTCCGCTTTTACCCGCCTGCATGGGCAAGTGATGGATCCTTCGGGAGCGGTGATACCTGGCGCTACGATCTCGCTGAAGAGCGCGAGCGGCCAGATTTTCTCGGCAAAATCCGATGGTCTCGGCGGATATGAGTTCCGTAATCTTGCTCCGGGCAAATACGCCGTCAGCGTAAGCGCCAAGAATTTTTCTCCTGTGCTGAAAGAAGTCGAAATTGCTGTTGACCACGACAACAAAGTCGATCTGTCTCTCGAAATCTTCGTCAAGGAAGAAAGCGTTGAAGTTCAGGGTGATGCCGCCAGGGTGAGCACCAATCCCGATAACAATGCCAGCACTTTGGTGATGAGTGGAAAAGACCTGGATGCGCTCTCCGATGATCCCGACGAATTGCAATCCGAACTGCTGGCTTTGGCGGGGCCTTCCGCCGGACCCAATGGAGGCCAGATTTATATTGACGGCTTTACCGGAGGCCAGTTGCCCCCCAAGTCATCGATCCGGGAGATTCGCATCAACCAGAACCCGTTTTCAGCCCAATACGACCGCATGGGTTTTGGACGCATCGAGATCCTGACCAAGCCCGGCACTGACAAGCTTCACGGCCAGGTATTTTTCAACGACAACCACTCCTTCCTTGATGCCCGCAATCCATTTGCCGCCAGTGAGCCTGATTTCAACACAGAGATGGTCAACGGCAACATCGGTGGGCCTCTGAGTAAGAAAGCGTCGTACCAATTCAGCGTGGAGCATCGCCACATCAACGAAGCGGCTGTAATTACCCCGGCGGCTTTCACCGCGGCCGGCGTCTCAGTCGTCCCAGTGCTCAATCCCCGGATAAGGACCAATCTCAGCGGCCGGTTCGATTTTCAACTCACCACCAACAACACCCTCACCGCGCGTTATCAATTCACGCACAACCACGAGGAGAACGACGGAATCGGACAGTTGTCTCTGCCGTCGCAGGGCTTTAACCAGACCAGCAACGAAAATCAGATTCAGATCAGCGACACCCAAATCCTCAGCCCCAAGGCCATCAATGAAACTCGTTTCGAGTGGGAGCGCGGCGCAAGCAACCAGGGAGCCTTGGTGTCAGGTCCCACTGTCAACGTTCTGGGGCAGTTCATCGAGGGCGGCAATCCGGTCGGAACCAGCAATTCCATCAGCACTCACTACGAATTGCAGAATTACACCTCGCTCAACCTGAACACCCATTTTCTGCGTCTCGGCGGGCGTCTGCGGACCACCTCTGATTCCAATTTCACACCTCAAAATTTCAACGGCACCTACATCTTCGACTCTCTGACCGCTTTCCAAAACGGTACGCCCCGGCAGTTGATCATCGTTACCGGCAACCCCATGGTTTCCAATACCTTTGTCGATGCCGGCATCTATGCAGAGGATGATTGGAAACTCCGCCCCAACATGACTCTTAGTTACGGCCTGCGCTTTGAGACCCAGAATGGAATTCATGATCATGGCGATTGGGCGCCGAGGATCAGCTTTGCCTGGGGGCTGGGCGGCAAGAAAAATGCCGCGCCTAAAACAGTCCTGCGGACCGGATTGGGAATTTTTTATGATCGCTTTGGCGAGAACCTTATCTTGCAGGCTCTGCGCCTGAACGGAATCAACCAGCAGCAGTTTGTTATCAAGAATCCCTCTTATCCCAATCCACCGCCATTGAGCGCCTTGGCGGGAACGCCCACGACGATCCAAACGATCGACCCGGCCCTTCACGCGCCATATACAATCCAGTTGGCAACTTCCGTGGAACGCCAGGTAACCAAGACGGCCACTGTGACCGCCACTTATATTCATTCCCACGGCGTTCACCAACTCTTTTCGAGCGTTGTGAGCCTGGTTCCGGCGCCTCAGTATCAGTACGAATCGGGTGGCGTTTTCAACCAGAACCAGTTCATGACCAACTTCAATTGGCGCTCGGGAAGCAAGCTGACTCTGTTCGGTTTCTACTCGCTCAGCTATGCCAACAGCAATACCAGCGGCGCAGGGAGCTTCGCCTCGAATCCGGCGTTGGGCATCAGTGGTGACTACGGACGCGCCCCCTTTGACGTTCGTAATCGTTTCCTTTTAGGCGGAACGATCAGCTTGCCGCAGGGCTTCCGTGTCAGTCCTTTCCTGCTGGCCAATTCTGGCGCGCCATTCAATATCATCAGCGGCACGGACCTGAATGGCGACTCCATCTTCAACGACCGGCCGGCTTTTGCCACCGATCTGTCACGGCCCAGCGTTGTCCAGACCAACTTCGGAGCGTTTGATACCGTGCCGATCCCCGGGCAGACTTTGGTCCCCATCAACTTCGGTACCAGCCAGGCCCAGTTCACTTTGAATATGCGGTTGGCCAAGACCTTCGGCATTGGACCTAAAATTGAAGCTACTCCCGACCCTCGGCAGCAACGCGGACAAGGCGGACAAGGCGGCCCAGGTGGAATGCGTGGTGGACCGGGTGGACGAGGTCCGGAAGGCGGCGGTCGTGGCGGAGAGGGAGGCCCACGAGGTGGCGGTCCCATGATGGTCGGTCTCGGCGGCCCCGAAAGATCGAACCAGCGCTACAACCTGACCTTCAGCGTCAACGCCCGCAACATTTTCAACAACGTGAACCCGGCGCCTCCCATAGGCAATCTCAGCTCCAGATTGTTTGGCCAATCCACCGCGTTGGCCGGAGGCCCATTCAACACCCAGTCAGCCAATCGCCGCGTCGATTTGCAGGTGGCGTTTTCATTCTGAAGCCCCAAAACAGGAACGACCCCGCATGGTTCATGCGGGGTCGGGTAGACTGTTTGGGATTGGCTGAAGGCGTTGCTCCTTATTGTTGCAAGAGGCCTTTTGCGAATCTCACAATCGCCAGGACTTCAGAGCTTACGCCCTAAGCCTCAGCCACCTCACGTTTGTCACTACAATCAGAATTTTTCATCTTGTTGGATCATCCTCCTTTCCCGTGTATCTTGATCTTAACTCGCTGCCCTTTGCGAGTCAATTGGGTAAATTGCATCCCTACGGAGGAAGCTAATGCGTAAAGCTTTTCTGCTGTTTTCGTTGATCGCGATGTCGAGCCTGCCGGGCATCGCTCAATCCCGGACCAGATCTTCAAGCAATTCACCCAATGATCTTTCGGGGCGCTGGATCGTCACGGCAGAAGTCTTCGGTACACCTGTTTATTACCGCTTGAACCTCACGCAGCAAGGGGACAAGCTCACCGGCAACTTCATCGGCGACAAACTGGAAGGCACAGTCACTGGCAACACGGTGCAGTTTCATGCTCAAGACGAACGGGGAACCGGATGGGAAGACTGCAAGGCGACGGTCGGCAACGGCGTACTCTCCGGCACTGTCACTTTCGTGGATGCTTCCGACCAGGGACATCCGCAGGTGCGGCCATTCACGGCCAAACTGGTTCCTACTGGCAAGCCCAGCACATCGCCGCAGCGGCATGAGTTCACACCCACCAATTTCTATCGCCGCTTCTCGGCTGAAATCAAGCCGGTGCTCACCATTCAGCCCGGTGACACCATTCACACCACAACCGTCGATGCTGGCGGAGTGGACGAGAAGGGAGTCAGACGCGTACTCGGCGGCAATCCTGAAACCGGACCGTTCTATATTGACGGTGCCTATCCGGGTGACACCCTGGCCGTCCACATCGTGCGCCTGAAGCTCAACCGCGATTATGCCATCAGTGATGATGGAATTGTCGATCGCGGCCTAACCAGCGATCTCGCCATCAAGGCCAAGGACAACAACAACGATGTCCGATGGCATCTGGACCTGCAACGCGGTGTAGCTACGCCGGAAAAGCCCGGCGAACATATGAAAACCTACTCCGCTCCATTGCGGCCAATGTTGGGCTGCGTGGCTACGGCTGTACCTCCGGCTGCTGCGCCTCCAAGTACCGGCGATTCGGGCCGCTTCGGCGGAAACATGGATTTCAACGAGATCGTGGAGGGCGCGACGGTCTATCTGCCGGTGAGCGTCCCGGGCGCGCTGCTTTACTTCGGCGACGGCCATGCGTTACAGGGAGACGGCGAACTTAACGGTAACGCCCTGGAAACATCGATGGACGTAGAAGTTACCGTGGACGTGATGCCCGCCAAGCCCTTGCGTGGGCCGCGCGTGGAATCCGCCACACATATTATGGCCATGGGCCTCGATGGCTCACTCGATGGCGCCTTTCGCAACGCCACCGACAACATGGCCAATTGGCTTATGGATACTTATAAGCTCACCGCATCGGAAGTCGCGCAGGTGATAGGCACGGCCGCAGAGTACAAAGTCAGCGAAGTGGCTGACCGCAATGCCGGTATCGTGCTCAAGATCAACAAAGAGCGGCTGCAAAGCCTGCCAAAATAACCAGGAGGTGTCCCAGGTTTTTCTGTTGAGGCTTTTGCTTCTTTTTCTTTATGACAGCATGACAGCCTTTTTAATTCTTGTTGATTCGTGGCTGAAAGGTTGTTTGATCTGTGTTCATCAGCGCAAATCAGCGGTAAAAAAGGTTAGAATCTCGCCATCGTAAAACAATGGGTCACTTGGCCGAACAATCCTTCCGTCCGGTATCCGCGATGCTCGCAATGAGCCATTTACCGTCCGTTTGAACCAGGTTGAACAGGTCGGTCCCGCAGTGGTCCACTTTGCCATCCACCAGGAACTCGAATGGGGCCCACACCACCGCCAGATCATGATCGATCCGCACCAGCGGATCGTGGATTCGCTCTTCAATCTGGGCCTTTCCAGGCTTTCCCACCAGGTCGGCAAAAGCTTCAAACGTCATCTTTGTCGGCTTGCCGTCCCGCATCAACACCATGGTGCCGCCTGTAAGCAACGGTTTCTTAATCGCCTCCGCGTCGCGTTTCGCCATGCCATCGAACATTGCCGTTATGGGGGCCAGGACCGCCTGCTCGTCCGGTGTTGCGGCATGTAGTGAAGAAAGCAGAAAACCAGTGACTGTTACGCAAGCAAGAAGCAAAAACCAGCGCGATGAACGCAAGATATTCATGGCCTCGATTGTAAATTATTGACCCTCAGTTTCTTCCTTTTCTTTATCAGTGTTTTTAAATTCGTGTGCATTCGCGTGCATTTCACGCCGGTTGAGCGCGCAACTGCCGGAGGCGTATAGAGTCTGCGAAAAACGAGCTTTAGCTTAAGGAATATCAATGTGACTGGGGCCGATGCCGTCAGCGCCGTAGGCGCGAATGAAGTTACCCCGCGAGCCAGCGCCGGGTAACATAAAATCTCGACCCGCACCCAGGTGTTCTATCGGTCCGATCACCAGGGAATAAAAGGCAGAGCATCAGGTTAATTATTAGACGATGTCTGCCCGAGTTGGAGCGCCCGCAATTCGCGCCGTTGGCACAGCGACTCCACAGCACCGTTTTGCCCAGGAAGAGATATTCCGTCTCTCCGGCTACACGAGCGAGAGAACCCGCAGCATATTCCTTAACAGCGACATCGATTACCGGCATATCTATCTGGATGGAGAGCCTAATCGTTTTGAGGATTCAACGCAGCTCAATGCTCGCTTCCTGCAAGGCGCCATGAGTACGGGATGCAAGGCCATCCTCGCCTGCTTGACCAAAGCGAACATGAAAGCTGCGGACGTTGATTTACTGGTTGTTTGCACCTCGACCGGATATGTATGTCCCGATATCGGAAGCCGCCTGATTGGACACATGGGGTTTCGACGCGATGTGCAGCGTGCTTCCATGGTCGGTCTTGGCTGCGCCGGCGCGATTCCCAGCCTGCAGAGAGCGAGCGATTATGTCCGGGCACACCCAGGGAGCACGGCCCTTACTTTGACGGTTGAGATTTGCTCAGCATGTTTTTATGTAGACGATACGTTTGATACCGTAGTCGGAAATGCAATCTGCGCGGACGGGGCCGCCGCCGTGCTCATGACGGACTCTGCCGCCGACCCAGCCCGCCTGGCTGACGTTGTCGACTTTCAGTCGTTTCTTGATCCTTCGCAAATCGAGCATGTCGGTTTCCACCATCGCCAGGGAAAGCTGCGCATTGTTCTCTCCAACGAAATCCGCAATCTGGCCGCGCCCATGCTTGAGAGCGCATTGAAAGTTTTGCTGGAACGCAATGGTATACGGCAGTCCGATGTCCGTTTCTGGATTGCCCATCCGGGCGGACGCAAGGTCCTGGATAATGTGCAAAAGCACTTTGCCCTGGCGGAGAGCCAGGTCCGTTTCTCCAGGCATGTGCTGCGCAATTTCGGAAATATGTCGTCGCCTACTGTGCTCTTCGTTCTCAACGAAATCCTCGACCATGGCGATCCTCAACCGGGTGATCTGGGAATCATGCTGGCGCTCGGTCCGGGAATGGCCGCTGAAGCGTGTTTACTCAAATGGTGAGCCTGGAAAACATTCTGCCCTGGCGTTCTCTGCGCGGATTGCTTCGCGCCCGCAAGACCGGCTACTGGGAAGAGCTCAGGCAGGTCCTCGGGCACGGGATCGCTGCGAAATCAGCGCGCAAGCCAAAGATATCTCCCTTGAGCTTTATACAGCCGTGGAACAGCCGCTGGTCCGAACCACCGGCCCTCTTCCAGATGATGTCGGGCTATTGGGTTTCCCAGACCGTCTACGTGGCGGCCAAGCTGGGTATTGCGGACGTAATTCAGGATTCGCCGGTTTCCTGCGAGGAGATCGCGAGACGCGCCCAGGTGCACGCCGATTCCCTGTTTCGTCTACTGCGGGCCCTGGAGAGCATTGGTATTTGCAAAAGGAAAAAGGAGAAGTACTCGCTCACCGCGCATGGGCGTCTGCTCAGGAGCGATGTGCCGGGCTCGCTTCGGTCGATGGCGCTCACTCTGGGCGAGCTTCACTATCAGGCGTGGGGAAATCTTGTGCACAGCGTAAGAACAGGTCAACCTGCTTTCGATGATGTATTTCAGGCTGGGCTGTTTCAGCACCTCAGCGAAAGAACAGACGATGGCTCCACCTTCAACGCGGCCATGTCGGATTTTTCCGGACTGGTTTCCTGCGCCGTTGGACTGGCCTACGATTTCTCCGGGGCCCGATCTGTGATCGATGTGGGCGGGGGTCACGGGCGGTTTCTGAGGACGATCCTGCAGATGAACGGCCACCTTGATGGTATGGTCTTCGATTTGCCCTCCGTGATTAGCGGAGCCAATGGACATTTGTCCGGAATGAATGGGAGATGTACCAAGGTCAGCGGAGATTTTTTCACGGCTGTGCCGGCCGGCGCCGATATCTACATCCTGTGCGGGGTAATTCACGACTGGAATGACGATCAGAGCATCACGGTTCTGCAAAACTGCCGCGAGGCAATGACCGATGCCAGTCGAATCCTGGTAGTGGAAATGATCGTCCCCGGCAACCGTCCGTCGTTCAGCACGCTGCTGGACCTGAATATGCTGGTCATGTCAGGCGGAAGGGAGCGGATGGAATCTGAATTTCGAACACTTTTTCAGCGCGCCGGCCTTGAGGTAACCAGAATCGTCAGCACCCTTTCCCCACACAAGATCATCGAGGGCCGGCGCAACGGGAGCCGCTAGCTGCTCGTGCTAGGAGAAAGAAGAGCTCAGAACCTGTGCCGCCCCTACAGGGCTCATCGCATATCTTTTAAGCTTTCCCGGCGCTTCCGCACCGGGCTAACTTTGGGCTAACTTCTTTCGCGTCCTTCGGCAAAACCTCAGGACAGGCTCTTCGGCGCTGGAGCATCGAGACCTCGATTGACACTGATATTCTTCAAGTAAACCGTTATTGGGGTTATTTCACTATTTTCACACTCGTCCCCTTCGAGGACTTCATGGATTCTTTTTCCTATATGCTCCTCCACGAGGGTCTTGCGGGGCACGAGACGCGAAATTGCAACCTGACGCTCTATTCGCGCGTTGGCGCGAACAGAGCGACAGGGCTGATTAAGAGCTAGCTTGCCAAAATAGTCGCGGTCAAGCTTTTTCATCACTGTACTGTAAAGGCTACAGAACCGGAATTGTGATAGGTAGTCACGTGTCCTCCGGTCTCGATCGAGCCGACATCGGTCGAGCAAGACCAGTCAAGCGTATGAGTACCTTGACTCAGCGATTGCAATGTGGTCGATAAAGTCAGCGGGGCATCGTAAAAGTAGAAGACGGTGCCCCCTGGTCCACCGTCGAGGTAGACCACGGCGTTATTGGAGCGGTTTGTAGCGGCAGCCTGGTAGTCGCTATGAAAAGATCCGGTCACGTTTACCGAGGAACCATTCTGGGAGATGGAAAAATCAACCGCACACTGCGCCCGAGCAGGCTGCGCGAACAATAACAAGCCGACTGCGGGAAGCAACAGCATGAGGCGAATAACGAAACCGCGGGGGAATATCTTGATCTGGTCGTTCATAAGACTCTTTGAAACCTCTCTTTCACTTTTGTGACTGCAAGCCCGGAACTCCCGAAGTATAACAATATTTCCGCCATAATCCTTATATAAATCGTTTTATTAAATTTCATTAAAATAAATAAATAAAACTTGTCTCGCTCAGCCGATCATCGGCTGACCCGATCAACGCGCCCTATCCATCCCGGTATTCTCTTTCTGCATCTCACCTCGGGTCAAAAATTTCGAAGGAGGACGAACTATGAAAAACGCAATCATATTGGCGACGGTTGTATTGTTGACATTCATTATGGCGGTCGCTCAGAACAATGCCGGCAAGAGCATTCCCCCTACGCAGTCGAGCCAGGAGGGCAACAAGTCGAGCCAGGTGATCACGAATGGGCCTGTAGCCGAATTGGTTTCAGATTCCGACGCAACTCTCGGTTGGTCAGTAAGCAGCGGAGCAGGCGCCATGAGCGTTAAGTACGGTACTGATCGCAAATACATGAATCAGACCGCGGATGCCACGGCCGGCAGCAATGGCTCCAACTTTCATGCACGTTTGCGCAATCTGACGCCCGAAACGCAATATTACTTCCAGATCATGCAGAACGGCGCGCCGGTTGGAGGCGTAGGCACTTTCCGTACGGTTGCTGCAGGCGCCTCTCCCATCAAGAGCAGAGCAACCATTCCGGAATAAAAGTCCTCTACCAGATTACGTTTTCCCACCGGTTCCGGTTCTGCCCCGTCGCTGGGGCTCAGGGCAGGTCCTTCGGGCTATGTGCGGCTTGGATCTTTGCCATCGCACCAGCTTTGAGCCTCTGGCGGATACACGCTCTTGGGTTTTCTCTCAGACAAACCCTCCGCCGGCGTGACAACCGGCAGGATGCTTGGATACTCGAGGGATTGCGAACTTTCTCGATCAACCGGGTTTCCCATATTGAACGTAAACGCTTATGTCTCCCGGTGCTCTGCCTGTTATCTCTAACTTTACCCACCGCTTAAGACAGGAAGGAACGAAACCAGCGAAGCTGGCCGATATTCTTGTAGTCCACAGCGCAAAAGCTGTGGGTATCCGGAGAGAATGCCAGAGCCCCACGCAAGCTGGCGACATATTCTATGTGTAATAAGACATTATGAATGCAGGAATCAAAGTATCAGGGCATGGTTCGAATGCTGTGATTTCCACTGCTCGACTGCGTACTTAGCTTGCGCTCTTCGGGTTGAAGCAGGCCTGATTCGGACCACTTAGCCCTTGCTAATCCTAGTGAGAACCAGTAACGTTCCGGGTGTCCACCTTCCGAAGGAGCAGTCTCTTGGATAGCGTGAAGAACTTATATGGAGAGCCTTGGACCAATCACGAATTAGTGATCGCGTTGCACTTTTACTTCCTCAACCAGACTTTGCCATGCCATAAGGATTCTACCTTTGTCCAAGAGGTAGCGCGCTTGCTAGGTCGAACACCTGCCTCCATTACGATGCGCATGGAGAACTTCGCCAGTCTTGACGGAGACGGCAGGCCGTCGCATAAGGGCTTATCAAACGGTGGGCCCCGGTGCCGTGAAATATTCATGAAGTGGAAGGACCGGCGTGATCACTTGTGCTCAACTGTAGAGTTTCTTTTGGACGAACGGAAAGAAGTCCAACCAGATCTTTTTACCCCAGAGCGAATCATCTTGCCTAAGGCATTTCAGAAGTATGAACTGCTCGATCATATCGAAGAAGGTGGGTTCGCGAGTGTCTTGTCATGCGTCGACATTCATTCAGGCAGGCCTTACGCTTTAAAGATTCTCCGTACTGAAAACCGATTCAATAAACAGTTACTTCACCGCTTCTTCCGGGAAATACGAATCTTGCGATCATTCCGAAATGAACATGTCATTAGATTGCATGAAGACAATCTGGACAGCCAGGAGTCGTTCCCAGCATTTGTAATGGATTTGGCAGAGTGCTCTCTGACTCAATATCTGGACAATTTAAAACAAAAAGATGGACGTGGTCGGCCTTATTTGGAAGTGCATGAAGCCACCGCTCTCTTCAGATCAATTTTCCTGGCCGTTTTAGCGTTGCATAACCATAATCCTAAAATCATTCACAGAGACATAAATCCCAATAACATTCTGCTGCTTCCCGAACGCAAGTGGGTACTCGCCGACTTCGGCTTGTCTAAATTCGTACGAACCGCAGCGATTGCCTCAAGCTTTGTTACAAACACCCGACGAGGCGGCGGTACAACGTTTTATGCCGCACCAGAGCAACACGAGGATTTCACTAAGACAGATGAACGAACGGATATCTTTGCGCTCGGAATGTTGCTATGGGAGCTATTCACCAAGGCTTCTGGCCCTGCATGGCCCCAGATGGCCCAGCCGGACTTACCGCAAGGCTTTGACAGCGTTTTCAAAAGAGCAGTTCAACGCGAACAGTCAGATCGCTACCGAACAGTTGATGAACTCATATCTGACTTTGAAAAAGCTCTCGGTGCATCGGGTGCGATTGCGCAAAAAGCTGTAGGACCTAGTACGTAGATTTATTGTGCCTAGATGAGCGACGTATTTACCAAGAGAAAACGGAGCTGGGTGATGAGCCGCGTTCGGGGAAAAGATACCAAGCCGGAAAAGCTGGTTCGTTCCTTCCTCCACGAGAGAGGTTTTCGCTTTCGCTTACATGTAAGTAATCTCCCGGGAAAACCAGACATCGTCCTGCCTAAATACCGAACTGTCATATTTGTAAATGGTTGCTTCTGGCATCACCACCCCAGATGCAAACGCTCAGCTTATCCCCGGCAACATAAGAGGTTTTGGCGCGAGAAGATCAATGCCACGGTCGCCAGGGACCGCGGAGCGGTTAGAAGCCTTAGAAAGCTGGGTTGGCGCGTAGCAACTGTTTGGGAATGCCAAATCCAACGTCTCGACGCATCGAGAAAGAAACTTGAAGAACTCATTCAGAATATTGCCTGCCATCATGACTAGAGTATTGTCGCTTAAGATTTAACGGTCACCTCTTCCCGTCACCACGCGCGGTTTCGAGACCGTAGCTGACGATTTAATCTTGTTCCGCTGCTCTTTCAGGTTGTCCGTCGCTAACTACCGCCCTGTCGCAGATTTAAGGTGTTCAATCAAATGCTTTGCCTGCGCCTCTCCGAAGAGTGGCGGCAAGGCGTCTCCGATTAGCCCAGCTATTCTTATGAGTCCCGAAGCTGGCTTAAAGTTGTAGTCGCGGGGAAATGTTTGTAAAAGAGCAGCTTCTCGCAGAGTTATTGGTCGGTTTTGAGTGGGATGAAGGAATCTTCCTCGCGAAGGATTGTAGCACCCGCCTGTAAGCGTGGGGGCCACATTATCCCATTTCATCCGGCCGTACACATCTTTGAATCCCTCAGTCTTCTTGTGGCATTTGAGCTGAGCTTTTTTACCCAATGCAACGCGACTCCCGCCATTTTGAGGAATTTTAGCAATTAGTTCTTTAATTCGGGGTGTGCTCTTGAGATACATTTTTTGCATAAAGTCCTTCGTCAGCCTCGGCGGTTTCAATCTCTTTATAGTTTGCCGAACTGTTTTTTCAATCCCGGTGCCTTCGGGCACTTGAATCTCATCAATCAGAGAAGCCATCATGATCAGGCGCTTACGCCTCTGCGGCACTCCAAAGTCGGCGGCGTTCAGAATGTCCCAAGCGGTCTTATAGCCAATGCTCTCCAATTCTCTAAGCAGTCGCTTAAAACGATGGTCTTTGGCGAGTCCCGGTACATTTTCCAACAGAATCATTCTCGGGCGAAGCTCTTTGGCGATCCGGAGATAGTGCAACACCAGACTGTTTCTTGGATCACGACTGATGCGTTTGTTTTTCGTTTTTATCCTTGAAAAGCCCTGGCACGGCGGACAGCCGGCGAGCAAATCCAGTTTCCTGTTCCCAATTCCCGCCGCTTTTCTCAAATCTTTAGCTTCTACCGTCCTGATGTCCTTCTCGATCACGGAGACCCGAGGATGATTCTTGCGATAAACGGCTGCGGCAATGGGATCGATCTCAACCGCTGCTTGAATGCGAAAACCCGCATTTTCCAGCCCTAGGGACAAGCCACCGCAACCGGAAAACAAATCTACCGCCACGAAATCCCTTTTTGGTGTTGAACGTTTCATATACTAGCGATTGAAACTAAAGGCCAAAGCGTAGTTGCCCTCTGGAAATCTGAGTTGCGGCCACCAGATTTCCACTCCTCGGGAGCTCTTATTGAGTCGGTAAATAAATAATGTCGGAGCATCTTCCGGCACCAATCCTTCCTCTCCGCCGCTGAGAAAACCCTGCGTCTCACGACGCGGCTCGTTCAAATTTCTGCCCTTTCTAACCCGGATGTAGGCCTTGTTGCCTCGGAGCGCCTTAATTTTTTCAAGGGCCGCGGTCAGTATTTTTGTGTCCCAGAGTTCCGCTCCTTCATCGGGATCGTGAGCACATTGGTTGATAATCTCCATCAGAAAATCAATGGTTGTTTCGTGATATTCCTTGTCTTCCCCAAATGATGCGAGCTTGTCGTCTAAAAGCTTCGTCGTCGCGGCTACTCCATCCGTACGGAGCGGGTATCTTGGATTGCAATAGCCACCCGCCACATAGACGCCGATTGAATTCGGATCGAGTACGTTGGCCCTTGTCGCCCGTAACGGTGAAGAAATATAAATCCCTTCGAACTTTCCTTCGGGATATTTGTCAACCAGATTTCGCAAAGCCGTTTCCATCTGGTGAATCAGGCGGAAGTGGTCGGCCAATTTATCGGGCAAAAAGAGCCGGGTGACCCCGATGTGTTTCTGGCGATACCCGTACATGCGTGCATGCTGTAAGACGGTATCGGCATTCGGCTTTTTCGGGTTTCTTCCGTAGTAGCTGGTTATGAGGTTGGGAATGGTCACGCCTCTACCCAGTTTGTTGCCGCCGACGAATATATTATAGACGTGATCCATAGTTATCGCTGCGTCGGACGTGGAGTTGATTTCCTCGATGCTCGCTCCCGGCAGCAGAAATCCGATCCTGTCAAGAACCTTATCGAAATCCGGCAGACTAGTTTCGGTCTCAGCGATGTCTTTGTAGGCAGCTTGCAGATCTTCGCTCAGTTTTTGGAACGCGGGCGCTTCGCGGCTCTTGAATGCATTGACCGCCTCTTCTCGGAATGCGTCGATCACGCTGATGATGTGTTTGTGATGTACACGGTTATGGCTTATGTGACAGAGAAAAGCGAAATTCTCAGTCGGGGTTTGAATGTTCTTCGCCGTAGCTCCGACCAAAAAACTCAAAATCGCTTGCCGCAAGCCAGTCGGAATCTTGTGGGTTGGGCTGGGCTGATGACCTGAGCGCAGTTCATCAACCTCATCAAGATCAACCTCCCGCAAGAATTTCGAATCAGGCTCAAAAAAGGCTTCGCCGCCAACATAGCCAGCCCCCGGTTGACTCAGAACTGTAAAAGAAGGTCT
This sequence comes from Candidatus Angelobacter sp., assembly GCA_035939495.1. Lineage (GTDB taxonomy): Bacteria > Acidobacteriota > Terriglobia > Terriglobales > Acidobacteriaceae > Angelobacter. The sequence continues at coordinate 61,082 of DASZFU010000104.1, read as the reverse complement.
ATAGAGACCGTCGGGTCTTTGCAAAAACAACGCCTGCGGCGTGGCGGTTACCTGAAGATAGGTGTTGATCTGGAAAAAATTTCTGAGACCGGTGATCAGATCGTTAATCGCACTAATCTCACCTGTTCCCTTTTGCGTGTACGTATTCAGGCTTGCCTGATCCGCTTCATCATCAATAATGAGAGTTGACAAACCACGCGCTCCAGCAACTCCCACTTTCTTAAAGGCTTCGAGGAGGCTGTTTAGATGATTCGTATTTTTTGAACAAACGATAGCGAACGGCGACGTTCTGATCTGTCGCTCAAAACGAGCGGGGTCGTTCCAATCCGCTTTCGCAAGCACGGTTAGGCCGCGCAACTGACTTCTTATCCGCTGAAGAGTCTGGTTGTAAAGCGGGTTGATGTCTGACGTCAGTATGATGATGCACTTAAATCCATTGTCCGCCGCCATCGCGGCGGTCACTGTTATGATACTCGTTTTTCCGCTTTGTATCAGACCGTAAAGCAAACCGTAACTCGGCTCGGCTGATCCCGCAATTGGATCAACTGCGTATTCCAAAATTCTTTCCCCACGCTCGGCGATAGCTTCCAACGACGGAGCCGTGTTTATCTCTTTTGACAAAACGCTCAGCACTTCTGTCGAATGCTGACCGTCTTTGATTATTGTTCTCTTGTTTTTCTCTTCAGTCATGGTTGACCTGTTTTTGCAACACAATCAACGTATTGTCTCCCTGGAACGAAAGTGTCGGCCAACGTCCAACGGGAATTTTTCCTTTTAGAGTACCGGCAGTTCCCCAGACCGCATAACTTTCGTTGTGCTTGCGTCCTGCAGCGATGCGACCGGGTTTGTTTGCGAGTAATTTGTCGGCCTCGCGCCACTCTAGGGCACACACCCCGTCACCTCCGCAGACAAGACCCAATATCAGCCTTTCGTGTTTTTGCTCCATTCTGTGACAACGATTTATGTCTTCACCATCGAAGGTGAATCCCCAAGGTGAGCGAGCTTTCGTGGAATATTTAAGGAAGACAGCCACTTCCTCATTGATGACGTATCCAACCCCATCTTTGCGGACCGAGCGACACCTGGAGTCTTCCAAAACTCGAATTATCGCCGCGCCGTGGTAATAACCAGATTTATCCAACATAAAAACTCGATGGGGTTCCCAGAATCAGGCCACCAAGGAGAGTCGGTTAACCTAATGTAAGTAAAAGTAGTTATAGCGGCAATGTCAAGGATAGATTTTTTAGAGACGAAGGCGCAAAAAAGCTGCCGGGGGGGTTAACAACGGCGATTCAAGCAAAGGAAATGAGGCCTGGTTGCTCTCTGAGGTTACCACAGCCTCAAAATTGCCTACAGGTAAAGAGGACCGGAGATCGGAGCCTCCCGTAAATGCTTGAAAACATTGGTCCGGGAGAGAAGGATTTTGAACCTCCGAACCCTTAGTCCTGAACCAAAATGCAAAGTTCCTATTGAACTCTGTTGAAATCTCTTGTTCTTAAGTGATTAATGTTGAACATGTCGCAGGCTGCCCGGCGAAAGCTTTTGACCTTGTGGTTCTTTGAGGCTCTCAAAGCTACAAACCGCCTACAGTCGAAAAATGACCCGCATCGGCATCAGAGCGCCTAGCTCAAATTCCAAAGGGATGAATACCACCGGCTATCGAAGTTTCGGCGGCTGAACTCTAGACAAGAGCTGGCACTAACGTTTTTGACTGCGAACCTTCTCGATCAACAGGATTTCCCATATTGAACATAAACGCTCATGTCTCCCAGGGTTCTGCCTGTTATCTCTAACTTTACCCACCGCTTAAGGCAGGAAGGAACGAAGCCAGCGAAGCTGGTGATATTCTTGTAGCCCACAGCGCAAAGCTGTGAGTAAGCTTGGTTCTCATCATCGGCAAAAAACGTGTTGTTAAGCTGATCGAATTCGTGTCCATCGTGAAAACTCGTGCCTAAAGGAGCTAATCCTATCCGGTGGAACATTCGGGCTCGGCCCCACGTATATTCATTCCAGGGAAGAGCGATGTCCTATTCGCCGATACTAGTGATCCATATTTGCGCCGGGACCTTGGGCTTGCTGTCCGGGACTGCTGCAATCTGTTTCCGCAAAGGTTCCCGGCTTCATGTGCTGGCGGGAAGGATTTTTGTCGCATCCATGCTCACCATGGCCACGGGTGCGGTGTACCTTGCGATCGTGAGGCATCAACCAAACAACATCGGCGGCGGAATTCTAACCTTCTATCTGATTGGAACATCATGGTTGACCGCCAGGCGCCGGGATGGCGAAACGAGTCGGTTTGATTGGCTTGCGCTGCTGGTTCCTTTGGCGCTCGGTATCCTTACTTGGATGAATGGTGTCAAGGTCGTGCGTAGCGGAGCCAACTCACAAGATGGAGTTCCTGTCGGGATGATGTTTTTCATGGGTTCGGTGATGCTGCTTGCTGCCGCGGGCGATGTTCGCATGTTGGTGCTGGGCGGCGTTCTTGGAGCAAAACGAATCTCTCGGCATCTCTGGCGCATGTGCTTTGGGCTGTTCATCGCGGCAGGGTCTTTCTTCCTGGGACCTTCAAACCGTCCACTGAGATTGCTTTCAACAGTCGGGCTCGGGCAACATCTACCGCGAGCTTTATTCAGCACAAGCTTGTATTTATTGTTGAGCATACTTCCACTGATTTTGCTGATTTTCTGGCTGGTCCGGCTGCGCATAACAAATGCATACAAGGGGAGATCGATACAATCTGTGTCCGCCAACCTTGATTTAACGCCTTAAGCGGCACTTAACTTACAAATCACTTACTTGGCAGCTTTCTGGTATAACACTGGCCTATGAGCCGACAGGCGGCATTCGCGTCCCAAGCACCGCGCCCTGTCGGAATTACTGTCCTCGCTCTTTTTTTCGTCTTTGGCACTCTCGCGTCCGGGCTTACAACGGCCATGTTGATCGTACCCGGCACTTCCTTGGATGCGCTCTGGCGTCTCAACCCGCGCGCCCACGAGGGTTTCATAGTTGCAGATGAATTCAAGAAGCTATTGAAGCTCTATGGAATCGAGGAAGAGTACCAGCCGTCCCGCTAACGCGGGACTCTCATTTATTTGGAACCTACCCAGCATTGGGTTCGGCGCAAAGAGCAGCGCCGAACCATGCTGGGCTATTTTCAGACTGTCCCCTTCGGAGACTTCACAGCGAATTCCTAAAAGGCCATCGCTTCAGCAATTTCCGTCAAAATAACAGGAAGGGGCGTGAGGTTCATGATGCCCGATTCTTACTGGTTCAGCTACAGTGGTGAACGTCCGAGCATATCGTAGTAGAATCTGAGGGTCTGGCCCCGCCCGGGAACTCCATGCGCCCAACCATTCTCACCCTATTTCTTGAATTCCCTGGCACGGCAACAGCAATGTGCTCCGCCGGCGTTGCGCTTTTCTTGATCGGAGTATGGGCTGCGAAAAACGACATTGCCGCCGCTCGCGGCCTGGATAAGATCGTGGCCTTGAGCAATTTGTGTGTCGCTGTCCCGCTGGCGGTCTTCGGCGCGTTACATCTCTTCGGCTCGCAATTCATCATTCCCATCGTGCCGCGATACATGCCCTGGCGTATGTTCTGGGTGTATTTCATCGGCTTCGCCTTGATCGCCGCATCCTTGAGCATCGCCACTAAAATTGGGGTGCGCTGGTCCGGCCTGCTGTTCGGAATCATGATGTTTTCGTTTGTCGCAATGATCCATCTTCCTGGAGCGCTGGCCAGGCCGGGAAGAATTATATGGACCATCGTCTTCCGCGAGATGTCGTTCGGAGGCGCCGGCTGGGTTCTTGCGGGAAATGCAAAAGCCGGATGGCGCGGGCACGCCAGGAGCACGCTAATAACTGTGGGTCGTATATTGATCGCGGCTGCCGCAATTGTTTTTGGCATTGAGCACTTTCTACATCCCACGGGACTTCCCGGAGTCCCGCTCGAAAAGCAGATGCCGGTGTGGATTCCGGCGCGCGTGGTCATTGACTATGTCACGGGTGCAGCTCTTCTGGCTGCCGGGGGGAGCTTTCTGCTGAACAGGAAAACGCGGACTGTGGGAACCTGGGTCGGCGGTTGGATTCTGCTGCTCGTCCTCTGCATTTATGGACCCGTCTTGATCGGCGCGCTATCCTCTCCCGGCATCGGCGTCAAAGTCGAGGGAATCAACTACTTTGCTGATACGCTGCTGTTTGCCGGAACCATCCTCGCGTTGGCGAGTGCGACGCCACGATCCGATGCGCTCAAGTAAGCCAGTGTTCCACAACGTAGCGGAGCCACAACCAAAAACCGGTTCACCGCAAAGGACGCGAAGGCCGCAAAGGAAAACCTTAACTACAAAGGAACACGCCGAGAAATCCAAGGACACGAAGAAAAAGCAAAATAAACTCTTTGCGAGAACGCAGGATTTTCAAAGCTCGCAATACAGAGAGCCCTGTCTTTGGTGCCTACAGTAACTCGCAAACGGCTTAAATTCTCGGTATTTGGAGTACCTTACCCTATACTGTCTCTACCATGAACCGCACAAAAAAAGTCTTCCTGATCGTCGGCATAGTGTTGTTTCTCGTTGCTATTGCGGCTGCCGTTACTTATAACGCTGTCGCGCGGCCCGGACACTCCGTCTATCTCCTCCCTGACGGCAACGTCATGGCGTACGTCAATTTCACGCCGATGCATTTCATGAACATGGACACCAGCCCCTTCACCTCCTCCCCTGAATATCAACGGTTTGTGAATGAGACCGGGCTTCACGTAGACCATGACCTCGATAACATCGCCATCTCGGCAAGCACGGATGGCGGACCCAGCGGAGACGCGGCGATCATCATCACCGGAACCTTCGACCAGCAGCGCCTTTCCGGCTACGTGCAAAAGCAAGAGGGCGTGCAAACGGAAACCTATGGGGGAAAGACCATCTTTTCCGTGCCCGAACGAGATCAGACCGCCCGCTTCTGCATTCTCGACTCGAAAATGGTGGTACTCACAGTAGGCCCTACCGCGGCGTGGATGCACACCATCATTGATAAATCCGCTGGCTCTGGTTCTGCTCCCGACCTTTTCAAGGACTACTACAGCGATGTCCCTTTCGCGAGCGCGGTGTGGGCCATTGTTCGCGTCCCGGATTTCGCCGTCCCTGCCTCGGCGTCTGGCGGCCTGAATCTTAGCTTCCTGAAAAACAGCGTCACCATTTTCTCCGTGCGCTACACTGGTTCCGTACGCTTCCGCGGCGAATTCATCGCCCACAACCAGGCCGATGCCGCCAACATCTTTCAGGCCGTAAACGGTATCCTGGCGATCGGCAAAATGACCGGAGGGGCGCGTCAGAATGACCCGGACGTCACGGCCGTTATGAACAGCATTGAAGTAAAACAAAATGACAACCACGTCGTGCTGAGCGTCGTGGTTCCGCAGGACTTGATCAAGAAGGCTTCACTAAAACGCTAGTTGGTTGGCGGCATTGATCCCGGCATGGCGCACGGCCCGCGTGGATCCAATCGCGGCATTGCGTGACGAATAAACGATCAGTCGGCCTGTTCCGTTGGCCGCGGATTGCCTGGTTCTTCAAAAGTGGCTTTCATGACCATGAGTATTTTGTCATCTACATTCATGCTGGCGGTAGAGTATCCGGCCACGTCTGTGAGTACAGCATCCACAATCGCCTGAGCTGGTTTTTCCCGGTTGCGCCGGACACGCTCGGCCACCCGTAAGGGGCCGTATTCGTGTCCATGTTCATCGGCGATCGAAGTAATGCCATCGGTGCAACACACCAGCACATCGCCGGATTCCAGCTTGATCGATCCTCGTTTGTAATCGGCTGCCGGAAACAGGCCAATCACAGTGCCACCCTCTTCGAGCAGCTTGATTTCACCGGTCTTGCCGCGCACCAGGGCCGGAGGAACGTGGCCGGCGTTGATGTAGTGAATGACGTTCTTCCGGGTATCGACCAGCCCGAGAAACACGCTCAGGTACTTTCCCGACTTGGTGTTGTTGTAAAGCATTTCATTCAGGGAGAAAGCCAACACCTCCAGCGAGTGCAGGTGCATCACCAAAACCCGCAACGTGGCCTGGAGATTCGCCATCACCAACGCAGAAGAGACTCCCTTGCCTTCCACGTCGGCTATCACCAGCAGCAACGATTGTGGCCCAAGATTCAAGAAATCGAAGTAATCCCCGCCCACTTCGAAGCAGGGATCGTTCAAGACCGCGATGTCGTATCCGGGAACGATCGGGGGTGATTCCGGCAACAGGCTGCGTTGGATCGTCCGAGCCAGCGCAAACTCTTTTTCCGTGCGCTGCTTTTCGAGGGAGTCGCGGTGGACTCGCGCATTTTCCAACGCCATGGCCATGTGGCCGGTAAGCCGGGAGAGAAACTCAACATTGGCGGAAGAGAAGCGGCCTTCTTGTGAGTTCAAGAGTTGAATAACGCCCACAATGTGACCGGAATGGTGGCGGATCGGCAGGCTCAGCAGGGATTGGGTGCGGTAATTGAATTTCTGGTCAAAACTGGAATCGAAAAACTCCAGGTTGTAAGCATCTTCCACGTTGACGACTTCTCCGGTCTTTGCCACGCGGCCGGCCACGCCCTCGCCCAGGGGAATGCGAATCTCCTGGTGCTCCAGGCCTGAAGCCACAATCGACCACAGTTCATTGTGTTTATGGTCCACGAGAAATACGCTGCCCCGATCGGCCTTCACCTCTGTCCGGGCAATCTTCAGGATCAGTTCCAATAGCTCCGTAAGATCAAGCGTCGAATTCAACAGGCGGGTGGCTTCGAACAGCAGGGAAAGTTGACTGATCACCCGGTCCTTTTCCTGCGCCGACAACACATTCTGCAGCCTGGTTGCACTCATTTGTGCGTAGAGCCGCCACCAGATCAGGCGGTCTTCCGAGACTTCAGCGCGGTTGTAGGCCATCAGGACGCCGGCGACTTCGCCGGCAGCCACCAGGGCATAACCGCTGACATAAGTAAGACCCGTCCGGCGGGAAAACTCTTGGTCGTCGCCGCCAAACGTAGCCAGCACGATATTCTCGATGCTCCGTTGATTCTGGGCGATCTTTCCTACCACTCCGGAATCTGCGCGGGCGTAGTCAAGACGGTGCTGGCCATCAATCCCTGCGGAATTGGTGAGATAGCAGGAGCCCGAAGCTTCGTCCCACAGCCAAAGTTCGGCGCGGTCGGCGTCAAATTCTTCAACCAAAAGAGCGGGCACGGTGGCCATGGCGTCCTGGTCCACGCGCGCGAACTCGGCTGCGGCGTTCGCAAACGCACTCACATAGTCTTTGGGTTGTACTTTTGTCTTTAGCAAAGCAAACCGTCAACTTTCGATAATTTTTCGGTCGTAACCTCGACCACGCCTGAGGCTACTGACACTAATGCTTTGGGGGAAGTCGGATTAGTTTATGAAGAAGTTACCCTAAATGTAAAGCGTAAGAGTCTGGAAAAAACACCACGACTAACACTTGTCCAACCGCTCAAGGAACTCATCTCGACTCATATTGTCAGCAGTGCGCATCAGGGTCTTAATGATGTCCAGGCCAACTGAATCATATCTTGGGATAATAAGAGGGCGAGCCACACCCTGTTTTTCCATTTTGATGTGACTTCCTTTTTGACCGGCCTGTTTGTATCCGACCTGCTCAAAAATGCACACGAGTTTTTGCCACGGCAGCGGAGTTAGGCGGGCCATCCTGCGGTTTTCTCAAAGCCGAAGGGCACAGGAACGGGAAAAGCAAAAGCTCCGCGCGGGATGTCGGGCTCAATTTGAGTTGGGCTAACTGCTCCGCCGGCAATGACAGACCATCCTAGTTCCCGAAGGGCCTGCTCAAAGGTTCCACGCTCAAAGCAACTGATAACAAAAAGCTCTGTCGCTTCAATCAGGTTTTCTTTGGCTTCCTTTTCGGTTCGCCCTTGGGTAGTAATATCCAGAGGGGGACAATGCGCGATATACCAACCGTCCTCTTGCTTCACGGTGCCGAACAGTTGAAAGGTTGCTTTTATCTGAACTTGCATAGATCACCGTAACAACGAAAGGCTTCAGCCTTCACTTTATGTAGAGCTAGATGTGGTGTCAATCGTTAGGCTCCATTATCGCATTATCGAAAACCCAGCCCTTCAGTTGTCAAAAGTTGCCGCTACACGCTACGGAGGACTGGAGTTTTTTGCAAGTCCAACCCTTGAGCTTCTGCGGGGTTTCTAGTTGTCAAAGTGCCGCTACACCCACTACAAAGAACGGCTTACCAGGGAGTTCTGATCCTTGAGTTCATTTCGAACATACAAGAATTGGTAGATTGAACCAACATTGGTCTTAGGTATTCGCCAAAAAGTTGGTTTAATGTTGGTTTAAAGTTAACAAAGGGGTGGGGGGCTCCCGATCTGAGCGTACGGAATTTGAGTTGCTCGAAAATTCGAGGTAAATGACCTCGTGACAGTTGCAATGGATTTTGGGCAGAGCTACGCCAACCCTGATGAAAATTAGCCACGAAAGTTAAGGTCCTCGCGAATGACCACGAATTTGCCCTTCAGCTTTCCTTCGCGGAATTGCCTCGGGGTGACAACAGGTACAAGTTGCCACTAAAGCGAATAATACACGAAGATTGGAGATATGTCAATATCAAGATTCGTCAAGATTAGAACAATTAGGGCCGACCTGACGGTCTTTTCCTGTAAACCATTGAAAACAAACAATCACAAAATCGATGACCTCGGGTCCATCAGGCAGCCACTCCCTTGGTACTAGGATTCTAAGCTGCTGTTTAGGTAAATTCTTCGTCAAACGAAAGTATGATTATGGTGCGTGAGTCTTTCTTATGAAGCCTTCTGTTAAACATTTTATCGCCTTAGGAATCAGTGCGGGAGTATTGTTTGCAACCTCCTGCGAAACTAAGAGCGCGAAAAAAACAACGCCCGTGCAACAGGCGTTAGCGCCTACGATTGAGCAAAAGCCGGTCCCGACGCCGACTCCCGTGCCGGTCGCGCCCCAGGTTAAGCCGGAGCCGCCCAAGCAAGATCCGGTCGTTGCCACGATCGAGCTGGCCGAGCAGGCTTATCAGGCAGGGCAAGCCGATTACAAGGCGGGGCATCTCGATGCCGCAAAGAATGACTTCAATCACGCTGTGGACATCCTCATGCAATCTCCGGTGGACATAAAATCCGATGACCGGTTGCAGCAGGAGTTCGACAAAATTACGGAAGGCATTCATTCGCTGGAGATGGTCGCCTTCAAAGAAGGAGACGGTTTCACCGCGCAGCAATCAGAACCTGCACCTATCGACGAAGCCAATCACATGACCTTTGCGCCCGATCCCAAGGTCACTGCCAAGGCCGAAGCCGAATTAAAAACCACGCAATCTGATCTGCCGCTCGTCATCAACGATTACGTCGCAGGCTATATCGACTACTATTCCACGAGGGGACGAGGCACCTTTGAACGGGCGGTTGTCCGGTCAGGACGATACCGCCAGATGATCGAAAGGATCTTCCGGGAGGAAGGCGTACCGCAGGATTTGATCTATCTGGCGCAGGCGGAATCAGGTTTTCATCCTCTCGCTCTGTCACGTGCCGGGGCACGGGGCATGTGGCAGTTCATGGCTACCAGGGCAAGTGGCTACGGTCTCCAACGCAATTGGTGGATCGACGACCGTCAGGACCCGGAAAAAGCCACCAGGGCCGCAGCCCGGCATCTGAAAGACCTCTACAACGAATTTGGCGACTGGTATTTGGCCATGGCCGCTTACAACTCAGGGCCGGGAAACGTGCAGCAGGCGGTGAAGCGCACTGGTTATGTGGATTTCTGGGAGTTGTACCGGAGGGATGTTTTACCCAAAGAGACCAAGAACTATGTGCCGATCATCCTGGCCATGACCATCATGTCCAAGAACCCGGCGCAATACGGCTTGGACAACATCCAACCCGACCCGCCCGAGACCTACGATCTAGTCACTGTGGATTATCCCGTTGACCTGCGGCTGGTGGCCGAGTGCATCGATGTACCAGTGGAGCGTTTGGCCGACCTCAACCCCGGCTTGCTTCGCCGCACCACTCCGAAAGACCAGCGCTTTGATCTTCGCCTGCCTGAGGGCGCCAAAGAAAGATATGAACAGGCGATTGCCGCCATTCCCAAGGACAAGCGCGTCATGTGGCGCTACTATCGTGTGCAATCCGGCGAAACCCTCGCCATGATCGCCAAAAAATATCGGACGACCGAAAACGCGATTGCCGCGGCCAACGATTTAGGAAAAAACAGGGAACTCACGCCCGATAGCAAGTTGGTAATTCCGGTGAGCGGATCTGCCGAGACTGGGGCAGTTGCTTATTCCAAGCATCCCACCCGCTACAAGGTGCGAAAAGGGGACACCGTGCTTTCCGTCGCCGATGATTTCGGCGTGACGCCGGATCGCTTGCGTCGCTGGAACCGATTGAAAGGAAACCAGTTAGCTCATCTTCGAACCCTGGTCATCTATAAGCCGCTGGCTCCTGGCGAGCGGGACGTTGCTACGGTCAAGCATCGTCGAAAGAAAGGTAAAGCACACCCGAAGACTGCATCCAAACAGTCTTCCCGGCCCGCGTCGAGTGCGACACTCGCTTCGGGCAATCATTGAACTTGATTTATTAGCGCTTCAATTGCAAACTGGAAATGCGACGATTTCAGTTGCGCGGAGTTGACATGCAATTCATGTGTGTTGCTATAATCCGCGCCAGTCCAGTTTTGTGAAAACGATGCAGTGTCGGTCCTAATTTCTGGAGGAAATATGAGCTTTTACGACGAGACCCTCAGAGCAAGACATGATGAGGAAGACGACGAATACGGCGACATTGGCGGTAGTTACGGCGAAGGAGGCATGGAGGAAGAGAACTACGACGAAGAGGAAGAAGAAGAAGCCATCGGCGCCGAGGGCGGCGCTGGCGGACATGAAAACGAAGACGAACCTGTAGAAAAGCAAGACTTTCCCCCTGGTCCTTCCGCAAGCGAAGGTGCCGCGGGCGGTGGTAGCGCGAAAAAGAAGCCAAGCGGCGCTGCCAAGAAAAAAGCTGGCGGAGCCAAGAAGAGTGCTGCTAAGAAGAGCTCATCCAAAGCTTCCAAGAGCAAGCCCGCCAAAAAAGCCCCTGCGAAGAAAGCCCCCGCAAAGAAAAAGGCCGGCAAGAAGCCTGCCAAGAAAAGCGGCGGAGCGAAGAAGGGCGGCAACAAAGGCGGAGGCAAGAAGAAAGGAAAGAAAGGCCGTCGCTAATCTTTTATCAACCGTTGTGAAGCCGCGGAGACACTCTGCGGCTTCGCTTCTTATAGAACTACAGCACCACCAAGATTGCTAACCAGATCAACTGGGAATCGCAATCGCATTCGATTGTCCATTACCCAATTACCAATCCTAAGCGTAGATGCCACGCACCTTGATGGTGTGGGCCACCCGGCTGATGGCCAGCATATAGGCTGCGATGCGGTTATTTACTCCGTGTGTCTCGGAAAAATGCACCACGTCTTCAAACGATTCCTTCAGAATGAATTCGAGCTGTTCGTTGACCGCCGATTCCTTCCAGAAATAACCCTGGCGGTCTTGCACCCACTCAAAATATGACGCGGTCACGCCACCGGCGTTGGCCAGGATATCGGGAATCACAAACACTCGCTTGTCCGCCAGAATCTCATCCGCCGTGGCCGTGGTTGGACCATTCGCGCCTTCACAGACGATTTTTGCTTTGATCTCGGAAGCATTCTGGCTGGTGATTACGTTTTCTGTGGCCGCAGGGATCAGAATCTCACAGGGAGTGATCAGGAGTTGACGGGGATCTTCAGGCTCTGCCCCCGGGAAACCGACGATCGTCTTGTTGCGGTCCCGGTATTCGAGGAGAGCGTCAATGTCAATGCCTTGGGAGTTGTAGATTCCGCCATCGAATTCGGCGATGCCGATGATCTTGTAGCCTTCATCGGCCATGAGCTTGGCGGCGTTGGAGCCCACGTTTCCGAACCCTTGAATGATGATGCGCGTCGATTCGCGCTGCATCCGCAGTTTTTTTAGCGCCTCGTCGCAAACGATCATCACACCCCGGCCCGTGGCCTCCCGGCGTCCGCGCGACCCGCCAATGTTGATAGGCTTGCCCGTAACTACGGAGGTCACCGTCTGGCGCATATGCATGGAATAGGTGTCCATCATCCACGCCATGGTTTGTTCATTGGTGTTCACATCCGGAGCGGGCACATCTTTTTCGGGGCCGATGAATTCCATGAGTTCGGCGGTGTAGCGCCGCGTAAGCTTTTCCAGCTCTGAGAGCGAGAGCTTCTTGGGATCGACGATAATGCCGCCCTTGGCCCCGCCAAATGGGATATTCACGACCGCACACTTCCAGGTCATCCAACTGGCCAGGGCTCGCACCTCGTCCAGGGTGACGTCGGGTGTATAGCGAACGCCACCTTTGGCTGGCCCCCGCGCAATAGAATGTTGGACACGGAAGCCGGTAAAGACTTCCAGCCGGCCGTCGTCCATGGAAACGGGAATGTGAACGATAATTTCCCGGGTGGGATACCGCAGAATTTTCCAAAGACCTTCATCAAGATTTAACTTTTGGGCGGCAAAATCAAATCGAGCTGCCTGGGCCTCCCAGGGATTCAGCTCCTGCTCGAGCGAAACGGTTTTCATTTGTTCTCCAACTGAAATTTGAGGCAATCCAAGAGTATAGATACGGGCAACTCAACCAAACAAGGCCGGGGGAATCCAGTGACTTACCTCTTGTAAACGCTGAAAATAAGAAACTGGACGATATGATGCCTTTCCCTTATTGTACCCGACAGACGTTGATGCAGGTTTATAGAACGATCTCCATGCCTTCCGATGCGGCGCGCACTTTGGCATAATGCTCGCGGGCCGTGCTGACAACCCTATCGATGCAGTTGTCTGTATGATCGGGATCGTGATGAAAAAGGATCAGCTCTTTGGCTCCGCTTTCCATCACGATGTTGATGGCCTCCCGCCAATGACTGTGGCCCCAGCCGCGCTTATTGGCTTCATACTCTTCAGGCAAATACTGGGCATCGTAGATCAGCACGTCCGCGCCTTCAGCTAATTTACGGACATTCTTATCAAAGATTGGATGGCCGGGTTCGTTGTCGGTCGCATAAACCAGCACCTTCCCCTTGGACTCCACGCGGAAGCCAAGACAGCCTTGCGGATGATTGAGCCACATGGACTTGATCAGGCAGTCGTCAAATGAGATCTCGCCTTCCTCGATATCGAAGAATTGACGATGGGCTGCCATCTCGTTCATGTTGACGGGGAAATAGGGATCGGACATCTGCTCTTCAATGGCCCGCTGCAGGCCCCGGGTGCGATTGGAGGAATGAAAGAAAAAATGGCTTTCCCGGTCGGTGTAGAGCGGCGTGAAAAACGGAATGCCCTGGATGTGGTCCCAGTGGAAATGGGAGAGGAAGATGTGAGCGGAAATGGAATTTCCATTGGCTTCCTGCACCAGTTGCTTGCCGAGGTTGCGAAAGCCGGTTCCACAATCAAACACATAGATGTGGCTGTTGAGACGAACCTCAACGCAGGAGGTGTTGCCTCCATAGCGCAGGTTTTCTGATTGAGGCGTCGGCGTAGAACCGCGAACACCCCAGAATCTGACCAGCATCCGCGTTCACCCTTTGGCCTGAGAAGTCTGGCCTCAACCCCAGGAAATCAAGAAGACTTTCGCCTCACTTCGGGGCGTTTGACTTTTGAGAAAGTATATTCTAAATAAGCCCCTAAGAGTCAATGACATATCACTCTGAAGTACCTGGCAGTGCACTTTTCATCGACTGGCGCAAATGCCCGGAAATGAGCCTGAATACCGCGCCTCTTGCACCATTTGGGACGATTACCAAAGGGCAATCATGTAATGTCCAAAGGTAAGCTTCTCAATGACCAATAGGCCTATTTCCTGGCCTAAAGAGAAGGTATACTGCCGGGCGTTATCAATCACAATATTCCCATTGTGGGACATGAGATTCGGGAGTTCATTAACAAATGTTCATTTTCGGAATCTCGATCCTGTTCCAGGGGAGCGATGTGTCTCTGAATCATGTTTCTGATGTCCGATAGAAAGGGGAAGCCGATGAAACGTTTCGTTCCATTTTCCGCTGTTTTGTGTGTTTGTCTTCTCGTTGGGCTGGGTTGGGTCGTGAGCCATCCGCAAAAAGCCGCTGCCGCCCATCCTGTATTCAACGATGACGATAAACATGGTGACCATGACCGCGACAAAGATAAAGATAACGACCGGGATTGTGACCAGGACAGCGATAAAGACCGCGACCACGGTGATCAAGACAAGGATCACAAAGACGATGGTCATGACGCCGGTCGCGATCATAGCCGCGATGATGATCACAACAATTCCGGCGGCAATGTGAAGGTCGGGTCGTATCTAACGACCATTACTAAGTACGGAGGAACCGTCAATGTAACCGAAAGATCGGTCATTACTTTGCATCGAGATTTCACCATGTCAGCGATTGACTCGGGGCAGGGCGGACCGGCTTCTCTGTTCAGCAGCCAGTTAGGCGCCTGGAAGCGCGCGTGCAAAGGTGGGGCGACTGGCAGAACCCTTGACTTTACGTTCCCGAGCAATGGCATTAATCGCCTGGATTACACCTTTGACGGGAAACAACCGAAGGGCACGATTAAAGGAGAATTTATCCTGACCAATTTTCCCATCGATGCTGACCCTCAAGGCAGTGGTGGGACCGTGATTGGACAATTCGAGTTCACCGGGCAACGCATTAAAGTTCCGTAGACAACCCAGCGATTCACAAAGGGAAAAATGCGGGCGCCAGTTTTCTGACGCCCGCATTCATATTTTTAAAATCACTCTCCAGCAATCACAAACTGCAAGGCCTCCTACTTCCTTCAATTCCGCTGTGGGCGACCACGCCAGCGTAATGATATCCCCCCATCCAAGTTTCTTCTGTTTTAAGATGGTCTCTCATGCTAGTTCCCGATTACAAAGAGTTTTCACGCCTCGCTGAAGGAGCCACTCTCGTCCCGGTGGCCAAGACTGTTGCGGCAGACCTGCGAACCCCGGTTTCCGCTTTTTTAAACGTTGCCGCCGAAGAGCCGTATGCATTTTTGCTGGAGTCGGTCGAAGGCGGGGAAAAGGTGGGGCGATACACCTTCCTGGGGGCTCGTCCCTACATGGTGATGAGGGCGCGAGCAGACGGAATTGTTCTGGAACAGGCCGGGAAGAAGCAACGCATGGAAGGCACAGTCTTCCAGGTGCTCGATCGCCTGCTGCGCGAACATAAACATGCACACGTCCCGGGACTGCCGCCCTTTACCGCGGGCGCCGTGGGGTTCTTTTCCCATGACGCCGTGCGCCAATTGGAGAAGCTGCCTAATCTTGCTAAAGATGATCTCCAGGTTCCTGACTGCGTCCTGATGTTTTTTGATCGTTTGCTGGCCTTCGACCACGTACGACATGAGATTTACATCATCGCTACTGCCAACGTGCGGCGGCAATCCACGAAAGCGGCATACGCGCAGGCGGTCCGCGATATCGAGCGGATCGAAAAACAACTTGCAGCGCCGCTCCCCAAAAAATATCTCTCGGCTGCGAAGCCGCGCAATGGAAAAATCAAAGTCGATCCTTCGGTAAGCAAAAAGAGTTTTATGCGAACGGTGGAACGAATCAAGGAATACATTGCGGCCGGCGATGTATTTCAAACTGTTCCCTCGTTGCGTCTCGACCTTGAGCCAGGCGTGCCTCCATTGCAGATTTACCGCGCACTGCGGCGGGTGAATCCCTCGCCTTACATGTATTTTCTGCGCATGGGTGATATGACTGTTCTGGGCTCTTCGCCGGAAATGCTGGTGCGCGTAACCGGGCGCAAGCTCGAATACCGCCCAATCGCCGGAACCCGAAAGCGCGGCAAGGACGAGGCAGAAGACTGGAGATTGGAGCAGGAGCTGCGCAGCGATGAAAAAGAACGCGCCGAACACGTGATGCTGGTTGACCTGGGCCGCAATGATGTTGGCCGCGTGAGCGAATACGGATCGGTCAAGGTCCGCGACCTGATGTTTGTGGAGAGATATTCTCACGTGATGCACCTGGTCTCTGCGGTCGAAGGAACGCTGCGCCAGGACTTGACTGCGGTCGATGCGTTCGCAGCGTGTTTTCCCGCGGGCACGCTTACAGGAGCTCCCAAAGTCAGGGCCATGGAAATACTCGAAGAACTCGAACCGCTGCGGCGCGGACTCTATGGAGGCTCGGTATTATATGCAGACTTTGCCGGAAACCTGGATTCCTGTATCGCCATCCGCACTATGCTCATGAAAGGAAAAAAAGCTTACGTGCAAGCTGGTGCAGGAATCGTCGCTGACTCCGTTCCCGAAAGCGAATACGAAGAATCGCTGAACAAGACAAGAGCGCTGGTGCGAGCGGTTGAGTTAGCGAGATCGGCTACGTGAGGGAAACTGAAAGGCCCTCATCTTCTTTCGAAGGCGAGGGCCTGCAAGTGATATCAGATCTGTAAGCCGAATTCTGTACGGCGTTGCCGCCGTGATGGTCATTCCTCTAGGCCATGCATTGCTGCATGGCTCAAGCGACCTACCCGAAGGTTTGGCGCGCCGAGCAGGAGCGCAATTCCCTCCCTATTTGGTCTTGCTCCGTGTGGGGTTTGCCGTGCCTCGTGCATTACTGCGCGAGCGGTGCGCTCTTACCGCACCTTTTCACCCTTACCTTGATCATTGAAGGCCAAGGCGGTATGTTCTCTGTTGCGCTTTCCGTCTAACGGGCTTGAACCCGCCATCCCGGACGTTATCCGGCACACTGCTCTGTGGAGTTCGGACTTTCCTCTCTCTTCTTGCGAAGACAGCGACCATCCGATCTGCTATCAACATTCACATTATATATGGATGATCTTTGCTGGCCCTGGATTCAGGCTCGCAACAGTGCAGACACCGCGAATGGAATAGCGGGAGTGAGGGGATAGATCGTAAGGCCCTGAAAAAGATTTTGCTGAAGTTTTGCAAAGAAATGTTAGTATCTTCTGACCCATTGAAAACAAAGAACTTTGCGCACGTTACTGGAGTCAACGTAGGTGCATGGCATAAAATAGAGAGGACTTGCAATTTTTGTACATGTTATACCAGTTACCTGGTCTAATCGCCGCAGTGTTGGCGCTTTGCAGCATGGGGTTTTATGTGCTCTGCCTGTGGAGCGTCCGCACTTTTCTGCGCGATGCCCGCAAACCCCTTCCTGAATTTACGCCTCCGGTCTCGATTCTCAAGCCATTGCGCGGAGTCGATCCGCAGATGTATGAGAGCTTTGCCAGCCATTGCGTTCAGGATTATCCAGACTACGAGATTATCTTCGGTATAAACGACGTTGACGACCCGGCGGTTGACGCCGTTCATCAACTTATGCGCGAGTTTCCCAGTTGCCGGATCAGGCTGGTGATTTGTCCCGAGGTTCTGGGCAACAATCGCAAGACCAGCAACCTGGTGCAGATGCTGCCTCATGCGCGATTCGACCACATCATCATCAACGATAGCGATATCTACGTCCCCCCGGATTATCTTCGCCGCGTAATGGCGCCTTTCAGCCGGTCGCAGGTTGGCATGGTCACCTGTCCCTACAATGGGATCGCCGCTCCGACGCTGGGGTCAAAGCTGGAATCGATCGGCATCAGTACGGATTTCTTTGCAGGCGTACTGGCAGCGCGACAGATTGAAAATGGAATCCACTTCGCTTTAGGCTCGACGCTCGCCATGAGCCGCACTGCGCTCAACGCCATCGGCGGCCTGGAGCCGATGGTCGATTACCTCGCCGATGATTTCGAGGCGGGAAACCGGATCTCGAAGGCGGGCTTCGAAGTTGTATTAGTTGACTTGGTGGTGGAAACCCATCTGCCTGCTTACAGTTTCCGGCAATTCTTTGAACACCAAATGCGTTGGGCGCGCAGCACCCGTGATTCAAGGCGGCGCGGTTATGTTGGCATCCTGCTGACTTTCGGTCTGCCGTGGGCGATCATCTCGGTCCTGCTATCAGCCGGGGCCTGGTGGTCATGGATCGTGCTGGGCATGGCTACTTTACTAAGAGCCGCAGTTGCTTTTCAGGTTGGAGTGCGGGTCGTTCATGATCCGTTCACTGTTTGCCGGCTCGGGCTGGTGCCTCTGCGCGACCTGGTGGCCTTTTGGGTCTGGTTTGCGAGCTTCGCTGGACGCCAGGTTCACTGGCGTGGCGAGGTTTTCATATTGGAGAATGGCAAAATACATCCTGTTCATGCTGCGCAACCGGAGTTGGTTAATGATGCTGAACCCGGACCCGGCAAAGTATCAGTTCATTGGTAGGGCAACCGCTCTCGCCATCGCAGCAATTATTCTTCGAGACCCTAATCGTGGACCACGTGGACGAATGGACAGGACTGCTCTTGAATGCTCGCGCTCAGCACAACGCGACGGCAACCGCTGAATATCACCTGGCACGAGCGCCTTCGAGGAAATCAAGGACAGCCGATAGGGTCTTGCCATCGGCAACGTCGTGCCCCATCCCACGCACGTCGAAAAGTTTTGCCTGAAAGCCATCGTGAGCGAAGCCGCCATTGAAAATGTCGAGAATGTTCCCGCGCCGGAAGTCGCGGGTGCCGGTGATCAAAGCGAAACGCACTTGCTTGGCGGCTGCAAGCTCAGCGGGCGTCAGGTCTGTGCCAAGGAGGCCATAGGGCTGGCTGGCAGTATCCAGAGTGGATGTTGCCGCTACCTGGGGGACAGCCCGGTAAAAATCCGTCCCACAGTTCTGAATCGTCCCACGAAAAATATCGTTCTGATAGAAACCAAGCATGCTGGACATGCGGGCCCCTCCTGAGAACCCGGCGGCGTACACTCGATTGGGATCGATTCGATAATGCTGCATCATCTCCAAGGCGCCCAACACGGCCAAACCTAATCGACGGTTCGGGTATTGCCCGTTTCCGGCATTCTGCGGGGCGATCAACAAATAGTTCCGCGCATCGAGAATGCTCTGCCAACCCTCCGGGAGTTCTCTCAGTTCGTCACCGGCGTCGGTAAAGACAATCAGGCCATAGGCGCGTTCCTTCGTATACTAGTTTCGCCAATGCCGATGGCCAATCCGGCGCCGGTTCCTGCGGTTACTCCGACTGCGGCCGGACCTGGTGCAACTGGAGGAGCTTCCGGAAGTGGACAGTACGGACAGTTCCCGCTAGCATCAGTCAGATTCGTGGGGCTGTCGAAGGCATAAGACAGCGTAAACAAATAAAGGTAGCATCACCGTTCAAACCTGTAGTGTGCTGCTGAGCCTGGATCGCTTGGTCGAAAGCCCCATAAAAGCTCGGGTTGATACCTTTATTTATTTCCGGCTCCTAAGCGTAAGAATTGATATCAGGTTGCTTTCGAGCAAGTTGCCATCGAGATCATTTAGGACAAAAACCCCCGCTTAGTCCAACCGCAAAATCTCAGTCGTCCCGCTAAAGCGGGACTCTTGTTAGAACTTTACGTATACCCACCACTATGTTCGGCTGCGCCGAACTCCGTAGTGGGCTATTTGTCAACCCGTCCCGCTCGCGCGGGACTTAGAAAGCTGCGAAGGGCGGAGCTTCTAGTGCTCCGACCGGGTGAAAATGGGAATGACGTACAGCTTATACCGCTGGCTTCGCC
Organism: Candidatus Angelobacter sp.; assembly: GCA_035939495.1. GTDB lineage: Bacteria > Acidobacteriota > Terriglobia > Terriglobales > Acidobacteriaceae > Angelobacter. The sequence continues at coordinate 41,447 of DASZFU010000104.1, read as the reverse complement.
AGCTCTGCTTCCATTCTGTTTCTTTTACCCACAACTTGCGTTGTGGGCTAGAAGAATAGCGCCAGCTTCGCTGGCTGGCATTATCCAAAAATCATGCGGTCAGAGCACTCGGTCTCGCTTCGGGGCTTGGTACAAATCAACTACTAATCAACTGGAGCCTGGTCAATGAGGTTGAATCCGGCTCTGGCAGAGCGCCGGTTCATTGGTGAGAACAAACTTGCCTCCCCATTTGGCCAGCTCACAATAGCCTGCGCTCTTGATGTAAGCGGGAATTGCGTCTTCCTCGGTCCAGAAAAAGATGCGGCGGTGGCTACGCCAAAGGTTTTCAAACGATTGATCGTCATCAAAAATCCGGGGTGCGTCCGGGAAAGTCGATCCATACCAGATATTGTTTCGGCGTCCGTTCAAAATCCTCATCTGGCGATGAGTGTAGAAGTTCACGCTGGAGGCAGCTTCGTAATCACCGTTGTCTTCGATGATGTCTCCTGGTTTCCAGTTTTTCTCAATGGCATCTGCCAGCACCTTGGACGAGAGTACCGGCGAAAATACAACCAAACCGGTATGGGCTTCATGGAGTAGCACCACCATCATGGCCGCCAGAACCAGGTTCGCAGGAAAGGTGCGGTTGGAGCGGCGCAGCCACCAGTTGAGGATCGTACCAAGAGCGAAGGCAATTCCGGTCACCAGCAATGGGACTTTGAATGCTCCCATGGCCTGCGGAGTGAGATCGAGGAAATGGCCAAACGAGAGTTTGTAGGCATCGGGATTTTTCTTGAGCAACTCGGCAATGTCGTAGTTCGGTGGCGGCGACTGGGACTCCACCGCTAAACCGACCGCAAAGACACAGGCCACAACGCCGATGGCCATGAGGACAACCGAGGAGATCCGTCCAAAGCGCCGTGCACGGCTCGAAGTCTCAGAAGCGGTTTCGCGCGCAAGCCATCCACCCATGAGCAGCGCAAGGCCCGGCAATCCTGGCAGGACGTAATACTCCTGGCGGCTCGAAAAACTGAAGAACAGGAGCACCAGAAACAGCCATAGCGCGAATAGCAATGTGCCGCGCTGCCGGAGCGTAAGTCCGGCACGCCAGTTAGAGATTCTGCGAGGGATTTCGCCTAAGGCCTGTACCAGGAATACTGTCCAGGGCATGAGCCAAAGCAGCATCAATCCCCAAAAGAGCGCTAGTGGAAATGTGTCGTAGTCCCTGGGGATACGTTTGTTCAAGTAGCGGAGAAAGTGTTCATTGACAAAATAAAACCAAAAAAACCCTCTAGTTTCTCCCTGGGCGGGATTTCGGATGCCAGCCAGCAGATGCCAGGGCGCGGCAATGATGAGGAAAACAAGGAAGCTTGAAACAAGCCTCAGCTTGAGGAGTTGGCGCAGATTACCCGTCATTGCCATATATATAAGGATGGCGCCAATGGGGAAGACCAGCCCGATCAAACCCTTGCTGAGCACACTGAGGGCCATGGTTGCGGCAAGGCCCCAGCAAGACCAACGCGAAGGTTTTTCCTGCTCCAAAGTTGTCAGGAAGAAATCAAAGCCCAAGGCCAGCCATAGCGCAACCATCATGTCTGGAATCAGAATGCGGGTGAAGATGAAAGGTCCAAACCCTGTGGCCAGAACGAGCGCCGAATAAAGTCCTCCTTCTTCGCCGTAGATGCGCCGTCCTAAACGGTATACGACCAGGAGCAAAGCCAGGACGCCCAAGGCAATCGGCAGACGGGCGGACCATTCATGAACACCAAAGATCTTGAAGCTGGAGGCGACCAGCCAATACATCAATGGGGCCTTTTCGAGATAGCGGAAGCCGTTGTTGATATGGAGCGTAACCCAATCGTGAGTGACAACCATCTCGCGCGCGGCCTCGGCGTGAACGGTATCAGCGTCATCGAGTAACGGCGGTTGGGAGAGGCTGCCAACATAGATGATCAGCCAAGCGAGCACAATCAGAAAAATGAACAGCCTATTCTTTCCGACAGGGGTGTCGAGAGGTCGGACTTGAGGGGATGACTGGGCTTTCAGAATTTGCGGGTTCATTCAGAAGCTCTAATTATATGCGGGCGTGCGCATGGCATTATTTGCAATGATAGCGACGCACTTGCGCTATCCTACCTCCTGTCATCCTGAGCAAGACCGACCGACGTAGGAGGGAGGGCGCAGTCGAAGGACCCCGAAGTGACTCGGGTGACCGTGAAGCGTCAGGGAGTTTCAACGAGAGTGCCGAAAGACCACGAATACTGGGTCTACGTCATAGCCAGCGCCAGTGGCACGCTCTATGTTGGAATGACGAATGACCTGGGTGTCCGAGTCAGGCAGCATAAGGCCGGCGAAATTGATGGCTTTTCGAAGCGTTATCACTGTGACCGGCTGGTTTATTACGAGAGCTACGATTGGGTTCATCGAGCTATTGGCCGTGAAAAGCAATTAAAGGGCTGGAGGCGTTCCAAAAAGATTGCGTTGATCGAAAGCAAGAATCCCCGATGGAAAGATTTATCGGAAGGCTGGGGCAAAGATCTCCTGTTCCGAAGGCAATCCATCAAAGAAGCTGATGAGCAACTGGCGAAGAGGATCAAGCTGGAACCAAAGTAGTAGCGAGCATCAGGCAGTGTGAATGAGAGTGTGTGGTGAGAACTCCCTGAATCAGTTTTTACAAAATAAGCATCACGGGGTTCCTTCGACTTCGCGCCATAGATCTGAGTTTAGGAAGCACAGGTCAGGCGCTCCGCTCAGGATGACAGAACGTTTGGGGTTTCGTCAGATTGGGACTAGATCAATCTCCATCTGACTAAACTGTAAAAACTCGTTTGGTTGTTGCCCCCGCCACAACGATCTGCCCTATAATCAAGTTCAACCACTCCTCAATCTAATTTCCCGCGGAGAACCCAATGGAACTGCGAATAGCGAACCTCTCAAAGCGATACGCGAACGGCACCCAGGCATTGCAGGACGTTTCGCTGACTATCCCGCTCGGCATGTTTGGCTTGCTGGGCCCCAACGGCGCGGGGAAGTCGACGCTGATGCGCACTTTGGCCACACTCCAAGAGGCTGACCACGGCACGGCCACTCTGGGCAGCCTCGATGTGCTGAGGCAGAAAGATGAAGTCCGCAAGGTGTTGGGATATCTGCCGCAGGAGTTTGGCGTCTATCCGAAAGTTTCGGCGGAAGATCTGCTTTCCCATTTTGCCGCCCTGAAGGGAATCGGCAATGCCAGGGAGCGGCGGGACACGGTGCTTGCCCTGCTGCAACAGACGAATCTGTTTGAGCACCGCAAGAAGGCGCTAGGCAGTTTTTCGGGAGGCATGAAACAGCGTTTTGGCATTGCGCAGGCATTGCTGGGCAATCCGAGATTGATCATTGTGGATGAGCCTACCGCCGGGCTTGATCCGGAAGAGCGGGTACGCTTCCATAACCTGTTGAGCGCGATCGGGGAAAACATCATCGTGATTCTTTCTACGCACATCGTCGCCGATGTCAGCGACCTTTGCCGGCAAATGGCCATCATTCATGAAGGGCGGGTGCTGCTCACAGGCGACCCAGCCCAGCTGATCCTGTTGCTTAAGAATAGGGTCTGGAAGAAATCGATTGACGAATCCACACTTCAGGATTATCAAAGCCGGCTTCGGGTGACTCTCACGCGACGATTTGCGGGGAGCACATTGGTGCACGTGGTCAGCGAGGAGTCTCCGGGAACCGGCTTCGAACCGGTCACGCCTGATCTGGAAGATCTGTACTTTGCCACGATTAAAGGTTTTGTCCAACAACCCGCGGCAGTTGCCGTTTAGGGGAATGAAGATGACCATCACAATCGCGCTATTTGAGCTTCGCCAGCGGCTACGCCGCGTCTCCACCTATCTTTATTTTTTTGTGCTGTTGGCATTTGCTTTCTTGTTCATGCTGATTGGCGGGGGTGCGATTCCCGGCGTGTCACTGGATTTCGGCACCGGGGGCAAGGTTTTCGTCAACTCGCCGTATTCATTGAATACGCTTATCTCAATCCTGAATGTGTTTGGCGTGATCATTACCGCTGCGCTTGCCGGGCAGGCGACCTACCAGGACATTGACAACAACTGTACGGCATTCTTCTACACGCTGCCCATCAACAAACGCCAATATCTGACGGGCCGTTTCCTGGGGAGCGTCGCGGTGCAGTGTTTTATTTTTGCTGGAATAGGAGTGGGCGCGTGGCTGGGCAGTCACATGCCATTCCTGGACGCGACACGCCGGGGGCCGGACAGGCTCGTTGCCTACATCATGCCCTTTGTAACGATCGTGCTGCCCAACCTGATTTTCGTTACAGCAATCTTTTTTGCGCTCGCGGCGGTGGGCAAGAAAATGCTTCCCGTCTATGCCGGCGGCGTGTTGTTGTTCATCGGATATCTACTGGTAGGGGATCTTCTGGCCAACCCGACGAGGAGTTCGTTGCTTTCCCTGGCTGATCCCTTTGGAATTGCTTCGGTCGATCGAACCACTCACTACTGGACTCCTTTCGAGCGCAATACCCAACTTATTCCACTTGTGGGGCTTGTACTAGTGAACCGGATTGTTTGGATGGGGGTCAGCCTTGGGATTTTCCTCTTCACTTATTTCAAATTCAATTTTGCTCACCATGCGCCCAAGAGTAAGCGTGGCCGGGCCGAGACGGCTGAAATAGCGCCAGTTGCACTCAGCCTCCCAGTCGCTCATCCCATTTTTTCGTTTGGCGCATCTTTTCGGCAGCTTCTCTCCTTGATTCGACTCCAGTTCGTGGAGACGGTAAAAAATGTTGTCTTCATGGTGATCCTTTTTGCCGGTTTTGCCTTTGCGCTGATCCTTTCGATCGAAGGTAACAACCCTTTCTCTACGCCGGTCTATCCCGTGACCTATCGCGTGCTGGAACTGTCCACTGGAACGTTTGCCTTAGTTTTCCTGATTATCATCACCTTTATCTCGGGCGAACTGGTATGGCGGGAAAGAGATGCACAACTGAGCCAGATCGTGGATGCGCTTCCGGTCAAGGGCTGGGTTTTATTTGCCTCTAAGCTACTCACCCTCATGCTGGTGACTGTTCCAGTAATGGCAGTATCGATGATCGCGAGCCTTACAGTTCAGCTTATCTATGGCTACCATCATTTCGAGTTCGGCCACTACTTCAAGGAACTCGTTCTGGTTCAATTGACCAGCTATTGGATTCTGTGCGTGCTGGCGTTGGTGGTCCACACGATTGTCAATCAGAAGTATGTCGGACATTTCGTGATGGTTCTGTATTACGTGGCCGCCATCCTTGCCCTTCCACTGATGGGTTTCCAGCACTTCCTGTACCGGCTGGGCAGGTCTCCTGCGCCTACCTATTCCGATATGAATACCTATGGGCATTTTGTGAAGCCGGTGCTGTGGTTTCACCTTTATTGGGGAGCAGCCGCTATCTTGCTGGCAGTGGTCACCAACCTTTTTTGGGTTCGTGGTACGGAGACCGGACGGCGGCAGCGCACGCAACTTGCATTTTCGCGGCTGTCGGCGCCAATACGTTTGGGACTTGCCGCTTCGGCTCTCCTTTTCCTTGGCTGTGGCGGTTATATTTTCTACAACACCAATGTCCTGAATACATATCGCAGCCCTTTTGAGCGGGACGAAATCCAGGCTCAATATGAAAAGCGGTTCAAGCAATATGAAAAGATGCCACAGCCGCGCATCACTGATATCAACACGCAGATCGATCTGTATCCGGAGCTCCGGGCCGCATCGATTCGGGGAACGATCTGGGTGGAGAACAAGACCTCGGACAACATCGAGCGTATAGCCTTATCCATTGATGGTTCGCGTTCGAAGCTGGAAGTCCAAAAGCTGAGTTTCGGCGGTGGGCAAACGGCAGTTATCGAAGAACCCAAACTGGGTTTTTACATGTATCGCCTGGCTACTCCATTGGCGCCTCATGGGCGCATTGCACTGGAGTTTGCGCTGAAGTTTGAGAATCCGGGATTTGTGAATGCCGGGCCGAACAACCAAATGGTCGAAAATGGCACGTTCATCGATAGCAGTTATCTTCCGCATATCGGCTATGTGGAAGGAGCCGAGTTGGGCGACGACAGCACCCGCCATCGGCATGGGCTGGAAAAAACCAAGCGGCTGCCTAAGCTCGAGGACGTGACCGCCCGCCAGACCAACTATGTCACGCGGGAATCAGACTGGATCAACCTGGATGCGACGGTCAGCACCAGTCCCGACCAGGTCGCGATCATTCCAGGGTATCTGCAAAAAGAGTGGGTCGAAAACGGAAGGCGGTACTTCCAATATAAGACCGATGCTCCTATTCTTGGCTTTTTCTCGGTGAACTCAGGACGCTATCAGGTGCAGCGAGACCGTTGGAAAGACGTGAGCCTGGAGATCTACTACCATCCCGGACATGAATACAACCTGGATCGCATGAAACGCGGGATGAAAGACACGCTCGAATATTGCAGCACCAATTTCAATCCATTCCAATTCCACCAGTTGCGCATCATCGAGTTCCCGCGCTATCGAACGTTCGCACAATCACTGGCCAATACGGTTCCCTTTGCCGAAAGCATCGGTTTTATTGCTCGTATCGATGACAAGGACAAAGAGGCTGTCGATCTGCCCTATTACGTAACGGCGCATGAAGTTGGTCACCAATGGTGGGCGCACCAGGAGATCAGCGCCAATGTGGAAGGCGCGACCTCCATGGTTGAAACTCTGGCCCAATACAGCGCCTTGATGGTGATGAAGCACCACTATGGACCCGAGTCGATCAAAAAGTTTCTGCACCGCGAACTGGCGGTATACCTGCAAGGACGGGCCATCGAACGCAACGAAGAGAAGCCCCTCTACCGCGTGGAGCCCAACCAGGGCTACATCCACTACAACAAAGGCTCACTGGTAATGTATGCCTTGCAGGATTACATCGGAGAAGACAAGGTCAATCAGGCGTTATCGGAGTTCATAAGAGCTTATGCCTTTAAGGGGCCTCCTTATCCGGTTTCGACCGATCTTATCGGTTATCTGCGCAAGGTCACCCCGCCGGATTTTCAGTATCTGTTCGATGACCTGTTTGAAAACATCACGATCTATGACAGCCGTGCGAAGTCGGCCACCTATACGAAGCAGGCTGACGGCAAGTACCAAGTACATCTTTCGGTGGAATTTCACAAGAGCCGCGCCGACGGACATGGCCAGGAGCACGCAGCGCCGGTCAATGATTGGGTCGATATCGGCGTTCTGGACAAAGCCGGCAACTATCTTTATCTCCAAAAACGCAAGTTCGACAGCTCCAATGCCGAGTTGAACCTGGTGGTCGATAAACTTCCAGCTCAAGCTGGTATCGATCCGTTGAATAAACTCATTGACTTGCGGCCGGATGACAATGTGATTAGGGTGACCAGGCAGTAGGATTTGTAAAAACTTATCAATTGTTCAAATTTCTGAACCTCATTTTTCTTGACATTGGACGATGGCGGGTTACTATATCCATGTTCCGATTTAAATCCAATCAACTTTCTGGATCTTCGAAAGAGTGATCCTAAAGACGGCAGTCTTTCTCCTAAGCGTAAATCCTTAAAATAAGCAATATTCGACACTTTCAAGAGCTAAAGTCTTGATATCCAGTGCTCTTTAGATTTTTGGAAGTGCCCTCCTTTCTTCCCTTTGCTCAAACCAAGCCCTTCGGCCTTGCCTCAGAACAGGCTCTGCCGGGGCTTTGGATCATCGTTTTCCAAGGTGATCGCCCACTTCAAGGGAACGGCATTTCGGTTACCACAATCACTTCAGTTTTCGCGAAAAACAATAACAGTTTGTCAAATGTAGTTTCGCTCCGATCGTTCTTCTGTCCCCTAAGTGAAGAGGAAAAGTCAGGAGCGGATCAGGAATTGATGTATGGATTTTTCCAAAGGAGGGGACATGGTAGCCGCAAGAGTTGTGGCATCCGGGAACCGCATGAAGGCAGAACCTGTCCACGACTACCTGGAGACAGGAGGCCTGCGGAAGACAGTTCTGCATGTGCCGAAAGGGAAAGTTATTTTCAGCCAAGGTGATCCTGCGGACTGCGTTTTTTATGTACAAAAAGGACGAGTCAAGATCAGTGTGACCTCTCCCCAAGGAAAAGAGGCGACCCTGGCTTTGCAGAACCAAGGTGGTTTTATCGGCGAAGAGTGCATCGCGGCATCGCAGCCGCTGCGTTTGGCTACAGCCACGGCCATCCAGCCATGTACGGTCCTCAGGATCGACAACAAGGAAATGGCGCAGGCGCTGGCTGAAGACAAGTCGCTTGGCCACATGTTTCAGTCTTTTCTATTGACCCGTTGCGTGCTGATGCAGGCTGACTTGATTGACCATCTCTTTAATTCGAGCGAAAAACGGCTGGCGCGCACTCTGTTGTTGCTGGCCCAACTCGATGGCGAAGCTGAGGCCGACACACCCGACACAACCCAGGAGACGCTGGCTGAGATGATAGGAACAACTCGTTCGCGGGTCAGTTTCTTTATGAACCGCTTCCGCGAGATGGGATATATCCAATACAACGGCCATAATGGCGGCGTGAGGGTCCATCGTTCGCTTTTTGAGGTACTTCTGAAGGAGTAGGGATAGATATCTATATCAATTCCCAATTTAGGAATTATATGAAGTATCAAAATAGGTAATTCCAAAAACCAGGAAGTATTAGATAAATTACCGCAGACGGCAAAGATTTTGAAGTTTTTCTTCGACTTTGAGCAATATTGAACAGCACATTCGGCCACAGGTGGTTAGCATGAGGACTCTTGCAAGACCATGCGCCTCAAAAAATTCTCAGTTCGGTTTTTGAGACCGTGACGGCGAAGAGGCAGCAAGTTTGCAACTCAGAAACTTTGACGACGAAAGGAGTCTCTCATGAGGATACGAGCAATGCTTTGCATGCTCTTCGTGTTGTTTTCCACTGCATTAATCACCCAGGCTCAATCGAGTCCTCCCGTGCCATCCGGGAAGGCAGGACCTGGCTTTCTTTCCAAAGTAACAAAGGTGACTGGGCTAAGCCTGGTCTTACCTTCGGCAACGCCACCTAATTACAACGACTGTCTCCAGAATCTTGGTATTCCATGTTACAGCCCGCAGCAGATTCGTAAAGCATACCGCATGAATTCGCTGCTCGAGGCCGGGTTCAACGGAACCGGGCAAACCATCGTGATCATCGATTCGTTTGGCAGCCCCACGATCGCGGATGACTTGAAACATTTTGATGCGGCCTATGGCATACCGGATCCGCCTTCATTCAGGGTGCTGGCGCCTTTGGGGACAGTGCCATTCGATCCGACCAACCTCGATCAATTGGGCTGGGCATTTGAGGCAACATTGGATGTCGAGTGGGCACATGCCACAGCGCCGGGAGCCAGCATCGTGCTGTTGACCAGTCCCGTTTCGGAAACCCAAGGAGTGCAGGGTATGCCAGAATTTCTTGCGCTGGAAAAATATGCCTTGGATCATCACCTGGGCAACATCATTTCCCAAAGCTGGAGCACCACCGAGAACAACTTGTTCACGCCGGAGGGGCAGCAGGTCTTCAACGATTTTCAGGCTTTTTATGAACGCGCCGCGCGGGAGCACGTAACCGTGCTGGCCGCCTCGGGCGATTTCGGCAGCACCAATCCAACGCTTAATCCGGGAGAATATTTTCCTTTCCCAACTGTGGTGTTCCCGGCATCGTCGCCGCTGGTTACAGCTGTTGGCGGCACTACTCTGTATGTTGACGCGACCGGCAGCTACCAGCATGAAACGGTCTGGAATAACGCCGGAATCACGTTCTATACCGGGCTACTCGGAAATGCAGTATTCGGAACAGCAAGCGGTGGCGGAGTAAGCCAACAGTTCACGGAACCAGAGTACCAATTCCGGTTATCGCAATCCGTACAGCAAACACTCAATAACCATCGCGGCATACCCGACGTGGCTTTCAATGCCGACATGCTTACGCCTACTTTGTTCTATGCCGGATTCTTTCCAATTCCGGCACTCAATGGTTACTACACGGCGAGCGGCACCAGCGTGGGCACTCCGCAGTGGGCGGGCATCGTTGCTATTGCCAATCAATTTGCCGGCCATCCCCTGGGTTTCTTGAATCCTAAACTTTACTCAATAGCGGGCAGAGATGACGGGGCGCAATCGTTCCGTGACATCACGTTTGGCAGCAATGCCTTTCCCTTTGCCGGAGTGGCTGGCTATACAGCGATGCGAGGCTGGGACCTGGCGACAGGATGGGGAACACCCAAAGTGGATCAGCTCGTGCAGCAGCTTGCTGACCAGCAATAATCAAAGCTCACCGCAGAGTGAGCAGAATGAAGCAAGGAAGAAGTTGGAACCAGGGCTTTCAGAGCTTGCGGCAGAAACAGTCCGCGAGGGATGAAAGCCCATTTTTTTCCAAAACTCAACGCTGATGACTCTAATGAAAACGGATCAGCGCTGATTTACACGGCAGCCGAGACGGCTGCGCTCCAAAGTTTTTGCCGAAATAAAAATATTGTTTTGTCCGTGAGCAGTATTGAACAGACAGGTTTATGGATTCCGGGCAACTTATCCATAGTAGTTGTACGTTGATGTTTTCCGTAGTTAGTTGGCCTAAAGCTCCCTCTTGCGAAAAGCGTTTTCCAAGTGAGAAAAGCGGAGCTTTGGTTCGATGATCGATAGTTCATCAACACAGCCGGGGGCGGCTGTGCCACATTTTCTTCAGATAACGGACATGGTAACCACAAAGGGAACGACATACACGAAGAGCATGACCGCTGAACCTGTCTACAAGTATCTCGCGGGTGCAGGGCCAGGCAAGATGGTTCTACATGTGTCAAAGGGAAAAGTCATTTTCCGCCAGGGCGAACCTGCGGACAGTGTTTTCTATATTCAAAAAGGGCGGATCAAGATCTCCGTCAGATCACGCCATGGGCGAGAGGCGACGTTGGGTTTGCGGGGCGAGGGCGGGTTTGTGGGCGAGGAATGCATTGCATCAGACCAGCCGAGACGCATGGGTACAGCAGCCGCCATCCAGCCATGCACGGTCCTTAAGATCGACAGCAAAGCGATGATGCACGCGTTGGCCGAGGACAAGGCGTTTGGCCATCTCTTTCAGTCGTTCCTTTTGAAGCGCTGCGTGGTGATGCACGCAGACATGGTTGAGCAACTCTTCAATTCCAGCGAGCAACGGCTGGCGCGCACTCTCTTGTGGCTGGCACAACTCCATTATGGAAGCGAAGCCAGCACAGCGCATACCACCCAGGAGACGCTTGCGGAGATGATCGGAAGCAGCCGCTCGCGCGTAAATTCTTTGATGAACCGATTTCGGAAGTTGGGGTACCTCCAGAAGAATGGCCACAGTGGAGGAGTGCAGGTCCACCGGTCGCTATTCGATGTGCTTTTGAAGGGATAGGAAGGTAATTTTCAATTTCTAATTTGTAATTCAGCGATCCTTTTCTCTGCCCGAACAGTTTTCTTGTTTACCAACTGGGAATTTTTCTTGTGAGCGAGCAATTTTGAACAGACAGGTTCGTACACACGATAGATATTGCTATTAATGATTCCTAAATCTGGCCTTGTTCGGGAGGAAGATTTTAGGTAGGGCCGGGAGCATTGCTTGGGAACCATGAGCAAGTTTTTCCAAGTGAGAAAAGCGGAGCTGTATTCAGCGCGTGAGGAGAAAAATCAAATGAGCAATAGCGTTGCAGGTCCTTATGTAGAGTCGGATAGTTCGAATGCAAAGAACTGGTTTGCCGTGCTTACGGTGCCGCGGCACGAGAAGAAGGTCGAGACGCACTTTGGCCTCCGGCAAATTGAGCATTTTCTTCCTATGTACGAGAAAAAGCGTGAATGGAAAGACGGCTCGAAAGGGATGCTGCAACTGCCCTTGTTCTCAAGCTACATTTTCGTGCGGATTGGCTGCTATGGACGGTCGCCAGTGCTGAAAGTTCCGGGGGTGATATCGATCGTGGGCTGCGGGGCGCAGCCCATGCCGGTTCCTGATTCTTACATCCATTGGCTTCGGGAAGGGTTGCGTCAAGGAAAGATCGAGCCATATCCCGATCTCGCAGTGGGCACGAAGGTACGTATTCGGTCGGGGATGATGGCCGGCATGGAAGGCATATTGGTCCGCAGGAAAAACCATTTCCGCGTGGTGCTCACGCTGGAGATGATCATGAAGAGCGTGACAGTAGAGGTGGAGCTGCAAGACATCGAGCCGGTGGATCGGACGTCGTGCGTTTCGGAGCCCGAGGTTGTGGTGGTGGTTTGATTTTTGTTTAGAAATCTGGAGGAACTATGAAATTCCTAGGACAGGATGTGCGCGTTAGCCTTCGCTTATTGCGTAAATCTCCTGCATTTACACTTGCGGCGATCGTGACGCTGGCGCTTGGCATCGGAGCCAATGCCGTGGTGTTTGGGGTATTGAACGCGCTGATCCTGCGGCCACTCAATGTGCCCGATCCGGACAGCTTTTATGGAATTGAGAGGCTCAGCGACTTTACCGCGCGGCAGTCGTATCCCGACTACCTTGACATGCGGGACCGCAACCAAAGTTTTGACGGACTGGCAGCGTATACGCTTTCGCAGGCTGGGTTGGACGTTGGCAACGAGCCGGCGCGCGTGTGGGTGGTGGAAGCGAGCGGGAACTACTTCGACGTAATCGGCATCAAGCCTTATCTGGGCCGTTTCTTCCACGATACCGATGAGCATGGTCCGAACAGCGCGCCTTACCTGGTGCTCAGCTATGCCTATTGGAAGAACCACTTCAAAGATGACCGCAGCGTGGTAGGTCGAACGGTGCAGTTGAACAAGCATCCTTTTACTATCATCGGGGTGGCGCCGCCTGAGTTCCACGGGACTTTATTGGTTTTCGCTCCCGATGTCTTCCTGCCGATGGTGAACCAGGAGCAGGTGGAGGGGACGAGCGCCTTGAACGCGCGCGGGGTTCCGTGGGTTTACATGACGATGGGACACTTGAAGCCGGGCGTTACTCCGGCACAGGCGGCCGCCGATATCAATTCAATTTGGGCATACCTGCTTAAGACCTATCCCCAAGATCACGCGCCAATGAACTTCGGCATGGGGCGTCCAGCGCTTTATGGCGATGCGATGGGGCGTCCAATCAAAGCATTTGTTACGGCATTGATGCTGCTGGCAGGTTTGATTCTGCTGGCGGCCTGCGCGAACCTGGGTAGCCTGTTCGCAGCGCGCGCCTCCGACCGTTCTCGAGAGGTTGCCCTGCGATTGGCGCTGGGATCGAGCCGCAAACGGATCTTAAGACAGCTCTTCACCGAAGCGATGTTGATATCGCTGATGGGAGGGGCCGTGGGCCTTGCAGGCAGCATCGTGATATTGCGGATGCTGAAGTTGTGGCAGCCATTTCCGCAATTTCCACTCAACATTCCGGTGCAGCCGGACGTGTACGTCTATGGAGTGGCGCTGCTGCTGACAATCGCCAGCGGATTCCTGTTCGGCGCGGTGCCAGTACGCCAGGTGCTGCGTACGAACTCGTATGAGATTGTGAAATCGGGAGCCAGTGCCGCATCACGGCGGCGGTTTGCGATGCGCGACCTGTTGGTGGTGGCGCAAATCGGAATTTGCGCAGTGCTGGTCACTTCGTCGATGGTTGCGGTGCGTGGGCTGGTGCGTTCGATGCACACCAACTTCGGGTTCGAACCGCAGAATGCGATGCTGGTGGATACTAACCTGAGCATGGCGGGCTACACGGGAGAGAACGTGCCGGCGATGCAGAGGCGCATGATCGATGCGATGGAGACGATTCCCGGCGTAACGTCTGCGGGCTTGATTAACTGGCCTCCGTTGACTGGAGAAGCCAAGGATGCCTTGGTGTTCAGGGAGGAAACGTCCGATTTGAGGCCGTCCAATGCGGTGGCGACTGCCGGCATCTACAACATATCCCCAGGATATTTTCAGGCGGCGGGAACAGCCTTGCTGGCGGGCCGGGCACTGACCTGGCATGACGATGTAAATTCGCCTCAAGTGGCAGTGGTGAACCGGGAGTTTGGCAACCGCATCTTTGGCTCAGCGAACAATGCAGTGGGCCGCTATTTCCGGACGCGCGACGGAATACGGGTGCAAGTGGTGGGGATTGTAGAAGACGGTAAGTACGCCTTCCTTACTGAAGACCAACAGCCAGTGATGTTCCGTCCACTGCTGCAATCCGGGACAAGCGAGTCGTGGCTGGTGGTGCGCTCGAACAGCCAACCTCAGATCATGGGAGCGGCCATCCGAAGCAAATTGCGCGAGCTGGATGCAGGGCTGCCCAGTTTCACCGAAACGTGGAGCCAGGGAATGGACTTGATGATGTTTCCTTCGCGTTTAGCAGCAGTGTCGCTCGGTGTGCTGGGCATCATGGGTGCAATGCTCTCGATAACCGGCATCTTTGGAATTGCCGCGTACACGGTCAGCAAGCGGCGCCGGGAGCTGGGAATTCGCATTGCCCTGGGAGCACAACGGAGACAGGTGACACAGGCAGCGTTGGGCCGGGCCATCCGAGTGCTGGCATTTGGTTCTGGAGCGGGATTGTTGCTGGGAATTCTGGCCAGCCAAGTGTTGTCCGCCATCGTATATCACGCGAGCGCTCGCGATCCATTGGTATTAGCAGGGGTTGTGCTGGCCATGTCGTTCCTGGGTCTTATAGGAACGTGGATTCCGGCACGGCGCGCGCTGTCGATTGATCCTTTGATGTTGTTGAGGGAAGATTAAGTTCTTACCACTGATTCCACTGAGACCACTGATCTAAAAATCGACCTAACACAGTTGAGAGCTTTTATGACAAAGACAAAATTGCTTGAGTTGATTGCGCAGCACACGCGGGAGATATTGCCGGGGCTTGAACAGCATCAGTTCGTGGATGCCGACCGGCTGGTGGACCTGGGGGCCAATTCGGTGGATCGCGCGGAAATCGCGATGATGGTGCAGGATTCACTGGGGTTGTCTGTTGCACGCGTGGAACTATTTGGACCAAAGAACATCGGCGAGTTAGCGGAATTGTTTTTGCAGAAGTTAAGTCCGGCATAGAATCGAAGTCCGTTTTCCAAAAACAAAATAGGTGCCGCCCCTCCGGGCTTGTACTCAAATCTTCAATATTCCCAGGGTTTAGCTGCGCTCCACCCTGGGCTAACTTCTGGTCGCCCCTCCGGGGCTTTGATCCTCATTCTTCATGCAGCTTTCCGAGATCTGTCAATACCTTGATGACGACTAGAAAAAATTCAACGGCGTCTAGACCGGTGGTTACCGGGATAGGGGTCATTTCAGCCATTGGGCAAGGCAAGGATGTATTTGCTACTGCCCTACTCGATGGAAAAACTGCCTTCGAGTTTATGCAGCGACCGGGCCGCCAGCTAGAGTCTGCTTATATCGGCGCGGAGATTCGTGAAATCATGTTTTCTCCCGACATCGCAAAGCAGACCTTGCGAGCGGCCTCCCTGCCTGCACGGGCGGCCTTGGCGGTAGTGCAGGAGGCGTGGACGGAGGCGCGATTGTCGGATTTCGATCCTTGCCGCATCGGGTTGGTCGTTGGTGGTTCGAATATTCAGCAGCGCGAGCTGACGCAGGTTTACGAAGACTATCGAGGCCGCACAATGTTTTTGCGGCCAACCTACGCGTTGTCATTTATGGATTCGGACGTATGTGGTTTCTGTACGTCCCATTTTGGGATTCGTGGTTTAGCTTACACGGTGGGTGGCGCATCGGCCAGCGGTCAATTGGCGATTGTCCAAGCAGCTCAGGCAGTGCTTACAAGGCAGGTCGATGCATGTATTGCCCTGGGGGCCTTGATGGATCTCTCGCACTGGGAGTGCCGGGGGCTGCGGGCCGTGGGGGCGATGGGTTCGGATCGCTATGCGAACGAGCCGGCGCTCGCGTGCCGCCCGTTTGACCGTGATCATGATGGTTTCATTTTCGGCGAGTCCTGCGGAGCAGTAGTGATCGAGTCATGGGAGTCGAGCCAGCGCCGGGGCTTAGAGCCTTATGCGGCTCTGTGCGGCTGGGGAATCGCGATGGACGGCAATCGCAATCCTGATCCCTCGTTGGAGGGAGAAACACAGGCGATTCAAAACGCGCTCGAAGCTTCCGGTTGGCAGCCGGAACAGATCGACTATGTGAATCCCCACGGCACAGGCTCTGTTGCCGGCGATGAGACGGAGTTGAAGGCCCTCAATGGATGTGGATTGAAGGAAGCCTACATGAACGCAACGAAGTCCCTCATCGGCCACGGCTTGAGCGCGGCGGGTACGGTTGAAGTGATAGCGACTTTGCTGCAGATGAAGGCCGGCCGGCTGCATCCAACGCGCAACCTGGAAAACCCCATCGACCCAACATTCAACTGGGTAAGCGACGAGGCAATCGGTCATGCTATTGAGAATGCGCTGACTTTGAGTATGGGTTTTGGCGGAATCAATACGGCGATGTGCTGGCAGCGTGCTTAACCAAGAACGCAAAGCATGGGGCAACTTAAATATTTTTCGACTTAAAGAATCAAGACGATCCAAACCGACCCGCCATCTGGGGTTGAACTGACGGAGAGAGAAAATGGCTAATGCAATGAGAAAGCACGCGATTGTTGTCGGCGCAGGCATCGGTGGATTGCTGTTCGCACGCACTCTGTCGGATTGTTTTGAGCGGGTGACGATCCTGGAGCGAGATTCGTTATCCGATGATCAGGAACCACGCAAGGGAATTCCGCAAGGGCGGCATCCGCACGGATTATTGGCGGGAGGGTGCCGCGCGATGGAGGCATTGCTTCCCGGACTGGTCGATGATTTTAAAGCTGCAGGAGCGGTGACGCTGGTAGCTGGGCTCAATCGGGTGGAGATGCCGGACTACCATCCCTTCCCACAACGGGATGCAGGCTTCTGCTCTTATGGATTGTCGCGGCCACTATTGGAACTGTGTGTGCGGCGCCGGGTACAGAGCATTGCGAATATTTCATGGGAGCAGAAGACTGCGGTCGAGCGGCTGCAACACGAAAGCGAAGAGATAACCGGAGTGATGCTGCGAGATGGCCGTTCGCTGCCGGCGGAACTTGTGATCGACGCCTCAGGCGGTGGTGAACTTACGCTCAGGGCGTTAGACGAGATGGGTTACGTGAGGCCCCGCGAGACTACTATCGGTGTCGACTTGCATTATGCAACTGCATATTTCGATGTTCCTGAAGATCATGTGCCTGACTGGAAGATGCTTATTACCTACTCCAACAGGCCGCCGGATGGTTTCAAGGGCGTCTTGATGTCGATGATGGAAGGCAACCGCTGGATTTGCGGCCTTGCCTGGCAGGGCGAGAATGAGGCGCCCGCCGACCGCGAAAGTTACGTCGACTTTACGCGCAATCTGCGCACACAGACGTGTTACAACGTGATCAAGAACGCGAGGATGCTGGGAAAGATCGTGGGATATTTTTTCCGCGAAAGCTGCCATCGGCATTTCAGCGAGCTTGCATCTTTCCCCAAAGGATTGCTACCCGTAGCGGATGCGATCTGCCGATTCAATCCGGTCTACGGACAGGGAATGAGCGTGGCCGCCCTGGAAGCAGAGGCGTTTCGCGAATTGCTGAAGACTGCGCAAGGCGACTGGCACGGCCTGACGCGCGCCTTCCTGCAGCAGAGCGATCAGATCATTGCCGGTCCCTGGAATATGGCGGCGCTGCCGGACCTCGCCCAGGCATGCACCCGGGGTGAGAGACCGCCCAATATCAAGCAGTTGCTCAAGTTCGGAACAGCCTTTACCGAGTTGGCCGCGCGTGATGAATACGTGTACAAGCTGAGGCTGGAGATCATCAGCCTGCTGAAGCCTTATAGCGCATTGATGAGCGATCCAGTGGTGATGCAGGGTATTCAAGGCGTGATGGCGGAGATGGCGAAGGCGGAAATGGCCCAGGCGGAGAAGGCTCAAGCAGAGATGGCAGCCGTCTAGATTGGGTAATTAGGTAAGTTGGTAAGTTGATAATTGGGTAATTTTTGATTGCCAATGATTGCCGAAGTTGTTTGGCGGGTTTTCTGCGGAGGGTAGTGAGTTTTTATGAACTATCAGACCATTAAGGTTGAGTTTCAAGAATCGATTTGTTTTTTGAAGATGGATCGGCCTGAGGCCAACAATACGATCAACGGGCAACTCATCGCCGAATGCAATCATGTCTTGTCTGTGTGCGAAGAGTCAACGACTGTGGTGGTCTTGAGCGGTTCGCCCGAGGTCTTTTGTATGGGAGCGGATTTCAAGGCCATTGCCAGCACATCGAAGAATGGCCAGGAGCAGGATCACACTCCGGAGCCGCTGTATGACTTGTGGTTGCGGCTGGCGACCGGTCCCTATGTCACGGTCTCGCATGTGCGGGGCAAAGCAAATGCGGGAGGAATGGGGTTTGTTGCCGCAAGCGACATCGTGCTGGCGGATGAGACCGCGCAGTTCAGCCTTTCGGAATTGTTGTTTGGGTTGTATCCAGCATGCGTACTGCCATTCCTGATACGGCGCATCGGGTTCCGGAAAGCCCATTACCTCACGCTGATGACCCAGCCAATTTCGGCCAAACAGGCTTGTGATTGGGGATTGGTGGACGCACTTGAACCGCAAAGCGAGGCTTTGCTGCGGCGTCATCTGCAGCGGCTGCGGCGGTTGTCGAAGACAGCCATTCAACGCTACAAGAACTACATGAGCCGCATCTCCATGCCCTTGGAGGAGCTGAAATCACCGGCGGTAGCCGCTAACCTCGAGGTTTTCGCCGACGCAAATAATCTGCAAGCCATTACGCGGTATGTGGAGCATGGCGTGTTTCCGTGGGAGAGGCGGATTGGGTAATTTTGGATTGCCATAATTGCCAAAATTGGAACATCGACGGGATCTTGAGACTCAACCTTATTTGGTAACCGGACCAGGAGCGTTTTTTTGTGGCGGGTGTCGAAACTGTATTCATGTTTTCGGGGCAGGGGTCGCAATACTTTCACATGGGGAGGGCGTTGTATGACGGCAATGATACATTCCGCCGGTGGATGGTCCGGCTCGATGATGTTGCGCGGCAGTCTTCCGGCAGTCCGGTGATCGACACTCTTTATTCAGATGCGCACGCCAAGGGGGATTCATTTGACCGCACTTTGCTGACGCATCCTGCGATATTCATGGTGGAGTATTCACTGGCGCAGACGCTGATACAGGCGGGTGTAAGGCCGGACATGGTTCTAGGGGCCAGCCTCGGGACGTTTGCGGCCGCGGCGGTGGCAGGTTTCATTGGTGTCGAGGATGCTCTGGCCGCAGTGATACGACAGGCAATCGTGCTGGAAGAATGTTGCGAGCCCGGAGGCATGACTGCGGTGTTGGCTGCTCCAGAGCTGTTTGAAGAGGATTTGTTTCGCAGGCGGAGCGAGCTAGCGGCCGTGAACTTTTCCTCACATTTCGTGGTATCGGCAAGGAGCGGAGAACTGGCAGAGATCGAAAGCGATTTGAGAAGGCGGAACATAAATTATCAGCGCTTGCCGGTTGCTTTTGCCTTTCACTCACAGTGGGTCAACGAAGCGAAAGTGCCTTTTGAAACCTTCATGCGGTCAATCCAATACCAGAGGGGCAAGTTGCCGCTGGTGTGCTGCGAGCAGACGGGCACTGTCTCTGATCTTTCTGGCGGCTATTTCTGGAATGTAGTACGCCGTCAGATTCGATTCCGTGAAACCACACAGCGGTTGGAGCAGCAGGGCACACGGCGGTACATCGATGTTGGTCCGTCGGGTACTCTGGCCACATTCCTGAAGTATGGCATGGGAACATCCAGCCGATCGACGGTTCACGCGATTCTGACACCTTATGGGACGGAGCGCAAGAACCTGGCGGCACTGGGCGGGATTGGGTAATTGGAAATTGCCAAAATTGCCATAATTGCCATCATTTTCAAATTCAGATCAACAACACATTCATACGAGGAGAGTCCGATGATTGCTTTTGTATTTCCTGGCCAGGGATCGCAGAGACGCGGCATGGGCCAAGGCTTGTTTGATGAAGTGCGTGAATATGCCGCGGTCGAGAACCAAGTCGATGCAATTCTGGGTTATTCATTGCGCAAGCGGTGCCTGGAAGATGCAGACAACCGCCTGAAAGAAACGCAGTTCACGCAGCCGTGCCTGTATGCAGTCAATGCGCTGCACTACTACAAGGCGGTGAGCCAGGGCACGCGGCCTGCTTATGTTGCCGGCCATAGCCTGGGCGAATACAACGCGTTGCTGGCAGCCGGCGCGTTCGATTTTCTCACCGGATTGCGACTGGTGAAGAAGCGCGGCGAGCTGATGTCGGAAGCAAAGAATGGCGCGATGGCCGCGGTGATCGGCCTGGGCGCCAGCGTGATCGCCAGGGTGATCAAAGAAAACGGATTGGCAAGTATCGATGTCGCTAACTTCAATTCGCCCTCGCAAACGGTAGTATCGGGCCCCGTTGACGACATCAAGGGTGCGGGAGTGCATTTCGAAAAAGGAGGCGCGCGAATGTACATGCCGTTGCAGGTGAGTGCGGCGTTTCATTCACGGTACATGGCAGGAGCGGCGCAAGCGTTCGCCGATTTTCTGGCTCCCATGTCGTTTGCCGCGCCTAAGGTTCCGGTCATCGCCAATGTGACGGCCCAGCCTTATCCGGCCGAGAACGCATCGGAAGCGGTAAAGTCGCTCTTGGTGAAACAGATGGCGCATTCGGTGTATTGGACACAGAGCGTACGTTACATGATCAGCCAGGGCGTAACCCAGTTCACCGAGGTAGGGCCTGGAAATGTGCTGACAAAATCAATCCAACAAATTCAGCAGGAAAAAGACAGTTAGTTTTCTCACAAGAGGCGGCGTAGCCAAGACAGCAAGGCGTCTGCTTGCAACGCAGACCATCGGGAGTGCAATTCTCTCCGCCGCCTCCAGATTTTTCTTGATGAAATACTCGCTTTTGTGCCGGGGCGGTGTAGCCAAGACAGCAAGGCGTCTGCTTGCAACGCAGATCACCGGGAGTGCAATTCTCTCCACCGCCTCCAGGTTTTTTGTTTGACGAAGGGGCTCGTTTTTGTGCCGGGGCGGCGTAGCCAAGACAGCAAGGCGTCTGCTCGCAACGCAGATCATTCGGGAGTGCAATTCTCTCCGCCGCCTCCAGATTCACTAACGCATTCTTGCAGGCACATTCCTTCAACACAGCCCCAGGTTGGTGGGCTCATTATTCCTCATTTTCTTCGGCGTTGCCGAAGGACAGGCTCTTCGGCGTCGCCTCAGGACGCCCTTTGGGCTTTAATACCGAAATCCGCGCGCATCAGCGTAAATCTGCGGTAAGTCTTTTTTGTGGCTTGCCGCGTTGTGCCACACGTTTTTTCTTTGACGCAGCCGAGGGCGGCTGCGCTCCATGTTTTGCAACATATGTCTCAATCCAAAGAAATGTCCCAACTTGGTGTGAACGGCAAGGGGCCGGCAATGATTCAGCAGGAAATGTTATTGGACTTGACCGAGTCCTATCTTAAGTCACTGATCTCCGACGTTTCCGAGTGTTTGAATCGGAATTTCGATTCATGTGCTCCGTTCGGAGAGCTCGGCATCAATTCGTTTTACGTGTTGAAGATCATCAAGAGGCTCGAGGTTGACTTCGGACGGCTGCCGAAGAGCCTGCTGTTTGAGAATTTCAACATCAACGATCTGGCGAATTATTTTGTCGGCAAGCATGAGCAGGTACTCTTGCAAAAGTTTGCCCAACAACTGCAGCGGTTCGACGGCAACGCTGAGGCAAATGGCCATCCAGTAGAAACGGTGACTCAAAAAGCAAAGCCGGCGGGGACGAATGGGCATAACGGGCAAAATGGACAACATGGAGGAAATGGGCACAACGGGCGAAATGGACACAGCGGCCACAAGGTCAACGGATACGACGGGAGCAGCGTAGTCGAGCGACATGGCAAGAACAATGGACGGCCGAAGGTAAACGGGAACAATGCCGCCAATGGGCACAGCCATGCCGGCCAGGTAAGCGAGCCTGTTCGGATTCTCGAGAAAGACGCATTTGCACATCCGGAGTTTGCGGAGCTGGTTCAGGGCCTTTACGAGCGTTACAAGATCGAAGGCTGCGTATCGCGAGGGACAAGAAAAATTGCGCCCAATCTATTCATCGGCAGCGCCAGGCGTGGGTATTTCAATTACGGACGAAGCAAGAACATCATCCTCGTATATGGCTATACGGGACCTCGCTTCTATATTCCGGTACTCGCCGAGGAGATGCTGCGATATTGCGCCAGCAAAAAGTTCCAACTCAACATCCTGGCCGATGAAAACATAGAGTCGATCGGTGGAATCGCTCTTTCGGCAACGCCGTTTGGAGCAATGCAGCGCATCTTGAACCTGAAAGAGTTTTCTCTGGAAGGCGGAGCCATGCGCCGCTTGCGCTACGTGATATCGAAATTCGAAAAGACCGGCGTATGCAAAACGGTTGAGTACCGGTGCGGCTCAAATCCGGAAACCGACAAGAACATCGCCGGCATCATTGATCGTTGGTCCGCGGCGAGGACGATGGTCAATCCGCTGGTCCAGCAGTTCAAAGATGAAGCTCTTGCCGGCGCGGTAAGCTCCGAGCACCGTCTCTTTTTGACCTATCTTGACGATGTCCTGCAGAACGCCATCCTGATCACGGCAATGTCCCGGGAGGCAAATGGATATTTGATGGACCTGGAATTCTATCCGCCTGATATGCCGCTGGGAGGGTTGGAATTTGCAATCATAAAAATCATTGACACTCTAGTTGCCGAAGGATGCGATGTACTGAGTTTGGGCGGGACCTACGGATGCAAGCTCAGCTCTTCCACCAACGCCGATCCTGAGATCGACAAGATTCTTGATGACCTTCGCAGTCAGAATATCTTCAACGAAGAGGGCAATCTTCAATTCAAGAACAAGTTTCGCACCGAGAACAAAACCATTTTCCTTTGCCGCCCCGCCGGAAGCGGAAATGCCGACAATGTGATCGACGTTATCATGATGATCGCCGATCCGGAAAAAGTGCAGACTTCCGATGAAGAGAACCATACCTTCAGCAAAGCGCGCTGTGAGGCGACCGATTCACCGCTCAGTTGTGAGCCGCTAGTCGAAGGCAATGCGCGGCTGCGCATTTTGCGGGACTTCGGCTTCAATCCTATTAATATCCCCAACGAGCATGTCGAGTTCGACCTGAAGACTGATTCCTGGGCGCAACTGGCGATGCCTGCGATCGACGCGCAGATGAAGCATCTGCATGGGCAACTTCAGCAGCCTGTGAGCATCGACGATAGTTTGAGAGCAGTATTCCCCTTTTCTCATTTTGTTCTTACCGCATCCGGACAAAAGGCCGAGCACATTTTTTTCAAAGCGTGGCCGAAACAGGGAGTGGCGCTCCAGAACCTGCTTTTCCCCAGCACCATCTTTCACGCAATCGACAAGGGATTCACAGCGAAAGAGCTACCTCATCCTGCGGTATTCGAGTTGAACTCCGGCGAACCGTACAAGAGCAACATGGACTGGGAAGCGCTGCAGTCGCAAGTAGCGCAAGACCCCAGCGCAATCGCCTTTGTTGTTATTGAGATTAGCAACAACGCTGCCGGCGGATATCCGGTTTCGATGCAGCATCTGAAGGACGTGAAGAAGCTGCTTGCCAAATATTCTATCCCGCTCGTCATTGATGGCACCCGTGTTTTGGAAAACGCGCAGTTCCTGATCGAGCAAGAGAAGGAATATGCAGACAAGAGCCTCTGGACAGTGACGCGGGAGATCTTTTCGCACGCAGATGCAGTGATCGGCAGCCTGACGAAGGATTTTTGCGTGAACAAGGGTGGAATCATCGCCACTAATGACGGCAAGCTCTTTCAACGGCTGCAACAGGTTGTCCAGGAAGAGGGAGCCGGAATCGACCTGATCGACAAGAAAATGATTGCGCTTTCGATGCAAAACCGGAAGAACATCGAGGCCAAAGTGCTACGCAGAATGGAAGCGGTTCGCCTGCTTGCGCAAGCTTTGAAAGAGCACAAGGTCCCAATCGCACTGCCTGCTGGAGGGCATTGCATTTTGATCGACGTGAAGCAGATCCCGGAATTCAAAGATTTCAAGTATCCCGTGGCATCGTTCGTGGCATGGCTGTATTTGAATACCGGAATTCGCGCGGCTGCACATAGCGTGGGGATGCAGAAGCAAACCAGGATCAATGATATGGTCCGCATGGCTGTCCCAACCGGGATGAAGCGGGATGAAGTTGAAATCGTCATCGACAGGCTCGTCGAGGCATTCAACAAAAAGGCAAATATTCCTGAGATCGTCATGGAGACCGGCGCGCCGCAGCCCTCCGGACCAGTCCACGCAAACTACAAGTTGGTGAAATATCACAATGTTTCAGAAAACATCGCGACGCAAACAACGCCCGCGATGGCAGGTTTGGAACAGCAAATCGCGACTGAAGACTACTCTGCGGTGATATCACAACCAACTTCGACGAAGCCGGCGCCAGGGATTTCTGCAACCGGGACGCTTGCTTCGGAAGGCGTGCCCCAAGAGACCGAATCAACCCAGAATGGCATGAACAAAAAAACACGCCGAAGCGGAGATATCGCAATCATCGGGATGGCTGGCCGTTATCCCAAGGCGAAGAATCCGGGACAGCTATGGGAAAACCTCGCTCAGGGCCGTGATTGTATCGAGGAAATTCCGGCAGACCGTTATGAACGGCGGTTGCAGTATGGAAGCGTTGAAAAATATCGTGGCGGCTTTATTGACGAGATCGATCGTTTTGATTCGATGTTTTTCAACATCTCTCCCCGAGAGGCGGAGATGCTGGATCCGCAAGAAAGGCTCTTTCTTGAGGTGGCGTGGGAAACAATCGAAGATGCCGGTTATTATCCCGAGATGCTGGCGCAGGAAGATGCGTCGCGGAACATAGGCGTATTCGTGGGTGCTGTGTGGGCAATGTATCAAATGCTGGCGGTTGAGGAGAGACACGCCGGCAATAACATTGTTCCCAACTCTTTCCTGTGGAGCATCGCCAATCGCGTTTCCTATTGGTTCAATCTTTGTGGTCCCAGCCTGACGCTGGACACAGCGTGCTCCTCTAGTTTGACAGCGCTGTATCTGGCTTGTGAAGCGATCCAGACCGGTGAGTGTTCGGCGGCGATTGTGGGCGGTGTGAACCTGGACTTGCATCAGGCCAAGCTGGATATCAATCAAGCCGGTGGAGCACTCTCGGCAGACGGTGTCTGCCGCAGCTTTGGCAAGGGCGCAAACGGCTATGTTGGCGGCGAAGGCATCGGCGCGCTGTTTTTGAAATTACTGGATCAAGCTGTACAGGATGGCGACCACATTTACGGCGTGATCAAGAGCGTTGTCGTCAACCACGGAGGGCGGACCAGCGGATATACGGTTCCCAACCCGAAAGCTCAAACCAGCCTGATCACTTCGGCGTTGGAAAAAGCTAATGTCAGCGCGCGGAGCATCGGCTACATCGAAGCTCACGGTACAGGCACCGAACTGGGTGACCCAATTGAAATTACCGGCTTGAACCAGGCGTTCAGCGGAGACCAGGTAGAGAATCAAACCTGCGCAATTGGGTCGATCAAGAGCAACATAGGCCACTTGGAAGCAGCGGCCGGAGTGGTTAGCGTATCCAAAGTGCTGCTGCAGATGAAGCATCGCCAGATCGCACCTTCGTTGCATTCCGCCGAGTTGAACGAATTTATCGATTTTCAGAACTCGCCGTTCTATGTCGTACAAAGCCTGCAAGAGTGGAAGCCAAAGAACGAGGATGATGCCCAGCTTCCCTTGCGAGCCGGCATTAGTTCTTTTGGCGCGGGCGGATCGAATGCACACGTCATCCTTGAGGAATACAAACCAAGCGAACATACGAGCGACGACGAAAGCCTGACGCGTCCACTAATTTTCCCGCTTTCGGCGAAGCATGAGGATCAACTGCGGGAGATGGCGGTTCTCGTGGAGAAATTCTTGAGGCAGAACCGCGTCAATCTCAATGACGTTGCCTTTACGCTGCAAATGGGGCGGAAGTCGTTTGACCATCGAGTAGCGATTATCGCCAAGAACAAAGAAGAGCTGCTGGAGAAGCTGAGCTGCTTCATCGATGGAAAGAAAGCTGATGATCTTGTTGCCGGCCATGTGAAGGGCGGCGAAGGGATTACGAGATTACTGAACCGCAGAGAGAAAGAAGAATTCGTCCGGTTGCTGTCGCAGGGGCGAGACCCTCGCAAACTTGCGGAGCTATGGGCTGAAGGTTTGCTGGCGGACTGGCACGGACTTCAGACCCATGGATCAGGCAAGCGGGTGCCGTTGCCGACCTATCCTTTTGCCGACCGGCGGCATTGGGCAGGCAAAAAAGCTGCGGTGCGGCATTCATTGCAGCCGGCGGCTGCCATTCACCCGATGGTGGATACGAACGAATCGACTTTCGAGCGCCAACTCTTCAAGAAAACATTCAACGAGCGCGACTTTTTTATCTATGACCACATTGTGGCCAACATTCCAACGCTGCCAGGTGTTGCCTATCTGGAACTGGCGCGTAAAGCCGGGGAGGCCGCTGCAGGCAGGCCCGTGCGGAAAATCCGCAACATTATTTGGGTGAGCCCGATTGCAGTCCAAAATTCGGTTCCCAAAGAGGTGTTCGTTGAACTCAAGCCCAGCGGCGATACAGTTCAATTTGAAGTATTCAGCGATGGCGCTCAGGGCAAAGTGCTGCATTCACAGGGAAAACTTCTGTACACAACAAAGCAGGAAGCAGCGGCTGAGCCGGAATATATCGATCTGCAAAGCATCCGGGCACGGTGTGCGAGAGTCATCGACGGCAAAGCCGCCTATCCGAAGTTCAAGTCTTTCGGCTTGAATCTTGGCCCCAGCTTTCAAGTGCTGCAGGAGGTTTACAAGAACGAGAGTGAAATCCTGGGTGTGTTGCAGTTGCCGGAGTTTCGCCTGGGAGACCTCGAAAGCATGATTCTGCAGCCTTCCCTGGTGGATGGCTCTTTGCAGGCAGGAATGGGCGCGCAGCTTGGGGAAAAAGCAGATGAGATGTTTGTTCCTTATTCAATCGGAGAAGTTGAGATCCTGCATCCGCTACAACCCAATTGCTTCAGCTACGTGACCGAGGCCAAAGAAGACAAGAGGAAGGATGGGCCGAAATCACGAGTACTCAAAACTAACGTGCTGATTGTGGATGAAACGGGAAAGGTTCTCGTGAAAATCCACGAATCGACCGGCGTGCCTCTTCGTGAAGTCCACAAGAAATCAGAGGCGGATGCAGAGGGCTTTTCCAAACTCTACTATTCATATGAATGGGAGAAAGCACCGCTGGGCATAGAGGACGCGAAGCACACGAGCCCGCAATCTATATTGCTCTTCGATACACAGGAGAGGCTTCGCGATCTGTATCAGGAGAGAATCAAAGCAATAGGAGCAAATTCTGCCCAGGTCATGCTGGTGCGTCCTGGAGAAAGCTTCAAGGAACTGGACAAGCAGTCTTATACCATCAATCCACAGAGTAAGGACGACTTTGCGCGGCTCTTTGAAGTCCTGGTTGAGAGAAACTGCTCGATAGAAAACATCTGCTTTGCCTGGACCCTTGGTCAGACTGATTTCCGGGATGAGAGCCTGTTGAGAGAGTCTCTGGAGAGAGGCGTTTACTCTTTCCTCTCGGTTTGCCAGTCGATCATTAAGCAAAAGCTCGAAAGCAAAGTTCAACTCATCTATCTCTATTCACGAAAGCTAGATGAGGCCCAGCCGCACAATGAGGCAATACGGGGCTTTGTGAACTCGCTGCGTTTGGAGCATCCCAAATTGCTATGCAAAGCCGTCGAGATCCGGCAAGAAGGCTCCAGTTACGAGCAGATTCTCGATGCAGTTGCGGCAGAATTTCAAGCGCACAAGCAAGATGCAACGGCGGTTCGTTACGACAGACAAGAACGCTATATCAGGAAACTCAAAGCCTTTGAACCTGAAGCTTCTCAAGCAGTGCGTTTAAAGGAAAAGGGCGTTTACCTGATCACGGGAGGAGCCGGCGGCTTGGGCCTGATCTTTGCGGAGTTCTTGGCCAAAGAGCATAAAGCGAAACTGGTTCTTTCCGGTCGATCCAAGCTGGCTGCTGAAGGAGAGGCCAAGTTAGAGAAGCTCAGAAAGTCGGGGGCAGAAGTTATCTATGTACCCGCCAACGTTTCCAGCCGAGAAGATGTGAAGGGACTGGTCGGCAAAGTTAAGGCACATTTTGGAGAGATCAACGGAGTTATCCACTCTGCCGGCGTTTTGAAGGACTCACTGATCCGGAATAAGACGCAGGAGGAGATGAGCGCGGTCTTTGCTTCCAAGATTTACGGAACGCTCCATCTCGATGCGCTTACGAAGGATGAGCCGCTGGACTTCTTCGTAACGTTCTCGTCGCTAGCGGCGGTCGCCGGCAATGGCGGACAGTGTGACTACAGCTTTGCGAATCACTTCATGGATTCGCTGGCCGAGGAGCGCGAACTTCTTCGAGCTAACGGAACCAGGGCAGGCAAGACATTAAGTATCAACTGGTCGCTGTGGGCTGATGGCGGGATGAAGATTGATGAGCAGACAGAGCTCTACTTCAAAAAGACCCTGGGAATGAAGCCCCTGAGCGCATCCGTGGGACTCGAAGCTTTTGTGCAAGGCCTGGCTTGGGAACGATCGCAATTTGCCGTGGTAGAAGGCGTTCAGGAAAAGCTGGAACTGGCATGGGGGTTAAGGAAGAAAAAGCCGGAGCCGCTTGCAACTCCTTCGGCTACGCCCTCGGATCGAGCTGCGGCGCCAGCTTCTGACGCAGCGGGAGATTTATTCCGGCGGTTGCAAGACGACCTGTCGCAAATCGTGATGGAGTTCCTGAAACTTGACGCCAACGATATGGCGACTGATGAGATATTGCTGGACCTGGGCTTCGACTCGATTGGGCTGACCACATTTGCAAACTCGATCAACGAAAAATATCACCTGGATATCACGCCGGTTCTGTTCTTCGATTATCCGACTGTAGGAGAGATTGCGAAGTACCTCTCTGCAGAACGGGCAAGTGAAATCCGGGCTTTCTACCAGGGTTCACCCACCACAGCCACGATTGCGACGCCACCACCAGCGGCGCAGGAAAGCGCGAAAGCTGGAACTGTCGAAACACATCGGGAAACAACCTTCAAAATCAGCAAGGGCTGGGATCCTGCTGCATCAGAACGGAAGGCATCGCCTGTAGCTTCCACTGGAGGCTTCTCACCAGAGCATCGATTTGTGAATATGCCCATTGCCATCGTGGGCATGAGCGGCGTGATGCCGCAATCGGAAGACCTGGAAGAATTCTGGGAAAACCTGAAGAACTCGAGGGATATGATCACGGTCGTCCCGCCTGACCGTTGGAACTGGGAGGACTGTTACGGAGATCCTCTCAAGGAGACCAACAAGACCAATTCCAAGTGGGGCGGATTCATGAAGGAGATCGACAAGTTCGATCCGCTCTTTTTTGGAATCTCTCCAAGAGAAGCGCAAACGATGGATCCGCAGCAGAGAATTTTCCTGGAAACCGTATGGAAGGCGGTTGAGGATTCCGGGCAGAAGGTCTCTGATCTATCGGGTACGCGGACGGGATTGTTCGTAGGTGTCGCCACAAACGATTACATCGAAATCATGAATAACCGGGATATCGCGCTGGATGGGTATTCAGCTTCCGGCAATTCGCATTCGGTCCTGGCCAATCGAGTTTCGTTCCTGCTCAACTTACGTGGACCCAGCGCACCTCTTGATACAGCCTGTTCAAGCTCACTGGTTGCCTTGCATCGGGCCATCGAATCGATCCACACGGGAAGCTGCGACATGGCAATTGTGGGCGGAGTGCAGGTGATGTTGAGTCCTGCTGCCTACATTTCATTCAGCATGGCAGGAATGTTGAGCGGCGATGGAAAATGCAAAACTTTTGATAAGCGAGCGAACGGCTACGTGCGCGGCGAAGGCGCCGGAGCGATTTTCCTGAAGCCGCTGGTGGCTGCCGAAGCCGACGGAAATCATATCTACGCAGTCATCAAGGCGACCGCGGAGAATCACGGCGGAAAAGTCACAACCCTGACGGCGCCAAATTCATCCGCTCAAACTGCACTATTGATTGAAGCCTACGAGAAGGCGCACATCGATCCGTCGACGGTTGGGTACATCGAATGCCACGGCACCGGAACCAGCTTAGGAGACCCAATCGAAATTCAGGCGCTCAGCAAGGCATTTTCCGACCTTTATAAGAAACACAACAAAGCTGTAGCGGAAACTCCGCACTGTGGCCTGAGTGCAGTAAAGACCAACATCGGCCACCTGGAGACTGCAGCCGGAATTGCGGGTGTACTCAAGGTTTTGCTGGCCATCAAACACAAACACATTCCTGCGGTTGTCCATTTTGAGGAGATCAATCCCTACATCAATCTCAAAGGGACTCCTTTTTATATTGCCGACAAGCTAACTCCCTGGCCAGCGGTCGCTCGCGAAGATGGGACGCCGATTCCGCGCAGAGCAGGCATAAGCTCCTTTGGTTTTGGCGGAGCCAATGCCCACATCGTGATGGAGGAATACATCCCTTCGAAGCGTCCGGCTGCGACCGGAGCGCAGGGTCCGCAACTGATGGTGCTCTCGGCGAAAAACGAAAACCGGCTCAAAGCTTATATGCAATCCATGTATGAATTCCTCGAAAAAGAGGACGTCGAACTGGCCGATTTTGCATATACGCTGCAAGTTGGACGAGATGAGATGCCGGAAAGAATGGCGCTCGTGGCATCAAGCATGGAGGAACTGAAACAGAAGCTCCAGCAAATGCTCAAAGGCGAGAAACCGAAAGACAGCTACCGGCACAACATCAGAAGCAAAGAAGCAAAATCTCAAACCGTGGATGGGGCCGAGGGAGAAGCCTTGGTCCAGGCGCTCATCGAGCGAAATGAACTATCGAAGCTGGCGGAACTGTGGGTTTCCGGCACCAAAGTTGATTGGAGCTTGTTCTATAAGCCGGGCACACCACTGCGCATCTCTATTCCGACTTATCCTTTTGCGAAGGAGCGTCATTGGATCCCCGACGCGGGGCCAAAAGTCAAAGTTAAGGAAGAGTGGCGCGATCTTAGCAGGGCAGGCGGCGAATTCCTTCATCCCCTGGTCCATCGTAGTGTCTCGACCTTGGAAGAGCACAAATTTACTTCCCGGTTCTGCGGAGAAGAGTTCTATTTTGCCGATCACGTTGTTCAAGCCCAGAAAATGCTGCCCGGGGTTGCTTACATGGAAATGGCCAGGGCCGCGGGCGAGTTATCGGGAACGGCAAAAGTTCGGGTCATTCGAAACCTGATTTGGGAAAGACCTCTCATCGCAGGCAATAACGTGCAGGAGGTAGAGATATCGCTCACGACGATCAAGGACGACACCAAGTTTTCAATCAAGACCCAGGGTAAGGAAGGCCCGGTCGTACATTGCACTGGAAAACTAGCCTATTCATTCGCTACGACCGAGCCCGAAGTCCTGGATATAGCCAAGATTCAGGATCGTTGCTATGAACCGGTAATGTCGGGCGAGGATCTCTATCCTTTCTTATGCAGTTCAGGGCTGAAATACGGCACCAGTTTTCAGATTGTGCAGAGAATCTATGCCAATGAATCCGAATCGCTGGCGATCCTGCAATGGCCAGAACACCTAAGGAAAGATGCGGACCAATTCTGTTTGCATCCGGCATTGATGGATGGTTCGCTGCACACAATTTTTGGACTCGTGAAAAAGAATGGAATGGAGTTGCCGCTGTACATTCCGTCTTCAGTAGGCGAGGTGCAGATATTCCATTCACTACAAAATCTTTATTACGGATATGCCACATGGGCCGTGGATAATCCGAAAGCCATCCAGAACATTCTGAAGGTCACATTCCATCTTCTCGATAAGAACGGAAAAGTTCTGGTGCGAATGAAGGACTTTGTATCCAGACCCATTCCACGCGGAGCAGCCAAAGCCATTGCGAGGGCCGGAGTTGAGCAGCCCAAGGGCGCTACAGTTCAGAAAGAGACGAAAGCACCTTCGCAAACCCCATTACCGCGTGCAAGTGAGAGCACTACCCGGCGGGAAGAAGCCGTGCCTGGGTTGCAATCTCTCGTTCCGATTTGGACTCCGGTACACCTCGAAACAAGCAAGCAGACCGTTGTCTCGCCGTCGGCTGAAATCCTGCTATTGGGAGGAGATCAATCTCAATTGGACTGGGTCCAGGAGTGCTATCCCAACTCGCAACGTGTGGAACTGGAAACGAACGCGACCATCGACGCCATTGAAAGGAACCTTGGCAATTGTTCTTTCGATCAGTTGCTCTGGATCGCGCCCTGCCCGCTTGCCGGCGTTGGCTACGACAGCGAAGTACAGATCATCGATCAGCAAGAGGCCGGAGTGTTGGCTATATTCCGCATCGTCAAAGCATTGTTGCGTTTGGGTTATGCGAACAAAAAGCTTCAATGGACAATCGTCACCAACAGGACCCAGAGAGTGATCGAGGCTGAGACGATTGATCCGACTCACGCTGGAGTTGCCGGATTGGCCGGCAGCCTGGCGAAAGAGAATCCCCGGTGGGATTTAAGAGTGTTAGACGTAGATTCATTGACATCAGTGACGGCTCAAGATTGCTTGTCGCTGCCCTGGGATAAGCAGGGGAATATGCTGGCTCATCGTGAGGGCGGATGGTTCCAGCAAGGATTGGAGGTGATGGTGAGACCCCTGCCCCAGGGAACGCCTGTCTACCGGCAAAACGGAGTGTTCGTCGTTGTCGGTGGCGCGGGCGGTCTGGGAGAAGTCTGGACGCGGTTCATGATGGATCAATATCAAGCCAATGTGGTGTGGATTGGCCGTCGTCCTTATGACGCCGTGATCGAAGACAAGTTGATCAATTCGTTGACTCGGTTGGGCCGCGCCCCGCTGTATATCTCCGCCGACGCAACGAATGTGGATTCGTTGGAGGAAGCATGTAAGACGATACTGGAGACATATTCTGCAATTCATGGAGTTGTCCACTCAGCCATCGTTCTCCATGACCAGAGCATTGCTCGGATGGACGAATCGAAGTTCAAAGCCAGCCTGTCTGCCAAAGTCGATGTAAGCGTGAATATGGATCGAGTTTTCGGCAAGCATGAGTTGGACTTTATGCTCTTCTTCTCTTCCATTGCATCGTTCTTCAAAACACCCGGGCAGTCCAATTATTCTGCTGGCTGCGTTTTCAAAGACAGCTTTGCGCAAAAGCTGCAAGAGAAGCGCGCTTATCCGGTCAAAGTGATGAACTGGGGCTACTGGGGCAGCGTAGGTGTGGCGGCCGATGAATTCCATCGCAAAGTCATGGAACAGATGGGTATGGGTTCCATCGAACCGCAAGAAGGTATGGCAGCTCTGGAAGCTCTGGTTAATTCTGATATTCATCAGGCACTCCTGATCAAGACGCTGAATAACCAGGCTTTCGCAGGGGCAAGTCTATCGGAAACCATTGCATCTCTTCAGCAGCGTGCCGTCAAAACTATCACATCGCAATCTTCTGCCGGTCATCAGCAAGCAGGTTCTGTGAAGGCAGATGAGAACCAAAAACCAACCACGGTTGCTCGGCCCTCCGAAGATCAGATAGGGCAGATGACGAGCGCCTATATAGAAAGAGTCATTACCGAGAAATTATCCGAAGCAGTGAAGATTGACACTGCCATGATTGCCAATGATGCTCCGTTTGCGGAATTCGGAGTCGATTCCATTATCGGCGTCAACCTGGTTCGCCAGATAAGCGAGACATTGGGCATCGACTTACCTTTAGAGTCCTTGTTTGAAGCAACCAATGTTTCTGAATTGGCCGAGTTGATCGTGAAGTTAGGAAAGAGCGATAGCGCAAAGACAGAGAAAAAAGATGACAATCGCACGATTCGGCCTGTCGATCGGACACAATTCGAACGACTCCCATTAAGCTTTGGCCAGGAAAGAGTATGGTTCTTCGAACAACTGGAGCAGGGCAGCGCCCGCTATAACCTTCCGATGACGTTCATGGTCAATGGTGGCCTCGATATCAATGATTTGGACCAGGCATTCAATTTGATCATTGCGCGGCATGAGATTCTGCGGACGGTGTTCCCAAGCCAAGAGGGGCAGGCTCAGCAGCTGATCCTGAATAGCCTGGACTTCAAACTAGAACGCATTGATCTTAGCCATTACCAAAACAAAGAAGAATGTGACAGCAAGGCCAGAGAGATCTGCCAGACCGACGCCGAGACCCCCTTCGACTTAGCGCAAGGACCTCTTTTCCGAGGCAAGGTGATCAAACTGGCAGAGCAAGAGCACATTCTGATGCTCAATATGCACCATATCATTAGCGATGGCTGGTCGATGGGTGTGCTGATCAGAGAACTGGGATTAATCCTTGAGTCCCTTCGCCGTGGCCGGCGTCCTGAATTGGCGCCATTGCCGATTCAATATGCTGATTACAGCGTTTGGCAAAGGACCTGGCTGGAAGAGGGCGGACTGGTTAAACAGCAATTGGCTTATTGGCAAGAGAAACTCTCCGGTCTTGCGGAGAGCTTGGATCTGCCGTTCGACTATCCGAGGCCAAGTGTGCAAAGCTTTGCCGGAGCGAGCCAAACATTCGTCCTGGACGCGAAAGTGACGAGCCAACTTAAGAGCTTAGCCGAACAAAAAGGCGGAACGCTCTTTATGATGCTGCTCGCTGCCCTAAAGGCATTGCTCCATCGCTATACAGGTCAACAGGATATCTGTGTAGGCAGTTTGATCGCCGGCCGGCAGTATGTAGAAACAGAAGGTCTCATCGGGATGTTCGCCAACACCCTGGCTTTACGCAGCCAGGTGGATGGGGAAGACACTTTTTCCGCGCTATTGTCACAGGTGAAAACCACCTGTCTCGAAGCGTACAAGCACCAGGACACACCAATCGAGAAAGTGGTGGACATGTTGCGGCATCAGCGCAACATGGCAACCAGCCCGATATTCCAGGTGATGGTCATCCTGCAAAATGCTGCATTTGGAGTTACGGACCAGCATTTTCAACCGTATCCTCTGGACATTTCCCATACTGAATTTGATCTCAGCTTTCAGTTTATGGAAACCCCAGAGGGACTGGCTGGATCGATCGATTACGGCACGGCATTGTACAAGCCACAGACCATCACGCGCCTGACTGAGCATTTCGTTACATTGTGCCGGGCGATCATTGCTACGCCCAGAGCCAAGATCAGCGATCTGGAACTGATCGGCGAGGCGGAAAAGCAGCAGCTCTTAGCAGACTTCAACAACACTCGCTCCGATTATCCGAAGGAGAAGTCGATCCATCAGCTCCTGGCCGAGCAGGTTGTAATCAATCCTGACAAAACAGCAGTAACTTTTGGAGAGCAATCGCTCAACTATCAACAGCTTTACGACAAGAGCCGCGACCTCGGCTTGTACCTGCAATCGATGGGCGTGAAACCCGACAGCATCGTTGCACTGTGCGTGGAAAGATCGCTGGAAATGATGATTGCGATCATGGGAACCGCACAGGCCGGGGGCGCTTACCTGCCAATCGATCCTGGCTCCCCTGAAGATCGACTGGCCTATGTGTTTGAGGACAGCCA
This sequence comes from Candidatus Angelobacter sp., assembly GCA_035939495.1. Lineage (GTDB taxonomy): Bacteria > Acidobacteriota > Terriglobia > Terriglobales > Acidobacteriaceae > Angelobacter. The sequence goes on along the minus strand of DASZFU010000104.1, from coordinate 5,881 downwards.
GGCTGTTGTTGTGCTTACTCAGGAAAAATTCAAGAACAGGATCAAGCCGCACCTGGCGCTAGGCACAAAGCTAATCGCTTTGGACAAACAGTGGCCGGAAATCAGCAAGAGCGTTGCTGCTTTACGCGCCAAGAAGGTTGAGTTGCGCCGCGAGGCGAAATCTCACCATGCAGCTTATGTGATCTATACGGCAGGTTCGACCGGCAAGCCCAAGGGCATCGTAGTGGAGTACAGAGCATTGGTGAATCGAATTCATTGGATGCAAAAGCGATACGCGCTAACCCAAGACGACGTAGTGCTGCAGAAGACTCCTTACGACATAGATGCTTCGGTTTGGGAGTTCTTCTGGCCCGTGCTGGCTGGATCCTCGGTTGTCTTTGCTGCTCCGGATAAGCATGAAGACATCGATCATTTGATGACTCTCATTCATAAAGTGAATGTGACGACGCTACACCTTTCTCCATCCACGCTGAATGGTTTCCTGGAGAGAGCGCAGGATGGCTGCCGCGGGGTGAAACGAGTGTTCTGCAGTGGAGAAGGCGTGGACAGGAAGTCTGCTGAACGCTTCAAAATGAGGATGCCTCATAGCTTACTACAATATTTGTACAGTCCTACAGAAGCGTCAGGATTTGCAACTGCTTATGATTGCTTCCAATTGAATCATTCTTCGGTTCCAATCGGCGCTCCAATCGACAACATGCAAATCTACATCCTCGATCAACACGATCATCTTCAGCCGATCGGGATACCCGGAGAACTGTATATCGCCGGTGACAGCCTCGCGCGGGGATATCTCAATCGGCCGGAGTTGACGCAGGAAAAATTTGTATCCAACCCATTCCAGCCAGAAGCCCGCATGTACAAAACGGGCGAGATGGCCCGTTGGCTGGATGATGGCAATGTTCAGTTAATTAAAAAGTCAGATATCACCACGGCGGAAACAGAAAGTGGTGGTGAGCAGGTTTTGGAAAAAGTTTGGTGGCAAGAAGTATCTCTGGATGACAGCTACGAGAAAGTAACTTTTTAAGGAGATCCTCTGACGTGGAAACCGTAACCGAGTTGCTCAACACATTAGCAAGCAAAGGCGTCAAGTTATCGGCCGAGGCCGGCCAGCTCAATTGCTACGCGCCGAAGGGAATGCTCACGACCGACATCCGGGACAGCATCGTCCGGTATAAGTCGGAAATCATTGCTTTGCTGGAGGGCATGGCAGAGCAGCGCCCCGTACAAGCCAATGGCAGCGCGCCGAAGCAGGCAAAAGAATTCCCGTTACCAGAAAACGCGAAAAAGCTCTACTTTGCGCAAAAGCTGAACCCGGATACGAGCGCCTACAATATAGCTCTATGCCTGAAGATCAACAGCGAAATCAACCTGGAGATGATGGGAAATGCCTGGGCTTATGTGCTGGAGCAGTTCCCAGTTCTTACTGCCAGAGTGATCGAGAAGGAAGCGAATTTGCAGTATCGCCTGGATGATGGCTGCAAAACAACCATTCAGCAGCAAAAGATTGATTTTGCGACCGATGACCAATTGCTGTCATTTTTGCAGAAGCAGGCGAAAGAACCCTTTAATCTCAGCCGGGGAGCCCTGACTCGAATCGAACTGTTTACACGAGACAAACAGAAATCGATCCTTCTGTTGATTTTCCACCCACTTATTTCCGATCGAGTCTCGGCCATGATCGTGCTGAAGACACTTCTCGGGTTTTACCAGCAGTTGTGTGATCACAAGTTGGTCCGACGGGCGCGTGATCTGCGCGGTTACCAGGAGTTCGTGGCATGGGAACAGGCGATGTTAGCCTCAGACGAAGGCGCAGCGCATGCCAGCTATTGGCAGCGGCAGCTTGAGGGTGAGATGCAGGGCATTGAGTTGCTTCCCGATTTTGCTAGGCCGGAATCAGGGAGTTATGCAGGAAGGACTTTCATTGAAGATTTACCCAAGGATTTATCGGCGCAGGTGCGTGAGTTTGCCAAGGCGCGGTCTTTAGAACTGCCGGCCATCTTTTTGGCAGCATTTCAACTCCTGTTGCACCGGTATACGAACCAGGATGACATCATTGCGGGTATGCCGGTTTCGGAGCGGGTTGCACAAAGGTTCGCATCTGAGGTTGGTTATTTTACCAACACGCTTCCCATTCGCACACGTTGCGAAAAAGGGTTAACTTGGTGTGATTTTGCACGACGAGTGCAAGGTACCATGCTGGACGCCCTCCAGCATTCCAGCTATCCACTGCCGCTCGTTCTGGAAAATCTCGGATTCGGCCAGGCCGGGAAGGACCGGCTCTTACAAATTACTTATGCGTATCGTGATGTTGCGCAGCAGATTGGATCTGCTCCGTTGGCACAACAGGCGCTTGCGATAGAAAACATGTTCGAGATGTCCCTAGAGGGAAGTTCAGATTTTGGCCTGGTTCTATCTGAACAAGAAGCATCGTTTAACCTGCGCATTGAATACAATTCTGCCTTATATGCAGAGGATACTGCTAGGCGTTTCAGCGGACATTACCGTACATTGCTTAAAGAGGTGATGGAGAATCCAGACCGTCTGCTGCATGAGTATTCCATTATCACGGCGCAAGAAGAGCATCAACTACTAATCGATTACACCAATACTTGCACTGATTATCCCAAGTACAAGTGCATTCACGAACTGTTTGCTGAGCAGGCTGCGCTCAATCCTGGCAAGACAGCGGTAACATTTGGCGAGCAAGAGCTGAAATATCAAGAGCTCTATAACAAGGCCCGTGATCTTGCCCTGTATTTGCAATCGATGGGAGTGAAGCCTGACAGCGTGGTTGGGCTTTGCGTGGAAAGATCGCTCGAAATGATGGTGGGCATACTGGGCATATTGCAAGCCGGCGGGGCTTACATGCCGCTGGATCCTGACTATCCTGAAGAAAGACTGGCATGCATGTTGCAGGACAGCCAGGCCGTCGTTGTGCTTACCCAGGAAAGATTGCGGGGCAAGTTAACTGCTTTAGCCGCAAAAGATGTACCACTTGTTGCCTTGGATCAGCAGTGGCATGAGATCAGTGACTGTGCTGCTGAATTAAGCCGCAAGAACGTGACCGTTAGCCAGGAGGTCAACCCTAATCACTTAGCTTATGTCATTTACACGTCGGGTTCGACCGGAAGGCCAAAAGGAGTGATGGTTGAGCATCGGTCAGTAAACAGGCTGGTGCTGAATACCAACTACATCGACATATCACCGAGCGATGTGTTTCTGCAGATCTCTTCCTTATCTTTCGATGCTGCCACGCTCGAACTATGGGGACCGTTACTCAACGGCGCTAAGTTGGTAATAGCACCTCCGGGCCCCGATGCCATCGCCAATATAGGGCAACTTATTAATGCGCACAAAGTCAGTGTTCTCTGGCTGACCTCCGGTCTGTTTCAGCTCATCGCAAAAGAAAACATATCTGCACTGTCAAGTCTCAGAGTGCTGCTTGCGGGTGGTGATGTTGTCCCTGTCGAATATGCCAGAAAATTCCTGGGCAGTTGCGAGAAGTCGATTCTTATTAACGGATACGGCCCAACGGAAAATACGACTTTCACGTGTTGTCATGTAATGTCAGGGAGACTAGACGACTCGTCCAGATCGGTACCGATTGGCCGGCCCATCGCAAACACGCAGGTCTATATCCTTGATCAATATAACCGTCCGCAGCCGATCGGAGTGCCCGGTGAATTGTATATTGCAGGCGATGGCCTGGCTCGCGGATATCGGAATCGTCCGGAATTGACCGGGGAAAAGTTTGTCGCCAACCCGTTCACGCCAGGTATGCGGATGTATAAAAGCGGTGACCTTGCCCGTTGGCTTCCAGATGGCTCAGTTGAGTTTTTAGGTCGGCGAGACACGCAAGTAAAAATTCGCGGTTTTCGCATCGAGACAGGTGAGATTGAAGCGCAACTCAACCAATATCCCGGCATAAAAGACAGCGCGGTCATAGCGCAAGGGGACGACGGCAATAAGCAACTGATCGCCTTCTATGTCGCGAACGATACAAACGCAGACGAACTGATTAAGCTGCCTACTGAAGACCTCAGGACGCACCTGCAGCAAACCCTACCTATATATATGGTGCCGGCGGCATTTGTGAGCCTGGCAACAATTCCACTGGACCCAAATGGCAAGGTAGACCGGCGCGCGCTTGCTGGAATGAAGGCCGCCGTAGAATCCAATGAGCAATATGTTGCGCCGAGTACAGAGACGGAAAAGCAACTGGTCGAGATTTGGGCAGAGGTATTAAAGCTGGCGCCGGAGAAGATCGGGGCCAATGATAACTTCTTTGAACTGGGTGGACAGTCTTTGCTGGCTACCCAACTCGCCGCCAAGATTCGTCGCCAACTGAGTATCGACCTGCCCCTGAAAGCTGTTTTTGAATGTACCAGTGTCGCTCAACTGGCCGAGGCAATCGCCGATGCATCGGAGAGCGATATTCCTCCGATTCGACCTGTTGATAGGTCGAAATTCGAGCGGCTGCCGTTGAGCTTCGTCCAGGAAAGACTATGGTTTATCAACCAACTTGAGGCCGGCAATATTGCCTATAACGTTCCGGTAGCAGTAACGATCAGGGGCGAGTTGGATATCAACCAACTGGAACAGGCGTTCAACATGATCATTGCGCGGCATGAGAATCTGCGCACGGTGTTTCCCAGCCACGCGGGCCAGGTCCAGCAAGTGATCCTGGATCGGTTCGATTTCAAACTCGAGCGCATCGATCTGAGTGATTGCCAGAACCGGGAAGAACGAGAAAGAAAAGCCAAGGAAATTTGCCAAAGGGAAGCGGTGGTGCCGTTCGATTTGGCTGAAGGGCCGCTATTCCGGGGCAAAGCGATCAAGGTGACGGAGCAAGAGCACATTCTAATGCTTAACATGCACCACATCATTAGCGATGGCTGGTCTCTTGGAGTGTTAATCAAAGAATTGGGTTCAATCATGGAAGCCTTCCGCCAAGGCCAGGTTCCCGAATTGGAGCCGCTACCGATTCAGTATGTTGACTACAGCGTGTGGCAGAGAAGCTGGATGGAAGAGAGTGGAGCACTGAAGCAACAACTGGGTTATTGGCAAACCAAACTGGCAGGCCTTACCGAGAGCTTAGGCCTGGCGACCGATTACCCCAGGCCCAGCGTACAAAGCTTCGTCGGGGCTAGCCAAAAGTTTGTCCTTGATGCCGAACTGACGGAGCAGCTCAAAAGCATGGCTGAACAACAGGGCTGCACGCTTTTTATGGTCCTGCTGGCCGCCTTCAAAGCATTGCTGCATCGCTATACGAGTCAAAACGATATTTGCGTAGGAAGTCCGATTGCCAACCGGCAGGTTGCGGAGACTGCAAACCTCATTGGTATGTTTGTCAATACCCTGGCACTTCGCAGCGAGATAAATGGGGCCGATATGTTCTCGGAGCTGCTGTCGCAGGTAAGAGCCACATGCCTGGAGGCATACGAACACCAGGATGCGCCGTTTGAAAAGTTGGTAGACATGCTGCGCCCCGAGCGCAACCTGGCCATCAGTCCTTTGTTCCAGGTGATGGTCATCCTGCAAAACGTCGATATGGGAACGATGGACAAGCGGTTCCCACGTTTTCCATTGGAAAGCTGCATCAGTCAATTTGATTTTACTGCTGAGTTCACGGAGACGGCGCAGGGGCTGGCCGGTTCGATCGAATATAGCACAGCGCTGTTCAAACCCCAGACCATCGCGCGCATGGCCGAGCATTTCAATACCCTGTGCCGGGCCGTCACGGCTACCCCTGCGGCCAAGATCCGTGAGTTGAATTGCATACCGGAAACAGAAAAACGGCAGTTGCTAGTGGAATTTAACGATACCCGCGCCGACTATGCGAAAGATAAATGCCTGCATGAGCTGTTCGTGGAGCAAG
>DASZFU010000103.1:0-21984 GCA_035939495.1 Candidatus Angelobacter sp. | reverse complement strand
CCGAAAGTGACCCACTACGGCCACATTTCAACAGTTGCACGACGCGCAAATTTTCAATACCGTTAATCAGGATGCGCCGGAAGATTGGTTTTTCGTTTCGCTCTTTCACCTGGGTTGCGATCACGCTCCTGGGTGTCATTTGCCTGCTTACGCCCGCTGCTTTTGGCCAGTCCATTACGCCACTTGGACGCACAAGCCAGGAGCATCCCGGCCAGAAATACAAACTGGAAGGAACCGTGATCAATTCCGTGACTGGGGAACCTATCCCACGCGCTCTTGTCCGAATTCAATGGTATGCGACAACGAACTCCGTTCTCTCCGGTGGGGATGGCCGTTTTCATTTTGACGCAGTTCCAGAGGGCCAAGCCGTGGTCAGCGCGCAAAAGCCGGGATTCTTTGTAAAGAATGCAGGCAAGACTCACCCGTGGCAAGCTGACGCGATCACAGTCGGACCGCAAACCCCATCCATTACGGTCGCTCTTGTCCCAGAAAGTGTGATTTATGGTCATGTGGAAGATGCGAATGGAGAGCCGGTTGAAAACGCGCAAGTCCGTATCGTCCAGGTTCGGATCGAAGAAGGCCGCAAGAAATGGAACCAGGTCGCCGGCGGGCAGACCGATGAGGAGGGAGATTTCCGGATTGCCGATCTTTCCCAGGGCACCTATTACGTCGGCGTAGATGCAAATTGGTCACTTCGGCGGAATCCAGCCGAGCAATCCAAAAAGAACCGGGAGGGATATCCGGCTGTTGTCTATTATCCAACCAGTCCTGATCTTTGGTCCGCGCAACCGGTGAATCTGGCTCCAGGCCAAAGAATGCAATTACAGTTTGCTCTGAAACAGGAACCGTTGTTTCGTGTCTCCGGCAAAGTAACCGGCATGCTTCCGGGGACATTTCCAAATTTTCAGTTCGTTGATGGATCTAACCAGATGCTCAACCTGCCGACACAATTCGAACGGCAAGATGGCACATTCAGATCCCTGGTTCCGTCCGGCACTTATCTCTTGCGCGTGACTGCGCCCGACAACAAAAGGAATGAATTGGTGGCAGAGCAGACGATTGTGGTTGCCTCCGATGTTACCGATGTTCACTTTTCCCTGGCTCCAGTCATCTCAGTGCCGGTCCTCGTCCGTACGGAAATCACCAAGCCCACTCCCGAAGTCAATGTGGATGCCGCAGGCGGATATCAGCAGGAAGTGAATATCCAATTTGTGCCGAGTAACCCTTCCAATCGAGGTGCATGGGCCAACTTTGATCCCCAGGAAGTTCCCAGTGCGCTTAAAGTGCGGAGTGTCTTGCCAGGAAAATACTGGGTGGAAGTCATGGCGGTGAGGGGCGACAGATACGTACAGTCGGCAAGATGTGGAACAGTGGATCTTCTGCGGGAGGAACTGGTGGTTCCGCCGGGGGTGCAGTTACCGCCTATTGAGGTAGTGTTGCGAGATGACACCGCCGAGTTGACCAGCAAGCTGCCCAATATCGGCGGCGATTCCTTCGGACACCTGCTGATTGTGCCGCAATTTGCTCCCATGCATCCTCGAGTTGTACCCGTATACGGCCAAAACGAGTATCAATCACCAGGGCTGGCCCCCGGAGATTACAAAGTTTTTGCCTTTGATTCTCTCGACCAGGTTGAATATACCAGCGCTGAGACCCTAAGCCGTTATGAGTCCCACGCTGCTACAGTCTCACTTTCCGCGAATGGCAAAGCCAGCGTGACACTTGAGTTGATACGAACAGGAGAATGATCCGTGATATCCCGCATCCTTCGAATTGCCGGCGCCGGCCTGCTTGCGATGGCAGCAGTGGCTCAGCAAAAAAATGCTCCTGCGACGCCGGTGGCGGAAAAATGGAAGATCAGCGGCGTGGTTGTCGATGCGGCCACCAACACGCCTTTGGCTCGTGTGCAGGTGACCATTACTCCGGCCGGCAAGCAAAACGCATCTCGCTCGATGGCCGTGGAGGGGGATGGACGATTCCTTTTCGACAATCTCGACCCCGGCAAATACTCGCTGACTGCCGAGCGTAAAGGATACCTCAGGGAAGGATTTGACCAACACGGCCAATATTCGACATCGATCGCAGTAGGACCGAAGCTGAAGTCCGAGGATTTGCTCTTTCGGCTGCACCGCGAGGCCACCATCTCAGGGGCCGTCACCGACGATCAAAATGAAGCGGTGCGTCGCGCGGAGGTAATGCTACTGGAAGAGGCAACCTACAATGGACGGGCCATCTTGCGCGGGCGCGCCAACACCAGCGATGAAGGGGTTTATCACTTCAACCACCTTTCTCCGGGCAAGTACTTTGTAGCCGTCTCAAGTGAGCCTTGGTATGCCCAACGCCCTGTGCCCTCTCCTCGTACTTATCTCAAGACTGTAGTCGATAGTTCCGTAAGAGAAATCACCGACCAGCAAAGCCCGGCTGCGAACCAGGAAGAGAATCCTCCGCCCGAACAGCCATCCAGCTCCCCTCTCGATGTGGCCTATCCAATCACTTTCTACCCTGCGGCAACAGAATTTGACTCAGCGACTCCGATCGTACTTTCATCGGGAGACAAGTTTACAGCGGACTTGAACTTGCGCGCTGTTCCGGCGCTGCATCTGCGCGTGACGAATCCTGTACCGAATCAGAGCACCAACATAACAGTCGAGGCGCGCCCCGTAGACCAATTCACCATCGGAGTACATTCCACAAGCATGCCGCTCGGTGGGGGCGTTACGGAAGTCAACGGCCTGGCTCCGGGAAATTACATCTTGCGCGTGAATTCCTATGACGGAAAGAACTGGAGCAGCTCATCCAAGGAGGTCAGCATCTCCGCCGATGCCAGGGTCTCGACAGATGAGAAGGACGTACACATACCAGTAAGTGGCGTGGTGAAGCTGGAGCCGGGCGCAAACCTCTCTGGCCAAACAAACATATGGCTGGTAGATAAAGCATCTGGGACGCGCCACTGGGGACAAGTCTCTGCGAAGAATGAATTTGAGATCGAACGAGGAGTACCTGCCGGGCGCTATCAGGTTCAGGTCTCAACTACCGGGCTTTTCTTTAAGAGTCTGGCGGCTACCGGGGGCCGCGTGACCGGCCACACAGTGGAAATCGGGTCCGGAACTGCCGTGAAGTTGACCCTGGTGCTGAGCCCAGGACTCGCGCAGGTCGATGGCGTTGCCTTGAAGGACGATTCTCCCGCTGCCGGTGTGCTGGTTTTGATGATACCCGAGGATGCAGCCGGGAACCCGCAGTTGTTTCGCCTTGATCAGAGCGATAGCGACGGTACCTTCACGATCGCGTCCGCAGTGCCGGGCAAGTATACCGTCGTTGCCATTGAGAACGGCTGGAACCTTCAATGGATCAATCCCAAAGTAATCAAACCGTATCTGGCACAGGGTGTACCGATTCAGGTAGAGCCTAAAGGGAAATACGAGATAAAAGTCAAGGTGCAGACCACCGGGTCGAAATGAATTGAACAAGAGAGTGTGTGTTTCCACTAGCTGTCTCCATGGAAAAACCATGGCCTTAGGTCGCTTTCGGGAATGTAACGCAGCGCTTGGCGAAAAATTGCCCGCACTGTTCCTGGAGCAAGCAGCTTATGCAAGGGAACAGTCAGAGTTTGTCTTTCTCCCGATGCCAGGATGCGTACCAGTTTAGCGTGGCTGCCGCGCATGGACGCAACCGTAAATCCGAAGCTGCCGAACGCACGCAAGACTTCGCGCGCCGTTAATTGCCGCAGGCGTCCCATTACCCCGCTGGTATTTCGAATGAGATTTGCACATCCGGATGCGCCACAAGTCCCAGAGCGGCCAAATCTTCCCCTTCCAAGTGCACCATCAGCGCTTCACGGAGATTTTCTACCGCTTCGTCCAAGCTATGCCCTTGAGTAACTACTGGCAGCTCCAAGCACTCCACTACATATGCTCCTTCGTCCTTTTGAATAACGGCGTGAAGAGTCTTACGCAGGCCGACTGTAGGCTGCTTTCGGTCTGAATCTTGGCGGCCGCGAAGTTGACGACGTGAGCGTCTGTCCGTTGTCCTCCGGTACTTGACCTCAATCTGGTAGAGCCCGCGCCCGATCCTGCGAAAGTAATCCCATTTATGCAAATGGTTCTTGGGAGCGTTCACGCAACAGCGGCTGACTACGTGAGTCCGTACCGTGTTCTGATTCAAGGTGGGGAGGGCGGCCACAATTTCTTCCAGCGCGAAACTCCAGTTCCCTCGATCACACGCAAGATGGCGAGCAATCTCCAAGATTTCTTGGTGAACATACATGGCCGCAATTTTATGGCGCTCTTACCATGTTTGTCAAGTGTATATCACGTGTTATTCTCAAGAAAGAATGGCCGGACGAGCTTATTTCCGCTATCATTAAACTCAATGGCTACAGCTATTTCATCGAGTCCAAGGCATGGGTTCCAGACCGACGATCCGCGCCTTTTGCCAATTTCCGAGAGAGTTTTTGCGCGCGAAAGGCTCAGCTTGGAGGACGCGGTAACTCTTTACCGCTCCCACGACATTCTCGCCCTGGGCTGGCTGGCAAACCTTGTACGAGAGCGGATGCACGGCAACGTTGCCTATTTCAACGTCAACCGCCATATTAATCCCACCAACGTTTGTGTAGCTGCGTGCCGTTTGTGCGCTTTTGGCCGGAAGAAAGATGCGCCGGGGGCATACACGATGGCGCTGGACGAAGCTTTTGAGACTGCGGCCTCGGGTTATTCTGAGGCAGTCACCGAGTTTCATATCGTCGGCGGACTTCATCCCGACCTGCCTTTTCAATACTATCTCGATCTCATCGCCGGATTGAAAGCGCGCTTTCCCCAAGTCCACATCAAAGCTCTCACCATGGTAGAGATTGCCTTCCTGTCGAAGCGCGCCAAGCTCTCGATTCTCGAGACGCTGCAGCAACTCAAAGCGGCCGGCCTCGATTCCCTACCGGGTGGCGGCGCTGAGATTTTCAATGAACGGGTACGCCGCGTGATTTGCGACCACAAGATCGACGGCGATCAATGGCTCGAGACTGCCCGGACGGCGCACACTCTGGGCCTTAAGTCGAATGCCACCATGCTCTACGGCCACATCGAAAATGATGAGGACCGCGCTGATCACCTGGTTCGCCTGCGCGCCTTGCAGGACGACACACACGGCTTTCAAACCTTTATTCCTTTGGCTTTCCATCCAGCCAACACGCCGCTTCAGCATCTTTCAACAACGACAGGAATGCTGGACTTAAAACAAATTGCGGTTGGCCGGCTGGTGCTCGACAATTTCCCGCATATCAAGGCGTATTGGCAGATGATGTCTCCTAAAATCGCACAAATCGCCTTGCGTTTTGGCGCCGATGATATTGACGGCACAGTCATCGAAGAAAAGATTTACCACGATGCCGGGGCCACCACTCCTCAGGGTCTTCGCCGCAGCGATCTGATGCGCCTGATCACCGAAGCCGGACGTGAACCCGTTGAGCGGGACACTATGTATCGGCCGGTGGAGAGGACCGAGACCTCGTTTAGTATTTCGGTTTAGGGCTCAAGCAAGAAGCCGACCGCGGATTTACGCGGATACGTGCGGATTGATGGCACTCTTCAGAAAACTTTATAGATAGCCATTCATATCGCCCTGACAGGGAGTGAAACTATTCACTGCGCCTTGCGAGTTGCAAGGGATGGAAACACTTTTGTGTCTTCTTGGCCGAATTCGAAGCGGAGGAGCCATTCCCGTTCGTCGTCTGCGCCTGATTGCGTGGGAGTAAATTTCCATTGTTGAGCCGCTTGCAGGGCTAGCCCGGCAAAATATTTGCTTGTGCTGGGTGCATCGAGTTCGGCTTCGGTTACCTTGCCGGATGCATCTACCTGAACTCTGACCTTGACCTTAACTCTGCCTGTGATTGTTTCTCTGGCTTTCTGGGGGACGTTTGGCAAAACCTGCTGAACTACGCCAGCACTCTGTTGAACCGTGGTGGTGGGCGTCTTGACCTCTTCTGTCGCAGGAGCGGTGGGCAACGATGCTTCCACGATTTTAGGGGCTGGTTGATTGTTGCCGCTGTCTGCAAGAGGTGTCGCAGGTGAAGGTTTTTGCGCTTCATCGCCGGCAGAAGCTGGCTTCGATGAAATCACCGGCGTCTCTTCCCGTGGCTGTGTCTGTGCCTGGGCCGGGAGGACTTGCTGGCGGTGCAGGATTCCTAAACCTGCTACCAGAATGGCTGCAAACACAGCGGTGGCGGACGGAACAACGTAAAGCCATCGTTTGGATGTTTTCTTCGCCGGGGCAGTGGGTTGGCTGACGGGAGCAGATTTTGCCGGAATTGGAGCGGCCGGCTGGAGGTGAACAGCAATCTGGTCGATCGTCCATCGCTCGTGTGGGATGCGGCGCAAGCAGTTGCGGACGATCTCCTGGAATGGTTGTGGCAGTTCTTTTGGAAGAATCGGATCGTCGTGATCGGTCGCGTTCCAACTTGGCCGTTGCTGCGTCAGGATTTCAGTCAGCGTCATGCCCAAAGACCAGACATCCATTCCTGGGGAAGCTGCTTTCCCGCCATCCTGCATTTCAGGTGGATCATATGGGCTGCGGTGTTGACCGGAGATTTCATCACCAGCAACGTAAGGCCTGTCAGTTGCCAATTTCAACTGGTCTTTGACAGCCACGATGTTTGCAGGCTTCAGATGGCCATGAACAAACCCCTGGCTGTGGAGATAGCCAAGGGCTTCAAGAGCAGGCTTGAGCATCTCAAGAGTCTCCTGCGGGGTGAGCGCGCGCTCGGGCAGGATTTGCGACAAATCTTCCTCGGCAAATTCCATTACCGCAAAGAGGACTTCGGTGCTAGCCATTCGGCAGGCGCCCGTATGAAAAAGACGGAGCAGATGAGGATGAGAGAGCTTCGTGGCACGGTGCCAACGCAAGATTTGAGTATCGTGGGTCGACGGATGCGTAATCCATAGCTTGATTGCAGCTTTTTGAGGCTGCGTCTCCAAGTCCGTGAGGAAGACAGGACCTGATGACGAGCTTCCCAGATACTGCCCTAGCTGAAAGCGAATGCTTTCGTCGTCGCGATTGAAAATGGTCTCGCCTTCCCATTGCTTCCAGGTCTCCACCACCATACGGCACTCCTTTGTTCAACAGATCAAACGCCGTCCCGTCAAAAAGACACAACTGCGCTTGAAACAGACGAAATGGGCGAATTTGTGGTTACGACCTACCTGGACCTGGAGAAAATGCATGGCCCACTTGCTGATCGCCGGGAAGGGCAACACATTTGTCTGGACAGCATATATCCCTTGATTAGAATTTTCAAATCGGATTATTTCTGTGTCAAAGTGAGCTTGTGATAGCCGATGATGGCGATATCGATTTTGTCGGTCAGGGCAAAGGTGGAATCGATGCCGATGTTCGGATACTTGGGCGCGATGTATTTGTTGACGAAGTATTCGAGGGCGATCCTCGGAACATCGATGCCATCGATACTTACACTGCGGACATGGACCTTGGCCGTGCCATTGGCAGCGGCCCCATCGGCTTCGACGCGCACATTGTGCGTGCCATTGAAGATTGAGAGCAGTGGATTCGAAGAATGCTGGCCGGCGCGAATCTCATCGAAATCAACCGTTGCCAGTCCATTGATTATTCCTGAATGTCCTTCCAGCGTTACCTTTTTTACGCCTTGAGGCAGCTTGACTCGTCCAGAAGCCAGGTAGTCGTTGATCTCGTCTTCAGTCATTAGAGTGGGAGTCTGGTCGGGATGGACTTTTTCGCCGTTGACGCGGATGTGATCCAACTTGCCCTGCAGGCTGTCTGCAAGACGATGCTTCACGGGGACATTGCCCTCTTGAGCAGCCAGGCCAAAATGGCCAAGCAAAAGAAAGATTGTGATCAGGATCGTATTCATGGAATGAGGCTGGCCGCTCCCTGTGTCGCAGCCTGGGAAGCCGCTTTTTCAGGAGCCACACCAACAGCTTTATCGAGGCTGCCGGTAACCTCCCATTGGCTGGCATTACCGCTCATCTTGAGCTTCGCCTGTTGATCTGATAGGGAAATAGTCCCACTTAGATCATAGATGCGGTTCTCTGATCTAAGTTTGCCTGAACGCACCTTCAGCAAGGCATTTTCAATCTCAAGTTTGCTGATCAAGCTTTGGAAGGATATCGGTTTGGAAACGTTCAATGCCAACGCCCGCGAGACTCCATTCAGCACCGCTAAATCACCTTCGCCCTTGAGACTACCCAACATTTCTTTCATGCTTTGTCCGGTGAAGCTCACGGAATACTTGAGGCTGGTCTTCCCGTTGATCCACGAGGTCAAGAGCGCTTCGGCAGGAGGCGAGAGCAACATATGATCAGACGCCATCTCTGTAACGAGACCGGTTCCGCGATAACGGACTGGGGTCGAACTCCAATCGATGTGCCAGTCACCCTGGGCGTTACCGCCCCCAACTTTGCCGCTGATGCGGCTGATCGCCAGCTCCTGACCGTTCAATTCCAGATGGGCAACAAACTTCTCAACTGGAAACTCAATCAGTTTGAGCGTTCCTAAACTGACGGTGCCGGATGCGCGGAAGCCGGGAAACTGGGCAGGGTTGGAACTGGAAAGAAAAGGCAGATTCCATTTGCCGCGATTCAAATTGAAAAGTTCGGCAATGTCAGAGGTAGAAAGGGCAGGCGCATGGAGATCGAACTGAAACGTGCAGGTAGGTTCGTTTCCACAAGCAACAGGCTTACTGACCGATCCGCCAAACGAAACCGTGGAATGCTCAAACTGTGCGGCAATATGGCTCAGCACCACGTCAGTATCGGTAAACTGAGCATCCGCCACAGAGAGCAAAAGTTGCTCCTGGATTCCAGGAATCCTGGCCCGGAGGTTCGCAAGATGGACTGAACCGATGAGCTTAGTGGACCCAGCCCTGTCCCACGGCTCGCTGGCGATCAGGTCGAGATCAGCCGCGCCGGTGGCATCCGCGACTCGTGATGGGTATCCCGTAAGCTTGCCAAATTCGAGTAAACGATCGAGCGGCGCCATGCCTTTGAGCGTAAGGAAATAGCCTTGAGAATTGAGGAGAGCATTTACCTGTACGGCGGACGCAGTTCCCAACTGGATTGAAAAAGGATCGACGATGATTGATCCCGGCGGCGGGATGCGCTCAGGCTTTTTGGGGGGAAGGTGGACTCTTCGAGCGACGATGGCCGGCAGAATGACCGGGGTACTTTCTATCTCCATCGGACTCATGCGAAAACGAATTGCGCTCACTGGAATGGGTTTCGACGCCAGCGCCGATTCCAGCAGGAAATTCGAGGTCATTCCAGTTCCGTGCCAATCCAAAGGAGCGCCTTGATGGGAATGAAAGCCAAAAGCTGCGCTCACCTCGCCGCTGGCGGTGAGATCACGAGGAAGACCGGACTTTGCATGACGCGCCAGCATGGCGAGGGCAGACATAGGAACTCGATTGAGCGCCAACGAGAGGTCATAATCGTGATTTCCTTCGGGTGCAAGGCTGCCTGTCACCCGAAGGGCTCCACTCTCGATGGGGGTGTTGCAGTCAAAATGCAAGATGCTCAAATCGTATTGGCCGAGGCAGCGAGTGGTGGCGCTCAGGTTTTCACGCTGGGTAATATCGTAGCGACGAAAGTCCTCTAAATCAGCCGAGGCGGTTATATGCAGGTCCGAGGCCAAGCCGTCGAGCTTCACGTCCAGGTCGAGGGCGCCACGCCATCCCTTGTCATGTCCTAAGACCAAGCTGGAGAGCTGGCCTAGTTGTGCCTGCTGCCAGGTGATTTGCAGCTTTACCGGCAGGTCACGCAGGTTGGGCGCACGCCGGATGTCGCCCTCCATCTTGAGCATCCCGGTGTCGTTCAGATTCATATCGGTGCGCACCGGGTGTCCCTCGATCCGCACATGCCATTGATCCTCTGCGGCCAGCCAGAAGGAAAAATCGGTATTTACAAGAGCATAAGGTTTCTTTTCAGGGCCGATTTTGAAGTTGATGCGCCCAGCATCAGCCTCGATATAAGGAAAGCGAGACCTTTGTTCGGTGCTTTTTTTTGTGGTTGGCGCAGAAGGCACCTGCCCAACCCGGTTCAAAAGCGATTCAACATTCCAATGGCCGCCCACGTAAACGAGATTCAGGCTGGGCGGTGTCCGGTCGGTGGAATTCTGCAGCTTTAAGTTGGCAATCTCGAGCCGGCCCTTCCACAACGACGTAAGCCGCAGGTCGGCGGTGACCTGGCCACAGAGCAACAGAGGTTCAGCGTTGAATGCCGGATCGTCTACGACTACGAAATCGTAGAGATCAAAGCCCGGACGAGGTAAGAGGCGGAACTGGACCGATCCAATCTTGACCTGGCGTCCTAACGCCTGACTCAAGGCAGCGGCCAGACGTTTGCTGAAACGAGCGCCGTTGATTTGTGGCGGCACGACGATCGCTAGAATGACTACGATGATTATGGCCAGAACAATTTTCTTGCGCGAGACTTTGCGCCGTGAGGCCACCATTAACGCACCATGTGAAACAATCGCCGCCACTGGGTCTTATCAAAAAAGTGAACGATCACATGAAAGACAAAACCAAGGCGCTCACCCATCTTTGTGTGCTGGTATTGGTCTTCAGGCGTGTCAAACGACCAATAGATAAAGAGCGGGCGGCCGATAATGTTTTCCCGGGGGATAAAGCCCCAATAACGGCTATCGAGGCTGTCATCGCGGTTGTCGCCCATACCAAAATACTTGCCGGGTGGAATCACCAGGTCCTCACCCTGCTTGTTGATGCTCACCACCGCCAGCCATTCGGGCGCTACCTGGCTGCCAAAGTCGGGAAGGACGGAAGGAAAATTGTCGGCGTAACGACTGGGAATACCGGAATGAACTACATAAGGTTCGTTCAGGGCCACACCATTCCGGTAGACAACGCCGTCGTGGAGGTGGATCTTATCGCCAGGTATCCCAATAACACGCTTGACCACATGCAGTCCGCGCTGGACTGGGGAGATAAATACGATGATGTCACCCCGTTGAACTTCCCGGTAAGGCATGAGCGGCCCCAGTATCTTGGAACCGTTGACTGGAGTAAGCCGGTCTACAAAGACATGGTCCCCGACCAGCAGCGTGTTGACCATGGAGCGCGACGGAATCTCAAACGCCTGGACGATAAACGTGATGATAAAAAGCCCGGAGACAAGCACCGCGGCAATTCCGGCGATGGATTCCGACAGGGTCTCTTTCGGCTTTTCGACTTTTTTCTTGTCTTTCGTGATTGTTTCGGTCTTTTCGATTTTAGTGGCCAAGCGCTTTTCCTGATCCAGATTTCAATCCAATCGGATGTTAAGGGGCTGAAGAATGAGTTTATCACTTCGAGGGATGAAAACGCTCCGCTATCCTCCCGGCAAACCGGGATTCACCGCTAAGGACGCCAAGGGCGCAAAGGAAGGCAGAATCAGAATCGCACCATTGCTGCCAGAGACTACGGAATAAGAGATGGGACCACCAAACCAAAGCGTACCGCACTGGCGCAGAAAACGCAGAGAGCCGCAGAGAGAATCGAGCGGGATGTGAAGGTTGCAGCGGCCGAAGCGCTTGCAACCGCACAGAAGCTGACTGGAGAAAAGCTGGCTGCGAAATAGATTTTGGTGACCGCGAAACCGCGCAAGGGCCGAAAGTGTACTATGGATAGCGCAATTCCGAATCAATGGAGGGATCGGATGGGAAAGACCATAGAGTTCAAGCGGCCTGATGGAAAACCCTGCCCCGGCTACCTGGCGACAACCAAAGATGACACCAACGCGCCGGGCTTTGTGGTGATTCAGGAGTGGTGGGGACTCAACGATCAGATCAAGAGAACAGCCGATCGCCTGGCTGAAGCAGGCTATCGCGCTCTGGTACCCGATCTCTATCGCGGCAAAGTTGCAAGCGCCGCGGACGAAGCAAACCACCTCATGACCAACTTGAACTTTCCCGATGCCGCCGGCCAGGACATTCGGGGTGCGGTGCAATATCTGAAGCAAAGTTCCGGAAAGGTCGTTGTAGGCGGGTTCTGCCTGGGTGGCGCTTTGACGCTGCTCTGCGCTGCTCATGTGCCGGAGATGGATGCCGGTGCCTGCTTCTATGGCATTCCACCCGCCACAAGCTTCGATCCCAAGAGCATCAAGATTCCGCTCATCTGCCATTTTGCCAATCAGGACGATTGGTGCACGCCCGCAAAAGCCAACGAATTGGAAGCAGACCTCAAAAAATCGAAGTCAAAATTTGAGATCCATCGTTACGATGCTCACCACGCATTCATGAACGAAGCTCGTCCTGAGGTTTACGACGCGAAGAGCGCCAAAACAGCCTGGGATAGGACGCTTACCTTTCTGAAACAGGCTCTCGCGTGATCCGGACCGATGGCGAAACGTCCCGCAGAAGATTCGCGCCTCAGCCGTCTTACTGAGATCGCGCTCGCGCTCCCAGAAACCATGCGCAAGGTTCTTGGATCACATGCGCAGTTTCTCGTGCGAAAGAAGACCTTCGCTTACTTTCTCGATAACCATCACGGCGACGGCATCGTTGCCGTCACCTGCAAGGTTTTGCCTGGGGACAACAAGGCCTTGGCTGAGGCGAAGCCCCGTAAGTTTTATTTGCCTTCGTACATCGCATCAAGAGGTTGGGTAGCGTTGCGTTTGGATGTGGGCAAAATCGATTGGGACGAAGTGAAAGAGTTGTTGATAGGAAGTTATTTGCTCGTTGCGCCTAAGAAGTTGGCGGAGCGAGTGAGGGCGAGGTGTGAATAATATGTTTCACTCGCTACTGCTACCGTGACCCGGACGCATCGACCGCACGATTAATCCCAGTCCACCGACCAACAACACCAGCATAACCAGGATATTGAACAGGCTCGTCTGCTGCAAATATATGTGCATGTTGGCCAGGACACCGGCGAGGATGAAGAGCGCGCCGGCGATCGTGAGCAGCCATCCGATGGGGCTGCGTCCGTTCCAGAAGAGCAGGCCGACACCAAAGAGCATCGGTAGGAGAGTAATCCCGAAGGTGTTGGTTCCCCAGAAACTCCAATAAGAACCACCGACGCTCACTTGATTCGACAACAGGTAGCCGCCGATACAAATCATGACGAAGCCCATGAGAAACGTGCCCAGGCCGCCCGGCGTTCCACCCACGTCCGCGAAAGAACGGTTTGCCATGCGCCGAGCATATCAGCCTGCCGCCATGCCGCCAAGCGCCAAAACATTTAGCTCATACCCGCTCCACTCGCTGGGCTCGGCTTAAAAGAGAAGCACCGCTAATCAGCAGGATCATGACGGTAATCCATCCTCCTACAGCGATTCGCCATAGCAGCTTTTCCTGCTGCTCTACCAGCCGCAAGGACCGTGCGGCCAGGATGAAGCCTGATTTCTTGCCCTGCACGCGCCTGATTACGCTGGCCAGACGGATACCCGGCCTGGGTTGCCACGTCACGTTCTCGCTGCCTTGCTTGCGGACAAAGTCGAATACTCCAGTAGGTGGCGCTGGCAGCACCTGATCCAGATAGCCGGTGCCGGGACCAGGTTTGCCCTGATCGTCGTAGAAGATCACAAAGGGTTGCAGGCTGCGCTCAGCGTCGACGTAGCCTGGCGGGATCACGTTGCCGGGATCTTCGCCAGACCCGATTTCGCCCGCGTAATAGTTGGCCATATCAATCTGCGGTTCATTCGCGCCACGCCGCAGCATCTGTTGCATGGTCACCGAGGCGGCGCCGCCCAACAGCGTCAAAATAACAGCCAACGCAAAGGTGTGAAACACAATCGGGCGTCGAAGGACTTGGTCGCGCAACATAAAATATCGCTCCGTAAACGAGGATTGCAGCAGATCTCCGTATGCGTGAAGCCAAAATCGCATTGCTCCAGAGGGACGATCCTGGTGGGCATCGCACAGCGTTTGCAACATCTGCTGGCGGTACTCGCGGCGCAAGTGGGTTGGATAAAGCACCAGAGCTCCGCGATAGAGCCACATCATCGCAGGATGAGGACTGCTCATGAGCGCACTCCTTCGAGCACGGCTTTGCGGCGAACCGTGCCCATCATCCGGCCAAGCCGGGCGGCTTCGGCGCTGAAAACTTCAGCGCCAAACCTGGTAATGCGATAGTAGCGCCGGCGCTCGTTGTCGGTAACGCCGGTCTCTTCAACCAGGCCGCTGCGCATCATGCGGTCAAGCGAGCCGTAGAGTGTCCCAGGCCCCATGGAGACGCCTCCGCCTTCGGGAAGAGCGGCCTCCTTCATGATGGCGTAGCCATGTTTCTCCGATCCGGCGAGCGCCAACAGAATGGAAAATACGGCCGGGGTAAGAGGCAACAGGCTGCAGGGGTCAGGATGAGATTTGGCCATGGAGGCACTATATATCGGAAACAGATATATCTGCAAGAGAAATAGTTGAAGCCCTGCCAGCTACTAGCTGCTAGCTCCTGGTTACTAGCTAAAGCCAAGCGCGAAGTTTACGAAGGAAACAAGAATCAAGCTCAGCGCAGAGGTGCAGAGAAGCGCAGAGGGCCGCAGAGAAAGAATTTTTTGGGGCTCTTGGCTTGCTTGTGAGAACATACGGGCAACGTTCCCCACATCTGACTTCGGCTAATCGCTATTCGTTTTGGTATCACATGAATTCATTTTCGTCGTTTCTAACAGACAATACTTCGGCACTTGTACATGATTCGGTTTCAGGCGGTGCTGATGACCACTAAGTATTCAGCGATCGTCATCGGTGCAGGCATTGGCGGCCTGACGGCGGCCATCTACCTTGCTCGCAACGGATTTTCTGTGCAATTGCTGGAAGCGCGCTCCACTACGGGCGGACTGGCCTCAGGATTCACACTCGACGATCTCTCATTCGATTACGGGCCATACATTCTTCAAGACCGTCCCGGCCTGGAATGGGTGTTTCAGCAACTGGGAGAAGACCTCGCCCGGCGCTTCGAATTGCGCAAGATCGAAGATATTTACACCGTCAACTTTCCCAACGGCGCGCGGGTGAGCTTCTATGCCGATCTGGAGCGCACTGCATCGGAGTTCGAGAAGCAGTGGCCGGGAGCAGCCCGGAAATACATCTCCTTTGTGCGACACATGGAAGAGGTCCATCACCGGCTTTGGCAACTGGCGCATACAGCCAATCCCAGGCCAACCGATCTGCTGCCCGCAGGCCGATGGAGGAACGCTCGTTTTCTTTTGCACTCACTGGAACGAGTGCTTACACAGACCGGATTGCCGGCGGAGATCGTGAACGCCATTGGCATCTGGCCGCATCTCGCCGGGCAGAGGCTCGATGAAGCTCCCAGCCCGATGGCTTTTGTTCCCGCGTTGTTTCACACCGTTGGCTCCTATTATCCGGTGGGAGGCACGCGCAGGGTCGCCGAGGTGCTCACCCAAATTGCGCTCGATGCCGGAGTCCAGCTTCAACTGAATTGCAAGGTAAAGAAGATTCGTACACAGAGAAACAACGTCACCGCGGTCGAAACCGAAGCGGGATCGGACGTGCCGGCAGGCATCGTTGTCGCCAATCATGGCTCGATCGGCGTGTATGTGGACCTGCTCGACCAGCGCGTGAAACAACAGGAAGAACTCGAGAAGCTGCCTTTGCAGTCTCCTGGTGTATGCGCCTATCTGGCCGTCAAGCGAAAGCCCGACCCACCTTACTTGCGCTTCAATATGGTTTCGGGAGGCGAGGCCTGTCGCCTGTTCGTCAGCCCAGGTGTTCCTGCGCCGGAGATTCAACGGGATGGCTGGTATCCTGCGCGCCTGCTTTCTTCCATGCACTACGACGAGGCGGAAAAGGGGACACCAGCCCAGCAGCAATATCTCGAAAAAATGCTTTCGGAATCTTGGTGGCAACCTGCGGCAGGCGAGTATCGCGTGCTCACCACCCAGATTCCCGAACAATGGCATTCGCGCTTCAACCTCTACCGCTCCAGCATGAACCCGGCCATGACCGGCAAATTCATGCGCGCCGGCCGCATGCCGCATCGGTCGCCTCACTTCGGCGGACTTTACTTTGCAGGAAGTTCGACGCATCCCGGCCTGGGAGTCAGCTTTTCCGCCATCTCCGGAATTCTTGCGGGGCAGTGTGTGCTGGAGGACCTGGGAGCTCAAGCAAGGTGACCGCTGCTCACCCTCGTGTTTATACTCTGCATCGGAGGCACTTATGCTTAAGAAAATCGCAATCGGCATTGTTGTGATCGTTGTCGCCATTTTGGCCTATGCTGCAACCAAGCCTGACACTTTCAGTGTCCAGCGAGCGGCCGGCATTAAAGCTCCGCCGGAGAAGATCTTTGCGCTGATCCAGGATTTTCATAATTGGGGGACCTGGTCGCCCTGGGAAAAGCTTGATCCAAACATGAAGAGGACTTTTAGCGGCCCGCCGAGCGGCAAAGGCTCCGCTTATGCCTGGGAAGGCAATCGCGATGCCGGGGCAGGAAGCATGGAAATTACCGACGCTACTCCTGCGAAGGTCACACTCAAGCTGGATTTCATCAAACCTTTTGAAGCCCACAATAACGTTGAGTTCACACTGACTCCGCAAGGCGATTCCACCAACGTCACGTGGGTCATGTCTGGTCCTAATTCTTACATGAGTAAACTAATGCAGACATTCATGAGCATGGACAAAATGGTCGGCAAAGATTTTGAAACCGGCCTTTCCAATTTGAAGGCCGCCGCTGAAAAATAAAGACCGCTACGCGGCGTGAATCCGCGCAAAAACCATTGGTGCAAGCGTTCTGTGGGTAAATAACATCCACCGGAGGACCATCTATGAAGCACTTCACCTTTGCGTTGGCCGTCGTTTTTCTTACCGTTTTCGGTTTTGCTGAAGACAAACTCCCGCCAAGATTTGTGCGAGTTGCCGGAACTGCAGAAGTCAAAGTAGTCCCCGACCGCGCCGTCATTGAGTTGGGTGTCGAAAGACAGAGCCCCAGTGCCAGCGCCGCAAAGCAAGCTGAGGATGCGGTGGCTCGCAAGATATTGGATAGCCTTCATAAGAGCGGAATCGATCCCAAGGACATTCAAACGGCGTATCTGTCTCTACAGCCACAGGTCACCTACCATAAAGGCGTGAGGAACACGTATTTCACAGCGGAACAGACCATGGCGGTTACTGTCCGAGACTTGGGCAAGCTCGACACGATTCTGCAAGAGTTGATCAAAGCCGGCGGCAATCGAATCGATTCGATCCGTTACGAAACCAGCGATTTAAGAAAGTTCCGCGACCAGGCCCGCGAGCTTGCCGTGAAAGCCGCCCGCGAAAAAGCCCAGGCATTGGCGCAAGCATTGGGCCAGGAAATAGGAAAAGCCCAGTCGATTGAAGAGGTGGCCGACTCCGCTTGGGCGGGTGGTTACCTTTATGCAAACAATGCCCTGGACACTGCTGGTCTGGACAAAACGCGGACCCGGACGCCATCAACATCGGCTGGCGAGAATCGCGTGTCAGCTTCGGTCACTGTGTCGTTTGAACTAATGTGAGGGAGTACAGAGAGCGGCATTAAGGTTCTGACGCTTTGGAGGGGGGTTGTCGTTCGTGGGTGTCACCGTTATGTAGTCAGCTTCGTGTGAAGCTTTAACAGCGTGGGACGAGGATTCAGCACAACTATTCATTCAAGCTTTAGCTTCTGCCGGTATCAGGGCAAGCTGTTCAGCCGTGCCAATAGAATTAATATGGATCTCCGGCTTTAGCCGCTGCCAACTGTCGAGTTCCGCACTAAACAGGATCGTTAGGCTGGCTTTAGCCTTTGAAGGTATCAGGGCATGGCTTTAGCCATGCCGAATGTGATCTAGAATAATTGGCTTTAGCCGCTGGCTTTTTGCTCTTGATAAATTTTGCGCTCACATGCGTGCACCCAATGCCTCATGTGAATATCTCTCGTCCTGCTCTTTCGTTAGTGAAGATCACAATGGAGCATTGCTCGCGGAGACTACGCTGGGTTTGGGGAATAAAGTGTTAGTCTGTATCCTGAAAAATTACCCAATTACCAACTTACCCAATTACCCAATCTAGACAATGGCCAGCCCGCACAAAGACGTTCCCGCGATCCTAGATCAATTGGAATCTCACTACGGCAAACAGGAGCCGTGCTGGCCGGTCGATCCATATTTATTTCTGATATGGTGGCATTGCGGATATCCAGCAAGCGATGCCGCTTGTTCCAAAGGCTGGGAATCGCTTACCAAAGAGATTGGTACTTCACCAACCGAGATTCTTGCAGCAACTCCAGCCAAGCTCGCTCGCGCTCTGAAACCAGGCGGCATGGTGCCGGAGATAAGAGCCATGCGTCTTAAAGAGATTGCCGCTCGCATCAAGGATGAGCTAGGAGGAGATCTGCGTGCTTCCCTGGTGGGCCCCATCACTCAAGCGCGCAAGATACTCAAAAAATTTCCCAACATCGCCGATCCTGGCGCTGATCGCATCCTCCTTTTTGGTGAAATTGCGCCTGTGGCCGCGGCGCCCTCCAATTGTCCTCATGTGCTGGTACGAATCCTGCACGGGCAGGAGCGCGAAAACTACGGCGTGACTTACCGCGAGGCCCAGTCGGCCATCGAGCGCGAAGTGGTTGAAAAGTTCGATGCCCGAATTCGGGCCTATCTTCTGCTCAAGCGTCATGGACAAGAGTTATGTAAGCGAACGAAACCCAAATGTCCTGAATGCCCGGTGAAATCCTCCTGCGCTTTCTTTGCCGGCAAATATCGCGGACGTTCGGCACGAACGTAATTCATCGCGATAGAATAGAAGTAGTCCAGCAAAAAGAAGAGAACCCGTTTGAATACTGCCATTCGCAATATTGCAATTATTGCTCACGTTGATCACGGCAAGACCACGCTTGTCGACGCCATGCTGCGGCAAAGCGGCGTATTTCGCGCCAACGAAGCGCTTGTCGAGCGCGTGATGGACTCCAATGAATTGGAGCGCGAGCGCGGCATCACGATTTTGGCCAAGAACACTGCCATCTGGTATCGCGAGATCAAGATCAACATCGTTGATACACCCGGCCATAGCGATTTCGGCGGCGAAGTTGAGCGGGCTCTCAAGATGGTCGATGGCGTGATGTTGCTGGTCGATGCCAGCGAAGGCCCGCTGCCGCAAACCCGTTATGTGCTCAGTAAAGCCCTGGAAGCAGGATTGCCCCCGGTGGTGGTGATCAACAAGATTGACCGTCCGGATGCCCGCGCTCAGGAGGTTCTCAACGAGATCTACGATCTGTTCATCGATCTCGACGCCAACGAAGACCAGCTTGATTTCCCGGTGTTGTACACCAATGCCAAGACAGGTACAGCTTCCAATTCGACCGACGTGCCGGGAGAAGATCTGCGTCCGCTCTTTGAAGCTATCCTGGCTGCGACTCCGCCGCCTGCGGGCAGTCCAGAACATGCGCTGCAGGTGCTGGTCGCCAACCTGGATTACAGCGACTACCTGGGACGGCTGGCCATCGCTCGCGTCTTCAACGGCAGCCTGCGAACCGGTGAGGACGTCGCCATCGCCAAGCTCGATGGTTCGCTGCAAAAGATCAAAATCACCAAGCTGTTTACCTTCAGCGGCCTGAAACGCATCGACATCAACAAAGTCGAGATGGGCGATATTGTCGCCATTGCCGGAGTCGAAGGCATTGCCATCGGCGAAACCATTACCAACGTGGAGAATCCCGATCCGCTGCCCGCGATCATTATTGATGAGCCAACCATTGCCATGCAGTTCATGGTGAATACTTCGCCGTTTGCGGGCAGGGAAGGGACGTATGTAACGTCCCGCAATCTGCGCGAACGCCTGGAAAAAGAGCTGTTGACCAATGTCTCCCTGCGCGTCGAAGAGACCGGCAGCACCGATTCTTTCAAGGTACTGGGCCGGGGCGAGTTGCAACTCTCCATCCTGATCGAAACCATGCGCCGCGAAGGATACGAGCTTATGGTAGGTAAGCCGGAGATCGTGACCAAGCGCATCAATGGCAAGTTGATGGAGCCGGTGGAAAAGCTTACGGTGGACATCCCCGAGAGCTTCATCGGCGTGGTCATCGAAAAACTCGGATCGCGCAAAGGCCAGATGATGAAGATGCACAACCACGGCTCAGGCCGGGTGCGCATGGACTTCACCATTCCCAGCCGGGGCATGATCGGCCTGCGCTCGGAATTACTCACCGATACGCGCGGCACGGTGATCATGAATTCCCTGTTCGATGGCTACACCGAGTGGCTGGGTGAGATACCCCACCGCATGACGGGCGCCCTGGTGGCCGACCGTCCTGGTCTCTCGACCTCGTATGCTCTGTTCAGCCTGCAAGAGCGCGGAGTTTTGTTTGCTGGTCCTGGCGTTGAACTCTATGAAGGAATGATCGTCGGCGAAAATGCGCGCGAGGTGGATTTGGACGTCAATGCTGTCCGCGAAAAGAAACTCACCAATATGCGGGCGTCAACCGCAGATGAAGCGATCCGCCTGGTGCCCTTCAAACAGCTCACCCTGGAACAGGCGATTGAATTCGTAGCCGATGACGAGATGGTAGAGGTCACACCTCATTCTTTGCGCCTGCGCAAGAAAATCCTGCAATCCAACCGGAGACCGAAGAAGAATGCTTTGCCGGTGAATGCGCCCGTGGAGATTGGGTAGTGTCTACTCGTCAGCCACTTTGATCATCAGTTTGCCCAGGTTTTCGCCGCGAAAGAGCTTGAGCAGAGTGTCAGGAAAAGTCTGGAAGCCTTCCACGATGTCCTCATGGGATTTGAGCTTCCCGGCTTTGATCCAGCCAGCCATTTCGCGTGCCGCTTCGCCATAGCGCGCCGCATAGCTGAAGACCACAAAGCCTTCCATACGGGCGCTGTTGACGAGCAGGCTCAGATAATTCGACGGCCCTTTGATTCCTGTGGTCGAGTTGTACTGAGAGATTGCTCCGCAGATGACCACACGCGCCCCCCGAGCCAGGCAGGCAAGTACCGCGTCCAGAATGTCTCCGCCAACGTTATCGAAATAGACGTTCACCCCCTGCGGACAACATTTACGCAGCGCCTCAATTACATTTTCGTTCTTGTAATCGACGGCGGCATCAAAGCCGAGCTCTTTCACGATGTAGTTGCACTTCTCCGGGCCGCCGGCGATGCCCACGACACGGCAGCCTTTAATTTTGGCAATCTGGCCGGCCACCATTCCCGTGGCCCCAGCCGCTCCGGAGACCACAACCGTGTCTCCGGCTTTGAGCTGGCCGACTTCAAGCAGACCAAAATAGGCCGTCATACCGGTAGCGCCCAACGCGCCAACATATACCGGGAGCGGAACCAGCCCGGGATCCACCTTGGTCAGCCCTTTTACGGCTTCAGCGGCGATCAGGGCGTATTCCTGTGCCCCCAGGATTCCAGCGACGTGGTCGCCTGCGGCGAATGTCGGGTTCTGGGAGGCAATCACCCTTCCTGCGCCGCCTGCGCGCATGACATCGCCGATTCCAACCGGGGCGATATACGACCGGCCTTCATTCATCCAGCCGCGCATGGCCGGATCGAGTGACAGGTAAAGCGTCTTGACCAGAACTTCTCCTGGCCCCGGATCGCGCACCGGCTCTTCAACATAATTCCAATCATCACGCTTGGGCAGCCCTACCGGCCGCGCCGCCAGACGAAACTGGTGGTTGGTAAGATTCATCATGAATAAGCTCCGATGGAACAGTATATATGCGAGAGTGAGGACGCCCGCGTCGGCTGTGGGTTTTGGGTTTCACTAAGAGCTAGCAGCCAGTAGCTGGTAGCTACCTTTTGCGAAAAGCCAATGCCTTTAGGCCCTGAAGGTATCAGGGCATGACTTCAGAGCTTGCGGAAATTCAACGGCTTTAGCCTTTGAAGGTATCAGGGCATGGCTTTAGCCGTGCCGTAAGAGGTTAAAAGTCAATCGGGCTTTAGCCCAATGTCACTTACTTTTCCCATCACGATTTAAAGTACCTCTTTTCGGATAGGTCTTTCCTCTACCCCACACCGCACGCGGATAGGAACGACGCTTCGACCGCTTGGGTAATTTGGCCTTACCTACATAGTT
>DASZFU010000102.1:0-11854 GCA_035939495.1 Candidatus Angelobacter sp. | reverse complement strand
GATAGATTCACGCAGGCGGCAATGTCAGACAGACCTGTTTTTTGCTGCAAGTTGCCTTTCATTAGCTGCAGTGCTGTTTCAACACGACGATCCATATCTGCACGAATGCTCCGTTTCATTTGAGATGGCCGAGGAGGGTTTTTTAACGTAGTGGCACCCCCAAATTGGGAATCCTTCGGCTTTATTGAGGAGTGAGCTTATATCATAGAGATGCGGCCAAGTACGAGTCATTTTTGGACCAGCAACTTCTGCCAAGAGATAGCTGAAATGGCATAGGCCGATAGCCGTAGCCCAACCGGTGCCACCAACGAATAGCGGAATTAGACAATCCTTCGCGGTTGTCATCCCCGCGTTCCTTCTTTATTGTGTCGGTGTTTCTTTTTACCACGTGTTCAACTTGACCACGCGCATCAACGATTCTGCTTGCTAAACATTTCATGCGGCAACGCCAATGACGGCAATTGCAAAAAGCCTTTTCAACATCTCTTTGAAAGAGTGCAGCTTCAGCCGCCGAGGCTTCTGGAGTGGAAATGCCGCCTCCAGAATGCATCTTGAGTCAGTTGGTGAATCCTTTCTTGCCGGCTACAACCTTGCCTTGGAAGGAGGGGACCAGCAGGCGCTTGCGGAACGTCTCAACACTCTCAGCGTCGAGCTTCGAGGCTTTGCGTTTGAAGGCGCCGCCATGGCCATGACCATTCTCGATTCGCTGATGCCCTGGCGGCGAAGCCGTGTTCTTCAATTTCTGAATGGCGTTGCCTGGCGGCATCGTTACGTGGTGCACGTCGGCATGGGCTGGGCTGTTGCCCGATTACCAAAGTGGATGCGCGTGAAGACAGGCAACGACGATCTGCTTCGCTGGCTGGTGCTCGATGGCTTCGGATTCCACGAGGGCTATTTCAAGACGCGGCAATTCTGTGGAACTGAAATTCCAAAAGCTTCCAAGCTTTCTGGTTATGCGGCGCGCGCATTTGACCAGGGACTCGGCAGAAGTCTGTGGTTCGTTCATGGCACGAATGTTGAGCGCATTCACCAGAACATCCAACGCTTCCATCCGTCCCGCAGGCCCGATTTATGGAGCGGCGTTGGTCTGGCCTGCACCTATGCGGGTGGATGCGGCAAAGCAACCGTTATCCAGCTCAAGAACCTGGCCTCGGATTTTGCAGCCGAGCTGGCGCAGGGCTCAGCGTTCGCAGCCACAACCAGATTGGAAGCCGGCCTGCTGGTTCCACATACAGTATTGTCTTGCTCCATCTTGTGTAACAGCTCTGTGGAGCGCGCCGCGCAAGAGACCGAGCTGGCGCTTCAGCGCTTGCCTGCAAAGGCGGAATTTGAACCGCGTTACGAAATCTGGAGACGAGGAATACGGGAAGCAATGGCCTTTCCGATCACCAGATCACCGGATCACCAGATCACCCGATCCACTGATCCACTCACGTCCTTGAAGGAGCAAGAAATTAATGTCTAGTTGGATCAAGCCTCGGCTTAAACAGATCTTTGCGGTGGTGGCTCTCGCAGCTCTCTACTGGGCAACACTTGCGCCTGGCATTTCCACCAAAGAAAAACTCTCATTGGTGAGCCACTTTCAATTCCAAAGAACGCCGTTGCCCCAGGTTGCAGGGTACCCCTCCAAGACGGTTCGTTTGGTGAATCCAAGACTCGCGCAAATCTCCGCCTGGATATCCTCGGTGGGAGCGGCGGTGGCGTTGGGCGACATCGATGGCGACGGATTGCCGAACGATGTTTGTTATGTCGACACCAGGACCGATCAAGTCATCGTCTCCGCAGTGCCCGGCACGCCGGAACGGTATCAGCCGTTTGTGATGAATCCTGCTCCTTTGCCTTATGACCAAAACACCATGGCGCCTATGGGCTGCCTGGCGCTGGACCTCAACGAAGATGGCTTGACGGACATCGTGGTCTATTACTGGGGCCGCTCGCCGATCGTGTTTCTGCGAACACAGTCCTCCCGCCAACAAAGCTTGAACCGCGATAGCTTCGTGGCCCGCGATCTCCTGCCCGTAGTCGAAGACTGGTACACCAATGCCGGCGCCGCCGCCGATCTCGACGGCGATGGCCACGTCGATTTGGTTTTCGGAAACTATTTTGCTGATGGCTCCCGCATCCTCGATGTTCACTCCAATGTTCCCGCAGAGATGCATAACACCTTCTCTCGCGCGTCCAACGGAGGCACCAAACATTTCCTTCTCTGGCAAGGCGCAACCACCGGTGATTCTCCAACGGTAAATTTCAGCGACCAGAAAAACGTGCTCCAAGGCACTGCGAAGACCGGCTGGACCCTGGCGATGGGAACCTGCGACCTGGATGGCGACATGCTTCCGGAAATCTACATCGCCAATGACCTTGGTCCGGACGTCGTGTTGCACAATCTCTCCACTCCCGGGCATCTCCGCTTTCAACAACTCGTAGGTAAGCGTACATTCACAACACCAGCTTCCAACGTGATGGGCAAAGACTCCTTCAAGGGAATGGGAATTGATTTCGGCGATCTCAACTACGACGGCATTCCTGATATGGCCGTCAGCAATATCACATCGGAATTTGCTCTAGAGGAAAGCAATCTGATCTTTGTGAGCACGGGCGATTTCAAGTCCATGCAAAAGGGCATTGCTCCCTATAAGGAAGTCAGCGAGCCTTTGGGGTTGGCGCGCTCCGGCTGGTCGTGGGACATTCGATTCGGGGACTTTGACAATCAGGGCTCGCTGCAGATCCTCCAGGCAACCGGCTTTGTTAAAGGCAGCGCGAATCGATGGCCCGAGTTGCACGAACTGGCGATGGGTAATGACAACGTAGTCCGCGACCCTGCCCACTGGCCCAACTTCCGTCCTGGAGACGATCTCAGCGGCAATGACCACAATCGTTTCTTTGTCCGATCATCTTCCGGACGATTCTTCGATCTCTCCAATGAACTGGCCTTGGCCGATCCGCAAACGACGCGCGGCATTGCTACTGCCGATGTAGATGGAGACGGCCTGCTGGACTTTGCCATCGCCAACCAATGGGAAGATTCGGTCTTCTATCACAATCGCAGTAAGGCTGCCGGGAATTTCCTGCAGCTTTACCTGCTGCTTCCAGTCGGACAGTCAGGTGTTTCCGAAACCCGCGTCCTTCCCGGCCATCCTGCTCCGGGAACGTTGGGCCGCTACGCGATCGGAGCGACAGCGACTTTGCATTTGTCCAATGGAAAACGGTTTATCTCCCAGGTAGACGCAGGCAGCGGACACTCGGGCAAGCGCAGTCCCGAACTGCACTTCGGCCTCGGAAACATGCCGGCCTCACAGCCGGTTGTGGTCGATTTGTGCTGGCGCGACAACAACGGAACGATCCACCGGGAGACACTCAACCTGATGCCGGGCTTGCACACCATTCTGCTCGGGACTTCAGACGAGAAAACCTCGGAGAGGAAAAGCTCATGACCCAAAAAGAGAATTGGCAGGCGACCAATCGCCTGGGAGGTTTGCGCCGATTTGCAATCGCCATCACGGCGTTCAACATTCTCGGCCACGCGGTGTTTGGCTTTGAGCAGTCCTGGGCTACGCCCTTTGTCTCCGTGGGCACGGCGTACTTTTTTGAAATCGTTTTCGAACTCCTGGACTGCTACATTCACGGCCACAAGCCGCGCTTTGCCGGCGGATGGCGGAACCTGGTCGACTTTCTGCTTTCCGCGCATATCACGGGTCTGGCTGTAGGCATGTTGCTATATGCCAATGCGCGTCTGATGCCGGTGGTCTTCGCCGCAGCGGTTGCCATCACGTCGAAGGCGCTGTTCAGGGTAACAGTGCAGGAGAGGAGCCGGCATTTCTTGAACCCCTCGAACTTCGGCATCGCTACCACGCTCCTGCTGTTTCCTTCGGTCGGCATCGCCGCGCCCTATCACTTCACGGAAAACCTGTCGCACTGGGGAAGCTGGATTCTTCCGGCCTTCATCGTGGCCAGCGGCAGCTTTCTGAACATCAGGTTCACGAAGCGAATTTTTGTCGCCCTGGGCTGGGTGACAGGGTTTTTCGCGCAGGCAGTGATCCGCCATTACGTTTTCGGGCACTCGTTGCTGGGGGCACTGCTGCCCCTTACTGGCGTAACTCTCGTGCTGTTCACCTTTTATATGGTCACTGATCCGGCCACTACGCCATGCATGAGCCGCGGACAATTCGTCTTTGGCGCGTCGGTGGCTGCTACGTATGGCCTGCTCGTTTCCATGCACATCGTGTTTGGCTTCTTCTTTGCGTTGGCAACTGTGTCTCTGGTGCGCGGCGCAACCCTCTATGCCCAAAACTACCTGACCCACACCGCCGATCAGGGATTCGCAGCCCAGGCAGCTTTGGTGGTGGCGAGAGAGATGGCATGAGCGACGGCATCGCCATCGTCGGCCTCGCGTGCTGCTATCCCGGCGCGAACACCCCCCAGGAGCTCTGGGAAAATGTGCTGGCCCAGCGCCGCGCCTTCCGGCGGATGCCGGCGGAGCGTTTGCGCATCGAAGACCATTTCTCCGATGATCGAAGCACTCCCGATGCCACGTACTCCTCCTATGCGGCTTTGATCGAGGGCTACGTTTTTGACCGCATTCGTTTTCGCGTTGCCGGCGAGAGCTTTCGGGCAACGGATATGGCCCACTGGCTGGCGCTCGATGTAGCTTCGCGCGCGCTGGCCGACGCTGGTTGGGCGGATGCCGATGGCCTTCCGAAAGAATCCACACGGGTCATTGTCGGCAACACCCTGACCGGAGAATTCTCGCGAGCCGCCACGCTGAGGCTGCGCTGGCCGTACGTTCGCCGCGTGCTTGAATCTACGTTGTCGAGCAACGGATGGAAACCGCACGATCCGCAAGGCCTGTTCGACACACTGGAAGCCAGATACAAAGAACCGTTTGCGCCCGTGGGCGAAGAGACGCTCGCCGGCGGCCTGTCGAACACCATTGCCGGACGCATCTGCAATTTCTTTGACTTTGGCGGCGGCGGCTTCACACTCGATGGCGCCTGCGCCTCTTCTTTGCTCGCCGTTGCCGAGGGCTGCTCCGCTCTTGCGGCGGGCGATGTTGATCTTGTCCTTGCCGGAGGAGTGGACCTCAGCATGGATCCGTTTGAACTCGTTGGTTTTGCCAAGGTAGGAGCACTGGCATCGGGCGAGATGCGCGTCTTCGACCAGCATCCAACAGGTTTCCTGCCCGGCGAAGGTTGCGGATTTGTGGTACTCATGCGTCACGCCGATGCAATGAAACGCCAGGCAAAAATCCAGGCGGTGATTCGTGGATGGGGAATCTCCTCCGATGGCAAAGGCGGCATTACCCGCCCCGATGTTGAGGGACAACTCCTCGCTCTCAAGCGTGCTTATCAGCGCGCAGGCTTTGGCGCCGAGACGGTTCCGATGTTCGAAGGACACGGCACCGGAACGGCGGTAGGAGACGAGACCGAACTGCAAGCGCTTACCGATGCCAGAAGTGCCTCCGGGAGCGAAATCTCTCCAGCCGCCATCAGCTCCATTAAGGCCGTAATTGGACACACCAAGGCCGCGGCCGGAGTGGCTGGGTTGATTGAGAGTGTAAAAGCTTTAGAAGCTCGCATCCTGCCGCCTGCGACTGGGTGTTCAAACCCGCATCCTTTGCTGAAGGAATCGGGTGCATCCCTGCATACCTTGTCAGTTGCCCAACCGTGGCCTGATGGCCTGCCGTTACGCGCAGGCGTGAGCGCGATGGGCTTTGGGGGAATCAACTGCCACCTCGTCTTGGAGAATCCAGAGCAGGACCAACCTCGATCATTCTCGGCATTCGAGTCTAAGCTGGTCCGGTCGAATCAGGGCGCGGAAGTATTCTGCTTCTCTGCCGTGAGTGGATTGGAGCTAACGGCCAAGGTTCGGCAAGTGGCTGCGTATGCCGCTCGGTTATCACTGAGCGAACTTACCGATCTTGCCGCCGAGCTTGCTGCAAGCTGTTCGCTTGGGCTTTGGCGGGCTGCGGTGGTGGCTGCATCTCCCGAAGAGCTGCAAAGACGCTTGCAAAAAGTCGACGAGGCTTTGACCGCAGGAACACGGATCTTCGACGGCAACGAAGGAATATTTGCCGCTCTCGCGTCGAATCCTCCGCGCATTACGTTTCTGTTTCCAGGCCAGGGCTCACCGGTGTATTTGGATGGTGGAATTCTCCCGCGCCGTTTTCCCACTCTGGCACATCTGTTCACGCCTGCTGCTCCAGGCAACGACAGCGAACCAGCTACAACCGATGTCGCCCAGCCAGCAATTGTCCGCACTGAAATCGCCGGGTTGAAATTGCTGCAACAACTTGGGATCGAGGCATCGGCCGCCGTCGGACACAGCCTGGGCGAATTAGTTGCGCTCCATTGGGCACAGGCTTTCGATGAAGCTGCTTTGTTGCGCATAGCAGAGACGCGCGGCAAGAGCATGGCTGGCGCAGGCCACGTAAAAGGCGCAATGGCTATGATTGCTGCCGATGTCAACGATGTTCGACGCCTGTTGCAATCCGAGCCGGTGGTGATCGCAGGCATCAACTCGCCTCTGCAGACGGTCCTTTCCGGCGAAGCACCTGCAGTGGCCCGCGTAGTCGAACGCGCCCGGCAGATGGGCCTGAGAACGGCTATACTTCCCGTTCAACATGCCTTCCACTCGCCTTTAATGGAGGTTGCCGAGCTTCCATTTCGCGAACATCTGGGCCGGGAACAGATCAACTTTCCGAGAAAGAAGCTGTATTCCACGGTGAGTGGAGCTGAAATCTCCAATGACAATATCGAACAACTCTTGGTTTCCCAATTGACAGCGCCGGTATTGTTTTTGTCTGCCATGCAGGCAGCCGGACAGCAAACCGACCTGTTTATCGAGGTGGGTCCGGGCAGCGTGCTGTCAGAGATTGCCCGCTCTTTTCTGAAGCCGCCGGTAGCCTCGACTGACGCTGGCAGCAGCTCTCTCAAGGGATTCCTGACGGCTGTGGCTGCCGCGTTCGTCATGGGAAGTCCGGTGGAATTACAGAAGCTTTTTGCGGATCGATTCACGCGAAGGTTCTCGCTCGACTGGGTCCCCAGCTTTTTTGCCAATCCCTGCGAATCGGCGCCTGCGCCAGGGCAAATCATTTCCAAGGAACAAAAGAAACCGGCTGCATCCGCTCCTCCAGTGCAACAGGGAGCCACGGGCGATGTCCTTACCGAGCTTATTCAACTGGTTGCCAGCCGTTGCGAGCTTCCCTTGCAGGCAGTCAGCGCCGCCAGCCGCTTGCGCGATGATCTTCACCTGAACTCGATCAGCGTAAGCCAGATCATTGTCGAGGCGGCGCGCCGGCTCGACATCCAAACGCCTCCCCACCCGACCGATTATTCCAATGTGACCTTGGCCGAAGCAGCGCATGCCCTGGAAGCTATTCGGCAATCGGGCGGCATGAGACGGGAATCCACAGGGCTACCCCATGGCGTCGCTGCCTGGACCAGGGCATTCCATTTCGAGCTTTTCGAGGAACCGTTAGCGCGCCGCCGGCAACTGAAAGGTGATGGAGAATGGCGCGTTCTTGCGCCCGATCAAAATCCCCGCGCACAACGTCTCCAAAATGAGTTGCTGGAGAAGGCCGAAGGAGCAGGCGTAGTTGTCTGGCTTCCAGTGCGACCGGATGCAGCAAGTTTGCCTGTGCTGTTGCAGGGCGCAGCTTTGGCGCAATCAAGACGTTCTCCGTTGGTTGTGATCCAACATGGATGGGGAGCCTCGGCATTTTGCCGCAGTTTACATACCGAGTCACCCGAAGTCCCCGTTGCAGTCCTGAATATTCCTGCACATCAGGAACACGTTGCCGGGTTGGTGCTGAGCGAGACTGCGGCGCTCTCCGGGTTTGTTGAGGCGCATTACGATGATACGGGACGGCGACACCGCGCGACGCTGTGTGCCCTGCCCATCGCTGAAAATAATTTGCCACTTGCGCTCGATAGCAGCGATGTGTTGTTGGTGACCGGAGGTGGAAAGGGTATTGGCGCGGAATGCGCCTTACAGCTTGCTCGAGAAAGCGGCTGCAAAGTTATCTTGTTGGGACGGTCGAAACCGGAACTCGACGCGGCATTAGTGGAGAACCTGAAGAGGTTTGCAGGCAGCAGGATCCCCTTTCGATATCTGGCAGTCGATGTTGCCGATGCCCGCAAGGTCAAGGAAGCGGTTCAAACAATTGAAGGGGAAATCGGGCCGATCACGGCTGTTCTCCATGCGGCCGGCGTCAACCAACCTTGCCGCTTCTCCGATCTCGACGAGCAAAAGATCAACAGTACGTTGGCCCCAAAGGTAGTTGGCGCTCAGAACCTTATCGCGGCGGTCAATGCCGAACATCTGCGTTTCTTCATTGCCTTTGGATCGATCATCGCCCGTACAGGTCTTCATGGCGAAGCTCATTACGGGCTGGCGAATGAGTGGCTGGCAGCTTTGGTCGAAGACTTTCAAACTCGCCGACCGCGGTGCCGGTGTATGGTCTTGGAGTGGTCGGTGTGGTCGGGAACCGGAATGGGAGAGAGCCTGGGAACCATCGAGGCATTGCGCGCCCAAGGCGTTGCCCCGATTCCAGTCGATGCAGGCGCCAACATCCTCAAGAGCTTGCTGAGCGCGCCACCGAAGGATACGAGAATTGTTGTCAGCAGCAGGTTCGCACAGCACGCGCAACTCCTGAATCAACCCGATTTGCCCTTGCGCCGGTTCCTTGAGATTACGCGCGTTTACTATCCTCGAGTTGAGCTGGTGGTGGATTCAGAGCTTTCTTCGGCCAGCGATCCCTATCTGCAAGATCATGTGTTGAAAAAAGAACAGCTCGTACCGGCGGTTGTCTCCCTGGAAGCAATGGCACAGGTTGCCAGCGTCCTGCTGGGCGCCTCGGAGCCGCTGGTCTTCGAAAGCGTAGAGTTTGCCCAGGCCATCTCGGTGCCTCTCCAGGGAAAGGTCAAGGTGCGGGTCGCGGGTCTGGTTACGGGCATGGATGCAGTGGATTTGGTCATCAGGACTGAAGTTACGGGGTTTGCTGTTGATCATGTGCGCGCGACATGCAAGATACGCAGCAAGGTCACGATTCACGAGCAAAAACCAGAACCAAAACCCACCACTGAGACACGGGGGCACGGAGAAAACCAAGATCAAGAGAGGAACGGCAGAGATCGCAGAGTAACGCAGAGTATTCGAGAGACTTTGGTTCCGCTCGATTGCGAGCGTGACCTCTACGATCAGCTTCTGTTTCACCAGGGCCGCTTTCGTTGCGTCACCGCCTACTACAAGCTTGCAGCCAGGGAATGTCTGGCAGAACTTAAGCGCGCTTCTAACGGTCACTGGTTTGCCCGTCATCTTCCCGCGCAATGGCTGCTGGGACGGCCCGATGTGCGTGACGCCGCAATTCATGCGATTCAAGCCTGCATTCCTCATGCGCGTGTGCTGCCGGTAGAGATCCAGCGGCTTGAGATTTCACCCTCAGAGCTGCCTGACCACTGCTACCTGCATGCCAGAGAACTATCACAACAAGGCTCCAGCTTGATTTACGACCTGGAGATCATGACCGCTACGGGAGAAGTTCTTGAAACATGGAGTGGACTGAAGCTGCAAATGGTTGAACCAATCACCCCGGCCTCATGGTCACCGGGCACGCTTAGTACATACCTGGAGCGGAAGATGGCTGACTTTGCGCCGTCCTCTCCCGTAAACGTCACATTCGAGCAAACTCCCGGAACCAACGGCTTTCACAAAGATGCCGTGCATCGACCCTACGGCAGGCCGGAGATACAAGGCAGCGACTGCGTTTCCTTTGCTCATTCTGATGAACTGACAATGCTGGCCACCGCTGAGCATCCAGTTGCTTGCGATCTGGAGCCGGCCACAGGCGTGCCTCGCGCGTGGCAAGAACTGCTCGGAACGCAGCACTACACCCTGGCCAGGCTTGTGAGCGCAAGAGTTGAGGAGAGCTTCGACATCGCTGCCACCCGCATCTGGTCGGCGCTGGAATGTCTCAAGAAAGCGGAAGCCGGCGATTCCGCCCCGCTTTCATTGTTGCCAATCGAGGAAAAAGGCTGGGTGCTGCTGCGATCCGGGCCCAACCTCATCGCTACGTTTTCAGCCGCGATGGCCGGCAGAACTTCGCCGCTGATTGTGGCTGTATTGGCGGCTGAGCAGAGCAAACGGCTTGCCCTGGCTGACAACTCCATTCGTGCTGAAAAGTCCAGGCAGGCGTATGGCGATTGAGCAATAAATCTATGACCGTATATGAGCATCGGCGCAGCGTGGGATTTGCGGATACGAACCTGACCGGGAACGTTTACTTCCTCAGCCATTTTGCATGGCAAGGCGAGTGCCGGGAACTATTTCTGCAGGAGCATTTTCCCGAAATTCTCGAAGAGCTTCAGGCCGGGCTTTGCCTGGTCACCACCTACTGCAACTGCGAGTACCTGGCGGAATTGAACGCCTTTGATCAGGTGATCATCCGCATGGGCCTGGGGTCGATCAGCCAAACCCAGATCACGATGCAGTTTGATTACTGGAAAGAAGCGAATGGCAGAGAAGAGATAGTCGCGCGTGGAGAACAGCGTATTGCATGTTTCCGGCGCAAACCGGAAGGGCTCATTCCAGCTCCGGTTCCAGCCAAGCTCCGGGCGGCCATTTCGAAATATTCCGAGGTAGGAGTGAGCTAAGAGGATTGGGTAAGTGAGTGATTTGGTAATTGGGTAAATTACATCGTTTTAGGAAATACGGTACGGGTTTTAGCAGACTTGTAACAGGGCATAGCTTTAATCGTGACGCAGAGCGTCCAGAAACTTCGGGCTTTATTGAAGGCTGCGTAAACAAAGTCCTACAAGAAGAATAGGTGGGGTCACGAAGGAACTGAGCCAGCGAAGCTGGCGATATTCTTCTAGCCCACAGCGCAAGCTGTGGGGAACAGAACAGAAAACACCAGAGCCCGCGAAGCGGGCGACATAATTTCTGTTCAAACAGGACATTGTTAATACAGGCTTCAATAACCCCTGCGGCTGGTTTGCTCTGTTGCATGTGTACCCCACACGAGTTCCTAAACGGCCATAAGTGAAATCACCAGGAGATATCATGCACGTTTCAGCTACAACGATGAGCGCCACGATAAGCCGCCAAAGTCTTCATGAAAAGATCAACACCCGTTGGCATAGGCCTGCGCTTTGGATCTTCATGATCGTGGTACTGGCGCATTGGGCCGAACACTTGGCCCAAGGATGGCAGGTCTATGTTCTGGGATGGCCACGCCATCATGCTGGAGGCATGCTGGGCATGCTCTATCCATGGCTGATGACCACGGAATTGCTCCATTATGGTTATGCGCTGATCATGCTGATCGGAATCTGGGTGCTGCGCAAAGGCTTTGCGGGAAGGTCAGCTACCTGGTGGACGATAGCTTTGATTATCCAATTCTGGCACCACTTCGAGCATCTGTTGCTGATCGGTCAGGCCACCTTTCATCACAACCTGTTTGGATCGCCCGTGCCCACCAGCATCGTGCAATTGATCATTTCCAGGATCGAACTACATCTGTTCTATAACACCATCGTATTCATTCCCATGGTCATCGGCATGTACTACCACATGTTCCCGGCCAAAGGCGAACGTCATCATGCTTCATGCAACTGCGCGTGGCATCGGCGGGGATTGGTAGATGCACGGACGGCGTGAGGTCACTCCTTAAGCGAGACATAAACATTCACCCCCTGTCATTCTGAGGGCCGTTCTTTGGCCGGTCGCGGTAGGGATGAGGATTGCTCCTCACCCCCCGCACGGATCCGTACGGGCACTCGTTAGCGCATACGGCTCTTATCTAGGTTACGAACGGCAAAGCGTGCCTCCGGCCAAGGATGCAGTACACGCGGTCGCG
>DASZFU010000101.1:0-52903 GCA_035939495.1 Candidatus Angelobacter sp. | reverse complement strand
TCTCGAGTTGCTCGGACGGGCGGAAGAGAGAGAAGCAAAGGAACGAGGGATACCGTGGTTCAAATACTCCGATGACGAAAAAATGCTGGCGGCCATAGAGGAAGAAAAGGCCAAGGTGGAAACATCGTCGAGCGCGGCGGTGTGAGCCAATGAAGCCAAAGGCTATGACCTGAAGAATCTTCAATTGCAAATCGGCGGCCAGCGGGCGGTTTTGGCCAAAGCCTCAATCGTGGCAGAGCCGACTGAAAGCGGAACGGACGATTTCTTCGGCAACATTGGGCAAGATGTTATCGGCTCTTTCAAGTCCTACACCATCGACTTTGACAAGATGAAGTTTCGGGCCGAGAAATAATTGCTAGGATGCACGATCTACTGTGGCGATGGAACCACGTACTTGTCAAGAAACTCCACCAGCTTTTCCCGGTGAGCAGTGCGATAGGCTTCGTAGTCCTGCGCGATGCCTTTGTCCGGTTTTATGAGCAGGACATACGGTTCAAGCAGCCCTTCAGCCTTGAATTGTGAGAGCAGCGTCAAACTGGGATTGGGGTTTTTGTCTTTCTTTTTTTGTTGCAGTTCGTGGAATACGGAAACCGTCAGGGATAATGCTGACACCTCTTCCTTCAGGGAATGACGATAGGTTGTTTCCTGCGGAAATTCTTTTGTGAATTTGTCGGTTCGCCAGAGGGACCTCTCGCCGGAATACACCAGCCACGCCGCACCTGACGAATCGTTTTTGTTTCCCAGGATCGACGCATCAAGGGCAATGACCGTTTCCCCCTTGTCGTTAGTCGTCGGACCTGCAGGAAGCTCAATCGGAATATCTTTCATCTTCAAATGGTTTCGACTGAGCCAGTTATTCAGCCCATTCCACGAAGGAGGCCGGTAAGGATTCGCGACCACCCCTTCAATGAATTTGCTCCGTGCTTCCTTCATCTTGCCTTGTCCAAGCAGAGCGTCGCCCCAATAACGATAAGCAGTTTCGCGGTCGGGATCGATTCGTACGGCAGCCGCAAACCATTCGCCCGCTTTATCCATTTGCTTCTGGGCAAAGTAGGTGTCGCCGATGTTCACGGCCGCTAGATAGAGTTTTGGATCCAACTCCAGCGCACGTGAGTATTCCTTAATTGCCTCTTCCCACGCGCCTTTGGCATAGGCGGCCTCGCCACGCTTCATGGCGGCGTCTGCCTCAGCCTTGGCGGAAAATG
This sequence comes from Candidatus Angelobacter sp., assembly GCA_035939495.1. Classification (GTDB taxonomy): domain Bacteria; phylum Acidobacteriota; class Terriglobia; order Terriglobales; family Acidobacteriaceae; genus Angelobacter. Next base: position 51,698 of record DASZFU010000101.1, on the reverse strand, counting down.
AAGAGCCGCTGCCGTCTTCGCGAATCATGGCCAGCAGGGTCTTGCAAAGATCGGAATTATCTCCCAGTTCACGGGCCCGCAGCAGTTCAGAGCGGGCATGGATACGGTCCTCTTTTGCTTTCTCCGGGTCGCTTTGTGTATCGGCGCGACTCACGAGCGCAACCCCGAGACGTTCATGAGTCACCACGTCCTTGGGATATTTGGCAACCACCTTCTCCAACAGCGGTACAGCTTCGGGCATTTTGTGCTGATCAAATAGCTGCATCGCCTGCTGCCGATCGGGATCATTGCCATCGAAGTCTGCCGGCTTTTGGGCCGAGGCGGAACTGGACGATTGAGCCAAACCGTACGGGACACAAACAGCGAAGCAGATTGCTACAACCAGCTTGTTCCAAGATGACAGCAGTGATCGCATGGTGGTACCCCCAATTCCAAGAACGCAGATCTCGACACCGCTTGCGCTTTGAATTGATCTTTAGTGCATTTTCATGCCAATGAGAGATTCGCGCAAGCTTAGAGATTTTTGTTTTTTGCCAGGTCTTCGATGTTGCTCCGTCTGCTGTGATAGATTTTTGGGTCGGCTAAATGGGCTGTTCGAGGAGTGTCCAACGAATGGAATACGTGAATCTGGGTAAGACGGGGCTGAAAGTTTCAAGAATTTGTCTGGGCGCCATGACCTATGGCTCCAAAAAATGGCGGGATTGGGTATTGGAGGAACCCGAGGGGCGTCCATTTATCAAGCAGGCTCTGGAGCGGGGCATCAACTTTTTCGATACCGCCGACATGTATTCCCTGGGCGTTAGCGAAGAGATCCTGGGCCGCGCCCTCAAAGACTTTGGCCCCTCGCGGGAGAAGCTGGTCGTTGCCACAAAGGTGTTCTTTCCCCATAACGATGACCCCAACGCCAAGGGGCTTTCGAGAAAGCACATCATGTACTCCATCGACTCCAGCCTGCGGCGGCTGGGCATGGATTATGTGGACCTCTACCAGATTCACCGCTTCGATCCTCAAACCCCTATTGAAGAAACTGTCGAGGCACTCCACGACGTGGTTAAGGCCGGGAAAGCCCTCTATGTGGGAGCATCTTCCATGTTCGCCTGGCAATTCTCCCGAATGCTCCACACCGCCGACCGGCTTGGCCTCCAACGCTTCGTCAGCATGCAAAACCATTACAACCTGATGTACCGGGAAGAAGAACGGGAGATGATTCCGCTTTGCCGCGCGGAAGGAATTGGCGTGATTCCGTGGAGTCCCCTGGCGCGTGGCCTGCTGGCCGGCAGCCGCAAAGCCGAAACGCTACGCTCGAAGACCGACGAATATGCCCACCTGCTCTATACCCGAGAGGCCGATGAGCGCGTTGTGGAATGTGTACAACAGGTTGCTGCCAATCGCGGGGTTCCCCCGGCACAGATTGCCCTGGCATGGCTGCTGCACAAGCCAGAAGTAACAGCACCCATCATCGGCGCAAGTAAACCACATCACATCGATGATGCAGTTGCAGCGCTCAAGGTGAAATTGAGCAAAGAGGAGATAGAGATGCTGGAGTCGGTTTATGTTCCGCATCCTGTTTTGGGACATCACTAGCTGCTGGCTACTATCTCTTAGCTTTTAGCTCTTAGCCCTCAGGTCTTGGCTTGTTGTTGGTGATTCTAAAAACAGTTCTATCTAACCATGCCCACGACACAGCATCTCTTCAGCTCAAAAAGCAAGCAGGCTGAATGCTGAGTGCTGACTGCTGATTGCTAAAAAAACTGAAACACTTTTCCTGCAACGCCATATCAAGGTGAAGGCTTCCTATGGCGTCCAATGCTTTTGACTTGGCAATACCTGCTGGAGACTGGCAAAAGAACCTCAGCGCAGGCAATTACCACGCTCTCCCTATAGACGATCTCCTGCAGCAATGTGCTGAAAATACGGCGGATTTTGCCTGGCGGGAATTTGTTCAGCGTTTTGATTCATTAATTACCGGTACTGTGCGCCGCACTTGCCGGGAATGGCCCGGAACATCTCCCGATATCGTGGAAGACCTGATTCAGGAGACATATCTAAAGCTCTGTGCCAACAACTTTTCCCTGCTGGTTAATTTTCAGTTCCGCCACCCGAATTCGTTTCTAGGATGCATTAAGACCGTCGCCACCAATGTCGTTTACGACTATTTCCGCTCCGCTCATGCCTTCAAAAGAGATATGGCCAGGAATGTTGATCTCGATCACGCAATCAATCATCTCCACGAGGGAGATGGCGAAGAGAAATGGTTAGATATCAAAATCCTCATGGACCAGGTTGATGCGCTTTTGCAACAGTGCAACTCTGGCCCGGGGAAGAAAATGGACCGAAAGATTTTTTGGCTGTATTACCACCATGGTCTGACCGCTAAAGCCATTGCTATGAGTTTCGGAAAGGGAATGACTACCAAGTCGGTCGAAGGTACCATTGCCCGCTTAACAAAATTCGTAAAAAGAGAGCTGCAATACTCCTCCAAATAACGCATATCTTAGTGAAGGCCCAAAGAACAGATTCTTTAGTAGATCTTGGGATTGCTTCATTAAGAGATTCTTACTCTGTCGTCAAAATGACGCCCAGATAGAGAACGCATCCGTAATCCAGGCTTAGTGTCCCCCGAGTAGAATTACGAGCCAGGCATTCAAGTCATGGGAACACAGAAGACAAATGCGGTGTCATTCCGTCTTATTGTGTAAACCCAGTAGTACCAGAGAAAGGGGAAGACTAAATGCCGTACAAAAAATCTTGGACTGTAATGGTTTATCTTGCAGCCGACAACAATCTGACCAACTTCGGCATTGACAGCCTGAAGCAGATGAAAGCTGTCTGTGGCGACAGCGTCAATATTCTCGCAGAGTTTTATTCCGGGCCGCGGCGTCCCACAAAGAGATACCTGTTCGACCACAAGACCATTTTGGGATCCATCGAGCAGGATGTCATCAATGAATCGCCGGCCAAGGATGCAGGTGATCCTGCCAACTTGACGGCCTTTGTTGAGTGGGCAGCCAATCACTATGAAGCCGAGCATTATTTTCTGATCATCTGGGGGCATGGCGCCGGATGTGACGACGATTTCCCTCGCGATCCGAACAGCTCCTGTTCGTTTGACCTTTCCTTTGTGCAGCGCCATCGGCTCCTGAGTGCTGGCGGTGGAAGCAAGGGAAACCCGAACGATGTCCGCAAGTCACGGGAGAACGATGCGCCTAAGGGTATGGCGGATGATGCGCCCAAAGGCATGGCGGATGATGCCCCGAAGGGAGTTATCGAAGAAGCGCTCAGGGGAGTTGCGGAAGAGGCCAGCAAGATGGCTTTGCCAAGACTGACGCATCAAATCAGCGCTGCGCTGAAGCATATCACCTTCCATCACTGCAAAGAAGACGAGGCATTGTTGGAGGTAGAGATTCTTCGGGCTCTGGAAAAGGGAATTCTTTCTGCGTTCCGTGAGAGCGTTTGCAAAGACCTGCATGACCGCATTCTTGCGGCCCTCGGCGCAGGACTTCAGATAGCGGCACAGAGAGGTGTTTTCAACAACATTCAGCGGCGCCTGGCCGGTGCATTACAATCGGGTGGCCATGATGCCGTGGAAAGCGCGGTGCGTGAAGCCGTACACACGGGATCGCTAAACCGCCTGTTTCGAAAAGTCATCCATAGCATGCAGGGTGCTGCTGATGCAGCTTCACTGCAGCCGGCGGTGCCCACAGGAACGAAGGCATTGGGATTTAGCGATCATCCCTCAAGCTATCTGACCAACCTGGGGCTGCAGGAGGCCCTGCGCAATGCCTGCAGGTCTCTGCCCGGCGGCAAACACAAAATCGATATCGTAGGTATGGACGCTTGCGATATGAACATGGTAGAGATTGGGTATGAGATTCGCGATTACGCTAAGTATCTGGTAGCTGCGGAAGGTGCGATACCTGATGCGAGCTGGCCTTATGACAGCATTTTGCGGCAACTGGTCGACAATCCCAAAGTATTGCCCAGGGACCTTGCTTGCACTACCGCGACCACCTATGTTTTAAACTATCGGGACTACGTTGATCAGCCTGTATCGTTGTCCGTTCTCGATCTGCAGGAGTGTGGCGAAGTGCGCCGGCTCTTTCAGGAGTTCACGGCGGCCATGGAAAAGTCCCTGACCGATGCCAGTATGAGGCAAGCAATCCTCTCGGCCCGGCGAAAGGCGCGAAGCTTCGGCGGAAATCAATTCGTAGACGTAGTGGACTTCTGCCAGTTTCTGGCTGAAGACCCGGGAAGCAAAGATGCGGGAACGGCTGCCATGTCTTTGATTGGGCGGATCAAGCCGTTCATCGCATACAACGAGTCCTGTGGAGAGCCAAACTGCAATGGAACCTCCATCTATTTCCCGGAGTTCGATCCGGCCAATTACGACCATCAGCAAGATCTTGCCGTGCTTTACAATAAGCTCGATTTCCCACAACAAACCGGCTGGGGTAAGTTTGTCGCGGAGTTCCTGAAACAACAGGTCAGGGAATGGAAAGCCGCCGTCATTGCCCAGGAAACCATGCGGGAAGCATTGCTTCTCAAAACCACAAGATCCAAAAAGCCGGCACTGGAAGGGGCGCCTCATGATGAAATAGCGTTGCATGTGACAGCCAATGGACATGCCCTGACAGGTTGAACAAAAGCTGAGAGGACCAATGGGAAGTGATCGAATTTGTATTCCTCTGTTGGGTACACGCCACTTGTTCGCGGTCATAGCATTGGTTCTCTTTTTGTCCAAAACGGCGTGGCCTGTGATGTCGCTGCAGGCCACGCCAAACCCCAGTCAGAAAGCAGTGGCCGGTCTGTGTCCAGATTGCCGCGCCAAAGCTGAACAGTTGCGAGATGCTGCTTCCTTGCTGGTGCTCAAGGCAACTCATCAGGACCTGGTCACGGCCAAATCGCAATTCTTGGAGAGTGCCCGTCTCTTCCGACAAATTCAATCCCCTCGGGACGCTGCACAGGACTATCTGTATGTAGGTGAGATTTATAGCATCTGGGGCCGCCAGAATCTTGCGTTGCAGATGTACGAACGGGCATTCGAACTCATCACGGAAAATGATATTGACTTGCGGTGCTCGATCCTCAGTCACAAGGCACTTGCCTATCTGGATTCAAATCTTCCACGATCCCTTGAGCTTGCAAATCAGGCGGTCTCGTTGAGCAAAGATGCTGTGGGCCCTTCGGCAAAAGCCGAAGCCTTGGAAGCATTCGGCCAAGCATGGTTTGCCCAGAAACAACCTGAGAAAGCATTGGAAGCGTTTCACACGGCAGTCCGGCTGTTCAGGGAAGCCAAAGATCTCAACAAGGAAGCGGGCGCTTGGCTCGGGGTTGGATACGCTGCTTTCCATAAGGAAAGTGGCTATGCTGAAGCCTCGGAAGCATACAAGGAGGCGTTACGCCTTTGGACATCAGCAGCAAACAGGCATGGCGTAGCGCTGGCTCATAGCGCGATGGGATTGTATTGGACCCAGACCGGCGAATTTCAGAAGGCCATGGACGAGTACAATCAGGCACAATCGATCTTTCATGCAGCCGGCGACCTGGACAACGAAGCAGTTATGCTCAACGGTCATGGCAATGTCAGTGCCGCAATTGGAAACTATGAAGATTCTCTTCGATGCTTCAAGAAAGCGCGCTCTATCTTTGCCGCATTTGGAGATCAGCGGGGGGAGATCGGAGCCATTGATGGCGCTTCTGACGCGGAGTGGATGCTGCATCTGCCGAATCTGGCCCGGCAATCGAATGAACTTGAGCTGCGCCTTGCGATACGGCATAAGCTTCCGCGTTATGAAGCATCTGCAAACCTGGGCCTGGCAGATTATGCTGCTCTTCGTGGCGACTACAAAACGGCGTACGCTCTTTATGTTAAGGCCCGGGATTTGTATGGTTCACTGGGAGATACAAACGGGCAAGCTAAGGTACTAATTCGCCTTGGGCATCTTTTTTCGCAGAATGGGCAAAACGAACAAGCCTTCTCTTCTCTTCGAGAAGTCTTGCGTATAGCCGAGAGAAGCGGGCGGGTGACGGTACTGGCCAGGGCGCACTTTGAAATTGCCATGATCTACCAGCGCCAACATCAGCTTGAGGATGCCAAGAATGAAACCGAGATAGTTCTCCAAATCATCGAGTCTCAGAGAACCAAGGTCTCCGATTTTGACGACCGCGCGTCTTATTTCGCATCGGTCCACGAGTATTACCAGCTTTACATCGACACTCTGATGCAACTCGACCGGCAGAACCCTGGCAAAGACTTTGCTCGCAAAGCGCTGGAAGCAGCCGAGAAGAGCAAAGTCCGTTCTTTGCTCGATATGTTGGGCTTTGTCTCTTCTGCACTGCCGCTCAACGCAATCCAGGCGGAAATCCGCGGCGACAATGCCGTGATCCTCGAATATGCGATTGGCAAAGAGAACAGCTATCTGTGGGTAATCGGTGAAGATTCCATGATTGCGCATGAGCTTCCCAGTTCAACCGGGGAGATCTTGCGATTGTATGACAGTTTTCATGCCTCCCTCATCGCCAGCGGAATCCATCCCACCGAAACGCCAAAACAGGAAAAAGAAAGGAAAGAGCAGGCGGCGCGCTATGCTCGCGACCAGCGTGACCTGGCGAAGGATCTCCTTGGACCGGCGATTGATTTCCTGCAGGGAAGAAGGGTTATCATTGTTCCCGACGGTTTCCTGCAATACGTTCCGTTTAGCGCATTGCTGCCGTTCGACGTGAGGGATTTTGTCCTCCTGCCTTCGGCTTCCACGCTAAAGGCCTTGAGAGACGCAGCCCAAAGACGGGCGCCTCCAAACGCCGAAGTTGCGGTCTTCGCCGATCCTGTCTTCGAGAAAGACGACTGGCGTGTGACCGGCAACTCTTCCTTCAGATCCGGAGATACAAAGCCGGATTCTGTGAAGCAGGTGGCGCGAGATGTACTCGGATCTTCGTATATCCCAAGACTGCCCAATTCCCATTATGAAGCTGAAGCAATCGTAAAAGCCTTCAGCAAGGGAACAGTGTTTCTTCGGGAAGGCTTCGATGCCAATCGCAAGACAGCCCTGCAAATCCTCTCCAGCTACCGGTTCATCCATTTTGCGACCCACGAATTTCTCGACACGCGCCATCCTGAGCTTTCAGGCTTGGTCCTTTCTATGGTGAGGAAGAATGGAAGAGGACAAGATGGCTATCTTCGCCTGAAAGATATCTATCAATTGAAATTGTCCGCCGAACTGGTGGTGCTGAGCGCCTGCGAGTCTGCCCTGGGCAAGGACCTCGAATCGGAAGGCATGATCGGTCTTACGCGCGGCTTTCTCTACGCCGGTTCAAGCCGCATCATATCTACCCTTTGGAAAGTCGATGATGGGGCGACCGCCAAATTGATGACCTCCTTCTATGGCCGCCTTCGCAAAGGCGAAGCTCCCAGCCTTGCCCTGCGGGGAGCGCAGTCGGACCTTGCAAAAATTCCAGAGTGGAAACATCCATACTATTGGGCCGCGTTTGTTTTACAGGGAGAATATCGGTGGAGCAACGATACCAAATAGGAACTGCCGAGCCGTCGCTATGCGTCGATGAATTCGTTATAGCTCGAATTAATATTTGCCACTAACTAATTCCTTCAATAACCAGGAATTGTAGTATCGTTGTCTGTCTCTTCACTCCAGCTCTATTCCGTTTGCCAAGGCAGAGGCATTGCTCTTGATGAAGAACAAATGGACCCTTACACCAGATGCTTTTAACCGGCTCCTAGCATGGCTTTCTCCCAGCAGGGCTGAGGCCGGATGCAAATACGAAGAAATACGGCAAAAACTAATCACTTACTTTACCAGGCGGGGCCATCCCGAACCTGAGGATCTCGCCGATGAAACCATCGACCGCGCCGCCAGGAAACTCGAATCGGGAACGATGAACTATTCCGGAGATCCTGTTCGCGATCTCACAGGTTTTGCCCGCTATGTTTGGCAGGAGGACGTGCGCAGGCTGCGTCCTGAGCCCATCGATGACCCTGAACTCTTGCCGGCACCCGACCTGCCCGACAGGGAAGCTCTGTTTCGCTGTCTCGACCAATGCATGGCGAACCTGACCGGCCATAGCCGTGACCTCCTCGTCCGTTATCACCAGGAGAATGGACACGAAAAAATCGTGATCCGACAGTTACTTGCCGATGAAGCCGGCATCACCCTGGCCACTCTCAGAATTCGGGTTTGCAGGATGGTTAGGCCGGTGCGGGAATGTTTCTTTGCCTGCATCCAGAAGGAAAACGCCAATTAAGCCGTTATAGAATTGTGGGAGGCGATACATGAGCTTCAATCTTCCGGACGAGAACCTGATCAGAGAATACCTGCTGGGTACGCTTCCGGAGAAAGACTGGAACGAGATCGAAGAAAAGCTGCTCTCAGACAAGGAATTCGCAGACTTTGCGGACTCCATCGAAGACGAAATCATCGAAGAATATCTCACCATCCAGAATCATTTTCTGCGTCCTCCCGATCGGCAGCGCAAACTCTTGTTCGCCGGTGTTCTTCGCTCCAAGCTAAAAAAAAGTGTAATTGAGCCTGTCCCGATTGATCGCTCGCGCAGACAGGCCAGGCCGGCGACGCGCTTTTATTGGGTCATGGGAGCAGCCGCCGCGATTCTATTGGTATCAACTCTTTATTTGACCGTGTACACAGCCAGACTGCGCGACGAAGTGAGAACCGCAAACGCGAACAGCAGAAGTGAGGAATCCACGCTCGCGCAGCTCAGGATTGAGAAGTCGAAACTGGAAAGTAAATTGGGATCCAGCGAGAACCTTATAGACCTCGGAGCAACTTCGCGCGATGGCGGCCAGTCTCGCCGGCATTCAGTCACGCCGGGAACGAAATCTCTGAGGATCCGGCTCTCAATAGAGGGCCCAAGCTCTCCTTCATATTCGGTCGAACTGCGGACCGGTGACATCGGAGGAGAACCCCGCTGGTCACAAGATAATCTTCAGCCTGATTCCAACGCGTTAGACTTCGTCATTCCTTACTATGGCCCTGGATACTATTTTTTCCGTTTAACCCGCAAAGGCAACCACTTGAGTACCGACCTGGGCACTCAAACATTGGTAGTCGAGCAAACACAAGAGGCACCGAAGCCTTAGATTGACGATTTAGACTCAAATTACCGGGCGAACGTTCCTACGAATGCGCTGCGCTTGTCGTGGAAGGTCCAGACTGAATCCAGACCTTGTCCCTGATATTGATCGGTCATGGCCACAGCCGGCATGGCGTGAGTGGTTTCCGTTAAAGGCGGATAGAAAGTGGCCTCATTGCCGCAAAGATGATCTTTGTCGGTAAGCCCTCTGGTTTCGACTGCGACGAATTCACCGGCGCGCAGCGAGGCGCGGGCATTATGGTTGGCTAGCACCTGCATGTCGATGGTCACGTCCGCGACCTTGACTACGTGGCGCAGAAGCTCGCCGCCCATCTCCTGGGCAAAGTTGATCAGGGCTGCGCGCTGTTGCGGCGTAGCTTCGCGATCAACGAGCAGGACTGATTTGGCGGGATAGGGTTTTCCATAAGGATCGCCCAGCGTGGCCTGGGCCTTGACTGCGCCCACAACGCTCAAGCCGGCCAGCGAGACTCCATCCCAACTGCCGTCCTGAATATGCCAGGCAACGATGGCTTGATCCCCAGCCGTATTCATCTCACCGTTGGCAAAGCACTGTCCGGTGTAGACATCAGCACTACGTGTCTCAAGGTACTCGCCCTTGATTTGCTGTTTTGACGATTGGGCAAAGGCTACGGTGGCAATCAACAGCGCGATCACAAATAACGCTTTTTTCATGGCAGACCTCGCGAAAAGAATGAGCCTCAACATTATTTTAGGCTATTTTGGATGCAAAATCACAATCCGCGTTCATCCGCGTAAAACTTGTCCTGAGGTGTAAGCCGCAGGATCAAAGGATCAGCGGTTAAATAGCCCTCATTTATCGTTCTTGCAATGGCACTCCCGATCACCGGAGCAGCAGTTGCCTGGCTCGGCCAGCTTGCCATCGGGGCCGATGCAGGTTTGGGTGCTACTGCACCAGAACAAACCATCGTTACATGCTGGAACGTTGGGATCAGGGTCTGACCATATGTATTGCGATTTCCAGCGGAGAGCCGCGCAGAGTCCCGGACGATCCGTATTAAAGCGCTCTGATTTCATCGTCATGCTACACCTCCCGCCTTCAGAATGGCTCGCTTTACGGCCACACGTGCCATCTGGATTTTTTGAGTATTGCGGCCCAGGCTCTTGGCTTTTTCAACAGCGGCCAGGCCGACGCGGTCTGCTGTTTCAGGAGTAATGGTTTTGCCCGTAATCGCCTGTGCAGCCTCTTCGGAGAGCCATGGAACGGGAGCCACATGTCCTAAGACCACACGAGCGCTTTGCACATTTTGCCCGCTCATCACGAGGGCCACGGCAGCCGTTGCATAGGGCCAATCAAAAGCTTCTTTTTGCCGGACCTCGTAATGCCCTGCATGAGTGTGAGATGCCGGGGGAATTAGGATGTCGGTAACGATTTCGTTCGGCTTCAGATCGTGCTCCCGTTCCTCTTCGCTCTGCGGGATTACAAAAAATTTTTCCAGAGGCAATTCGCGTGCTCCTGCCGGTCCCAGGAGCCGGACCTTGGCCCCGTATGCGATCAGCACCGGAGCAATGGTTGAAGGACTCACGAAATAGGCTGGCCCCTGGTTCCCCAGAATAGCGTGATAGCGATTGTCACCTGCCAAGACGAGCGATTTACCGTCCTTGGCTTTCGCCAGCAATCCATGCCCGTTGCGGAAATACCAGCAGCGCGGACGCTGGCAGAGATTCCCTCCCAGCGTCGCCATGTTTCGAATCTGGGGGCTGGCAGCATCACCAAGCGCCAACGCCAGGTCGGGATATTGGCGCTTCACCTCAGCATTGTTGGAAAGCTCAGCCAAGGTCGCGAGCGCGCCAATGCGCAGGCTGGCAGCAGAGTTGCTCACGCCGTGCAAATCCTGAATGCCCTTTATATTTACCAGGCGGCTGGGAGCGGTGACCTCGTCTTTCATCAGAGACAAAAGATCGGTGCCACCCGCCAGCACTTCGGTCTCGCCCCAACGAGCGGCCAACAATGCGGATACCTGCTCTTTGGACTTTGGACTGGCATACTCAAACGGTCGCATTTCTGCCTCCTTGAGGATTCAGCGCTGCAAGAACCTGGTCAGGTGTGATAGGCAGGAAGGGCACGCGCACGCCGATGGCGTTGGCCACAGCATTGGAGATCGCGGCTGCCGGTGAAACCGTGGGAGGCTCACCCAGGCCGATTGGTCCGCGTTCGTCGTACCCTTTGCCGGTCATCATGTGGACAACCAGATCGCCCACATCGCCGATGCCCGCCAGCCGGTAGAAATCCATATTGGGATTCAACATGCGGCCGGTGGTTGGGTCCATTACTTTTTCTTCGTAGAGAGTGCTCGCGATGCCCATAATCATGGCGCCGTAACACTGGCTCTCCGCGGTCTTCAAGTTGATGACCAGCCCGCAATCCTGCACGCAGACCATCTTGTTCATCTTCACGACGCCGGTCTCGGTATCCACGGAAACATCGGCCATCATGGCTCCGCCAACGCCGCTGCTAATCAGGTCGCCAGGACCAGGATTCTTGCCGGTAACCTGAATCGGCTGCGTTCCCAGTTTGGAACATGCTTCTTTCCAGCTTATACTCCGAGAGGGCGCCGACTTCACCCGGATAGTTCCGCTGGCTGCCTCCAGTTCTCCCGGTTGGGCCTTGAGCGCAGGGGCAGCTTTTTCGAAAAGCTGAGCCAACGCATCGACCGCAGCGCGGCGAGTTGCTGAGCTGACTCCACCAATCGTGGTGCTGCCGCCCGACCCGCCTGACGCCGGATATTGGTTGTCGCCAATATCGAGCGTAACGGCGTTCAAGGGCAAACCTAAGGTGTCCGCAGCGACGATCAGGATGGCCGTGCGCGTGCCTACTCCCAGGTCTTGTGTACCCATCTTCATGTTGACCGAACCATCAGGCTGGATAGTGAGGGCGCAGTTGCTTCCGTGTCCCCGGCCTCCCCAGGTATGAATGGAGAGACCCAGTCCACGCGTGACGGGGCCGCTGCCTTGTCCACGTGGATGCCAGTTCTTTTTCCATTCAATCAGATCGGCTGCGATCATCAATTCATCACGATAGGTCTCGGCGCGATGATAGGTGTCGGTCGCCGGCTTGGTTAGCTCGATATTCTTGATCATCAGGTCCAGCGGATCCATTCCCAATTTGGCCGCAAGGTCTTCAATGGCGCTCATGGTGACCAGGCATCCTTGCGGATGATTGGGAGCGCGCCAGGCGCGGGCTGGACCAATGTTGGTCAGTACCGCGATGTGCTGCTTGCGCTGGTTGGGAATGTTGACCACATAAGGCATGGGCGGAGCGCCACCGCCACCGGGACCACCGGTACCCCAGGATTCCGATTGCCATGCAAGCAGAGTCCCGTCTTTTTTGGCGCCTACTTTTACTTTGGCCCAAATCGAAGGACGGCAGCCGGCCAGCGTCAGTTCGGCATCACGCTCCAGCATTACCCGTACCGGTTTGCCCCCGGCTTTCTTCGAAACCTGTGCCGTGTAGATTCCCCAGCGATCAGCCCCGAATTTGCTGCCGAATCCGCCGCCAATGTGGTCCTGATGAACATGGACGTTGCCGGTCGGGACCTTGAGTCCGGCAGCATATTCGTTGGCTACGCCGGAGACGTTCTGAGTTGAGATGTGGACGAAGAGATGATCGTCGTCTGTCCACTCGGCGATGGAGCCGTGGCTCTCGAGGCAGCAGTGGGTAATGACTGGACACCCATAGATGCCCTCAGAAACCACCTCCGCCTCCTTGAAGGCGGCGTCAGGTTCGCCTCTGAGTTGCTCCGCTTCCTTCTTATAAGGAGACGCAGTCTTGACAGCTTCTTTGACTGGGGCCTTCTGCAGAGCCGTGATTATGCCTTCGTTGATTTTGTTCTCGTGCAACTGTTTCAAGAGATCATCGTCAACCTTAAAGCTGATGCCGTGCTCATTGATCTTGGAGATAACCTGTTGATCGGGCACCTGGTTTCTGAACATTCCAACCAAGTCGTTCAAGCTGAGGGGACCGTTATCGTCAGCTACGTTTTGCGGTTGATCGAAATCATTCACAAAATGAGGCAAAGGTTCGTATTCAACCTTTACGGCGCGGGCGCCATCGGCGGCTGTCGGTTCATCGACCGCAGCTATCACCACGACATCATCCCCCGCCCAATGGATTTCCGATCCCGGTCCTTGCACCACGTGAACGGCCTTGACCCCGGGAATCTTTTCCGCCGCCGACGTATCGACGCTCACGACCTTGGCATGAGCGTAAGGGGAGCGAACCACCTTGCCGAAGAGCATCCCAGGCCGATGGACGTCGTAGGTGTACTTGGCGCGTCCGGAAACCTTGTCGGGACCATCGACGCGCGAGACGCGTTTGCCAATCAGAGATCTTTTTTCCGGCGCTGGCCAGTTATAATCTGGTTGGTTATCTGCCATACTCAGGCTCCTTTCGTCGCTTTGGCCGCCTGCATGATTGCGGCGCGCATTCCTGCATAAGTTCCGCAGCGGCAGAAATTGCCGCCCATCCCATTCTTGATCTGTTCCAGGGTGGGATTCGGATGCTGGTCAAGAAATCCCTTGGTTGCCATAACGAATCCGGGCGTGCAGAACCCGCATTGCTGGGCGTCGTTGTCGATGAACGCCTGCTGGATGGGATGAAGTTTGCCGCCCTCCGACAGACTTTCGACAGTGGTGATGGCTTTGCCTTGGGCGTCGATGGCCAGAATGGAGCAGGAGTAAACTGCTTTGCCATCCATCAGGACCGTGCAGGCGCCGCAGGTTCCACGATCGCACACACGCTTTGCTCCGGTCTTATCGAACTGATCCCGCAGCGCATCCAGCAAAGTGACTCGTGGCTCGAGTTGCGCGCTGTAGCTCTTGCCATTGATCGTGAGCGTAACCGGTGCTTTACCTGGACCTTGGACCGCGGTATCGTCGGCCATTTCCACGGCCAGCACACTGGCCGAGGCAACTAGCGAGCCTGCCAACGGCACGGCTGCCGAAACACCGGATATTTTCAGGAATTCCCGCCGCGACCAGCCGGCGCCGGAGGATGACTGCTTGGATTTGCGTTTCTTCTCTTTCTTGTTCTTTTTCTCTTCGAGGATTTCAGGAGAATCGTCCACAGGTGGCCTCCCGCAAATTGAAACCACAGAATTCTAAACCCGCGAGGGCATGGTTGTCTTGTGCCAGAAGGCCGTCTCACTGCAAAGGGCGCAACCTAGCCAAGCCACAACCAAAACCAACTAACCGCAAAGGACGCGATGGACGCAAAGGAAAACCAAAATCAACCGCAGAGATCGCAGAATTGCGCGGAGAATTTTAGGTAGCTTTGGCGCGATCCAAATTTGCCGGAAAAGCACGATTTTGAGGCACTGGCAACGCAAAGGGCGCAAGGGAACTAGGAGTCAGATAACAAAAGAGGGATGAGGCCGTGGGCAGAAATTAATTTTGGCAATTATGGCAATTTTGGCATTTATGGCAATCTATATTCGACTTATGGCGAACAAGCGCATCGCAGTGGTTGCCGGCGACGGCATCGGCCAGGAAGTAATTCCGGCAGCAATTCAAGTGGTTGAGGCCACAGGAGCGGCGGTGGAGTTCACTCGTTTTGACTGGTCCGCCGACCGCTACCTCAAAGATGGCGTGACCATTCCACCGGACGGCTTTGCCATGCTGGCGCGCGATTTCGATGCAATTTTCGTGGGGGCATTGGGCGATCCGCGAGTGCCATCGAATATTCATGCCAAGGAAATTCTGCTGGGCATGCGCTTCAAGATGGACCTGTTTGCCAACGTCCGTCCGGTGAAATTGCTCGACGAATCTTTATGTCCGCTCAAGAATACGAAACCGGAACATGTGGATTTTGTGGTGGTCCGCGAAAACACCGAAGGCCCCTATGTCGATGCTGGAGGAGTGTTCAAACAAGGTACGCCGGATGAGATCGCCACTCAGGAAGATTTCAATACGCGCAAAGGCGTGGAACGGATCATACGTTTTGCCTTTGAACTGGCACGAAAGCAAGGACGCAAAAAAGTCCTGATGAGCGACAAATCCAACGTGATGACCTATGCCGGTGGTCTGTGGCAGAGAACGTTCAAGGAAGTCGCCCGCGAATATTCGGAAATTCAATCCAGCCATATGTACGTGGACGCGCTGTGCATGCACATGGTGCGCGATCCCAAACAATTTGAGGTGATCGTAACCAACAACATGTTTGGCGACATCATCACCGACCTGGCGGCAGCGATCCAGGGAGGACTGGGCATGGCAGCCAGCGGCAACATTCACCCAGGCGAGACCTCGATGTTCGAGCCAGTCCACGGCTCAGCCCCGCCGTTTGCCGGAAAGAACATAGCCAACCCTATTGGGGCAATTTCTACCGCGGCCATGATGCTGGAGCACTTGGGACTCAGCAAAGAAGCTGAGCAAATCAATCAGGCTGTGCTTGAAGCGGTGCGTGAGAAAAAGACTACTCAGGATATTGGGGGGAGTCTGGGAACGAGGGAATGTGCGGAGTGGATTGGTAAATTTTGTAGAACTTGAGTATTGTTAGGCAGTAGTAGGTAGGAAATGGCAATACGATTTAGAATGCAAAATTTTCGCTCGGTGGCGCACGCCGACTTGGACATTAAACCGGTTACTATTCTCACCGGAGCAAACGGCGCAGGTAAGTCCAGCTTCATGTACGGCATCATGGCGCTGCAAAATGTTCTGTCCAACGCGAATCAGCCAGCAGATAAATTTTTCCAGTGGCCGTTTGCAAATTTAGGAGGTGTCAAGGAAGTCGTTACTGGAAAAGATACGAGTAAGCCAATTTTGCTCAGTTGTCATTATTCGGACGTTGCCATCGAGTCTACCTACACCGCAGTCATTGGTCCCTATTCTAGCCTCAGATTCACAGTTGCTAAGCCTTATGAAGTGGATTTGAAACTTGATGTTTCGTTCCCCTACCCGCTGGTTCAAAATGTTGCCCAAGAGATTCTTTGGAAAAACAGGAAATATCGGTTCATATTCAACGGGATAGACGTTAGGATCCTGCGCGATGACGGTGTAGCATCTTCGGACACTGAAGTTTTACAGTTTGTCGCCGATGTTACACGATCTATTCCTAGGGCATTTGAATATGTTGATGTGAGACGAGGATTTTTTAACAATACGTATGCATTGGCTACCCCTTCGGATTCTGAACAGGAAGTTGCCTCGCTCCTGGGAGGCGATCGGGATCTAGAGGGAAGAGTTAGTGTTGCGCTTGAAAAAATGACCGGTAAGTCATTTGCCACTAGGCAAGTTACTCTCGGAGCGGGCAGTTTTTATCTTCAAACGACCGATCGCGAAACTGGCTTTGTATGTGATTTGGTGAACGAGGGCTTTGGTTTGAACCAATTGGTCTACCTTCTTGCGAAAGTTCTTAGGAAGGGCGTCTCCTTAGTTTGTATCGAAGAGCCTGAAACTCATCTGCATCCGGAAGCTTTGACAAAGCTGGCAGAACAATTGGTCAGCATAGCAAAATTAAACCAAAAAAGATTCTTGATTGCTTCACACAGTGAACACTTTGTGGTCTCATTGTTGAACCTTGTTACACAGGGAAAGGCCACACCAGACGATATAGGAATTCATTTTGTTGCAAAAGACGAAAACAACCTGACAAAGATCGCTGAACAGAAAATAAATGAAAAAGGGCAGATCGAGGGCGGCCTCAGAAGTTTTTATGAACCGAGCATCCGGGCTTTAGAAGATTTCCTTGGCTCTCCCGCCAGACACTGAGAATGTTAATCCTGCCGAATGAGTGGATCCTGGATTACCTGACGCCCGGCGTAGACAAACATCGTATTTCAGAGATATTTGTAGAGGCATGTCGACAGAGAAAAAGCTCTTTTTTGATCCGGCGAGAGGGAAATTTTACGAGAAAGCTTTTCCGGTATTCCAAGGCTTATTCACCCAATCTAAACATAGGCCGATTCATCAGCTTAAACTTGCGTGACTTCACGCTGGTTCGCATCGTGGAAGAGTCTGAAATTCAGACGGCGGGACTTGATCTCGCTGCGATTCCCTTAGACGACAGATACCTGGTTGAGACCCTCTACTCTTTTCCGGAAGCTGTGCTCATCAGCACCGATGGATTTCTCGTTCAGCAGGTAAATCACTTGAATCTTAAGGCTGTCTTGTTCGAAGACGACGTAAATGCCGCTTTGCAAGCAGCGGAACGATTAACTTCAAATTAATTTTTCGTGAATGCGATTTTTCTATTCACAAATTACGAATTCTCTGCTACTCTGAATTTGCGTAGGAGAACGCCCGTTAAATGAAACACATCACGCAAATCTCGATGCGTAGGCTAGCAGGACCGGAACCCGGTCTTGATAGCACCTGGGCGTTCGTCAATCACAAGAGCTAACCTCAGGCGCTTTACTCCTACGCAAATCGTTTAAAACAGAATCTTTAGCAGCCTTCGCTGGGTGGCGAAAGCTTTGGTTACTTCGACTGATAAACGACAACAATCCAAAGCTGCTTGTTCCCCCGGCTCAACCAGCCAGTGGCGTAAATTACGGATACTTCTGGTAGATCGCGCAAGCGATGTGGTTCGAACCCACAAAGTCCGTAGTTGCTTGTTCCCTGGCCCAATGATTTCAAGATTCTGTTGGCGTTTTTGAATTTATCGCCGGTGGCGTAGATCAGAGTTACTTCTTTAATCCGTAGGTCGCAGGTTCGAATCCTGCTGGCGTCTTCGACGCTATAGCTCAGTGGATAGAGCACCGGAACATGACTTTGATCGCTTGTTCCCCGGCAACAAACATTAAGAAATAGATTTGCCGGTGGCGTAGATCCGGGTTACTTCGCCTTGAGAGCGGGAGGTCGCAGGTTCGAATCCTGCTGCTGGCTTCGGCCGGTGTAGCTCAGTGGTAGAGCGCCTACGTGCCCGAATCGCTTGTTCCCCGGCAGAACTTGCTGCTTGAAACCAGGAGGGAGAAACAATGGCCCGTACTGAACATCGGTGGTGAAGACGAAGGTTCCAATAAGTGTTCCTCGTCAGTTGTTCCCCGATTTTTTCTCAGGCCATTTTTTACCCTGACTGAACTCTGGAAATCATTCATGCAAAGGAGACAAAACAATGGCGCGCTTGAACATGTCGAATCTTTTCGGCCTGAAGACTGCCGAACATCGCACGCATGAGGGGGCGCCTGCTCGCCATATCTCTCCGGAGGCGCAGCTTCGGCGCTCGGTGCTGGCGTGCATGCTCTGGGAAGACCAGTTCTATGAAGATGGAGTAGCGATCGCTGGACGCATTCGCGAGTTGGTAGCCAAAGTGTCCGCTGACCGGGTGGCTTCGCTGGTTGTAGAGGCTCGCGAAAAGATGAAGCTGCGTCACGCGCCGCTGTTGCTGGTGCGAGAGATGGCCCGGCTAGCTTCGCATCGTCATCTGGTTTCCGAATCTCTCGCGCGCGTTATTCAGCGTGCCGATGAGCTTTCTGAATTTGTGGCGCTCTACTGGAGCGAGGGCAAACAGCCGCTGTCGGCCCAGGTGAAGAAAGGGCTGGCTGCTGCCTTCACGAAGTTTGACGAGTATGCGCTGGCCAAGTACAACCGCGCCACACCTGTCAAGCTACGTGACGTGCTCTTTCTCTGTCACGCCAAGCCGGTCGACTCCGTCCAGGCGGAGCTGTGGAAGAAGCTTGTCGACGACACACTGACCACTCCCGATACCTGGGAGGTCGCTCTTTCCTCAGGCGCCGACAAGCGCGAAGCCTGGGCGCGATTGCTGCGTGAGAACAAACTGGGTGCGCTGGCTCTGCTGAGGAACCTGCGCAACATGGCTGAAGCCAAGGTCGATGAACAATTGGTCGTTCAGAGTTTGAGCCGCATGAAGACCGAGCGTGTGCTGCCCTTCCGCTTCATCGCTGCTGCGCGTTATGCGCCTCAGTGGGAAGCAGAGCTGGAGCAGGCCATGTTCAAGTCGCTGGAAGGCCAACCCCGGTTGCCCGGCAAGACTGTGTTGCTGGTGGACGTTTCCGGCAGCATGGATGCGTTGCTCTCGGGACGATCGGAGATGCGCCGCAACGACGCTGCTTATGGGCTGGCGGTGTTGCTGCGTGAAATCGCCGAGAAGGTAAGCATCTACAGTTTCTCGGATCGACTGGTGCCTGTTCCCAACCGTTCGGGCTTCGCTCTGCGCGATGCCATCAACCAGAGCCAGCCACACAGTGGGACCTACCTGGGCAAGGCGTTGGGCGACATCAAGGAAGAGTACGATCGCTTGATCGTGATCACCGACGAGCAGTCGCACGACCCGGTGCCGAATCCCAAGGCAAGAGGCTATGTGATCAACGTGGCCAGCTACAAGAATGGCATCGGCTACGGCAAGTGGACGCATATCGATGGCTGGAGTGACTCAATCATCGAATACATCCGCGCGTCGGAAGCAGAGGCCCGCTCCTAGCTACTAGCTGCTGGCTGCCAGCTCGCGGCAAAAAACCATTCGTCATTCCAACGGTCTCCCCGTGCGCAAGCGCGGGGAGATCGGAGGAACCCTGAGTTCGCTATCCCTTCCATAAACGCCGCCACGCAATCGAAGCTTGTGCTAGAGTGTTTTGCCGTCGAGCAAAGCAGTGGACGACTTTGAACCAGATCGTAGCTTTAAGATCATTCCAATCATCGAAAACGTCATGAATTACGCGCATCGCAGAATTAATCTCATCCTTGTCCTCTTACTTACCACCTTTGTTTTCTCTTCCTCTACCGAACCCGCGCGCTGGGAGCAAGAAGCGCGCAATGTCACGATCATCCGTGACAATTGGGGCATCGCGCACGTCTACGGAAAAACCGATGCCGATGCGGTGTTTGGCATGATCTACGCCCAGGCCGAAGACGACTTCAATCGGCTTGAGACCAACTACATCAATGCCATGGGACGGCTCGCCGAAGCCGAGGGCGAGTCGAAGATATACCAGGACCTGCGCATGAAGCTCTTCATCAATCCTGAGATGTTGAAGCAGCAATACGCAGAGAGCCCGGCGTGGCTGAAAACCCTGATGGACGCATTTGCCGACGGCTTGAATTACTACCTGGCGAAGCATCCAGAGGTAAAACCGAGAGTCATCAAGCGATTCGAACCGTGGATGGCACTGAGCTTCACCGAGGGCAGCATCGGTGGCGACTTCGAGCGGGTGAACGGCAATCAGCTTCAGGCGTTCTACGGCAAGGAGCCTGTAAGAAAGGCTGCCGTGGATGACGGCCCGCCTCCCGAACCGAGCGGGTCAAACGGCATGGCCATCGCGCCGTCGAACACTGTGGGGCATCACGCGCTGCTGCTGATCAATCCTCACACGACTTTTTTCTTTCGGTCAGAATTGCAGATGGTCAGTGAGGAAGGGCTGAACGCTTATGGGGCAGTAACCTGGGGCCAGTTCTTTATCTACCAGGGATTCAATGACCGCACTGGCTGGATGCATACTTCCAGCGGCGTCGACGCGGTGGACGAGTATCTTGAAACAGTTACGAAGAAAGGCGACCGCTTCTATTACAAGTACGGGAACGAAGAGCGACCGCTCCAAACCACTGAGATCACCATACCCTACAAGACCGAGCGCGGTATGGCCGAAAAGAAATTCACGGCATACCGCACCCATCATGGACCCGTCATCCGCGAGGAGAACGGCAAGTGGGTGACGATCCGGTTGATGCAAGAGCCGATCAAGGCTCTGATCCAGTCGTACACGCGTACCAAGGCCAAGGATTACAAGTCGTTTCGCCAGGCCATGGAGTTGCAGGCGAATTCGAGCAACAACACGATCTTTGCCGATGCTGATGGTGATATCGCCTACTTCCATGGAAATTACATCCCCAGGCGGGACACAAAATTCGATTTCACCAAGCCCGTCGATGGGAGCAACCCTCAAACCGAGTGGCAAGGCTTGCTTACGGTTGACGAGACGCCGCACCTTCTGAATCCCAAGAGCGGCTGGTTGTATAACTCCAATAACTGGCCGTGGTCGGCAGCCGGGCCGAGCAGCCCGAAAAAAGAAGACTATCCCGTCTATGTCGAAACCGGGGGAGAATCCGCGCGCGGACTGCACGCCATCAGGGTCCTGCAAAATAAAACTGACTTCACGCTCAACTCCCTGATTGCGGCAGCCTACGACAGCTATCTTCCCTGGTTTGAGAAACCGATCGCGGCGCTCATCAAGGCTTGGGATGCGGCTCCAGACTCCGATCCCTTGAAAGCCAAGCTGGCTGAGCAGATCAAGCTCCTTCGTAGCTGGGACTTTCGCTGGTCGGTGAGTTCCGTTCCCACATCGCTCGCAGTGTTCTGGGGTGAAGATCTCATGAAGCACGTGCGTGCCGACGCACGAAAAGCTCGCGTTTCCGCAGAGGATTACATCAGTAGCAAAGTGACTCCAGCGCAGCTCCTGCAGTCCCTCGTAGCGGCATCTGAGAAACTCAAAGCTGACTTCGGTAGCTGGAAAGCCCCCTGGGGAGACATCAATCGATTCCAGCGCCTTACCGCTGACTTGGATCAGCCATTCAACGACGCGAAGCCCAGCATTCCCGTGGGTTTCACCTCGTCGCAATGGGGGTCGCTGGCCTCGTTTGGAGCGCGGCCTTATCCCGGAACCAAGAAGTGGTACGGCACAAGCGGGAACAGCTTCGTGGCTGTCGTGGAGTTTGGCGAAAAAGTACGTGCGATGGCTGTAACCGCTGGTGGAGAGAGCGGCCATGTGGACTCCCCACACTTCAGCGATGAGGCCAGGCAATACAGCACTGGAGACTTGCGAGAAGTCTACTTTTATCGCTCCCAACTCCAGGGCCACACCGAGCGCGAGTATCATCCTGGGAATTGAGCAAGTAGCTGTTTCTCAAATACTGATATCCATCTATGTCTTAACAAAACATTACTTGCCATTTCCGCCACAGGGTCATTTTCAGACCGCTTATAAACCTGTTACGATGGCCATTAACCAGGAGCTTGGTTTATGGCGCTTTTCAGGCAGTGGCCGATGAATGTCGCTTTTCTAGTGTTGTTCTGTATTGGTCTCCAGTCGCAGTCCAGCGCACCCTCGCCGGCTGCGCCCGCTTCCCAACAGCAGGCGCAATCGCAGGATTCTCAGAACACCCCCCCCAAAAATCAGGAAAAGAGCGCTGCAGAAGAGAAGCCGCAAAAGGTCTATGAATCGGCAACCGTTCTGAAGACCGTTACTCGTCTGGTGGTGATTGACGTAGTCGTGACGGACAACAAAGGGGCACCCGTTACCGACCTTGCAGAGGACAATTTCACCCTACTGGAAGATGGGAAGCCGCAGAAGATTCGAGTATTCAATTTCCAGCATCCAATGCACGATCAAGCTCCGGTGGCCGCGCAGCAGGCTTCCCTGAAACTTCCCCCCAACGTTTTCTCAAATATTCCCAGGTATGACATTCACAACACCTTGAATGTGGTTTTGCTGGATGCCCTCAATACCACCCGTGTGAATCAGATTTACGTCCGCGACCAGATGATCAAGTATCTGGAGAAAATGCCCTCCGACCAGCCTGTTGCGGTTTATGCATTGACCACCAAGCTCCGTATTTTGCAGGACTTCACTACCGATCCGAGTATTCTTAAGGGCGTGATTAAGAGCTTGAATAGCAAGAGTTCTCCTCTGCTTAACGATCCAACTGGCAATGGGGAAGCGCCGCTTTTTTCTTCCGGAGTATTCGAATCGTTACCCCAGCAGATGCAGCAGTCTCTCATCAGTTTTGAGCAGGAGAGCACCAATGCTCAGACCGACATTCGTGTCTCTTACACATTAGCCGCCCTGAAGGCCATCGCGAGAAATCTGGCAGGATATCCAGGACGCAAGAACCTGATCTGGCTCTCGGAAGCTTTCCCCTTGAGCATTGATCCTGCCATGGACCTTGATGGAGCCGGATTCTCCAACACGAGCACCCGCGACTACGGCCCGGATATCGCCCAGACCGCAGACGCACTCATGAATTCCCAAGTTGCAGTCTATCCGGTCGATGCCCAGGGCTTAGTCGGCTCATCCTTTTTCAGTGCTTCTAATAACGGCACCGACAAGTTTGGCCGCTCCATCACGCGCGGCGGACGTATGGCCCAAACCATGAGCAACGAATCGGCAGCACGTTTCGCCAACCATGGCACCATGCAGGACTTGGCGGAAAGGACAGGCGGCAAGGCCTTTTACAATCGCAATGATATCGATGCCGCGATCGGCCATAGCATTGACGACGGCTCTACTTATTACACGCTTGCCTATTATCCCGACAACAAAAATTGGGATGGCAAATTCCGCAAGATCAGCGTCAAGGTAAACCGTTCTGGCGCGAAGATAAGGCACCGGCTCGGCTATTTTGCATCCGATCCTAGAGTCAATTTGGACCCCAAAACACGCGATAAGATCTTTTCCGAGGCTCTGGATCTTGATTTTCCCGTGTCTACCGGTTTGCTTTTTGAAGCAGGGGTTGTCCAACCTTCATCTAAAACCGAGAACAAGCTGTTGATTAACTTCGCCGTCGATCCCCATGCGCTCACTTTTGAACGAAAAGACGATGGACTGCAACATGCCAGCGTGGGCTGCGCAGTTCATATCTATTCTGAAAAAGGTAAACATGTACGCACTGAAGTGAGCGGGATCAACGCGGCCTTAAAGCCCGATACTTTTCGAAAGGTTATGACCGATAGGTTTCCCTGCCAGGACAAGCTCGATCTCGCACCGGGCAACTATATTCTTCGTCTGGGCGTGATCGATAATGCCACTGGATTGCTCGGCACCGCCAATGCCAAAGTCACGGTGCTCGCGCCCGCCCCGGAAACAGCCGCAACCAAGCCGCAAGGGAGCCAACAGTAAGATCACGATTCATTAAGCCATCGAATGGATGACAAACCGTTTTACGGTAAAAAGTCGGCTGAATACGGGCGCGCACAGCGCAAACACCTAAGCCGGTCCGCGCTGGGTAACTTCGATCCCGGCTCCCGCCACTTCGATGCGGTGAAGGTCATCGCCGACTCCTGTCAGGGACGAGTACCGCGTCTGATTCCCATCAAATTCCAGCGCATGTCCCTCTCGCTCTTTGCCTTCTTTCGTGGCGCCGTGGAAGTCATGGCCGCCGATCTGGCTTCGGCAGAAAACACCAGGATCGATGTGCAACTGGCGGGCGATGCCCACGTCAGCAATTTCGGCTTTTTTTCCACTCCTGACTCACAGGTAATTTTCGACATCAATGACTTTGATGAGACTTACCGCGGCCCCTGGGAGTGGGACATCAAGCGCATGGCCACGAGCATAATTCTCGCGGGACGCGATGCCGGTGACAGCAACTCCCAATGCAAAGAAGCAGTTGACGCATTTCTATCCGCCTATTGCGGCTGGATGCGCCGCTTCGCCCGGATGCTGACCATCGATGTCGCTCGCCACCGGGTCAAGCGCGACCTGAATAATTCGACTTTGGGCGACGCCCTTCGCAAAGCCGAGCGCGCAACGCCGATCCAGAATTTACACAAGCTGGCAAAGAAAACCGGCCGAGGCTGGCGTTTCCGTTCCAGGGAAGAGATTCTGTGGGAAGTCCAGGGCCACACGCGGAAGACGGTGTTGGGTACGCTGCCTCTCTACCGCAACACGCTCTCGCCCGATCATCAGCGTCTTTTTGACCGGTACCATGCCGTGGACGTAGGTTTCAAAGTCGTAGGAACCGGCAGTGTTGGAACCAGGGACTATGCCGTCCTGATGTTTGGCCGCGACGAAGATGACCCGCTGATCCTGCAGATCAAAGAGGAACCTCCTGCCATCTATGCCCGTTATTTGAAGCATCCCAAGCCACGCCATGAAGGCCAGCGGGTCGTGGAAGGCCAACGGGCGCTGCAGGTGGTTTCCGACATGCTGCTGGGCTGGTGCTCCATGGAAGGCCGTGATTACCTGGTTCGCCAGCTCAATGACCACAAAGCCGCCTGCGAAATCGACGATCTGCAAGGCGAACGCCTGAAACAATACAGTCGCCTCTGCGGCGAACTGATGGCCAAAGGCCATGCCCGCTCCGGCGATCCCATCGCCATTGCAACTTATCTGGGCGAGGGTGACAAAGCCGCCCAATCGCTACGCCGTTTCGCCGTCCAATACGCCAACCAGGTCGAAGCCGATTTCAGAGCCTTCCGGAAGGCGTTGAAGAGTGGGGCGTTGAATAAGCTACTTCATTGATGCCATCAACACTCAAGGTCGCAATTCTTGTTGCACGCCGAGATGTCGCTTGTTCCAACGAATCGGCTTGATGGCTTTTAAGGCCGTCATGTTTTTTATTGCGCAAAACGTCCAGTTCATAGCGCTTTTGCAAATTCATCCAGAATGAAGCGCTTACTCCAAGCCATTTTTCAAGCCGCAAAGCGGTATCAGCGGTCATCGCCCGCTTGCCTGCGATAAGCTGCGAAATGCGATTGGCAGGAATATGAAGCTCACGGGCGAGCGCAGTAGGGCTGTTATCAAGCTCAGCTAATTCATTAGCCAATATCTCGCCAGGATGGATGGGATAGACAGGGCGTTTCCTCACAGTGTCCTCTCCTAAATGATAATCCACAACTTTCATTTCTAATAAAATCAACGCTCTACGGGTGGGTGTGATTAAAAGTGCGAGTCAAATTCGAGCTTGGGGTGGTTTCCGTGGTTCGCCGCGAAGATTGATATTAAACAAATCAATGTTCGAATCCCTTCGAGTCCTGTAAGGGAATTTCTCTATTTGATTCATCGACTTGCTGGTGAAGGTCTCATTATGGCTCCCAGTTGATTGCGATTGGTAAAATTTCTGAGTGCGTTACGGAAGAGTTATTCGGGCTTGGGCTATACTACTCTTAATTTGTGCGATTTGGTTGCTGGCTTCACCAGCCAGAAAGCGGTCCACTTTAGAAGTGAAAAGGACTAGCATGCGGTTCGTGACACAAGGCACGGTCCAGATAGAAGTGAAGCACAATGATGTTTATGTCATCAGAATTAATCCGGTTCAAGACTATGCCGTAAAGCATAATTCCGATGTTTTCATCGTGTTTGTTCCCGAGACAAAGGATGCCGGGAAATGTCAGCCGCGTCACTCATATTTATTCAAGAGATGTCAAGAGTTTGATGTTGATGTCAAATTAGGACACACCCTTATTCATGCTGCGATCGCAAACACTAAGGTGGAAATCATAATCGAAGATTGCACTTCGCCCCCAGCTCTGTGCACAATCCAATCGATCAAGATTCCAGCAACCCTGCTGCCAGATAAATGATCCAACCGCGGAACATCATTTTCTGGGGTGCGGGCGCTACAAAGGCGCTCGGAATACGGATCACCGCCGACCAGACGAAATTCATCAAGCTCATCAGTGACGACAACGACGCCAAACAACTTCCACAGCGGATCAGAGAAGCGCTGGATCATAACGACGCCGAGCCTTGGCACTCTGCCCTGTTTGATCTAATCACGATCCTGGGAGACACGAAAGAAGCTTATGGCAGTATTCACCGCATTGACGATTTTCAACGCGATGCTATGCGTCGGAACTGGCATAAGGAAGCACTTGACGCAGAACTGGACCGGAGAATCATTGAGTTGCGCTTAATTTATGACTGGCCTGCGCTGAAATCCGTCGTCAGAGTCTGCCCGGGCAGCTCACAAGGGACCTTCAAAATTAACGACCTGTTCAACCTGTTAGACATGCACATTCCCCCCGGATTTGGATTTCGCGCACCGATCTCCCAGGATTCCGGCGAGCTAGAGGATCAGGTCGAGGAGAGGCCATTCCAATTCTTTGATGCCCGTCGTTTAATCGGCGCGAAGAACGCGCTTCTTATGCTGCTTATCTCGTTGTTTTATATCGACTATCAGCAGTGCATTCGCACCAAGCGGCCTATTCTTCAAAAATACTATGATTTCGCAAACGCGCTGGGACGCAGAATGCAGAAACAGGCATTCGATCTTGCGCGTCCGGGCGAACTCGATCGGCCCAGATTCTACAAAGGTGACGTGAGCGTCGTAAGCATTAACTACGATCCCATTGCACTCTGGATGCACTTTAATGCCCATCGCGATCTCAATAAAAGCGCAAGTGTTCCGCATATTGGTTCGCCTGCCGTGCCGCTCGAAATCTTCACCGATTACGGCCCCCTCATTCCATCTCGGCGCATCGAAAAGGGCGAATCTGATTGGCCGTGGTATGCGATGAATGAAGCCGTTGTTCAACGGCTGAATGAA
Source organism: Candidatus Angelobacter sp. (assembly GCA_035939495.1). Classification (GTDB taxonomy): domain Bacteria; phylum Acidobacteriota; class Terriglobia; order Terriglobales; family Acidobacteriaceae; genus Angelobacter. Next base: position 24,401 of record DASZFU010000101.1, on the reverse strand, counting down.
CAGCGGGCCGGCGATACCAGAGTCAGGCTGCTCAAACTCCTTTTTCCACACGGCTGCCTTTGCTGGCGGGAGTGCCCCGACTGCGGCAAGCTTTCTGCTTACCATGGTGATCAGTGGATTCTTGAATCACCGAGTTTATTTCCGCCACCGCCTCTTCGAGCCTTTGACGACAAGGAGTGTCCAGCCCGGATAAGTGAAAAGGAACGGAAGCAGAGGGAAAGAGGCAAGGTCGATGCCCGCCAATGCCTTCATTGCAGCACCCTGACCTATGCCCACCACACTCAGGCTATAATGCAAAGCTCATTCAAGCCTCGGCCACCTTCATTTATCGAGGAAATTGACCGCGATCTGCGCGCCACCACAATGCAGGCAGACCACATCATCTTCATGGGATATTCTCTACCGCCGGATGATGTCACTTACCGTGCATTTTTCTCTGCGAGGCGCCGCCGCAGCGAAGATCCAGGCTCTCCACCAGTGCAGTGCACCGTCGTTGGCTGGAGCCACAACAATCCTGGCTGGTATAGGCCAATGGAACTGAAGACGATCATCCGAGATTTTCCACAGGATTTTCCCGAGGATCTTGGCGTAAGAGCAGCCCGCGATATTTTTGGCGAGGACAACGTCCGTTTCTATGGCGGTGGAGTCCCCAATGTGTTTTGCGATGGGGATCAAGTGACAGAGGCAGCATTAGAGCGACTCTTGAACTGGTCAGAGTGATATGCTTGCCATTTCGAGAGCAAGCTCTGCAGCAGCATTCCGTTCCGTTTGAAGGAAGGATTCTCCTTAACGAGTTGGAGGATACAGCCCAAAGGCTTTTTCGACTTGCCGAATCCGCTGACGGCGGAGGTGATTCAGATCGAGCATCGCCACCGTTGCGCGGCCAACCGCAGTGTGTCCCTCCATTTCATAGTCTTTGAATCGGAAGTGTTCCGACCATCGCTGGCGGACGGGGTGAAACAAAGGTACCTGCTCTCCTGTCAGCGGATCAACGGCTGTTGTCCTGTCGGCTTTATGCAGATTGCATCCGGGACATGCTAAAGGCAAGGTTCTCCAAACTGGACTCGCCGCCCTTGGATTTCGGGATGATATGTTCGACGTGAAAGGTAGCTCCCTGGAGGCTCTCATGCATGAGGCAGTATTGGCATCGCCCGTGTGCGCGCGACCGGATGGCCCGCGACAGTACTTCCGGTACAGCCATTAGGGCCGCTTGCCCAAAATCTGCAAAGCCTCCGCGCGCACGAGAGACAACTGCTCGCTCAACTCAACGAGCGCTTCGAGTTCTTCGCGCTCCGATTGGTCGAGAAGGCCTTCGTTGTTGCGGTCCATGAGTTCCTGAAGACGACGGTCCGCCTTAGATGGAAAACGGAGCTTTCCAACAGCTTCCACCCAGTTCAGAGGGGCCGCAATCATTGAGCTCATGGAATCATACTAGGATGGCAAAGCGCTCGCGTCAACCCCGAGACAAGGTCTTTCCGATCGGTTTGTACGTTTCCTACCGCGTCGCTTTTGAGCGGCCCGTGGCGCCTTTCGTTTAAGAAGTGTAAAAGTTCGAAAGTCGTTCGCGAATCCCCAGGCGGAGCCATTTGGCTTTTGAGTTCAATAGCTTAAACAGCAGAGCAAAAGGTAAAAGGCGGCCACCTTATCTTGCTTTAAGTCATTTGTGCCATTAAAATCATTTAAGTCACATATATTCTCGGGGACATTTTTGATCAACATGAAGCATAGAAAGGAACCCGCAGTAAGGAGAATTCTGGTGGCCACGAATGCCGTGACGCCGCCCGCTTCTTCCAAGAGTCAAGATGTGGTTCAAGCAACCTATCGGAAGATCCAAACGACAGGCGCGGGATTTGTTGGCTCGGAGGGATCCCCTCGTCCATTGCCGAAGTCGCTCGATGCATTTCTTTGCCTCCTGCTCGAGGATTTGAAAGATGGCAACTCGGTAACCATCTTGCAGTCCAATGAATCGTTGACCACTCTCGAAGCAGCCAGGATGCTCGGCGTTTCACGGACATATTTACTTGGCCTACTAGAGAAGAAAGAGATTCCTTATTACTTAGTGGGAACACATCGGCGGATCTTGGCCCGCGGTCTCTTAGCCTACAGAGCGAATCGAGATATTGGGCGCCGGAGAATTCTCGATGATTTAGCGCGAGCCGAATTTGAAGAGGGCCTATACGATAGACTGCCGAATGGCACTCACAAAAAACAATAAAGATTCCATAGTGCTCGACGCCTGCGTGCTGGTTACTGTTGGAGAGACTAGATCAACAATCGGCGGCGATAGGGCTAAGTCGACGTGAACTCATCGTGAAGCTACAAAAACCAACTCCGCTATTCGCCGATCTGCTGCGACAATACTGAAAATGGATTCACACCTTCCAAAACAGATCGTCTACGCCAAAAATGACACGCATCGGAAATTCCTTGATGGCTTCGAGGGCAAGATGAAGGGCCGAAGTAGCATTGCGGCGCTGGTCGTGGTTGAGTTTGTTGCCGGCTCACAGCTCCGCAAGGAGATCGAGGCAGAGTTGGGAAATCCAACTTATCAGACGAACGAATGGTGTTCGGCGCGTGACCTCATGTTCATCTACGACCGGGCCATTCGTGCCGGTGTTTCCGCCGAGCGCTTGGGTTACCGCGTTATGCCTAATTTCAAAAGGACATTTCCGGAATTCTTTCAGGGAAAGACCGTGCGCGATGCCTTCGGCATTCTTGAGAAAGCCTACCGCGAGAATACAACCTATGGCGGCGTATCACCTGCGGCAAAGATTGAGCCGACCCGCGCCCTGGTCTATCGCAAGAACTCACCTCTTCCATGTGATTACTTTGTAGGTGTGATCAACGGCTTGCTGGATATCTTTTCCGTCAAAGCAACGACTCGCGAGATCGAATGCCAGTGGAATGGCGCCCAGGCCTGTTGCTACGAAGCCACGTGGTCGCGCTGAACAGAGTCCACTCGTGGCAGGCAGACGGCAAACAGATTTAGCCACGAATTTAGGCGAATACACACGAACAAGCTCAGCCCAGATGACGCCCATGAATGTGTTGGGTGTGAACGAGTGGCTGGCCTTCTTCGTCGCGAGAATGGTCTTCAGGCGCTTCCTGATTACTCTGATGATCTTCGACTGCCTCGGCAAATTCTGAGCTGCTACGGGTCCGGTTCTTGCCGGCCTCCTCATTAATGCGTTTCATATGGAATCCTCCAGTGGGAGCAGACTGGTTTAAACCGCCAAAAAAGATCACAGCGGGCGGGTTTTGGGCTCCCGGGTCATGGAGTGGGCATCAGTGGAGAACCTCTATTAGAGATCTCTTTGCCCAGTTCCAACACCGCCTATTATGGGACTGGCCTGAAAGGCAAATCTGTGCAAAATTGCACAGGTCCGCACGCTCTAGGGATTGAGCAAAGCCATCCTGAGCACAATATAGCTGCGAGTTGCTGGCTGCCAGCTTCTGGTTGTGGTTAACGAGCGTTTGGTAGAATCGGCGCGCCGTCCTAATCACATCGTGGAGCCTCTGATGCGAAAGATGTTTCTTTTTGCTGTTCTCTTCCTGTCATTCACAGCGGTCGCGCAGAAACCTCCGTTGCTGCCTGAGAAAGACGTTGCGGCCATGGCCCAGGAGCTTTCTGGAGAGGTCGCAAAGCGCAACCTGGAAGGCATCGCTCGTAATCATCGCCAGCGTGGTTCTCGGGGCTTTCATGCGGCTGCCGAACTCGTTGCTGAACGGGCTCATGCTTATGGGCTGAGCGATGTCAACATCCTCCAGTTCCCTGCTGACGGCAAAATCTTTTATGGGACGCAACGGTCGCGCCCAGCATGGGATGCGGAGTTCGCAGAACTCTGGGAGATGCGCAAGAGCGGCGATAACTGGCTGCCTGCTGTCCAGATGGCAAGTTATGAAGCTATGCCCGTTGCTCTGGCTGAAGACAGCGAGAGCGCCGACGTAACCGCCGACCTGATCGACGTTGGCAACGGCGTCGCCGAGAACGACTATACCGGCAAAGATGTGCGGGGCAAAATTGTTCTTGCCGGAGCGCAGCCGGGCGGAGTGCAGGAATTGGCGGTAGAGAAGTATGGCGCAGCAGGCATCATCAGTTATGCTCAGAACCAACGTACTGCCTGGTGGGGAGAAGATGAAAATCTGGTCCGCTGGGGCCACCTCGAATCCTTTCCCCGGACAAAGACCTTCGCTTTCATGGTCTCCCTGAAAACTGGCCGCGCGCTGCGTGAGCGTCTGGCACGAGAAGAGCAGATCCATCTTCATGTTGTCGTTCGCGCCGGCGAACACGCCGCCAACTACGAGATCGTTACTGCAACCATCCCTGGCGCCGATCCCAAATTAAAACAGGAAGAGATTGCCTTCAGTTGCCATCTTGATCACCAGCGGCCGGGAGCTAACGACAATGCCAGCGGTTGCGTGACCATCCTTGAAGTTGCGCGCACCTTGCAGAAATTGATCAACGAAGGCAAGCTGGCGCGCCCGGCAAGGACGATACGCTTCATCTGGCCGCCGGAAATTGAAGGAACGACGACGCTGCTCAATGCGCGGCCTGATCTGGCCCAGCACATCAAGGCCGCCATCCACATGGACATGGTCGGCGGTGGCCCGATCACCAAGGCCATCTTTCACGTCACCCGCGGGCCGCTGAGCCTGCCTTCGTTTGTCCACGACGTTGCTGAGGCGTTTGGCGATTTCGCCAACCAGCAGAGTGAAAAGTTCTCCAAGACTGGCGCGGCAGAATATCCACTGGTGTCGCCTGAGGGCGGGAAAGAAGCGCTGCTGGCGGAATTCGCCCCGTTCTCCATGGGCAGCGACCATGATGTCTACCAGGAAGGCTCGTTCCGAATTCCAGCGATCTATTTGAACGACTGGCCCGACCGCTATATTCACACCAATTTCGATACACCAGCCAACATTGATCCGACCAAGCTCAAGCGTGCAGCGTTTATCGGAGCTACCAGTGGATATTTTCTCGCGCAAGCCACAGAAAAAGACGCAAGCGCAATACAAGAACAGACATTGATCGCTGCCATTCGCCGGCATGCAGCTTACCTGCGGCGTTCGCCCAACCTTCCACCGGATGAGATATCCAACACGATTCGGCAGGAGTCCATTTACCTTTGGCAGGATATGGAGTCTCTCGCGTCATTTCTTGGATCAACGCCGGCCTTACCACATCGACCGGACGAGGTACCAGCGTTCCTCACAGTGCCGTTCGCGGCTTCTTCCGAGCCGTTGGCCACCGGTGATGGCCTTCTCGTATTTACACGCAGTCCACAGCCCAAAGGACCGCTGGCCGTTTTCGGGTACGACTATTTCGCAGACCACGCCAAAGAAGCAGGCATAGCTGCGCCCAAGCTGCTCGGCTATCAGGGACTTTGGGGCGCAGGCGAAGAATACGCCTACGAGACTTTGAACTTTGTTGATGGCAAACGCAATGCCCAACAAATTCGCGACGCCGTCTCCGCCGAGTACGGCCCTGCGCCTCTGCCTGTCGTGGTCGAGTATTTGAAAGCGTTAGAAAAGATTGGGCTGATCAAGAAATTGCCATAACTGCCATGATTGCCAAAATTGCCATAATTGTAGAAGCCAGAGAATTCCCTCTGCGATTTCTGCGTTCTCTGCGGTTTGAATTCTCGATCTCCCTTCGCGTCCTTTGCGATTGATCCTTTTGGTTGTGGCCCGGATACGCTGGGTTCTCTGCGGTAAGCTTCTGGCCCACTTTGCGTCCTTCGCGCCCTTTGCGGTGAGCCACTCTTGTCATGGGATCAGCAACAGCTTGCCGGTACTCTTGCGGCCTTCCAGATCGCGATGAGCCTGCTGCGCATCCTCGAGCTTGTAGGTATGCCCGACGCGTATCTTCAGTTTGCCTTCTGCGATCATGTTCAGGATATCGGTTGCGCGCCACTCCAGCTCGTGGCGAGTCGCGATGTAGTGGCCCAGGCTCGGACGCGTCAGGAACAGCGAGCCTTTCTGGGTAAGACGCATGGGATCGAAGGGTGGAACTGGTCCGCTTGCGCCTCCAAACAGGACCATGTAGCCTCGTGGCACCAGAACATTCAAGCCCTTCTCGAAGGTTGTCTTGCCCACGCCGTCGTAAACTACATGAACGCCTTTGCCATCGGTGAGCCGCTTGGTTTCAACCTCAAAATCCTGCTCGTTATACAGAATCACCTCATCGGCTCCAGCCTCGCGCGCCAGCTTTGCTTTTTCCACAGAGCCGGCTGTGCCGATCACCCGCGCCCCAATGTTTTTCGCTAGCTGGACCAGCAGGAGTCCCATGCCTCCGGCAGCCGCGTGGATCAATGTGGTCTCGCCTCTTTTTAGCGGATAGGAGCTATACACGAGGTAATGCGCAGTCATGCCTTGGAGCATGGCCGACGCCGCCTGTTGATCTTTGATCTTTTCCGGAATGCGTATCAGCCGGTCGGCAGGAACGGCGGCATATTCCGCGTAGCTGCCCAGGACTCCGGTATAGGCAACACGGTCTCCCGCCTTGAGCGATTTCACCTCGCTCCCGATTTCGCTCACCGTGCCTGCGGCTTCCTGCCCATCGACAAACGGCAAAGGCGAGGGATAACGGCCTTCGCGGAAATAGACGTCGATGAAATTGACTCCAATAGCCGCGATCTTGACCACGGCTTCATTCGGTTTGGGCTTGGGCACAGGAAGGTCTGCCAGAGTCAGAACCTCAGGGCCCCCGGTCTTTTGAACTTGAATGGCTTTCATGGCGTAGAGAATTATACTTGCAGCCAGATATGCAAGATTCTCTGCGCACAGAAAATAAGATGATGGTCAACCGCGCGGTGCGGCTTACTTAATCGTCAGGCTGATTACCTGAGCGCCTGTAACCACATAGCCGGCCGGGGTTGATGCTTCGTTTACAGCGGACTCGTTGAACACCATCATCTCCTGGGTGGCCCTCATGCCCTCCATCACGTTCATAACCGAGAGAGGAACACCAGGCATCACCTTATCTTCTACCGTAGCTTGAGGATTCGGTTCGAGCAACGATACATAAAGGTGATCGTTGAGGTGTTCTTTGTTGAGCAGTTCGATGGTGGAGTTCAGGTCGAGCCTGCGGTTGAGAGTGGGGTTCAGGCGGCGTGCGCGGTCGAGAGTCTCGGCATCGCTGACCAGGATGCGCAGTGTGCCTTTGGGGGCAGAGGTAGGAATACGGACAGGGATGCGGCGCACGATGCGCTCTCCGCGATAGGGACGCAGCACAGCCTCGATCGTGATCTCCTCACCAGGGCGCGCTTCAGTCATGTCGGTGCGGGCGCTCTCGACTACAGCCGAACGGCGGTCTCGTTCGAGGTCAAACTCCAGTGAGACACCACCGATCTTGGGAGCTTGGAAGGGGTTGTCATAGATGCGTCCAAAATGATCACCCAGCGCCGTCGCAACCGCAAAGGCCGTGGGCATGTTTTCTGCGGGCGAGAACATGTTGGTCAGGCGCACATCGGGATAACCATTGACGTGTATGTGGCCGTTCATGCGATAAGTAGTTTCTTCGCCGTATTGGTTCATGCCTTGCAGAGCATTGAAGACCGTAGCCATCATCATCAGCGGCGTAAGGCGGGGATTATTGAGCACCTCGTAGTGGAACTCTTTCGGTCCACTGGCGCCGTGAATGTTAAGCGTTACAGGAATCATCTCGGGTTGCTTGTTGAAACGCCCAAGGATGCCGGTGTGGCGGTCCTGAACGAAGGTGCCAATCGACTCCGTAGTGTTGATGATTTTGAAAGCATTGAGCGGCGATGCCAGCGTAGCCACTACGTTGGCCTTGGTCATGGGCATCTCGACCATTCCGTACTGGGTTATGGGGTGGCCGCAGGCCAGCAGATGCTCGGCGTCGATGTAGGTGACAGTGCAGGTTGCGGCCGCATCCATGTCGCCGCGCACCAGCACGGAGCTGACTGCGGAGCCGGGGACAACAGGCTCGGGCTGATCGGCGTTGCTCGACCCGCCTGCACCCAAGACCGGCGTAATGCCGGCAGCCGCAAATTGGCCGGCAAACAATTTGATCGTGTCTTCGCTGAATCCGCTGAAAGCAAACGAAGAGTCGATAGGCTGCAGATACTGCGCGTAGCTCTGCATGGCCGTGGTATCCGGCTTTCCAGGGCCGCTGGTCTTTTCCGCCGGACCTTGCTTCGGAGATGAAGACATTGGCAACGATGCGGGAATGCTGTGGTCGAACTCGTTGATCTCCAACATCTCGGCAATGGGTGTAATGCCGGCAATCGGCTCTTTGCTGAATGATCCGATACGATATGAAATTGCTCCTACCAGTTTGTTGTCGATGTAAACCGGGCTTCCGCTCATGCCCCCTACCACTCCGGTGTACTCTGGTTTCTCGCCATGCAGGCGCGCCAGGATCAGATCGCTCTTGGGACCGTTCATATTCTTAAGGACGCCCAGAATTTCGACCTCCATCGGTTCGGGCTTGGCGCCCTGAAACACCGTGTAGGCAACGCCCTTCATGCCCGGACGCACCTCATCGGCGGTCATGATGGCCTGCTTTGGCTGCGCAGTCTTATTGTTGGATTGTGCGGGACTCAGACTCAGGAATACCAGAAGCGTACTTACGACGAAGAGAGCTTTTTTCATACCGTAAAGACCAATACTCGAACACGTTGGAATTCGAAAAAACGTCTGAAATGATGTGTTCGTTGCATCTATACTAATGTAGAACCGCCCAAAAGGGCAGTACAGAATGCGCTTAATTTGGCCTATGAAAAAGTCTAACTCTTTCCCCTTAGTCATATTCGCTCGAGATTTTTTTGCACTCATGTTGATCACAGGATTGGCTCTCAGTGCGGCTACCGCCCAACAGCCTTCCGGGTCCCAGCAGCCTAGCCAAAGTCAGCAGAATCAAGGGCAATCCCAGCAAAACAAGCCCAATAGCACGCCCGAAGCGGGCGGTCCCCAGGGAGACATCGGCCCAATTGCCGTCCCTAAAAAGAAAGAGGACGAGCCCAAGAAAGAGCCTCGGCCCCAAGGCCCCAAGAAGATCGAAGGAATGCCGGAAACGTCCATTCACGTGAACGTGCCTTTGGTAACCCTTGACGTAGGCGTATTAAGCAGAGACGGCATGTTTATCCCTGGACTGAAAAAGGAGAATTTCCGGGTGTTGGAAGATGGCGTTCCCCAGACGATTACCAGCTTCGGCCAAATCCAAGCCCCAATCACCGCCGTAATCCTGGTGGAGTTTGCCAGTAACTTTTATCCATTCCAGATTGATTCGTTGCGCGCCGCTTATACGTTCACCAACACTTTGACCAAAAATGACTGGGTGGCGCTGATCTCATACGACATCAAGGAGCACATCCTTCAAGACTTTACTCAAGACAAGAACGCAATCTTCGGTGGACTGAATTCCTTACGTATCGCCATGTCGTCGGAAACCAACCTTTTCGACGCGCTTTATGACACAGTCGACCGCTTGGAAACTATCGAAGGACGGAAATACATCATCCTGATCTCGACTGGGAAAGACACTTTCAGCAAGAAGACCCTGGACCATGTCTTGAAGAAGATACAAGCCTCCAAGGACATTGTGATCTATGCAATCAGCACCGGGCAGGCCATACGCACCTGGGCTGAAGCCCACGGCATGATGGGGGCCTTTTGCGGCATCACATCATTCAACTGCAACATCGAGTATCTGCAGGCCGACAACCAGATGAAGAGCTTTGCCAAGATGACCGGTGGCAAGGCCTATTTGCCGATCTTCCCAGCGCAGTTCAACGAAGCCTTCACTGATATCGGTCAAACCATTCGTAACGAATATGCCATCTCTTACCACTCCACTAACCGCGCCCAGGATGGTTCATACCGAAAGATCAAAGTCGAACTTGTGGATGAAACCGGACACGCCCTACGTATAAGAGACCAGCACCAGAAAGACGTTAAGTATTCAGTGCTGGCCAGAGATGGATACAAGGCCAAGCAGGAAGTCGAGTGAAGGCATTGGGTGAAGGGATTTGGTAAATGGGTAATTTGGTAATTGGGTAATTTTCGAATTTCGGACTTACCCGGTTTTCAATTACCAAATTACCCACTTACCCACTTACCCAATTTCTCAATGGATCCGCTCCGCACTCACGTCATCAATCTCCTTACCAAAGCGGAGGCGCACGTGGATGTGCGCACAACGCTTGAAGATTTTCCGGCTGCTCTTGGCGGCAGGAAGCCTGAGGGCGCTCCGCACACGCCTTGGCAGTTGCTGGAGCACATGCGTATCGCGCAGTGGGACATCCTGGAATTCAGCTTGAAGGCGGCACATGTCTCCCCCAAGTGGCCCGAGGAGTACTGGCCCTCGAGTGACAAGCCGGAAACTGCAAAAGCCTGGGAACAGAGCGTGAAGAAATTTCTTGCAGACTTGGATGCTGTATGTGAGTTTGTCCGCGATCCTCGGCGCGACCTTTTCGCTTCTATTCCAGATGCAAGCGGTCAGACACTTCTGCGGGAGGCACTGCTGGTGGCTGATCACAATGCTTATCATCTGGGACAGATGGTCTTAGTTCGGAGAATCTTGCAGGGGAAATGAAGCATTCTGATCGCTGCGTGATTCAAAATCGCACACACAACGAGCATGTGTCAGTGAAAGAAATAATGCAGCAAATACACTATGCCGACTCCCAGAAACACGACGAACGCCATACGTGCGCCTGGTTCTTTATTGACCTCGGGGACCAAATCTGTGGCGGCTACATAAAGGGTTACTCCCGCCGAGAGCGGCAGGCCTATTGTCACCGAGCGTGAGAAGGCGGCTACGGTGAGAACGCCGATCATCGTGGCGGCTCCTAGTAGTGCCGAGGCTGCCCAGGCGACTCTCTTGCTTCTCCCGCTGGCGATCATGACTGAAGCAGCCGTAAAGCCCTCAGGAACTTTATGGAGAACGACAGCGAGGAAAATAATCCATCCGAGCCAATTGGAAACGAAAAAGCCGGAAGCAATGGCGATCCCGTCAAAAAAGGTGTGAACGACCAATCCAAGCAGTACCGAATACCCTTTATGAGCGGCGACGAATTCTTCAGCATGGGTTTCTTCGCCAAAATGAAAGTGAGAAGTTAGCGTGTGCTCGAACAGATGGACAAGAAAATATCCGGCCAGGATCAGGATGGGCGCTCGTTTGCCGGCAAGCTCCAGACTTTCGGGCAGCATCTCAAGGAGCGCTGTCGCCAGCATGAAGCCTGAGCCCAGAGCAATGAAAAAGCGCAGATAGCTGCGGCTCCAATTCTTCTGCACGATCACGGCCCCGCCAAGACCATTGGCGGCTGCCGCGGTCAGGCCCAGCAGAATACTGATCAGTGTTGGCGTCATCAGGAAAGTGAAAGCGAGAATAACAGGAAATCAACCGCTGTGGCGAACGTGCATCACATCGCCATCCTGCACAAGGTACTCCTTTCCCTCCAGGCGTAGGGTGCCCTTGGTCCGCGCATTGGATTCCGACCCTGCCTCCAGAAGCTTGTCCCAATGGATGGTCTCGGCACGGATGAAATGCTTTTCCAGATCGGAGTGAATCGCTCCGGCAGCATTTTGAGCGCGGGAATTTCTGGGGACAGTCCAGGCGCGGCACTCATCTTCGCCAACGGTAAAGAAGGAGATCACGCCCAACAGTTCATAAGTCTTGCGGATCAGCCGGGTGAGACCGCTCTCGTGCAGGCCATAGCTGGAGAGAAATTCCTGGGCCTCTTCGTCGCTCATGTCGGCAAGTTCAGCTTCAACCTTTCCGCAAATCGCGGTGGCTCCAGCGTTTTTGCGCAAGGCAACTTCGGCAAGCTTGTATTTTGCGACCGCGTTTTCCAGGTCTGCGCCCAGCGTGGGCGACTCATTCACATTGACCACGTAGAGAATCGGTTTCTGGCTGAGAAACATGAAGCCGCGAATTCGTTTTTCGTCGTCTGGAGTGATTTCCATCTCGCGTAGCGGAAGCTCCTTCTCAAGATGAGCTTTGGCTCGCTGGATTAGATCAAACTCCTTCTCCAATTCAGCGGTCTTCATCTTCTTAAGGTCTTTTTCCAGGCGCTCCAGCCGCTTTTCCACCTGGCCGAGGTCGTTGACGATAAGATCGAAATCGACAGTCTTGATGTCACGCAAAGGATCAATCTCGCCCACGTGAGGAATCGAGGAATCGTCGAAGGCGCGCACGACGTGGGCAAGAGCATCCACGCCGCGAAGGTTGGCGGCAAAAGCGGTTTCTTTCAGAGCTTCCTGGCCAATGGCGGCGACATCGACATATTCAACGGATGCATGAATGAGTTTCTTGGGGTTATACAGCTTTGCCAGACGGTCCAAACGATCGTCGGGGACCTTGGCGACTCCCAGGTGCGCTTCGCGTGGATTGGCAAAAGTGCGCCCGGAAATATCGGCTTTGGTCAGGATTTTGAAAAGAGATGTCTTGCCGACCTGGGGCAGACCAATGATTCCTGTTTTCATGGTTAGCTTTGGGCTGCTGGCTACTAGCTGTTAGCTCAAGCTGCCTTTAAAAATGTTTTCCTTTCATGGAGAAAAACGTTGATGCAGATTGCATCGACGCCTATAACTGAAAATTCGATTGTAACTGAAGATCGCCGGTGCGTCCCTACAGGCTGAGAGCCTAATGTCACTTACTTTAGAAAATGGTTCCATTTTTGCGATGCTTTTATTCCCTGTCATCCTGAACGTAGCGCGTGAAAAAACTCACAAACTACGTTTATGATCGGCGCGGAGTGAAGGACCCCGATAATGTGTCAGCCTAAATTGCTGATCCGAGGTATTTGACCGAAGTCGTTGAAGTATGTGGATCTTTAAGTCTTGCGTAGATAGTGTGGTAGCCTAGCGGAACCCTCTTGACTTCAAACGAGGGTAGAACCCCTCGTATCTGCAATTAAGCCCAAAACATTACCGGGGTCCTTCACTCCGCGCCAATCGAATTTATAGTTGGGATGTGCCTTGTCGCGCTACGTTCAGGATGACATTGGGGGAATGGGGTCGTAGAGAGGAGACATTATCTGCAAAAGTAAGTGACATTAGGCTGAGAGCTGCAGTTTCTCTCTTAAATGTAAACAATCGCAGACAGAAACGCTGTGCTCCACAGTTTTGGGTTTTAGCTAGGAGCTAGAAGCTTGCCTCGCCGTCAACACCACGAGCACCAACCCCAACAACAACACGCCGCCTTCAGCCTGTGTTGATCTTTGATGCAGCCTGTTGAACTCCACCCGGCGCGCATCGTTTTGCGGCACGCTATCAATTACGCCCATCTCCATTCGCAATGCCTGCATTTTAGGAGCGATTCCAAACTGGGAAACGGCTGTAAGCAGCAGCATAAGCAGCACCAGGATATGAGCCGACGATAAGATTTTTGCGCGGGCGTATTTCGACAAATTGAAAAAGATTGAGCAGTTGAGGAAGATCAGGCCGGAGATCATGCCTATCCAATGCAGGCGTGTGAGGCTCGGGTTTACGACATTGCCCGCGAGTTCGCGGGTTGGCAGGGCACCGCTGAAGACTACAGGAGCCAGCACGGCGACGAAAAAGATGATTCCGCCGATCCACACGATCAACGCCAGCAGCATCAAGGTGCGCAGGGCGGTCATACCGGGACGGAGACGCTCTGCAGGATGTCGCGAATAATGGCCTCTGCCTGCTCCGACCGCTTCAGAGTTGAAGAATAACGCGCATTAACCACCACGCGATGAGAGAAGACAGGCGCCGCCAAGGACTTGAAATCCGAGGGAGTAGTGAAAGCGCGTCCATCGAGATAGGCCATCGCTTGGGCCGCCCGGTACAACATCAGCGAACCACGCGGCGATACTCCTAGAGAAAGCGCGTCAGATTCGCGCGTGCGGCGCACGATTTCGAGCGCATAATCGACCAGAGAATCCTCTACCTTAACGCGAGTTACCTCTTCTTGCATGGCCAACACATCCGCTCCCGTCGCTACCGGCCTGACCTCGTCGAGACGAGCAGCGCCGGCTGTGGCTCGCAGAATTTCGCGCTCGCTCTCAGCCTTGGGATATCCCATGCATACGCGTAGCAAGAACCGATCCAACTGCGATTCCGGCAAAGGATACGTGCCATGATGCTCGACCGGGTTCTGCGTTGCGATTACCAGAAACGGCTGCGGCAGCGGATGAGACTGGCCGTCGATGGTTACCTGGCCTTCGTTCATAGCCTCCAGCAACGCCGACTGGGTCTTGGGGGTGGTGCGGTTGATCTCGTCGGCCAGCAGCACGTTGGTGAATACCGGGCCGGCCTTGAACTCGAATTGCTGCTCGACCGATGAATATACCGAAATTCCAAGCACGTCGGTGGGCAGCATGTCGCTGGTGAACTGGAGACGTTGAAATGAGCAATCCAACGCTCGCGCTAAGGCATGAGCCAGGGTGGTTTTGCCCACTCCCGGGACCCCTTCGATGAGCAGGTGTCCGCGTGCCAGCAGGGAGACCAGAGAGAGCCGGATTACCTCGTCATTTCCCCGGATGATGGTGCGAACGGATTGTTCGAGAGCGACGGCGCGGCCGGCGGTGGAAGACTGAATGGAACTTGTGGCCATTAATTTCGGATTCTACTGTATCTCCTGACGAATGCCTAGAGTACATAGAACGTTTGATTCATGGAAACTTGCGTGGATTTACTGGTATTCCGGCGACCGTCCTGTCAGGCGCTCAATGCGCTTGGCAATGGGAGGATGCGTCGAGAACAGATTCGCTAGACCCCCGCCAAGCAGCGGCTGCACGATGAACAGATGCGCCGTAGAGGGCGATGCTGCCATCGGGATGCGCTTGGAACAGGCATCGATTTTCTGTAATGCACGGGCCAGGGCGTAAGGATTGCCGGTATAGTGCGCGCCAGTGGCATCTGCTTCGTACTCACGCGAGCGGGAAACGGCGAGTTGAACCAGGGCCGCTGCGATGGGAGCCAGGATCAGCATGAAAAGTCCGCCGCCGCGATCACGATCATCTCGGCCGCCAAACCAGAAGCCCAACCGGGCCAGCATAGTAATCGCTCCGGCCAGAGTGGCAGCGATGGAGCTGATCAGAATGTCGCGATTGCGAACGTGGCCTAATTCGTGAGCCAGAACACCTTCCAACTCGTCATCGTCGAGCAAGTTCAGGATTCCCTCGGTAACAGCTACTGAGGCATGATTGGGGTTGCGTCCGGTGGCGAAAGCGTTGGGAGAGTCGGTCGGAATCACATAAATCTTGGGCATGGGAATTCCCATGCGGCTGGTAAACCGCTCCACCACGTTATAAACCCTGGGCAGCTCATCCCGGCTGACAGGCTGCGCCCGGTACATAGCCAGCGCAATCTTGTCGGAAAAGAAATACGAGACGAAATTCATGACCCCGGCAATCACCAAGGCAAGAATCATTCCGTTTTGCCCGCCAAAGTACTCACCCATAAACAGAGCAAACAGAGTGAGGGCGGTGAGCAGGAATGCTGTCTTTAGGGTATTCATGCTTAAGTAGATGCTAAACCACGGCAAGAGATTCGGGAAAACAGATCTTCCCACTCATTGCCAAAATTGCCATAAATGCCAAGATTGCCATAATTTAGAAAAAACGCTGCATCGGGTACCCGGTTTCAATTCTGGCAATTTTGGCATTTATGGCAATTTTGGCAATGCCAAGGCGTCCTGTATCGCCAATAACTCACCCAAAACTCCTTCAAGCTTTTTGATCGGCAAAGCATTGGCTCCATCGGATTTGGCCTGCGCTGGATTGTCATGAACTTCCATAAAGATTCCATCCACCCCTGCAGCCACCGCAGCCCTGGACAACAGTGGAATAAACTCCGGCTGACCTCCTGAGACCGACTGGCCGTTCACTCCTGCGGAAGGAAGCTGAACTGAGTGGGTCGCATCAAAAACCACCGGGGCAAAGTTGCGCATAATGGCCAGCGAGCGCATATCGACGACAAGATTGTTATATCCGAAAGAACTGCCGCGTTCAGTGAGAAAAACGTTGTTGTTTCCCGACTCCCGAACCTTTTCAACGGCATGGCGCATGTCCCACGGAGAGACAAACTGCCCTTTCTTGATGTTGATGGCTTTAGCGCTTCGTGCAGCGGCCACCAGGAGGTCGGTCTGGCGGCAGAGAAAAGCCGGAATCTGGACTACGTCCGCCACCTCTGCAACCTGGGAAACATCAACTGCTTCGTGCACGTCGGTCAGCACCGGGACACCTGTTGTGTCCTTGACCTTTTGCAGAATGCGAAGACCTTCCTGCAGTCCTGGCCCGCGAAAGCTCTTGAGAGACGTACGGTTGGCCTTGTCGTATGAGGCTTTGAAGATGTAAGGCAGGCGCAGCTTGCGGGTGATGGCGCTGATTGCCTCCGCCATTTTTAGAGCATGATCCTCACTCTCGATGACACAAGGGCCGGCAATCAGAAAAAGCGCAGAGGATCCGATCTTCACACCGCCGGCATTGAATGAATATTGTTCTGACATTTCCTTGCTTATGTTCTCACGATGCGTTCCGGGCGATGGAACAATTCCAGCTCTTCATGCATGCGGCCTTCGCGACGTGCACCGCCATTTTCATAAGCTGCTTTCACAAACGCGCTGAAAAGAGGATGCGGCTCGAGCGGCTTTGACTTGAATTCCGGATGGAACTGGCAACCCAAAAAATAAGGATGATCGGGAAGCTCGATGATCTCCACATAGGTTCCATCGGGAGTCGCGCCGGTGATTTGTAATCCTGCGCCGGTCAGGATGGCTTCATATTCGCGATTGAATTCGTACCGATGACGGTGCCGTTCGCTGATTTCCGTAGCGCCATAGGCTTTTGCCGCCAGGCTGTTGGGCGTCAGCTTGCATGTCCATGCACCCAGACGCATGGTGCCCCCCAGTTCGTCGATGCCGCGCAGCTCGCGCAGCTTATAAATAATGCGATGCAGAGTACTGGGATTGAATTCGCTCGAATCAGCCTCATCGAGCCCGCAGACGTTGCGCGCAAACTCGATGCACGCCGTCTGCATGCCCAGGCAAATACCGAAGTATGGGACCTTGTGTTCGCGAGCATAGCGAATGGCGTTCAACATGCCTTCGATACCGCGTTTGCCAAACCCGCCGGGAACCAAGATGCCATCGAAACCCGCCAGTTGAATTTCGTAGTCGCGGTTCGTGCGGTCTTTTGTCTCCAAACCCTCGGCCTCAACCCAGGTCACATTCAATTTCAGGTTATGACCGACTGCCCCGTGGACCAGCGCCTCTTTCAGGGACTTGTAAGAATCCTCGTACTCGACGTACTTACCGACGATCCCAATATGGACCTCATCTTTCGGGTTGTAGACTCGATGCACAAGGTCTTCCCAGCGGGCGAGATTGCGGTCCCTGGATTCCGTGCGCAGATAGCGAAGCAGGAGTGTATCCACGCCTTCACGAGCGAATACCAGCGGCACCTCATAGATCGACGCAACATCTTTGGCGGTGATCACGGCTTCGTCTTCCACGTTGCAAAAGAGCGCGATCTTGCTTTTCAGTTCTCGGGAAAGGAACCGGTCGGTGCGGCACAGCAGGATGTCCGGCTGGATTCCAATGCTTAACAACTCTTTGACTGAATGCTGAGTGGGCTTGGTCTTCAATTCACCTGCAGCCCCGATCCAGGGAACCAGGGTTACATGGACGAAGACAGTGTTGTCGCGGCCCATCTCTTGGCGCATCTGGCGAATGGCTTCCAGAAACGGCAACGATTCAATGTCGCCAACGGTTCCGCCAATCTCAACGATGGCGATGTCCACCTCCTGCCCCACCTTTTTCATGGCGGCCTTGATTTCGTTGGTGACGTGAGGAATGACCTGCACGGTTTTGCCCAGATAATCGCCACGGCGTTCTTTGGTGATGATCTGCTCGTAGATTCGTCCGGTGGTCAGGTTGTTGTCGCGTGACAGCCGGGCATGAGTAAAACGCTCGTAGTGGCCGAGATCGAGGTCAGTCTCGGCTCCGTCATCGGTCACGAAGACCTCCCCATGCTGAAAAGGCGACATGGTGCCGGGATCGACGTTGAGGTAAGGATCAAATTTCATCAGGTTGACCTTGAGCCCCCGGCTCTCCAGCAGGCAGCCCATCGAGGCCGCCGCCAAGCCCTTTCCGAGTGAAGACACAACACCGCCGGTCACGAAAATATATTTCGCTGACATGGGACCTCGATTCCTTGAATTGAAAATCCGTGGATGAAAAATTGGGGTGCGACTCCCCGGCTCGCGTAAGACTTGTACGTGCCGCCGAAGCAGTCGTAGGGGTGCACAACCAATTATGCCAAAGAATTGGCCAGAACGGAACCCCTTTTGGTTGTGGATAATTTTTGGGGCTGCAATCGCACAACTTACGACGGATGAAGAGTGGGCCCGGGCTGGGACAGGGGCTGATTTTGAAGCAATAGAGCTTCATCGGGGTTTCGTCCAGGTGTCCTTAGTCGAACATCGGCATGAGCACCAAGGAGATGGCCGTAATATAGCAATTTAGAAACACTAAGAAGAGAAAGCTTACCTCTCAGCAATTCGCTGACTCTGGGTTGCGGTACATCGAACAGTTTTTCCAATTGTCGAGGAGTGAACTTCTTTTTCTTAATAAGCTTGAGGATGTCCTGATGTAAATCAGCCTTAAGCTTCAATTCCAAACGCTCTTGCTCGCTCATATTAAGCTCATCCAGAACGCTTCTCGTGCTTCGGTAGGCGATCAGTTTCTTGTTTCGATTTTTCCCGCTGTTTTTCACGAAGCCGTTTGAGCCTTTCTTTGGCAACTTCCAGGTCCTTTCGTTCAGTCTGTGCTGTGCGCTTCTCAAAACAGTGCAGGACATAGACTACGCCTAGAATCTTCTTCACATAGAACACCCTGTACCATGCGCGCTCGTCCTGGTCTCGCAGTTCGTAAACGCCTGGGCCCACAGTCTTCATGGGCTTACTGTCCGGAGGCATTTGCCCAAGCTGCACCTGATACAGTGCATAACCCAAATCCTGCTGCACCCCTTGCGGAAAGCCGCGGAGAACCTCACGGGAATCCCCCAGCCACGCAACCTCTGCCAGATCGGGGGCTTGAGAAGCTGGAAGCAGTTTATCATCATACTCTTCACTTGTATACGATTTTTTAGTATATTGTTTCACTGTCGCACAAATCGGCCGCGTTGTTAGCTTATTGCGACGGCTTTACCGCATTTAAATACTGACTAACATCCTTGGCGTAGGTGATACCGACCGAACGACCGTCTGACGTTTGGTATTTTTTCATCATTTTTGTATTCTGGATGAATAAATTTGCATCTAAATAGGCAGAATTCCTGTTGAATTATGTCGTTGTATTTAAAGCACGCGTACTTGTTGGTGCTGGTCTGTGCCCTGTTGGTGTCCAATGCCATCGCGCAACAGAACCCCGAACGCCTGGTCTTGAAAGATGGCAGCTTTCAGGCGGTAACCAAGTGGGAGATTGTTGGTGACCGCGTGCGGTATTACAGCGCGGAACGATATTCATGGGAAGAATTGCCCAAGAGCTTCGTGGACTGGCCAGCCACAGAAAAGTACAACCAGGAGCGGCATTCTGTGCGAACCAACAGTGTTGTCCGGTTGGGAAACCAGGAAGAAGCCGACCGGCTTGCGGACGAGGCCAAGACGCCTATGGCGGCTCCCGGATTGCGATTGCCCGATGGAGGTGGCGTTTTTCTCCTCGACAAATTCCAGGAGAAACCCGGCTTGGCGGAGTTGGTGCAGAGCGGTGGCGAACTCAATAAGCAGATGGGAAAAAATATTCTGCGCGGAGCCTTGAATCCATTGGCGCTTTCTTCCAAGCAAACTATCGAACTCAAGGGCGACCATGCTCGAGTGCAGTCTCACGTGACCCAGCCGGAGATCTTTGTGAATGTGAATTCCGATGAAGGCGACAATCAACAGGCGAAACCTGCCGAGCAGGTAAGCGATCGCTATCGCATCGTGCGGCTGGAACAGAAAAAGGGCATCCGCATAGTCGGCAACCTGAAAATTGCCGTCTATGGCAAGGTCAGCCAACAGGAGAACTGGATTCCCACAGTGAGCACGCCTGCAGGAGAATGGACCAAAGTGACCCCAGCCCAACCTCTTCCACGCGGCGAATATGCTCTGGTGGAAATGCTCGACAAAAAACAGATCAACTTATACGTATGGGACTTCGGAGTCGATCCAAGCGCCCCAGCCAATCCCGGCATGTGGACCCCACGGCAACCAGTGCAGACTCAAACCGGAACCAACGACACGCCAGTGCTGGAAAAACGGCCTCCCAAGTAATTGGGTAAGTGGGTAATTAAAAATCAACTACTTCTAAATCTTCGACAAATTGGATTCGGGTCTGAAAATGCTGTAGAAACTGTGTGCGGAGCAGTACATCCACCCCAAGTAACTCTGAGTTTTTCAAATTACCCACTTACCAACTTACCCAATTACCAAATCACTTCAGCAGTCCTTGCTGCGCCACAGCGATATTGTCACGGCTGGAGTTTTTGACCATATACATCATCTCGTCGGCTTGGCGGATGATTTCGTGGGAGCTTTTGGCATCTTCCGGGTATGTTGCCAAACCCATGCTGCAGCGAACGTTGAGGTTGAGTCCATCATCACCGAGGAATTTCGTGCGCCGCATCATCTCCTGCAAGCGCTTGGCCACCACCAGCGCCGAGCTTTTATCGGTCTGCGGGAGCAAAATCACGAACTCGTCTCCACCGTAGCGGAAAGCGTAATCGATCAGACGGAGTTGTGATTTCACTTTGAAGCCGATCTCCTGGAGGAGCTTGCTGCCGATCAGGTGGCCATAGGTATCGTTCACCGATTTGAAGTGGTCCAGGTCCATGAAAATGACGCTGAACTCGTAACCGAAGCGGGCGGAGCGGTAGACCTCGGCTTCCAGGGTTTTATAGAGATGGCGCGCATTGTAAAGGCCCGTGCAATCGTCGGTAATCGTGAGTTCCTGGATCTTCTCTACCGAGCGCGCATTATCGATGGCAATGGCTGCGTAATCACAGAGGGCGTGCAAGAAGAACATCTCCTGCTCGCCAAAGCTTTCCATGGCGCAGTTGATCAGCTGAATTACTCCCAGTACACGATGCTTCGACTGAAGTGGAACACAGATGATCGAACGGGTCTTCCACTTCGTGTATTCATCTACGCGCTTGGCAAAGCGCGGATCGTTGTAAACATCGGGAACAATGAGGGATTCGCCATTCCTCGCAACCCATCCGGCAATTCCCTCCCCCATTCTCATGCGGACCGTTTTGAGCGTTTCTGCGGCATCGCCGATGGCGATGGCAAAGTAGAGTTCATCCTTCTGTTCATCGACCATGAGCAGCGACCAGGTATCGGGCCGGAAGAACTCTGCCATCTTCTCCATAATCGTCTGGAGGATGGAATCAAGATTGAGAGACGAGGTAAGGGCCTTGGCAACATCATTGAAGATTGCCACTTCTTCCAGTTGCCTTTTTCGTTCAGGCGCTGCAGCCTCGTTCATTGAGGGTTGTTCCATGTTATGAGAATAGGGGGAACAGCCGAAACTTGGGCGTATTATAAGCTTGCTGTTTTCAAATCAGCAACCGGCTTATTGCCAAGAAACCTGACAGTAATAGCCCTTAGGTACCCCGAAAGTCCTTAAAAAACCTATAGTTACCTGCGTTTTTGATTTGACACTGGCAGCTGGCCTTCCTATGATGAAACCTCACAAAATATTCCTAACAACAGGCTGCGAGAAATGGGTGCTTTTGGCGACCGGATGCGGCGCGAACGCGAGATGCGGGGTGTAACCCTGGAGGAGATTTCTGAGTCGACCAAGATCTCGAAACGCGCTCTCCAGGCCCTTGAAGAAGAAGACTTCGATCTATTGCCCGGCGGCATCTTCAACAAGGGATTTGTCCGCGCCTATGCGCGCTTTCTCGGGATTGACGAAGAACAAGCAGTCGCCGACTTCGTAGCAGCCGATACAGTGAATCACGCACCTGAAGTCGAAAGCAAGTTCCCTCTCAATTTAGAAGACCGGGCTGCAAAGCCACCGCTGAATCCCAAGCGGTCGCTTACACCTGTACTACTGGCGCTACTGTTGCTGGCGGCCGCGGCGGGCGGTTGGACAATCTGGAACAAGCATAAGGCGCAGCGTGCCGCGAATGAGTCCCCGTTCGGCGACACAGCAATACCTGCGAACAAACCACCGGAGCAGTTGCCGGCAGCACAGGCGGCACAGGCAACGACGAACGACGTAAGCACCACAGCAAGCCCGGCTGGCGACGCAGCCAATCCCGCAGGCTCTAATCAGAAAACCGTTTCCTCGCAGTCCACGCCCGCCAGCGACTCCAACTCACCTTCAGATACTTCTAACTCGGACAATTTATCCTCTATTGACTCCACGCAGCTTTTCACTGTCTCAATCAAAGCTACGGAGGATTCCTGGATTTCAATTACTGCCGATGGTAAGCCGCCTAAGGAATACAATTTGGCACCAGAGAAGCAGAGGTCTGTGACGGCCGGCAAGAAATTGGTGTTGGTTACGGGAAACGCAGGTGGCATTGAGGTCAGCTACAACGGCAAACCGCTTGCGCCTATTGGGAAGAAATCCAAAAAACAAACAGTGATTTTTACTCCGCACGGCTACGAATTACGGTAAATCCGAGTAGAGTGACCTTGGAGCCCTTTCGCCGCCATTTTTCAAATAAAAGAGAATCTTAAGTGGATTCTCGATTTGTTCGTTGCTTTTCAATTAAAAAACAGCCTATTCTTAGATGTTTATATCGGATTAGATTTGCTTTGTCATGACCCGAATAGCGGCTTCAACCAGCCTTAGCCAGCGTCTAACCGTCTTCCTATGCCATTGTTCTGGGGATAAACCCAGTGTGCGCGCCCTCTATTGCCGCTTGAAGGCAGACGGATTTGCACCATGGCTTGACGAAGAAGAACTGCTTCCTGGACAAGACTGGCATGAGCGTATCACAGCAGCTGTTCGCGCTTCCCAGGTAGTGATTGTGGTTCTTTCAAAGAAATCCGTCAACAAAGAAGGCTATCTGCAGAGAGAGATTAGAGAGGCGTTATTTGCCGCCGAAGAAAAGCCCGAAGGAAGTATTTTCATCATTCCGGTTCGATTGGAGGAGGTTGAAGTTCCCCGCCGACTGAGCCAATGGCAGTGGGCCAATTTGTTTCAAGAAAATGGCTATCAGCGTTTGGTGCGTGCCCTAAACGTGGAACAGGAACGGTTAGCAGCATTAGAAACTCAGCGCTTGGCGGCAGAGCAACTCGCACCTGTGGAGACCTATCAGTTGGAGCAGGAACGGCTGACCAAGGTAGTTGCTAGTTCCGTAGCTGCCTACACCGGCAATCACGAACCAGCGGACGAAGATAAACTTCACCTGAATTTAAAAGGCCACGAAAGGCGCCGATCCCTAAACCTCAAGCGTTCGCTTGCAACTGTATTACTGGCGCTGCTACTGCTTGTAGTAGTGGGCGGTGGCTGGACATTGTGGAACAAACATAAGTCGCAGCAGGTTGCCAATGTGATCAAGAATTCGCAAGATAGTGATACCTCTGCTCCTATCAGCAAAGCGTCAGATCAGTTGCCCAAGGACTCAGGGACGCAGACAAATACCAGTGATGCAGGCCCAACAACAAGCCTGGTCGCAGAGAAAAAGAATTCCACCGCGCGCGACCAGAAAACTGCTTCTTCTGCGCCATCGACTTCCAGCAATGATTCCGACATAGCTTCAAGACCTTCTGCTTCGAACGATTCAGCCGTCAAACAGAGGTCTTCTACTGACTCTTTGCCTTCTGATTCAACACCGGTTTCCAAGCAGCTTTTCACAGTCTCAATCAAAGCTACCGAGGATTCCTGGATCTCGATAGTTGCAGATGGCAAACAAAAGCTCGAAGGTATCCTAAACTCCGGAAAACAAAAGTCGGTCACCGCTGGAAAGGAATTGGTGCTGTTGACAGGAAATGCTGGGGGTATCGAGGTCAGCTACAACGGCAAACCCATTGCCTCTCTTGGAAAAAAGCAACAAAAGCGAACTGTAACGTTTACCCCTCAAGGGCTTAAGGAGTAAATGCGCTGGGCACAGCCTGTGTTATGGCTCTCCTATTTCGAAAAACCAAAAATGATTCGCTGCCAAAAAATTTGACAATCTGGAATTGACAAACTAAGAATCTAAGGTTAACTCCCGCCGCTTTGTAAGAATTTATTTAGTGGCTCTGCACTCGTTTCCCCGTTAAAATGATAAAGATTCACTTTTGCTGTGAAAAACAGCGCTTGGGCCGCGTTTTTACTCTGAGAAGTGGCAGCGCGTTGTACACAGCTATATTCTCATTTACCTTATTCGTGGTAACTCTAAGAGTCTCCCGAGGCGGTTTAACAAAATTTCAGTAGGAGGAAGCTCCATTGGCTTCACGGGAACGTTTTTTATTCACTTCGGAATCGGTGA
>DASZFU010000100.1:0-165175 GCA_035939495.1 Candidatus Angelobacter sp. | reverse complement strand
ACATCGATCTCCTCGGGCATTCCTGGGGCGGTTTTCTGGCGATGGCTTATGCGTCTCGCTATTCGCAGCATATTTCCCATCTACTGATCATGGATTCGGCGGCGCCGGCATTTAAAGACACCATTTTTCTTTTCGATGATGTCTTTCCGGAAGGTGTTGAGCGGCAGAAAGCACTCACGTTTGCCGATGATCTCGGGGACCAGGCTGCCAGCGACGCCAGCCTCCGCGAGTATCTGGCTATGCTGTGCTATTCTCCTGAAAAGCGGGACTACTTTGTGAGCAATCTATCCCGTTCGGTATTCAAGAAAGATGTGAACCAGGCGGTTGTAAGCGATGTAAATCGCTTTGACCTGAACCCTGAAATCCGCAAGTTTCGCTTCCCAGTGCTGGTGATCACAGGACGCTACGATATGAACGTGGCTCCCTTGGTGGCCTACAAAATACATCAAGCTATTGCCGGATCGCGTTTCGCGGTTTTCGAGCGTAGCGGCCATCTTCCGTTCTATGAAGAACCCGAAGGGTTTGTGCGCGAGGTGGAACAATTCCTGAAGTAGATTGGATCATTGGGTAATCTGCTAAATGGGTAATTGGATTTCTGGTCCAGCGCTGGAAAGGCTCACCGCGCTTCTGGAAAAACTCCCATCCACCATTGGTCGAGAATGTCGCCGACTGCGGCGCGCTCTTCACGGGCTGATTTTATTGTTGGGTGAGTGATCTTGAATTGGAATAATCCCAATATCAGGCTACGTGCAGCAACGGCTGCTTTTGGGCGAAACCTGGCTTGTTTGTCCTGGTCCTTCTCTTTGTCCAGGGCTTCGTCGAGCGTGCTTGCCAGAACGGCGATGATCTCATCCAGCCAGGAATAGACCGATTTCTGCCACTTTTCGTTTTGCGATAAACATGCATACATCATCAGCCGCGCCGGATGCGCAGATACGGAATCATACCAATCACGAACCGCAGCCGTAACAAAGATGCGGGTGCCTCCGTCTCGTTTGTGGTCGAAAATGGCCTGGAGGAATTCGGGTTTTTTCATGGCTTGGGCGATGACCGAACTCAAAGCCGCCTTGAACAACATGGGTTTGCTCTTGAATAGGCGGTAAACCGTCATCGGCGTTACATTGGCTTTTTTAGCGACGTGGCGCATGGTGGTTCCGTAGTAGCCATAGGCAGCGAAGAGTTCGATCGAGGTTTCGAGAATCTGGACCGCCGCTTTGGTCAGCTTTACTGGCTCGGCGTTTTCCTGCTTCATGGGTTCACTGCATCCTTAGAGGTGGTCAGACGCACCATCGCTGCCGCCATTCATTTGAAAGCGATCATTGTAATTCAGGGCTGGGATGCGGAGGGTCGAACGAAGGGATTGCGAACCGTCAATGTTTGATCGATGATCTGGCCGTTCTGGAGGTCTTCAGAATAGAGAGTTGCGCATCCAGCTAGCAGCGCAGTGGCAACGATCAGGGCGTCATAAATCTGATAGCCGTATCTCTGTGCTATGGAGAGCGCCGTTTGGTGTACGTCAATAGTAATTGGTAATGGAGCAGGACAAAGGATGCGGAAGTGATCCAATGCTTCCTGCACGTCATGCCACGACATTAGGATTTTTCGTCGAGCGACAGACACAAACTCATTTAGAACCTGCACGCTAAGCACACCTCCCGCCATGAGCAGTCTCTCCGCTTGAGTATTGCGAGGATCATTCTGAGCCACGGTGTAGATGAGTACATTTGTATCGAAAAATACCTTATCGGGCATTGGCGTCTTCCCGGTCGAAGACAAATCCAGGGGGCAAAGGACGCCGGAGTTTGCGTAGGCCGGACAGAGCGCGTTCCCTGTTTTGGTCGCGGCTGACTGCAAAACTATGGTCGCCTGTGATCCGGATTTCGATCTGATCGCCCTCTTTGAGACCCAAGGCGTCGACGATAGCCGTAGGGAGCCTGACTGCCAAACTGTTTCCCCATTTAGAGACCCGCATAGGAACCTCCTGAATGATATACATCACTATTGTATATCTTAATGGGAAATATGATTTGTACTTCTAGGGGCCGACTTCAACTTTAGTGCGGCCTTCCAGGCGACCCGGAAGCTCCCGAAGATGGTGCTGGCGAGGTATGTATCATCGGCGCTGGCGGCATCGGCGCTGGATGAATTGCCGGCGTTGGTGGAGGCGTATATTGTGGCCGGGGTGGTGGATTCTGCGTCACCTGGGGATGCACCGCCGGCGCGGGTGTCGGAGGCATTCTGGAAGGTTGCGGAGGCGTTGGCGTCTGAACTGGAGGCTGCGTTGCGCCAGGCCGCTCAGGTGGACCGATACGGCGCGGCCCAATGCTGGCGTTATCCCCAGTATTGTGACCCGCGTTAGTTGAGCCGGGCCGCTCGGGCGGACCGATACGGCGCGGCCCAATGTTGGCAGTCTCCCCTGCAATGCGGTCCGTCCCTGAATTCCCAGACCCCGGGCTCACCTGACTCCCAGTATGATTCCCTGTGTTGCCACCTCGAGTCATGAATGGAACAGGAGTCTCAGGAGGTTCCGGCTGGATGAAAGTCCGAGTTACTCCGGGGCCAGAACTCACGCCCGGCGGATGAGTGCCGCTTCCTTGAGATCCAACAGTGCCGCCTCCCCTTACCAGAGTTGCCGGCGGTACAGGCGGACGGAACCCTGCTGGAGCATTGATCACCGGCGGACAATAATGCCAGGTCGTCCATGCACCGGCAACGGGTGGCCGCCACAGCCAGCCATATCCATTCACAAATTGCCAATGGCCGAACCGGTACGGCATCCATCCCCAAGGATATGCGGACACCCACACGTAGCCTCCCGGAGTAAAGTTCCAGTAGCCGTTGGCAAATGGGTCCCATCCAACGTTGGCGCCGTAGGGCTGCCACATGGTTCCGTAGCCAGGGACGTCAAAATACTGTCCGTAATAATTCAGGTCGCTGACGCCATATTGATAAGGAGAACTTGAGTAATTCGCTCGCTTGGCGTAGGTGTTGAGATACTGGTCCCTCTGGGTGCTCCATTGATCGAGACCGTCGGATTCAACTCCCTTTTCCAGGTCGTATCGACTCGGGTCCAGCAGGTCCAGAGCAAAGGTCTCTTTTTTCTTGACCGCGATTTCGCTTCGTGAATTGGGATCTTGCACCCCGACCTCACCTTTCCAGACACTAACTTCAAGGGGATCGGAATTCAGTGTAGTCACACGAAAACGGCTGGAATGCTTCAGAACAATGGTCTTATTTCGGGCTGTCACTCTGAACTCGCCACTATCATGATGGTTGACGTTGAACTCAGCTTCGCCTTGATCAACATCAACGGAGGTGGCTGTACCACCGCTGGAGAGAAGCCGCAACTCAGAGAATATTAGAGCTGTCCCTGGGGATAGGCGGATCGTGCTGCCATCTTCAAATTCAACCTCGGCCCATCCGGTGCTTCCCGAGCGAAGCTGATCGCCCTCGACAATGGGAACATTCAGCGTCGCGTTTTCAAATCCTGCTGACCCCTGATGAGCGAGTTGGACGTCACCTTCGACGTAACTCAGCCGGACGATTCTTGCCTGGGAATCTGCATAAGAGAGAGGAGCCAGAGCACACAGCGTGAGGATGATTAGCGCAGCTAGCGGCAATCGATGCCGGGGGAGCATATGGTACTCCTTGTCCTTACAACTATTTAGATGTCAGCCTCTGTAACCCAGGTGCATATTTTAGCGCCCTGAAGGCCGTGATGCCGCAATTATTAAGTTGTTGAATTGTCAATACGTTCCCGTCAGGGATTAAGAACTATTAAGAGGCGGCTTGCACTCTGCCGGGCAAGATGCATAACCGACGGATCATTGGCGATGTTTTTGAGAATCGGCGCGATGATCTGCACTTCAGTCAGATAATTGGATTGCGACATCGCTTCCATGGCCTGTAGCTCGCTGGCCAGCGCCAGCTTATCAAAGCGCTTCATGAACTGAAGCTTGCGTCCGTGCTCAACCGTATTCGAAATGCCTTGAAAGATCCTGGTGATCTCCTCAATCGCCTTGTTCTCGGAAAAGTTGTAGGTCGTGTGAAAACTCCTGGAGGGATCCGCATACGTCAGGGTCTTCTTGCCCGTATTGGCCACTTTGTGTTGGGTGTAATCGAAGCTGCCATTGAAGTAGTTCAGCTCTTTGGCCAGTTGCAGGATGCGGTCGCGATTGCCCGGCGACATGGTGAACTCCAACTGGTAGTCGGGGTCAGGCTCAGGAGAGCCTTCAGGAGGCCGCGAAGGGCTGCGCGAGACATACTGTGATTTTCCATTCGCGTCCATGGTGATGGTGTAGTTCTGCGGCGTTGCCGCTTCCCAATACAAATCGAAGGTGATGACCGGAACCACCGCATTGGAAGGCTGGCCCACGTCTTTCGATTGGAACTGAGATTGGGGCCGGGGTTGAGTTTGCGCCAAGGCCGGCCACGAACAAATGATGAGAAGCGAAACCAGCAATACGAATTGCTTCATAGCGTCGTTGTTTGATACCTCTTGAGAGTGGCAGCGGTATGAATGTGGCAAATGGCGATAGCCAGGGCGTCGGCTGCATCAGCAGGCTCGGGCGGCTCAGAGAGATGCAGAAGCCGCGCTACCATCTGTTGCACCTGCTGCTTCTCCGCCCGTCCGTACCCGACGACCGCCGACTTGATGGCCAAAGGTGCGTACTCGGCTACTTCTAAACCGCAACTGGAAGCCGCCAGCATGGCTACCCCTCGAATTTGACCGAGCTTGAGAGCTGATTTTACATTCACTGCGTAAAAAACATCCTCAATGGCAACGAGTTCAGGCTGATATTCATGAATCACGGCGGTAAGCTCGGCGTAGATTCTCTGAAGCTTCAAGGCCATGGAATCTTTGGTCTTTAGCTTAATTGCGCCCGAGACATGACGAACCAGCTTGCGGTTTTCGAACTGTTCAACTACACCGTACCCGGTGTACTGGCTGCCGCAATCGATGCCCATGACCCGCATTGGCCCAAGTCTATCGTAGAAGCACTCAGCAGTCAGCAATTAGCGCACGCATATATTTCAGGCTAAATTCAGAGATATCGAGTGTCGTGGGTCAGAGTGCTGTCAAGTGCTTGACTGCTCATTTACACTGAGTGGCCGCTCTTCTCCGCTCTCCAGGAGGTCAAGCGGTCTATCTCAATTTTTGCGGAGAAGAAATCTTTGATGAGACCTTGCCGTTGGATGTTGGCGCTCTTCCTATGCTGTTCGTGCATTCCAGGCTTTACTCAGAACCGAAGTAAATTCGAGGTGACCGAAACCACGATTGCTGAGACGCAAAAGGCGATCCGTTCCGGCAAGGTGACATGCCGTCAACTCGTGGAGGCCTATCTCAAGCGCATTCGCGCTTACGACCAGGCTACTGGGCTCAATTCCATTGTAGTCCTCAACCCGGAAGCCCTGGCCGACGCGGATAAGCTCGACCAGGAATTCAAGCGGACTCGGAAGCTTCGTCCCCTGCACGGCATTGCTGTGATCGTAAAGGACAATTACGACACGCGCGGTCTCCAGACCACGGGAGGCTCGCTTGCCATGAAAGGCTTTGCTCCTTCCGAAGATGCGTTTATGGTGAAGAAGCTGCGCGAAGCCGGGGCCATTGTCCTGGCAAAATCAAATATGGCCGAGTGGGCGTTCAGTCCATATCTCACTGTAAGTTCGATTGCCGGCATCACACGAAACCCTTACGATTTGGACCGCGTTCCAGCCGGGTCAAGTGGAGGAACGGCGGCAGCCGTCGCGGCGAGCCTGGGTGAGGTGGGGCTGGGCACGGATACTGGGAACTCGATCCGGGGCCCATCGTCGCATAACGACCTGGTAGGAATTCGGCCCACCATGGGTTTGACCAGCCGCGATGGAATCATTCCGCTCTACTTCGGCAATGATATGGGCGGGCCCATGGCGCGTAGCGTCGAAGATGCAGCCAGGGTGCTGGAAGTCGTGGCGGGATACGATCCTGCCGATCCGATTACCAAGTCTTCCGAAGGAGTCTCGAAGAATTACACCAAGTTCCTGGATAAGACCGGCCTAAAGGGAGCACGCATCGGAGTTTTCCGCCAGTACATCGATGCACCCACCACCGATCCCCAAATCAAGGCTTTAACGGAAAAAGCGATTGCCGACCTGAAGGCGCAAGGCGCTGAGATTATCGATCCGTTTGTGATTCCCGATTTCGACAAGCTTACCCAGAATATATGGTGCGGTGATTTTCAAACGGATTTGAATAGCTATCTTGCTGCACATGGCCGGAATGCGCCTTACAAAAACCTTGCGGAAATTGTTGAGTCCGGCCTGTATCTCCCTTACATCGAAAGCCGGATGAAGGCATCACTGGATCCGAAGACTTCGTCAGGAGAGAAAAGGCCGCCGTGCCAGGACCTTTTCCATGAGCCGCGCAAGATAGCCTTTCGAGAAGCGGTCACCGCCGCAATGGACAAAGACAAGCTCGATGCAGTGATCTATCCAACCTGGAGCAACGCGCCCCGCAAGATCGGCGACCTGCAAAGTCCCGCAGGGGACAACAGCCAGATCTTGTCGCCGCAAACAGGCTTTCCGGCAATCACCGTCCCAATGGGCTTTACCTACGGCACGCTGCCTGCTGGGTTGACTTTCTTAGGCAAGCTTTTCAGCGAGCCAACCTTGATCAAGTATGCCTATGCGTTCGAGCAGACAACAAAGCATCGGAAGCCGCCAGCGAGGTTTAAGGCATTGGATTAGACCGGAGAGCCTGCCTATGTGAATTCATATAAACGGTCTGCCCCACTCGCCCGAATCGGACAACTCCACTTGCTACATGCGCAGCTTGCGCTTAATCTCTGCGTCTGTTGGAGTACCGTTCAAATATGCGGTGGTTGATCCCAACCAATTGATCGGTACCCTATCCTCTCCAATGAGCAGCTTTCCAAAATTGAAACGATTTTCATCGTCAACGCACTAATTAAGTGGAGTGGTGGCCAAAAATAGTCGGTGGTAAGAAAGGATTTCTCTATGAATGGCCGGGACATTATGGATATTGTTTGGCTCGTGACTGTGGGGATCGTTGTCCTTTGTCTGGTGGGGGTAATTATCATAGCGCTTCGAGAGTCGGACGGGGATATTTCGACACGGCTCAAGTTTCTGAGAGTGATTGAATTTATGTTAAAAATTGTCAGGTCCAAACGGCAATCCACAGCACCCGCATCCAGGAAACACAGACACGCGCAGCCGCTATTTTCAAGTCGTTGGGTCGCAGTTTTGGTCTTGCTCGCAAGTCTGCTCATCATCGGGATCCCTGTAAGCTGGTGGATGAGCAAACCACGCTTATGGCGAGCACAACTTTCCAACGAGTTCAACAAGCTGCTCACGATGGCTAGGCATGATCCAAAAACGCCTGTGATTGTGCCACGCGGCAAAGACACTCTCGATCAAATAACTACCGTGGTTGATAGCCTTACCGATAAGCTTAGGAAAAATCCTTATGGGACCGAAGAATTCTGGGTTCTCGACCATTATTGGCAATACTGGAACACGCAAAAACTGGATGAATATCTGATTGCCAACAAAATGTTTGTCGCCAACGGAGGAAGGATTCACCGCATGTTCCTTCTTACAAGCGAGGAGCTTCAGGATCCTAGAGTTCAAAATGTCTTGGAGGTGCAATGTAGCATTGGACGACTTGTATCCGGTCAAACCGGAAACGGCTTCGAATTGTGGCGCGCTGACCCGAAAGTGATGAGTAGCCGGGAAGAATATGAAGGGCTGGCGCGCGCCTTCCAACAGCTTCCCGACGCAGATAAGGCATTAAGTAATTTTGATATCGTTCAGTTTAACGACGCCCTCTATTATTCTTCTGATTTTTCGCCAGATTACCGTGTAATGGGTCGTTCCATTTGGATCTTCGATCCAAGACTGGCTAGTAAGATTGACCTAAGAACTTTGTTTAAGAAATCCATTGCTGAGCGAATTTCTTGTGACCAATCTTTGCCAGTTTTGCGTGCTGCGGGCAAGTAGGTTGCGGAAATAATCATCTGCTAGTATTTTGGCCCGCTTGAAAAATGAGCTGGGGAATTTTAGCCATGTGTGAAGACGTGTAACTTTTTGAAGGCTTATAATCTGTCTCCTGCATGTTACTTACACGCATTGTTTTCCATCAATCTGATTCAATATCACATTTAACCTATTCAGCAACATCGTGGCTTTTTGCTCACCGCAGCGTCTCGCTCATGGACAAACTTGCCGTAACTTTCCACCGACGGCACACTACTGGTCCGCAGAAGAAAGCGCTGGTAGGCATTCTCGTCAAAAATCTCGCGCAGAGTGGCCAGCAATACTTCAAAAAATGTTCGGATCGATTTCATGCTGTCTCCTCTGCATAACGTGTGGGAACAAAAGGAGATTCCTGGGTGACTGCCTGTTTCCTTCCAGAGATCACGGTAGTCCATTGCAGCGCTGATTCAATCACGATGACTGTTACCAGCACCAGCAGCAATCCCGTCACGGCCAGGTCAAGGCGGTCGTTAAAAAGCTTACGGCCCAAGTCTGCGGCCGCCGGCCCCGAAACAAGTTGCCGGGCGTGAGCCAGGAAGCCAATGAGGGGATTGGGATCAAACATCTTGTGCCAGGCGGCAGTAAAAGTGACGGCGAGAAGCCAGGAGAGGGGCAGCAAAGTGACCCACATGTAGCGGGCCTTTCCCATTTTCACAATAATCGTGGTAGCAACACATAAGGCTACCGCGGCCAGAAGCTGATTGCATATTCCGAAGAGCGGCCATAACGAGTTGATGCCGCCAAGAGGGTCACGAACTCCCTGCCACAGGAAGTAACCCCAGGCGCCCACCATGAGCGCGCTTGTCACCACAATGCTTGGATACCAACTGGTTCTCCCCAGAGGCTTCCAGATATGCCCCAGGGCATCCTGGATCATGAATCTTCCTACCCGAGTGCCGGCATCCAGCACGGTCAGTATAAAGAGCGCCTCGAACATGATGGCAAAGTGGTACCAGATCGCCATGGCTTTGCCGCCAAGGCTGTCGGAGAAAATTTTGGCCATGCCCAGTGCGAAAGCCGGAGCGCCGCCAGTGCGGAAAAACAAGGTCTTCTCTCCCACCTTCTGGGCCAGGGCATCCATCTGTTCGTTGGTCACCGGAAATCCCCAGTTGCTGATGGTGGCAACTGCGGCCTGAGGCGTCTGACCCACCATGCCGGCTCCGCTGTTCACCGCATAATAGGTTCCTGGCTGCAGGGTGCAGGCGGCGATCACGGCCATAATGCCTACCAGCGATTCTGCAGCCATTGCGCCATAGCCCACCATTCGAGTCTGTGTTTCCCGCGCAATCAGTTTGGGAGTGGTGCCGCTGGAAATCAGAGAGTGAAAGCCGCTGATGGCCCCGCAGGCAATCGTGATGAACGCAAACGGGAAAAGATTCCCCGCAAACACCGGGCCGGTCCCATTGATGAAACGTGTAACCGGGGGCATCTGCAACGTCGGCCGCACCGTTACGATTCCAATAACCAGGATGGCGATGACGCCCAGCTTCACGAAGGTGCTGAGGTAATCGCGCGGGGCCAGCAGCAACCAAACCGGCACGGCCGATGCGGCAAATCCATAAGCGATGATGAGGATGGCAAGCGTAGGTCCAGTGAAGGTAAAGAAATGGGCAAGAGTTGGAGTTTGTGAAACCCACTGTCCGGCGAAGATGGCTGCCATAACGAGAATAAATCCGAAAATGGACGCTTCCAGCACTTTGCCCGGACGGAGAAAACGCAGATAGATGCCCATCAGCAGCGCGATCGGAATGGTCATGCCGATCGTAGATGTGCCCCAGGGGCTGTCCTTAAGGGCATTGACGACGACCAGCGCCACTACGGCCAGCAGAATGACCATGATGCTGATCACCGCCACAAAGGCCACGATCCCTGCGGTCTTGCTGATCTCATCGCGTGCCATCTGCCCTAGCGACTTTCCATCGCGGCGAACCGAGCACAGCAGGATTACGAAATCCTGAACGCATCCGCCAAACACCGCGCCCGCAAGAATCCACAAAGTACCGGGCAGGTAACCAAACTGTGCGGCAAGCACGGGGCCCACCAAGGGGCCGGGGCCGGCGATGGCGGCAAAGTGATGTCCAAAGACCACCCATTTATTAGTACGAATGAAGTCGCGCCCATTTTCAAGGCGCTCTGCAGGCGTGGCGCGCATAGCGTCCAGGGTCAGTACTTTCGCGGCAATGAATTTACTGTAGAACCTGTAACCCAGAGCATAGGTGCATAAAGCGGCCGCAACCAGCCAAATAGCGCTGATGGACTCACCACGATGCAATGCAACCGTGGCCAGGGACAGAGCTCCGAAAACAGCGACCAGCACCCACATTAAAACCTTGCCCATTTTGTTCATTCGGTTTCCCTCTCAAAAACGTTTGTTCTGACAAAAACGCTTAATTAAGGCGTAGCTAAGGAGGTGATTGTACAACGCGTGATAGGTCCCGCAACAAAAGCCCTTAACCACCCTTAACCATCAGAAGACACTAAGTCCCTGCGCCTGCTGTCAGTGCCGGTTAGGAGGTTCCAAAACCAAGTCTCGTCAGGAACGACAGAAAACCTTCGCGGGGCCAGAAGAACTGCGCAGATGTAGAACAGTGCGGAAGGTACAAAACTAAACTGACTGCGGATTTAAGCGGATGCGCACGGATTACAACCCTCTGTCCCAAGGGTGCCAGCCGAAGAAGCCCCCGGGCTGCGTTAGAAGTCACACCAACGCACCGGTTCCGTCTATTGGAACTAAGAAACTTGATTGGGTCTACGAGCACAAGGGCTAACTGCGATGGAGTTTCCGCGGCATAGGAGTGCTTTCTGAATGCAAAAGTCGGGTCAACTCCAGCAGAGCGACGGCGCAGGCATCTTCCTTGACTCCTAATTCGTGGCGGGAAACCACCTCTTGTGACCCTTCGCGACGAATCTTGCATTCCCACAGGAACTTCGGCCGCGACGCCTGAGGAGTAATATGAGCATGGTACGGTGGCAGCGCAATTCGCATGGCTGGCCTCCTTCTCTGGGAAATCCCCGCCTGGCTGAAAAACGACCAAGTAAATTGATTCCAGCAATCGGGGTTAAGACTTACTTAAATAATACCGGCTGCTGGCCAAGGCCAAATGTTAAAATCAGGTTAAAACGCAGAGCTGAAACTTTGGCATCAAACACCCATTTTATCTTTTGTTCTCAATAATTTACCCCACTCTGCGATAAAATGTTAGAAGATAAGCAAGTTGTGGATTTCTTGTACCTTAAGTCTCCCATTTTTTGGGTATAGTGGAACAGAATCCAAAATTGCCAAAAAGTCCCACCTTTTGGAACCTCACCCCACAACAAGCACAGCGTAGCGGAGCCACAACCAAACCCGTTTTTACCGCGGATTAACGCGGAAGAACGCGGATCAAATACTTGCCTACCACTGATCTCCACAGACGCCTGATCTGAAGGCGGCTTGATGAAATTCTTCGCGCCTTGGCACGAATTTGATTGGAAACCGCAGAGAGGGATTTGGGTAGTTGCGTCCTCTGGGTTGCTCTTATCTGGGCCGGAAATTGTTTGTGTGCAAAAAAATACCGGTTACAGCGGTTACACCGGTTACAACCCGCATGAATACTGGCGATTTCTGTTACCGGTTGTTACCGCTGTTACCTTTTGTCCCACCCTTTGCCCGCCCTTCTCCTTCCCCACCGTTCGCCAAGAGCGCGAAGGACGGGGGGGGGCCCCATTCATAAATTTTCGACCCAATGGCGTTGCCAGAGGGATTCGAAGTCGCTAGCGTGGTAACCCTTATCAACCAAGCCCGGCTTCAACCGGATTGGCTTCCGGGCCGATCCCATAGGGTCGCAGGATCCGACTCAAAAAAGCTTACCCGAATAGCTTTTAAGGGTTGCGGGAGTGAATGGTCAAGAAGAAAATCAATTTAGGGATAAAATATTGCGAAATAATGCGTAAGTTATTGATAAAAAAGGAAATATAGTTCTTAATTAGAAGTATTACTGTGGCAGG
This sequence comes from Candidatus Angelobacter sp., assembly GCA_035939495.1. Taxonomy (GTDB): domain Bacteria; phylum Acidobacteriota; class Terriglobia; order Terriglobales; family Acidobacteriaceae; genus Angelobacter. The sequence continues at coordinate 153,154 of DASZFU010000100.1, read as the reverse complement.
GATCGAAGATTTAATAGTAGCTCTATGGCCAGGGGCACTCCTGGACAGCAGAACTCACCGTAGCGTAGCCGAGCCACAAGCAAAAAGCAAAAATAACCACGGAGGAACAGGGCAGGAAAACCAAAATCCTAACCACAAAGGAACACAGCGTAGCGGAACCACAACCAAACCCATTTCACCACAAAGGACACAAAGGAACAGCAAAGGCAGATTTACCACAGAGGCCACGGAGGAACACAGAGCAAGTCAATCGAGGCCAACCGCAGAGTTATGCAGAGGATTCAATAGATTTTGTCCGATCAAAAATTTGCGAGAAAAAACACGATTTCAAAGTGCCTCGTGGTACGAAGGGTGGGCAGCCTGAAGCTAATCCAGTTTGGAGCGAACCGCTAGTTGCGGGGAACGGAATAGGATTTAGGCCAGCCAGCGAAGCTGGCGATATTCTTCTAGCCCATCACAGCGCAAGCTGTTGGGGAACAGAAGAGAAAAACCCGTAGCCCGCGAAGCGGGCGACATAATTACGGTTCAAACAAAACATAGCTAATGCAGGGGGTTCGAATAGCCGCTGGGTTTTGTTTTATATTTTGTGCCGATAAAATTGAACTGGAACCCGCCAGGCCTGTAATACCGAACGTTAAAAAACCGAAAAAGGCATTTTCTTCGCCTTTTGTCTTTGGGTGAAGGGCTGGTTCATGAAATCCACAAACGGAGCCATGAGTTCGAAGCGTTTTACCATTTCTGGAACAAGCCTGGGAGAAGTGACCAAGCGGACATCCAGGATGGCTTCCAGATACCACTGTTTGTGACGCAGCATCGCTTCAGCCGGATGATCTACCGGATATCCTTTCGGCATGCGCGTCATCACTTCGCCCTGCAAAGAGCCCAACATGGCTCGCAGCTTCTTGTTGTTTAGAATGTTCTCTAATTCCTGGTAGCGTTCCTGAATGAGTGCTCGATAGGCCATCAGCTCTTCCCGCTCAGGCGCGTAGATGCCGCCGAAGACCAGCAAATCTTTGGGAGTGAAGTGAAAATAGAACACTGCTCCCTCTCTCTTCACCGCCGTCACCCTGGGGAAGATGCCGGAAATATGCGTCTTGTACGGCGACTTGTCTTTGGAAAACCGCGTATCGCGGTAAATCCGATACATGGCCTTCTGCGGCAGGGTTACATAGTTGGGTGCAATCCTTGCCAGTTCCTCATTCAAGCAGCCGATCAATTCCAGCATGGGAGCCTTGATAAGCGCCTCATATTTTTCTTTGCGCGGCTGAAACCATTCGCGACGGTTGTTGCGCTGCAGATTGCGCAGGAATGTAAGCGCTTCGGGAGAGAAGCCGGGGAATTTTTGTTTTAGCATTCAGCACTCAATTAGCATTCATCCAACAAGACACTCTTATCGGCGATCAATCTTTTTACTCTTTCGATAAATTGAGCGACCGGCACAGTCCCTTCTGGCTGCTGCTTGCCCCGGACGCGGACGTTGACAGTCCCCGCCTCTGCCTCTTTTTCACCGACAACCAGCAGGAATGGAACCTTCTGCAGAGTATGCTCCCGGACTTTGGCATTCATTTTCTCGTTACGCGCGTCTAGCTCCACGCGAATCCCTGCATCCTTGAGTTGTTGCGTCACGCTTTCTCCATACGCGGTATGCTTCTCGCTGATGGGAATCACGGCTACTTGCACGGGCGAGAGCCACACCGGGAAGGCCCCGGCATAGTGCTCGATCAGCACGCCGAAAAAGCGCTCCATTGATCCAAACAGGGCGCGATGCACCATAAGCGGCTGCTTACGGCTGCCATCCTCAGCGACATATTCGAGGTCGAAGCGTTGTGGCAGGTTGAAATCAAACTGCACAGTGCAGAGTTGCCACGGACGTCCAATGGCATCCACTAATTTAACGTCGATCTTGGGACCATAGAATGCAGCCTCCCCGGGAATGGTTTTGTAGGGGATATTTCTGCGCTGGAGAGCATTCTCCAGGGAGCGAATTGCAAGCTCCCAGTTTTCATCGCCGCCCAGGAAATTCTTGCGGTCATTGGGGTCCCATATGCTCAACTCGACCTGGTACTCGGAAAAGCCGAAGCTCTTGAGCACTGCCAGGGCAAAATCCATGCAGCCGACAATTTCGTCTTCGATCTGCTCCGGGGTGCAGAAAATGTGGGCATCGTCCTGGGTAAAGCCGCGCACGCGCAACAAGCCATGCATCACGCCTGAACGCTCATAGCGATATACAGTGCCGAGCTCGCCCAGACGGACCGGCAAATCCCGGTAGGAACGCAAGGCATCGCGATAGATAAGAATGTGCCCGGGGCAGTTCATCGGCTTAATGCGATAATCCGCATCATCCAGTTCCATAGGGGTGAACATATTCTGGGCGTAGTAGCCTTCATGGCCGCTGGTCTGCCACAGGTTCACCCGGAAAACGTGAGGCGTGTAGACGAGCGAATATCCGCGTTTGAGATACTCGTTACGCATCCAGTCTTCCATCTCCTTGCGGATCAGCCCGCCTTTGGGATGCCAGAAGATCAAACCCGGACCCGCTAACTCCTGAATGCTGAACAGATCAAGCTGCTTGCCCAGCACCCGATGATCTCGCTTTTTGGCCTCTTCCTGGGCCGTAACGTATTGGTCAAGATCTTTCTTGCTAAAAAATGACGTGCCATGAATGCGCTGGAGCTGCTGGTTCTTCTCATCGCCCAGCCAGTAAGCGCCCGCAATACTCAACAACTTGAACGCCTTGATCCGTCCGGTCGAGGGAATGTGCGGCCCCCGGCAGAAATCGACAAACTTGCCGTTGCGATAGGTGGAAATCGGCTCGCCAGGCTTGGTGAATTGCTCGATGAAGTGGACCTTCATGAAGTCGCCTTCCGAGCGATAGCGCGCCAACCCCTCATCTCTTGGGACGAATTCTCGAATAAATTTTTCATCGCGAGCGACGACTTCCGCCATCCGCTTCTCAATTTTCTCCAGGTCATCTGAAGTGAACGGCGTAGGCCGGTAAAAATCGTAGAAAAAGCCAGTCTCGGTCGGCGGTCCGTGACCCAGCTTGGTTTCTGGAAACAGTTCCAGTACTGCGGTAGCCAGCAGATGGGCCGAAGAATGCCGATAGACCTCCAAGCCCTCAGAGTCGCGGTCGGTCAACAGGCGCAGCTCAGCGTCCTGTTCCAAAGGCTTAGTAAGATCGGCAAACTGCCACCCGTTCTTGGACTGCGGCGCTTGCGGGCTGTTCGCCGACTTGGCTCCATCTTCTGGTGGCTGGACCGTCGAATACTTGACTTTAGCCACGAGAGCTGCGTCCGCCAACCGGGGACTGATGGATTTGGCGATATCAAGAGACGTAGTACCCCTAGGAACCTCTTTTTTGCTGCCATCGGGCAGCGTAACGTGAATAGTGCTGGTTTCAGTGACTGGCATTACAAACCCTTATCAGTGAAGGCCCCTTGTCCTTACTAGTGTGATACAGCCGGCTCGACTGTTGATAACTACAGAATAATTGGCGAGTGGAACTACGTCCAGGTGAGTTCTGTCGTTTCCAGAGGAACGAGCAAATTATCGCCGGAATAACGCCTCAATATTACGGCTTCCACGGATGCGACCGCGCTGCTTCACTGCCTTTGCGAGATCACGCATTGATTGCTCTGTGACGGCACGTCCGCCGCCTTTCGCGAGGGAGGCTTCAGCTTCGTCAACCGCTGCGAGAATCTCAGCCCGTGTGCGCTCACGTTCCTCCCAGAGAGTGAGTGCCTCGCGCACTGCATCCTCCTCACGACGCAGCCGTCCGCTTGCAATCGCCTGACGAACAAATGCCTTTTGGTCGGGAGTCAGCTCTATTTCCATGGCATTTTAGAGTATGAGAAAGCTTGAGGCGATGCAAGTGTGCTTTATCTCAGTCAAAACGTTCCTGCGCAAACAGCCGATTTGACCACGAAACTGCCGTCTTTGCCGTCCAATGCCGCTCCCTGCCGCTCCATGTCGCTCGAACTCACGTGAGGTTGTTGGCACAATCCTTGTGTAGTTGATTTTGAACATTCTGTTGGAGGTGTGTTGTGCTCAGAAAGTCAGCCCTATTGTTTTTAATGGCCGTAATCACCAGCGCGAGTTTTGCCCAAATAACCCCAAAGTTTGGCCAGAGAAACGCCAAGACTGAGGAAGGCCGTGACGCAGATGGCCGGTACCCGAATAACAAGGATTTAGTGACCAAAGCCAAGAGCTTCTATGTGTATTCCGACACCTTCTTTATGAAGCGAGAGCAGCTTCAAAGTTCTCTGCTGGGAAGGGCCGAGTTTAAAGCCTGGGACCTCCAGGTTTCCGGCAACGAAGAGCGCGCCGACATGATCATAGTAGTCAAGCGGATACCCTTTACCAATCATTTCACTTACACCGTTACGCACCGGCCTACGGACACGATCGTGATGGCCGGAGCAGTTGATTCGCTGGGTGGAACAGTCTACGGCCTGATCGCTGATGAGATCGTGCAGAAAATGAAGGCCCTTCGCGAGGAGCCAATTCCTCAACCGAAAGGCACAGCAAGCTAACCCCTCACTTCCTTGCGCCGCAGAGCCTGCCCTCGAGATGGGCTGCGGAGCAGCGAGTCGAAGGGCCAGCGCGCAACGAAGTGGAGCACTATAAAGAAATGATTTTCGACAGAGGTGGCCTGGCTTGCGTGGCTGGCTCCAGCCCAGCGGCGTTGATACGAGGACACGGGCCGTTCTCTTTACGAGGTGCAGTATGCTCAGAAGAATAATCTTCTTTCTTTTCACGGTTGTCACAGCAGCAGTTTTTGGCCAAGGGAATTCCCGACTGCCGGATAACAAGGAGTTGGTAAACCGGGCCAAAAGCTTCTACATTCATTCCGACACCTTCTTTATGAAGCGCGAGCAGCTTGAAAGTTCCATGCTAGGCCGGGCAGAGTTCAAGGCGTGGGATATACAAATCACGAATAAGAAAGATTTGGCAGACCTGCTGGTGCGGGTCCGGCGAATCCCATTTACCAATCACTTTAGCTACACGGTGACCGACCGCGTCACGGAAACCGTGGTGATGGCAGGGCAGGTGGACTCGCTGGCGGGAACAGTGCATGGCCTGATCGCCGATGAGATCGTTCACAAGATGAAAGTTTTTCGGGGCGATCCGTTGCAGCAGCAAAAGCCGCAAGCCCAGCCAAATGCTCCCGCCAAGCCGAATGGGCTGGATATGTGAAAACGCTGGGAGCGGTTGCCTCACTTTCCCAAGATCGCATTGATCTGGGAGATTCCGCGCTTGGCATCCGCAGCATATTGGCCGTTCGGCTGTAGGGTTAAGTATTTTTGATAAAAGCGGCGGGCTCGGTCCAAACGTTGCAGGCCCTGCAGGCTCTCCGCCATGCGAAGGTTGACCACGGGATCTTCAGGCGATAGGCGTATCGCCTCCTCAAAGCGCTGCAAAGCGCCTTCGAAATCATTGCGGGCCAGATAAGACTCTCCCACCTCTATGTCCTGCCTGACCTGGGCCGCGTTTTGGTCGGCAGAAGCGACTTCCACCGGGCGCACATCTAACTTAGGATCAATGCGCTTCAGGCCGTCCCTGGCATCTTTGGCAAAGGGACCACTGGGAAGGATTTCCAGATAGCCATCGTAGTTGCGATAGGCCTGTTCCAGCAGTCCCATCTGTTCCTGGGTCTGCGCCAGCCGGAAGGTCGCAACGGCGTCTTTAGGTTTGTAGTGCAGCGCATCGTTGAAGCGCTCCAGTGCAGCACGGTAATTCCTACGCTTCAGATAATACTCTCCTACTTCAACATCTTTAGCTGCACGGTGCGGATCAAAGGGATATGTCTCATTTACATCGGAGCTGCCACGAGTACTGAGTCCTGGGTTCCCGGCGCTGGTCGATGTAGAAGGTCCCAAAACCATCTTGGAGTCTGCACTGGAACTCTCCGCTTCCGATGGCGGTTGTTCGTCCTGTTTCGGTAATTCTTCCTTGGGTTGTTCTTCCGGTTTAGCCGGCTTTTTGCGAGGCTGAATGTGGACCTTATCATCTTGGGTGCGGTCCTGCGCCAACGCGACAGCAGGGAGCACTGCAAAAAGCAGCAACACTGGGAGAATGCGAAACTTCATGAGGATATTCTAGTAAAAAAACTGAGTAGTGGATTAGTTTCGTTTAAAAATTTGGCCCTACCACATATTCATCGCTATCGCGATGACGTCTGCCTAAAGGCACGCGATTCGCACACGAATCGCTAGACGCTGATACTGGTAGTGGGTCAGTTTTATGAAAACTGACCCACTACCAAAAACGAAGGCCTTCATAAGAGCGGCCTTGGTTGCTGCGCAAGTATCCGGGGGAGGAGAGACAACTACCGGCTCGTAGGAGCGGTATTTTGCGCAGAAGATGGAGCTTCCTGTCCAAGAACATTGGTCATCAAACGAACTTCCACGCGGCGGTTTTCGGCGCGGCCGGTAGCCGACTGATTCGAGGCCACCGTCTTATCTTTGCCCAGGCCAATCACGTAGATCTTGTGAGGGGGAATGCTCTTCTGAGAAAGGTACTGCACTACGGCTTCAGCCCGCCGTTCGCTGAGCCCATAGTTGTAAGCAGAGCTGCCGACTGAGTCCGTCGCGCCCTCCACCACCACCAGATAACCCTTGGTGTTGGGAACATCGGCGATCAGTTGATCGAGGGTCGATTTGGCTTTCTCAGTCAAATTCGCCTTATCAAACCCAAAGTGCACAGTGGTTTCCACCACCGGCCGGTAGCTATCCAGGTTAGCAACCTGGTTGGTCAGAGTGTCGGCACGCTTGTTGGCGTCGGACGCCATCGTTTGGGCTTGATCTGCACGGTTGCCGGCATCGGCAGCCTTCTGATCGGCAGCCAGCGCCTTGTCATTCACGCCCTGGATTCCGCTCTGGGCGCGCGCATCTACATCGCGGATCGTATTGGTTGTTTTTGCGGTTAGGGTATCAAGGTCATTGGCCTTATCGATCATTGGCTGGGTCTGCTGCCGAACGAATTTTTTGGTTGCACAGCCGGAGCTGAAAATCATCATTACGCCGGCCAGCAGAACTGCGAGACTAGATTTCAATTTCATGGGGAGTAGCTCCTTAAGACCCGGCGGCAGGGCTTCGCTGGTCATATAAGTTCGATATCGGGAAGAGCAACTGTCATGCCAATGCCAGCGCGCGCAGACGAATATCTAACCCTATTGTAATGAATCACTTACAATGTAACTTTCCGGGCCATATTACGAAAGACCCGATCCACAGTAGAATTTTTACGTAGTTAGAAAGCAGTTAGCAGTCAGCACTCAGGCATTCAGCCCGCAAAACAGTTTAGGCTAAAGGAATACAGTGTCGTGGGCATGGTTACCGCTTGGTTTTTGTCCAAGTCCTCACCATGCCGACGAGACTCTATATCTTCAGCCCGCAATGTTAGCGGGGCTGAATGCTGATTGCCGACTGCTGAGTGCTGCTCCCTTGGACCTAGTCGAGAAAATCCGAACTTTGCCCATACAGCCCGGCGTGTACCTCTACAAGAACGCCGAGGGCGAGGTCATCTATGTGGGCAAAGCCAAGAGTCTGCGTGCGCGCGTGCGGTCTTACTTCCAGGAGGGCGTGGGTGAGGCCAATGCCAAGACCGGTTCGCTGTTGCGCGAAGCCGTCGATGTTGAATACATCGTTGTTTCCAACGAAAAAGAGGCGCTGGCGCTCGAAAATAACCTGATCAAGCAAAAGAAGCCTCGCTTCAATATTCTGCTTCGCGACGACAAGACCTACCCGTATATCAAGTTGACCCTGGCCGAGCGCTTTCCACGAGTCTATGTTACGCGGCGGCTGAAAAAAGACGGGAGCGCCTACTTTGGGCCTTATTTTCCGGGAAATCTTGCATACCGCATCGCGGATTTGATCCACCGCAACTTCCTGATTCCCTCCTGCAAGGTTGATCTTACCCGGTACCATCCCCGTCCCTGCCTGCAGTTCTACATAAAACGATGCCTGGGACCATGTGTTAAGGATCTCACCACTCCGGAGACGTATCAGGAAGCCGTGCGCGACGTGCAATGGCTCCTGGAAGGCCGCCAGACTGATCTGGCCAAGTCTTTGCGCCGGCGGATGGAAGAAGCAGCCGAAAACCAGGAATACGAGAGGGCTGCCAAATGCCGCGACCTGATCTCGACCGTGGAACACCTCCAGGAAAAGCAGAGGATGGCGGCCGTCGAAGGGGATGACGTCGACGTGCTTGCCTATCACTACGAAAACGAAATGTTGGCCGTTAACATTTTTCATACGCGCGGAGGCAAAGTGCTGGACCGGCGGGAGTTTTTCTGGGAAGAGTTGCCGGAGCGTGAGCCGGGTCAAGCGTTCAATCCAGGCGAGTTCTTTTCTGCCCTCGTCAAGCAGATCTACATTGACCAGCAATATGTTCCCCACACTGTCTTGGTGCCGGTGGACTTTGAGGATCGGGCAACGCTGGAGGAGTTGCTGGGCGAAAAACGGCAAAAAAAGGTTGAAATCCTCGTTCCGCAGCGAGGCGAAAAGCGTTCGTTGCTCGACCTCGTGGCGCAAAACGCCAAGCAATCATTTGACCAGCGATTCCGGGTGATGAAGCCGGCAACCAAGGCCATCCAGGAGGCCCTGCAGGATGCGCTCACCTTGCCGGAGATTCCCAAGCGCATCGAATGCTTCGACATCTCCCATATCCAGGGCGCCGAAACTGTGGCTTCGATGGTGGTATGGGAAGACGGCAAGATGAATAAATCCGAATACCGCAAGTTCATTGTTCGCACCGTGGAAGGTGTGGACGACTTTGCTTCCATGCGCGAAGTAGTGACCCGCCGATATAAGCGGCTTCAGGACGAAAAAAAATCTTTCCCCAGCCTGGTGCTGGTCGATGGCGGCCTCGGACAGCTTCACGCCGCCGCAGAAGCTTTGGAAGGTTTGCAGATTACCAATCAACCTTTGGCCGCCATCGCCAAAAAAGAAGAGATCATCTACGTCTACGGACAGGAAGATGATCCGGTGATTCTGGACCGGCACTCGCCCGTCCTGCACCTTGTGCAGATGGTGCGTGACGAATCCCATCGCTTCGCCGTCACCTTCCACCGCAAGCGCCGCCAGATGCGCGATCGGAAATCGGAGCTATTGGAAATTCCTGGAATCGGGGAGCGCACGCGGCAGCGGCTATTACAGCACTTCGGGAGTGTGCGCGCTGTCCAGGGAGCCGATGCTGCAGCGCTCAGTGCGATTCTTACTAAGCCTCAAACGGAGGCAGTCCTGAGGCATTTTCAGAAACAGGAAGCCAGCTAGGCCCCATGGGGACTAGGATAGCGGTTACTTTGCCAGCCGACTATTCCTAACAGGTGGTTTTGTCGAGATCTGTAACTCCCCAAACCGGTCTATTTTGGCTCGTTTTTTAGTTGGGAAAAAACGAATGAGACTTCCAAAGCGTCTGCTTGGTAAAAAGCATATCCTCGGGAAAGCGACTCAACCTTGTCGAAATAAGCTTTACTCTTCGGATCGCCCTCTGCTTCCAACAACTTCGCCATCACATAAACCATGTCCACGTCACTTGGGTATGAGTCTAGCATCCCCAGGATTTCCTTTTGCGCTGTGCCCAAGTCTCGCTTCTCGATATATGCCATAATCAGCTGATAGTGGGCATCCGGGTTTTCTCGTTTCGCAATCGCGGCTCTGCTTTGGGTTATCGCCTCGTCCGGCTTCTTCATATAGACAAGCATCATGGCTTTATCCGTCATGGCGTCCACTCTGCCCGGATCAAGATTCAGCACACGATCGCAATTATGCAGCGCCTCGTCGAATTTGCCATCCCGGGCCAGAGCCAGTGTCAGTCCGGACAGCGGGCCACTTCTTCCCGGCTCAAACTTCAAAGCATCACGAAAAACATCAGCCGCTTCGGCGTTTCTGGACGTAAACATCAGAAGATTCCCCAGCGCCGACAGCGCACCGATAAAAGAGGGCTCCTGGTCGATCGCCTTCCGAAACCAAGTCTCGGCTTCACCATACTTGCCGTCCAACTGCTTTACTATCCCCAAATTCTGCATTGCAGTAGGATTGTTGCGAATACGTAGCGCATCTTGAAATGTAGCTTCAGCGTCAGGGAAGTGGCCGTGCCGTGTGAGCAGCACGCCTTTCATATTCATCGCCGGAAAAAATTGCTTATCAAGCTGCATGCTGCGATCCAGAAAAGCCAAAGCGTCATCGTCATTCTTGTCAAGGGCCAGAGCATAAGCGAGAAAATATGACGATTTTGCGTTGGCCGGCTCTTGCTGAACCCATCTCCAAAGGAAGCTTTTTGCATTTTCGCTAGCAGCCGGGCAGTTTGGAGTGCAAACAACCCTCTCCTGCAACAAGTAACGCGCAGCAACTTCGGGATTAATCTCTTCAACCGTCCGCAATGCAATCTGTTTCAGACCGTCGTCGATGCCAGCCTTTGAGATGTCGCTTTCAAAACTGTTCGCCCTGCCATAAGTCACGTAACGCAACCTTATTGTGTCGCCGCCTTCCTTAGATATTAGATCGCCCGAAACCCGATATTCCTGGTACCTCAGGTGCTTCCAAGTAGCAAGAAGTTGATCAACAGAAATCCCTTTGACTTCGATTCCGTATGTCGTGTCGACAGGTATATGGGGAGGGTCAGGCACTGACCCATAAACGCGCTTGCTTGTAAATGCAGTTCCTGAAAAACGATTTGCTTCTCCAATGATCTGACGAAACTTGTCAGCGGCGAGATCCGATATTGCTTTTCCGCCTTTTGCTTTGGATGAATCAGATGAAAATATCTCGAACGCCGAGACTTCAATCAGCGATTTCGGATAAAGAAAGCGGAGCATCACTGCTGTGAGGGCACCCATGACGGCCAGCACTAGAAGTGCAGCGAACAGCTTTACTGTCTTTGATAATGTCGGTCGAAATGTTGAACGGATAAAACCAACTACATTCCCCACTGCGGATCGAACAGAATGGACGAAGGATGATCCTTTCTTGGGCGTGGTAGCAGGTTCCTTCTTGGAACTCATGCGCCGCATTGTGCCGTAGATTAATAAAGAAAAGCAATTTTTAAATCACGACTTATGCCAAAAGGGATCGCTGCTGGATTGTATAATTGTTTCTTCACAACAGAAGTAGACGTAAATACCCAACCAGCCTTGCCCCGGGAACACTTCTACCGGGAGGCGCTCATGACCGACGAACGAGAAAATCGCACAGCCAGTGCTTCCCGCATCACCTGGCGAACCATCATCTCATGGTCGGTCTTTGCGCTTTCCCTGGCGGCAACAATAGGCGTGTGGCGCGCCAATCTCAGGCAGGCGCGTGAACGGGCACGGGCCGGCTTCGAACAGGAAATGGACCGTTCGCGAGCTGCAATTCGCGCGCGGCTTCAGGTTTACGAGGACGCGCTCTATGGCACGCGCAGCATTTTTGAGGCAAATCCAATCGTCACCCGCGAGATGTTTCATAACTATGTCGAAGGCTTGAATATCGAGGAGCGGTATCCGGGCATACAGGCAATTGGTTTCTCCCAATTCATACCGTCTGCGCAAAAAGCTGTTCACCTGGAGCGCGTTCGTGCTGAGGGGTTTCCCAATTACTCGATTCGTCCCGAGGGCGAGCGTCCCGAATATACCTCCATCGTCTATATCGAACCATTTGACTGGAGAAACCAGCGGGCTTTCGGCTTTGACATGTTTTCGGAGCCGGTGCGCCACGCGGCAATGGAATACGCAAGAGACAATGGAACCACCAGTCTGTCCGGAACGGTGAAGCTGGTTCAGGAAACGGAAGCGGATGTCCAGGCAGGATTCTTGATGTACCTGCCTTTGTATCGAAGGGGAATGCCTACCGGAACAGTTTCGGAGCGCCGCGCCGCCCTGGTTGGATATGTGTACAGTCCGTTTCGCATTGCCAACCTCATGAGAGGCGTAATCAACGAGCGGTCTCCCTTAGCGTCATTTGAAATCTTCTCGGGCGCTGCGCCCGGCCCGGAATCATTGATGTATCGATCGCCTGAATTGAGGGAACTCGCTCCCGGCTATGAGCCAATGGCGACCCAGATTTCAAGGATCGACTTCGGAAGCCAGGTCTGGACGTTGCGTTTTGTCAGCTTGCCGGTCCTGGATTCACTGGTTCGCGAAAGGCAAAACCTGGGCATCCTTCCGGCTGGGGTGTTGATCAGCCTGCTGCTGCTGGGCGTAATGCATTTGCTGACGCGTACGGAAGCCCGCGCCCTTCGGCTGGCTGAAGACATGACGCTCAAGCTGCGGGAGAGCGAGGAGAAATACCGGAGCTTGTTCGATCTGAATCCTCATCCGGTCTGGGTGTACGATCGGTCAACGCTTCAATTTCTTGCGGTCAACGCTGCTGCCGTTCGCGACTATGGTTACTCAAGAGAAGAATTCCTGAGCATGACCATCAAGGATATCCGACCGGCAGAAGACGTGGCCGGGTTGCTGAAAACCATATCGGTCTCTCACGACGGCTCCCGAAACACCAGCACCTGGCGGCATCGTCGAAAAAATGGCGAGATCAGGGATGTCGAGATCTCTTCTTATGGCTTATTCTTCAACAACCGCAAATCCGAACTGGTAATCGCGGTGGACATTACCGAGCGAAAGAGCTCCGAAGAAGCCCTGCGCAAGAGTGAAGAAAGTTTGCGCAATGTCAATGAGGAATTGGAGTCCCGCAATCTCGAACTTACGTCAGTCAACAATGAACTGGAAAGTTTCAGCTATTCGGTCTCTCATGATCTGCGGGCCCCGGTTCGGGCCATCGATGGTTTTAGCGCCGCGCTTCTTGAAGATTGCCATGACTCTCTGAGCGTCGAGGGGAAGCAATATCTTCAACGGGTACGCACAGCGGCTGGCCGCATGGGACAACTGATCGACGATCTGCTGAAACTTGCGCGGACTGCACGCTCGAAAATGGTTCGCGAAGCGGTCGACCTGAGTTCCCTGGCGAAGGAAATTGCCGCGCACCTGCGAAGGCTGGATCCGGAGCGCAAGGCGAATTTTGTTATTGCGCCTGGTCTCTCCGTGGAAGGCGACCAGGGATTGTTGCGGATTTTGCTCGAAAACCTTTTAAGCAACGCCTGGAAATTTACCTCGCATACCCCGGAGGCACGCATTGAGTTCGGAATGCGGACCAAGGGGGCCCAAAGAATTTGCTTTGTTTCCGACAATGGCGCCGGATTCGACATGCAATATGTAAACAAGCTTTTTGGGGCTTTTCAACGTCTCCACGACCCGTCGGAATTCCCGGGAAGCGGAATCGGATTAGCCACCGTTCAGCGAATCATCCATCGCCACGGGGGACAAATCTGGGCGGAGGGCGAGGTGGGCAAGGGCGCAACGTTCAGCTTTATTATTCCAGGAATAGATGAAGGAGCAATATCGTTTAAGGCTTCAGCACGGCCCGAGGAGATAAATCTTCCTCGCGTCAATGCTTCAGAAACGTAAGTATGCAACGGAGTTTATGCAATGCTCGATAAACCTATTTTGCTGGTAGAAGACAATGCTGATGACGAGGCCCTGACCATTAGGGCGCTGAAGAAACACCACATCAAAAATGAAATCATCGTCGCCCATGATGGCGTGGAGGCGATCGACTATCTATTCGGAACAGGGTCTCACGCGGGACGGGATCTGTCGCGAATGCCGGAGGTCGTACTTTTGGATTTGAAGCTCCCCAAGTTGGATGGCTTAGATGTGCTCCGCAAGTTGCGCTCCGACGAGCGGACAAAGCTCCTTCCTGTTGTCATCTTGACTTCTTCCAATGAGGACCAGGACCGTCTCAAGAGTTACGGCCTGGGCGCCAATAGCTTTGTTCGTAAGCCGGTAGTGTTCGACCAGTTTATCGAAGCCGTCGGCCAGCTTGGACTCTACTGGCTGATCCTCAACCAATCGGCCCCTGTTCCATCTCTGTAAGAAGACGCCCGATTCTTATGTCAACGCCCGATTCTTATTGACAGACAGCAAATCTTCGTATATTATTCGCTTTGATAGCATTTAATCATCGCTGTCGAATGCGCAGTCATTCGCGGGGACTTTAAACTTGAGCCGTTTTCGCGGCGTCCGAGCCGCGAGGCGAAATCCTGACCCTGAGCGGAACGAACGGGGAAGGATCTACAATTGGGGTGTCATTCGCGGGGACCCTAACTTGAGCCGTATTGCAGGCGTGAGCGAAGCGGGAGCCTGCAGGCGAAATCCTGAGCGCAAGCGAAGGATCATGCCGGGAAAGATTTAACAATTCGGGTGTCATTCGCGGGGACCCTAACTTCCGTGGCTTTTTTTCTTCAGGTTGGCGTAGCTCTACCCAAAATCCAAGCAACATACTGCGACCATGATAAATTGCTTTGCTAGGCTTTTTGTATCTCAGAAGGATAGCCCGTGGGCGATTTTCGATCGCCCGATCCAGACAGCCCCCCCTTGGTACCTTTTAACCACCCTTGAACCACCTTTTTCGGAGAATTCTATGCCGGGAGGACTTCAGCTTTTCCGATCACGAGCTTGCACTGAAGGTGAGCGTAGCGAAAAGATCCAAACAACATGTTTCCGTAGCTTATTTTCACAGGTTGGCGGAGCAATTCGCGCTTCCGCCACTGGAACAAGCTACGACACTCTCAACAGAGAGCAGGGTGTAAGGCATCAAGCGGGAATGGGACGTGCCCTTTCACGGTCTTCGAGTGCTGTAAGAATCTGTGGACCAAGTTGGGAGACATTACCGGCACCCAGAGTCAGGATCATATCGCCCGAATCTGCCACTGCAACCAGATCGCGGATTGCCTCGTCGAAGGATGCCGCATAACGGGCATTACGTCCACCCAGCCGTTTGATGGTGTCTACAACCTGCTCAGCGCTGGTTCCGGGGATGGGAGGCTCGCTCGCCGCGTAGATATCGAGCACCCAGATGTTGTCCGCGTCAGAAAAGGCCATCCCGAACTCTCCCAGCAGATCGCGTGTTCGCGTATATCGATGAGGTTGGAAAATCACATGCAGGCGTTTGGGACCACATTGGCGAGCGGCCGCCAGCGTGGCGCGAATCTCGGTAGGATGATGTCCATAATCATCGATCACGCTGATGTTTTCCACCTTGCCCTTGAGCTGGAAGCGCCGGTCCACGCCTCGGAAATTCTCCAGGGCTTCGCGGATTCGGTTTGGATCAATGTCAAGTCCTACACCCACTGCCACGGCTGCTGTGGCATTCAACACATTGTGGCTTCCTGGTACCCGAAGATTGAATTCACCCAGAGGCTTTCCCCGGTAATGCACAGCAAAATGTGAGTAATACTGGTGTGAGCTGCCAGCCTGGACCTCGCCGCCAAGAATTTTGAAATCGGAATCATCGCGCTTGCCATAAGTAATCGCGCGTCGCGCAAGCCTGGGTAAGAGATCGCGCAGCCGCTCATCGTCGTTACAAAGGACGACCATCCCATAAAACGGGACTCGGTCAACGAAATCAATGAAGGCCTGTTCGACATCCGCCATGTCGCGATAGCAGTCCATGTGCTCGCGGTCAATATTGGTCACCACCGCCAGGATGGGCGAAAGCTTGAGGAATGAGCGATCACTTTCATCGGCTTCCGCTACCAGGTATTGCGACTTGCCGAGACGGGCATTCGATCCCATGGCGTCCACGCGCCCGCCGACCACCACGGTTGGATCCAGCCCACCGGCCGCCAACACCGCCGCCACCATGCTGGTCGTCGTGGTCTTGCCATGCATTCCCGCGATGGCGATTCCGTATTTCAGGCGCATCAACTCGGCGAGCATCTCCGCCCGCTGGATGACCGGAATGTGTTGAGAGTGTGCCGCAATGACTTCGGGATTGTCGCGCGCAATGGCAGAACTGGTCACGACGACTTCGGCGCTGGTGATGTTTTCGGCGCGATGTCCTTCGAAAATAATCGCCCCCAGATTCGCGAGACGCTCTGTGACAGCAGAGCTTTTCAGGTCGGAACCGGAAACTTTGTATCCAAGAGTCAGCAAGACCTCGGCGATGCCGCTCATCCCGATTCCACCAATGCCGACAAAATGTATGCGCTGAATCTTTGCAAACATAAACTATTCTTTCCGGACAGCTAATTCTGCAGCCATCTGTGCTACCTGGGCCGCGGCGTTTGGATGACCGAGCGTTCTGGCTCTCGCCGACATCGCCTGCAACCGCCCAGGGTCGCCTAACAGGTTGATGATCGCTTCGGCCAATTGTTCCGCCGACAGCCCTGACTCTGTCATAAGAACCGCCGCGCCCGCATTTGCAATAGCCTCCGCATTGCGGCGCTGATGATCGTCGGTGGCGCGAGGAAAGGGAATAAAAACAGCAGGCTTCCCTGCGGCGGCGATCTCAGCAACCGTGCTGGCCCCTGACCTGCAAATCACCAGGTCGGCCCGGCCAAATGCCTGGGGCATCTTATCGATGAAGGCTGAAACTTCCGCCGAAGCTCCTGCACGTGTGTAGGCTGCTTGAACGTCATTATAGTCTCGCTCGCCGGTCTGGTGGATGATCCGAAGGCCAGGAATCTGCCGTAGTACCAGGGGAATGGCCTCAGTCACTGCCAGATTGATCGCATGTGCCCCCTGGCTGCCGCCAAAAACGAGCAGCGTGGGCGGATGGCCGGCGTCCAATGGAGGCACATCGAAAAACTCCGGGCGAACGGGTACGCCGACCACGCTTGCGTTGCGAAAATACTGGGCTGTCTGTTCAAAATGGACTGCCGCGGCCGATACCCATCGACCAACAATCTTGTTGGCAAAACCGGGTACATAGTTTGCCTCGAAGACCAACGTAGGGATCCGTCCCAGGATGGCAGCCGCCACCGCTGGACCGGACGCGTACCCGCCCACTCCTATGACTACTTGCGGATCAAAGACACGAATGATTTTTCGAGAATGAAGGATGGCCAGGGGAAGGCCGAGGAGGGTGCGCAAGCGAGTCGCCAGGCTGACACTCTTGAGAGCCCCAACTTTGATCAGCATCAGGCCAAAGCCCGCCTGTGGCACGAGCCTCGCCTCAATTCCCCGGCTGGTGCCAACGAACAGGATTTCCGCTTTATAGCGGGCTTGGAGTTCGCGCGCAATTGCCAGCGCCGGAATTACATGTCCGCCGGTTCCACCACCGGCGATGACTACTCTCATAATCTAGGTCCCCTGATCAAGTTAGATCACGTTGAGATTTAGCGGCGAGTAGGACATGCTCCGCGTCGTGAGCCATGATGAGGATCATGCCAGATGATCTGGAGTACTCTGCCATCCCTTACTCCATAAAGTCTGAGAGTGTTCGTTATTCTGAGAGAGAATAGCGATTCATAATCATCTAAATGCAGTTCCTCCAGTCGGTCACGAGCTGGCTTATTGAATTCTGCGATCTCAATCGGATGATGATTCGTACCCTGCCTTCGACCACCTGCTTGCAATTTGATCGCTGCCCAAGTCATGCCTTCAAAAGCGACCAAATGCACGAGGATATCGCGCCACTCCTGTGGCCTGAGCTTATCCCACCCCCAATCTACATGGGGACGATCTAAACGGAAAAACTGCCAAGCAATGGTTTCTTTATCGAAATTGTCTGGATCACCGCCAACCTTGATTTGGCGATCAGGAACACTCTCTTTGGTGTGAGGTTGTCTTTGCTGTCGCGGAACTGGCATTTAGAGGCTGGAATAGTACTCCAGAATGGACTCTTTGGAGATGATCTTGTTGCCGCGTTCACCGGGTGCCAATCCTTGCCGTGCATCTCTCCACGGACTCTCAAGGTGAGTTAGGTTGCTCAGCCATTGCGGATCTTTAGAACCATAAAAATTCAAGACTTTACCGATCACATCTTTCTGGTCATCTGAGAGCCTGTTGATCTCTCCTCCAAAAAACCCTTTGCCAACACGGAAATAGCCGCGATGTTTACGATAGAGAGAGGGTACAACCGGTCCGTTGGCCCAAGCCTCGATGTTGCCGCTAAATAAAGGCTTCTCAGTCCAGACCAGAGACCAAACCTGAGAGTAATACACCAATTTCTGCAGTTTCATTGCAGACATGGAGCCAAGGCGATGAAGGATATAGTCTGCCACATCGACAACCCTGACTTTTCTAGACATGACTTATCCTCCAAAAACAGTTTCATATTGATGATATCTTCGGGGCTAAGAAAGTTCAAATTGTTATAATTTCTAGTTTTGCTTCTGCCGGGTTACGGCATCCATTCATAACGGTTCACGAGGGATTTTATGGCAACCGCATTGCAGAACTTGCGCTCGGAAAAAGACTCGATTGGCATCAAAGAAATTCCAGCGGACGTCTACTACGGCATTCAAACGGCTCGCGCCGTGGAGAATTATCCCATCTCGGGGATGAAGGCACATCCTACGCTGATTAAGGCGTTAGGCATGGTGAAACAGGCGGCTGCCGAAGCCAATAAAGCCCTTGGCCTGGTGGAAGACCAACGGGCTGATGCCATCATTCGCGCTGCCCAAGAAGTCATGGAAGGCAAATGGAACAACCAGTTTGTCGTGGACGTCTTCCAGGCCGGCGCCGGCGTGAGTTTTCACATGAACACCAACGAGGTGATCGCCAACCGCGCGGTCGAACTCCTCGGCGGGAAGCTGGGAGACTATAGCATCGTTCATCCCAACGATCATGTGAATTACGGACAATCGACCAACGACGTCTTTCCCACTGGAATGCGGCTTGCGACCCTGCTAGAACTGGAAAAATTGTATCCGGTGCTTGAATCGTTGGCGGCAGCTTGCGAAGCGAAAGGAAAAGAGTTCCACAACATCATGAAGTCGGGCCGCACGCACATGCAGGATGCCGTCCCCATGCGTCTGGGCCAGGAATTTGCGGCTTACGGCGTCAGCATGAAAAAGGCCATCAACAGCATTCGCCAGGCATCGGAATCTCTACGCGAACTGGGTTTGGGCGGATCAGCGGTGGGCACCGGAATCAACACTCATCCCGACTATCGGGAAAAGGCCATCACCGGTTTGTCCCGCATCTCCGGGCAAAAAGTCGTTCCTACGAGCGATATGCGTTGGGCCATGCAGACCAATTCTCCCATGGCCGAAACCTCGAGTGCCCTGCGCAACCTGGCCCTGGAGGTCATTCGTATCTCCAACGACATACGTTTGCTGGCCTCAGGACCAAACACGGGGTTTGCCGAGATCAACCTTCCGGCACTGCAACCCGGTTCCTCGATCATGCCGGGAAAAATCAATCCCGTCATGCCGGAGCTGGCTGCGATGGTTGCTTTTCAAGTGGTGGGCAACGACACAGCCGTGGCCCTGGCAGTGCAGGCCGGACAACTTGAGCTTAACGTCATGATGCCGACTATGGCCTACAGCGTGTTGCAATCCATTACGATTCTCACCAACATGCTGAAGGTCTTCACCGACAAATGCATGAAGGGCATCACGGCCAACGAGCGGCGTTGCAACTTCTATGCCCAGAGCACGGTCTCACTGGCAACCGCCCTGAATCCTTATATCGGCTATTCCAAGGCAGCAGAGATTGCGAAAGAATCAGTGGCCACCGGGCGTTCGATCATTGACATCGCCCGCGAGAAGGAGCTGTTAAGCGAAAAAGAGATTGAAGAGATCCTCGATCCAGTGCGCATGACCGAACCAGTGCGCCCACTGGACGCGGCAAAACATCGAGATGAAATCAAGGGGAAGAGCTAAAGCATTTGGTAAATGGGTAATTTGGTAAGTGGGTAATTGAAAATCGCCTACACGTCGGGTTCGAAAATTACCCAATTACCAAATTACTCATTTACCAAATTGCTACATGGCCCAGCGAAGTAGCGTCGCGCCTACCGTAAATCCGGCGCCCACGGTGGCCAGCAATACCAAGTCGCCCTTCGTAAGCCTTCCTTGTTGTCGCGCTGTTTCCAGGGCCAGGGGGATGGTGCCTGCCGTGGTGTTTCCGTATTCATCGATGTTGATGATGACACGGTCTTCGCTAAGTCCCAATTTCTCGGCTGTAGACATGATGATGCGGCGGTTGGCCTGGTGCGGAACGAACAGCTTCAGGTCGGTACCTTTGAAACCATTGCGGGCCAGGATTTTCTCCGAGACCTCCGACATCTTGCGCACCGCATACTTGAATACTGCCTGGCCTTCCTGGTGGACGAAATGCATCTTCTTCTCGATGGTTTCACAACTCGCGGGATGAAGACTGCCGCCTCCAGGCATATAAAGCGAACATCCGCCTGAACCATCGACCTCATGGATGAAATCGAGCAGGCAATTACCGTCATCCGCAGGTTCGAGCAACACAGCCCCTGCGCCATCGCCAAAGATGATGCAGGTAGCACGGTCGGTGTAATCAATGATGGAACTCATCACATCGGAGCCAATCACCAGTACCCGCTTGTGCGCCCCGGATTCTATAAACTTCGCCCCGGTCTGCAAGGCGTAGACGAAGCCGGCACAAGCGGCGGATATATCAAAACCCCAAGCCCCCTTGGCCCCCAGCCTGTCTTGCACCAGACAGGCCGTGGCTGGAAACATCATGTCGGGAGTAACCGTGGCAACAAAGATGGCGTCGACGTCCTTGCCTTCAAGGCCGCGCTCGAGAAGAGCGCTTTTTGCAGCCTCTAATGCCAGGTGTGAACATGCCACGCCCTTATCGACGATATGGCGCTGGCGAATACCGGTTCGCTCCATGATCCACTGATCGGACGTCTCTACCATTTTCTCCAGATCAGCATTGGTTAGCAGACGTGGTGGGACAAATGTTCCCAGGGCGGAGACCTTCGCCCGAATAAGATTGGCCAAAAGATTTTCTCCAGGTTGAATGAAAGATGAAATGAACTGATTATTGTACTAGTAAATTCAAATCAGGCACTTTGGACACCAGCACCAGCCCTGAACCATTCGCGATAGGGGAAAATTGCCCTACATCGTATATCCCGACGGGGCAGGAAGAAACCTCTCCTGAAGGGTAAACAAGAAGAAGCCACCGAAACACCCACCATCTGGATCTTCGATTAATACTCAAGGATGGTTGCGAATCAGGTTCGAAAGCAGGAATTTCAGCACCGGGGAACCCGCTGCACACGCACTAGCCCGTTGCCGTTGCTTCCTTCCGGACCTGGCGGGGTTGGCGGGATTGCGTCGCGCGGGACCCGGCGCATCTGATTTTAACACCTTTTGATTTTGCAAGATTCAGGCAGGGTTTCGTTCCTCATTGGTGCGTGTCCACTTAGAGCTTTCATCGCTTCCGAAATTCAACGAGAATAGCTATGTGGCTTCCACCTTGGTAGTCCCAACCCGTCCTCCAGGCACCGCTGAAAAATATTTTCAGTGGTCCCTTTATCTTCTTCTGGTCACCGGGTTCGCAGCCCTGGCGGGTACAGGCAAGCTGGATTTTCTTTCACTGGCAGTCGTAACACCTGCCTTGGCGGTGCGAGGCTATCATCTCCTCAAAGGAAAAAGTTTTTCTATTGCAGAGCGCTGGACCAACTACCTGACCCTTTTGTATCTGGCTGTCTACGCCGTGGATTACTTCATGTTGTCCCAGGGTTTTGTGAGCGCTACGGTTCACCTGGTCCTGTTCATCATGGTGGTCAAGATCTTCTCCGTGCAGCGGGATCGCGACCTGGTTTACCTGGCAGTGCTCTCGTTTCTCATGGTGCTGGCCGCCGCAGTCCTGACCGTGGACACCTTATTTCTGCTGACCTTCGGGTTTTTCTTGCTGATGGCCATGTCTACCTTCATCAGCATGGAAGTGCGGCGTTCGGAGCGCAGTGCTCAGGCGGTGGGAGTCGCGATTCAGCAGGAGCGGAAGTTCAATCGCTCGCTCTCCGGAGTTGCCGTGTTGCTGAGCATAGGCACGCTTGCCGGAGCTACGGTTCTTTTCTTCATTCTTCCGCGCATGAGCACCGGCGGTGGCTATCTGAGAAACTTTGGTTTCCAGAGCAGCTTCGTGACCGGATTCAGTTCCGAGGTTCGACTCGGCGGCATCGGGCAGCTTCAGCAAAGCGACAGCGTGGTGATGCATGTGCAGGTGCTGCGCGGCAAACTGCCTCCTGACATAAAGTGGCGAGGCATGGCGCTGGTGAATTTCGACGGTCAGCGTTGGTGGAATACAGTGCCGGAGATATCCCTCTCACGGCCTTTGAACAACTTGCCGTTGGACCTTTCGCAGTTGCGCGTAGGGGATGGGCCACTCTTCAGCACGGTGGCGGCTCCCCGTGCTTCGACGCTTTCTTACCGGATCATCATGGAGCCGATCGGTTCTTATATTTTCTTTGTAGCTCCCGTGCCTGAGAGAATCAGCGGTCCCTACGATCAAATCGTCATCACCCAGCAGGGATCGCTTTACTTTAACTCCGACACCGGCAAGACCATCGGAGCTTACTACGCTGAAGCCGACACACGTGATCCTGCGCCATGGATCCAAAACTCGAATTCGCGCGACTATCCTCCTGGGCTGGAATTAATGTATCGACAGCTTCCAAGCGGGCTTGATCCCCGGATACCATCTTTAGCCCAGCAAATCACCGCATCCGCAACGTCCAATTATGCGCGTGCCCGCGCCATTGAATCATATCTCAAGAAAAAGTTCGGCTATACTCTTCAGCTTCCAGGCCGGGAAAGCGACCCAATCGCAAATTTTCTCTTCGAGCGCAAAAAGGGGCATTGCGAATACTTTGCCTCCTCGATGGCCGTCATGCTTCGAGCCCTGGGTATTCCGGCACGTGTGATCAATGGCTTTCGCGGCGGAGCATTCAATGACTTGAATAACTCCTACATCGTGCGCTCGAAAGATGCGCACTCTTGGGTGGAGGTTTATTTCCCGGAGTATGGCTGGGCGACATTCGATCCCACGCCCGGCGGCGGCGCTGCTGATCTGTCGCAAAGTGGAACCTGGGCCCGCCTGGCTCTGTACATGGATGTGCTGCGCGAGACATGGCGTGAGTGGGTCATCAACTATGACTTCTCGCACCAGGTAAGACTCAGTTATGAACTCAACAACCAAGCCAGAAACGTGCAAGGCAAAACACGATACTGGGTCTGGCGCAAATACCGTAAGCTTCTGGATAAGATTCGGCATTTCCAGGGCAGCGTCCGGGACATCTCCGGGCAGAGCGTCGCTCTGATTGGCGTCCTGGTTTTGCTGATTGTACTGCTGCCCCTTGCTCCTCGCGCCTACCGCGCTCTCCACCGCACACGCATGCGCAAGAACCCTCAGCGTGCCCCGAAGCATGTTGCCAGTTTCTGGTACGCGCGCATGTTGAAGTTGATGGAGCGCAAAGGAGTCCGCAAATCTCCAGCGCAAACTCCAAGCGAATTTGCTGCCATGATTTCTGATCCGCTGGTCCGCGAAGATGTCGTGAATTTCACGGATCACTACGAGCGCGCGCGCTTTGACGAATCGATCCCCGACGCACAGCGATTGCCGCAACTCTATGAAGCCTTAGCGGGGAAAGGGCGCTAATTCAGTTTCTTGCTCAAGAAGTGGTTGAGTATTCCACCTAGCCCGTATGCAGAGGCAATGAATCCGCCCACTGCGACGGCTCTAGTGCTGGTCGGCAAATCTCCCCAAATGGCCGACGGGGAAACTCCAGGGTGCCAGCCGTTGCTGCGAAAAACGTAGAAGATCAAGATCGTTCCAATGAGGAAAAGGCCCACGCACAAGAATATGTTTGGGCCTTTTTGAGCAGCCATCGTTCCCCTATTTTGTGATCAATCCGCAGGCAACCCGGTCGCCTGCATTGCCGGTAGGATCGGTCTTGCCGTCATCCGCCTTCGCGTGAACAACCAGTGCCGTACCGTCGCCCGTGAAGACCGAATGCGGATCATCTCCCATGGTTACGTTGGGGGCGATTACTGTGCCCTTCGCTTTGCCTTTGGCATCCACGGTGAAATTTGGAATGTCCCCGGCGTGAGGCCCTTCGGGGTTCTGCAGGCCGTGGTGTTTTCCATCAGGATTGAAATGGCCCCCGGCAGATTTGAAGTCCGGCCCTTCACACTTGGCGGTTTGATGGACGTGAATGGCATGTTCGCCTGGCGAGAGGTTCTGCAGGTTGAGCTTGATCTTCACTCCCTTGGCCTCAGGCGAGAGAGTGGCCGTGCCAACACTCTGGCCCTGGCCATTTTGCAGTGCAACGACTTTGGGTTTGGCCTTGTCTTTGGCCATCCCGGCAGTCACGACCAACAAGACCACGCTAGCCAGGAGCGTCAACTTCCACAGAGGAATGTAGTTAAAAGATTTTTTCAAGTTGCCTTCCATGCTGCCTCTCCTTGTATTTTGCATTGCTGTAAGAGGGATTTCTGTCGCTGGCATTGTACATGGACTGGTCGCCCTGGGACGAATTCACCGTCCAGCGACCTCGCTGAGCGCCTCTTCAATCACGTCATACACATAGTCAAGTTCTTTGGGCGTGATGACGTAAGGGGGCATCACGTAGATCACGTTGCCGAGCGGGCGCAGCAGGACGCCATGATCCAAAAAGAACTTGTAAAGACGCGGCTTGAGAGTGGAAAAATATCCTGGATCGTTAGCCCTTAACTCGATGGCTGCGATGGCGCCGATTTGCCGCGTCTCCTCGACGCCTGGGTGCGACGACAACCGGCACAAACGCTGCTGGTGATGGCGAGCGATTTCGCTGATGCGCCCAAACACATCTTCTGTTTCAAAGATCTCCAGGTTGGCCACGCCTGCGGCGCAGATGATGGGGTTTCCCGTATAGGAGTGGCCATGAAAGAAACTCCGTCCCCGGCCGTCGAATTCCTGAAAAATTGTGCCGGTACATAAGGTCGCGCCCAGCGGAAGCACGCCTCCAGTGATGCCCTTGGAGAGGCACATCAGATCAGGTGTAATTCCCGCTACATCGCAGGCAAACATTTTCCCGCACCGTCCGAAGCCAGTGAGCACCTCGTCGGCAATCAGCAGGACATCGTGTCTCGTGCAAAGCTGCCGCACGCGCTGAAGAAACTCCACCGGATGGACGATCATTCCTCCCGCTCCTTGCAGCAGCGGCTCCACAATTACGGCGGCAATTTCCCTGCTCTTGTTTTGCAGCAGTTCGCCGAGTGCGCCAACACAATCGATCTGGCAAGTGGAGCGATCTTTCCCGGCGGGACAACGCAGACAATAGGCGGAAGGAACACGATGCACGGGAAAGCGAAACCCGGCAAATGGATCGGTAAAACCTGAGTCGGCGCTTACCGACATGGCGCCCGATGTATCTCCATGGTAGGCATGTTCCAATGCGACGATGCCGCGCTTTTCGGCACGTCCCCGGTTCTGCCAATATTGCACAGCAAGCTTAAGCGCCACCTCTACGGCAGTAGAGCCATCGTCGGAATAAAAAATATGCCGCAGAGAAGATGGAACAACATGCTGCAGCTTCCGGGTAAGTTGCTCCACCATGGGATGTGAGAACCCTGCGAGCAATACGTGGTCAAGCGACCTTGCCTGCCCGGCAATGGCAGCCACGAGCCGAGGATGGCAATGGCCGTGCAGGTTGACCCACCACGAAGAAATAGCGTCGATAATCTGGCGGCCGTCAGATGTGTGCAGATAGACTCCCTGAGCGCTCACCACCCGCAGTGGGTCTGGGTCAACATGGGCCTGGGTAAAGGGATGCCAGATTTTCAAACCAGCGGTACTCAAGCAAAAGCCTCCTGCCGAAAGTTTTCCGCAAAGACCTGGCGCAAAGCCTGGCGATCGATGGTCTTGAGAATCGGAATATGGCCGATCACCTGGATCTTTCCAAAGTGTTCAATGGCACTTCTGTTCTCGGGATTTTCCGGCCCAATCAGGACAACACCCTGTACCGCGACTTGGTAAGAACGTAACACCTCAAGAGACATCAAGGTGTGATTGATAGTGCCCAGGGTGCTTCGAGCAGCCAGCACCACCGGCAATCGCAAGTGCACAATCAGGTGCGCGATGAATTGATGAGAATTGATGGGAGCAAGCACGCCGCCAGCGCCTTCCACCACCAGAGGGAGAGAGTCAGCGGACGGAAGAGCGATTGCCTCCAGCCGAATCTCTTTCCCGGAACGTTCGGCCGCCAGATGCGGTGAGACCGGATCATCGAATATATAAGTTTCATCGAATGCCTGCTCTTGTGCGATCCCCGCCCAGGAAATCACCTGCCGGCGGTCAGTCCCCTCAATGGCTCCGGTCTGAATGGGCTTCCAGTACCGTGCAGGCAGAGAAGCGCACAGCAACGCTGACAAGACAGTCTTGCCGACATTGGTATCGGTGCCGGTGATGAAGTAGCTTCTAGCCACTAGCTGTTAGCTCCTGGCTTGTTTGCATTTAGTCTAAAGCCTTAGCTGTTAGGTTTTAGCCCTTGGCTAAAATGGTTTTTGCTATCTTGCGTTTATCTGCGACATTAGAAGCGACGCTGGGTTTTCTTCGGCCGCGGCGCCGTAAAAATCGGATATTGCATTTGCAAATTGCTCCACGTCGCGCTCAGTAAGTTTGGCAGTGAGAGAAAGCCGTAGCCTCGCCGTCCCTTGTGGGACACTAGGAGCTCTGATAGCCCGCACGGCGAAGCCCCGCGCTTGCAGCCAGGCGGCAATGCTCAGAGCACCTTCATTTGAACCGATTATCAGCGGAACAATGTGAGAGCTGCTCGAGTCGCAATTCAAGCCCATCAATGCCAGTCTCTCCCGCAGGCTCGATGCCAGCCGGCTCAGATGGCGGCGTTCTGAATCCATCGAGAGGGCGAGTTGGAGCGCGGCATCGACCTGCCCGGCAACGTAAGGCGGCATGGCCGTGCTAAAAATAAAGCTCCGCGCGTGATTAATCAAAAATTGTTTCAGAAGCCGGCTTCCGCATACGAAGGCGCCCATGCTGGCTAGCGCCTTGCCGCAGGTATGGACAACTGCCAGCGCGCGATTTTGCAACCCATATTCCGCCAGCAACCCTCTTCCGTGAGGACCACAGACTGCTGTGGCGTGAGCTTCGTCCGCGATTACCTCTGCTCCGTATCTTTCCGCAAGCTGGAAGATCTCCGGTAAAGGAGCATGGTCGCCATCCATGCTGAAGATGGTTTCGGTCACGATCACGCGCGACATCATTCGCACCCCAGAACTGTCTGCATGACGGCGTAGCTCGTGCTCCAGAAAATCAAGATCACAATGCGGATAGATGATCTTTTGTGCGCGCGACAGGCGAACGCCATCAATGAGGCTGGCATGGTTAAGAGCATCCGAGAAGATGACATCGCTGGGATCAAGCACCGCGCTCAGCAGGCCAGTATTGGCCGAGAATCCAGAACTCAAATAAAGCGCTGCTTCGGTGCACGCAAAACCAGCAAATGTTGTTTCAAGTTCGTCCCAGGCGGCATGGTGTCCGCTAAGCAGCCGCGCTCCGGTGGACGAGACTCTTTCGGATCGTTCTACGGCTTGCAGCAAAGACTGCTTCAGGCGGGGATCGTTGCTCAATCCGAGGTAATCGTTAGAGCAAAGGTTGATGCCACTTGACAGCCCGAGGTTCCGCAAAAGGGACTGGCCCTTCAACTCCTCGAGCCGTAAGGCCATGCGCTGGGAAAGTCGACTAGTGGACATGAGCAGGTTGCTGCATGGCTTTAAGGCCGAGTTGCCGAAGCAAATCGCCATCCTCGCCGGGATCGGGGTTGGGCGTAGTCAAAAGTTTTTCACCGTAAAAGATTGAATTGGCCCCGGCCAGAAAACAAAGCAAGACGGCTTCGCGGGATAACTGAGCGCGTCCAGCGGCCAGGCGCACCGTGGAGTGCGGCATCACGATGCGGGCCGTAGCAATGGTCCGCACCATAATGAGCGGATCAAGATCGGGTTCACCTTTGAGAGGTGTGCCTTCGGCGCGCACCAGCATATTGATCGGAACGCTCTCAGGGTGAGGATCAAGGGTCGCAAGCTGATGCAGCAAACCGACCCGGTCGTGGTCGGATTCACCCATCCCCAGAATCCCTCCACAGCAAACGGTAATGCCCGCCATGCGCACGGCCGCGATGGTCGACAGGCGCTCCTGATAAGTGCGCGTGCTGATGATGTTGCCGTAGAACTCTGGCGATGTATCGAGATTGTGATTGTACGCCGTAAGCCCGGCAGCCTTGAGCCTAAGGGCCTGGGCTTCATTGAGCATACCTAGCGTGCAGCAGACTTCCATGCCGAGCGAAGCCACTCCCTGCACAGACTCCAATACCGAATCAAACTCCTTGCCCTGGGGGGCCTGGCGCCAGGCAGCACCCATGCAGAAACGAGTTGCGCCTTCAGTCTTGGCGATGCGGGCCGCCGCCAAAATCTGGTCGGTGTCCAGGAGTTGTTGCCGCTCGACGCCGGTTTGGTAGTGCGCGCTTTGCGGGCAGTAGGCACAGTCCTCAGGACAGCCACCAGTCTTGATTGAGAGCAGCCGGCACATCTGCACTTCATTGGCAGGATGAAACTTGCGATGAGTCTGCTGCGCTTCCAGCAAGAGATCAAGCAAAGGCTGATGATAGATGGCGGAGATTTCTTCGCGGGTCCAGTCGGTACGCATAAACTGGAGATTATACATTCCCTCGTCCACACAAAACTTAACACAACATAATCGGGGAGCTAGGGTTTCTTTGTTGGCTAAAAGTCGTCTCTGGTGGTTATAGTACGAAGGTAATTGAAGAAGAGATACGAGCTTCGATTAAAGTAAGCCGATATTGCCTGGGAATCCGGTGATCTCGATAACCCATATTCGACGCTTCATCCTCTCCGCACTGGTGGTCTCTGGATGTTTGGCTGTTGCTCAGGCACCCGTTTCGCTCCCGTCCGCCGACTCTCCTTCCGAGGCAGCAGTGTTAAAGCCTATGGCAAGTCCACCGGAGCCTGCGGCGAATCCGGCGCCCTGTGCCCCTCCGGCTGAGCTGTTTGACATCGATGAGTATGACGGCCCGTTGAACCAGTGGGTGGCGCGCTTCACGCGCAAGCTGGAAATCAAGACTGTCCATGCGCCGCACAAAAAACCGCATCAGCCTTTATGCGCTTTGAGCGTGAACGAAAAATTCCACCTCTTTATGGAAGACACGTTCGAGCCGGTGAATTTCCTCGATGCCGGTTGGGACGCGGCGCTGGCGCAGGCCGCTAATGACGATCCCACTTTTGGACAGGGCATCGCCGGTTTTGGAAAACGCTACGGAGCATCGCTTCTGGACAATGTTTCCGGCGATTTCCTTAACACCTTTCTGTATCCCTCGGTGTTCCGGCAAGACCCCCGCTACTACCGCCTGGGACATGGTCCCTTCTATCAACGGCTCGGATATGCGGTGCGGCACACTTTCGTCGCGCACGGCGATTCCGGCCACCTGATGCCCAATTACTCGGAATGGCTGGGAACGGCTAGCGCCAAGGCATTGAGCAATTTATATCATCCCGGCAATGAGCGCGGCTTTGGCACTATGGCCGAAAGGGCCGGAATCAGCATTTCCACCGACATGGTCTATGATGTGGCCCGCGAGTTCTGGCCTGAAATCACACGAAAACTTCATCTGCCTTTCCGCCCCCGCTAAATCCCTTAAACCATGCTTGTGAAAACACGGGGTGATCGAAAACTCGCAATTCCGATCACCAGATCTACTGATCACCCGATTTCTTCAGCTCCCGCTTCCTTCTGTACCGCGACCTTGATCTTGGCCGCTATGTCGCGGTGCAGCCTGATTGAAACTTCAAAATCACCCAGGCTTTTCAATGGCTCAGGGAGTTGGATTTTGCGGCGATCGATGTTGAAACCTTTTTTCTCGAGAGCTTCGGCCAGATCGCCTGAGGTTACCGAACCAAACAGGTGATCTTTCTCGCCTGCCTTCCGCGCAAATGTCAGGGAAACCGCTTCAAGCTGTTTGGCGAGTGATTCGGCGTCGGACTTCTCAACCGCTGAGCGCCGGACCGCCGACTGCTTCATCTGTTCAATGACAGCTTTGTTGCCTTGTGTGGCTTCAATGGCCAGCTTTCTTGGCAGCAAATAATTCCGGCCATAGCCTTCCGCTACCTTAACGACCTCGCCACGGTGTCCCAATTTAGGAACATCTTCTTTGAGAATGACTTCCATTTCAGATCTCCAGTCAGAATCGTTTTATCGTGCTGCAAAAGGAAGCAAGGCAATATTGCGGGCCCGCTTGATGGCCGCCGTCAAGCGGCGCTGATGGGGGGTGCACACCCCGGTCAAGCGTCGAGGCACGATCTTGCCGCGCTCAGCCACAAACTGCTGCAAGGTGCGGACATCCTTGTAATTGATGTCGTCGATTTTCTCCACGCAAAACTTGCAGACCTTCTTCCGGCGAAAAAACTTCCTTCCACCCGGACCAGAGTCTCTTCCTGGTGCTCCGCCCGGTCCCCTCTCGCGGTCACCCCTGGGAGTGTGTGGACGCCCCGATGGAACTTCCTGGTTAACTTCGTCAGCCATAAATCTCCTTCTTATCTGTCGATGTAGCAACAGCAGGGGCTTAAGCCCTATTTTTATTGAACTTTTTGGGCACGACTAAAAGTCATACCCTGACACCTTCAAAGCCTAAGGCCATTGAAATTCCGCAAGTTCAAGATCAAAGAACTCGGGGTGGGTTCCGATCACCCGATCACCCGATGGAACCGATCGCCCGATCATCAGGCCGTAGCTGCCGGGCTTTCCGGCTCTGTCGCAGCCGCCGGTACCTCAGCCGGAGGACGGCGAGCGTGCGCAGCCCTATGCTTCTTGATTTTGTCCAACCTCTGTTGCTCTTCGTCGGTGCGGACGGTGATGAACTTGATCACCTGCTCTGCGACCCTCAAGCGGCGCTCCAATTCATGGACCGCTTTGCCATCGGCGAGCAAGGTAAGAAGCACATAGAGGCCGTCTTGAAACTTCCTTACATCGTATGCCAGACGTCTTTTCCCCATCTTCTCGGTGTTCTGGACTGTTGCGCCCGCATTGGTGGCATGGGTCTGGAGCGTGGTGATGAGCTTTTCGACCTCCTCCTCCTGCAGATCGGGCCGCACAATGAACATCACTTCATAGGTACGTTGCATTCTTTATCTCCATCTTCTTCCTCCAGCGCCAGGCGCTGGGTTCGATAATTCCACGTTAGCTGGCAGCCGTTTCTCCCGGCTCGTCCGGCTTGATTTTGCGGTTGAAGCGGTTCATGGCTGCCGCAATTCCCTCTGCCACAATCACATTCACGGCCTGTGCTCCCAACTCCAGAAGTTCATCAAGCCTTGCCAGTTGCGACTTCTTAAACTGCCCGAGCACATAGCGCGAGCCATCCTTTACCGGGTGATCGGGCGCAATCCCCAGCCGGATGCGGGCAATTTCCTCCGTCCCGAAGGCATTGATGATCGACTGCATCCCGTTATGCCCGGCGGATGAGCCGCGCGCCCGGATTCGTATGCTGCCCAGCGGAAGATCAAGCTCGTCATAGATGATGAGCAGATCTTTTTGCGGATCAACCTCATACTTCCTCGCCAGTTCCAGAGCCGACAGACCACTCAAGTTCATGTAAGTTTCCGGCTTGGCCAGCAGCACTTCTTCGTTGCCGATCCTGGTCCGGGCCGTAAGCGCTTTGCAATGGCGATTGTCCACCATTACGCCACACTGCTCTGCAAGCCGGTCAATCTCAAGAAAGCCAATATTGTGGGGCGTGAACTGGTATTCGATTCCAGGATTGCCAAGCCCAACAATCAGTTTCACGACGGCTATTTCTTACCTTCAGGCTTCTTGGCTTCACCCTTCTTGGCTTCGGCGCCCTCTTCCTCAGTCTCCTGCTTGCCCTTCTTAATGACTTCAGGCTCGGCTGGAGCAGCCGCAGCGTCCGCAGCTACCGCTTCCGGTGCAGGCGCAACCTCTTCCTTCACTGCGGTAACGTGGGCCACCGCCTGGTTCGCATCGGTAATAAATTTCAGGCTGCCTCCATGAGGCAGATCGCTCACGCGCAAGACGTCGCCGAATGCAAGGTTGGTGACATCGACCGGCAAACTGCTGGGGATGTCTCCCGGCAAGCATTCGATTTCGACTTCACGCAACACATGATCAAGAATTCCACCCTGCTGCTTGACACCCATGGCCTCACCGGCCAGATGGATGGGAACCTTGACCCGGATTTTCTCGTCCATGGCAATGCGCTTCATGTCGATGTGCAGCAGCTTGCCCTTAAGCGGTTCATAGTGCCAATCCACGATCATGACCTTGGTCTTCTCGCGGCCAAGATCGAGATCGAAGATGGTGTTATGGCCCGACTCCGAGCGCAGGATCTTCGATATCTGCTTGGGATCGACACTAACCGCGACCGATTCCTTTTTGGCCCCGTACACCACTGCCGGAACCCGGCCTTGGGCGCGCAGCCGCCGGGCTTCGTTTTTACCGCGCGAGGTTTCTTCCCGGACTTGGGCTTGAACTAGTTCCTCTGAAATCATTTTTCTTCCTTCTTCCCACTCTCAGCAGCTTAGGCAAACAACGAGCTGACTGAAGTTTCCTCATGGATGGATTGGATTGCACGGCCCAGAAGTCCGGCAATCGATAAAACTTTGATCTTGGGTTCCGCCCTGCCTTGCTCCGTGAGCGGAATGGTATTCGTTACCACCACCTGCTCCAGCCTTGATTTAGCGATCCGCTCAATGGCCTGCCCGGAAAGCACAGGGTGAGAGGCGCAAGCAAACACTTTGGACGCACCGGCACTCAGGAGCGCATCAGCAGTCTTCACCAATGTGCCCGCCGTGTCGATGATGTCGTCGATGATCAGGCAGGTGCGGTCTCTTACATCTCCGATTACGTGCATGACTTCGGCGACATTCATATCCGTGCGGCGCTTATCGACAATCGCCAGGGCCGCGTCGATTTTCTTGGCAAAGAACCGGGCGCGTTCCACGCCTCCGGCGTCGGGCGACACTACAGTCAGCTGGGGCAGCATCATTCTCCGGAAATGGTCCACCAGCACCGGCGAGGCAAACAGGTGATCCACCGGAATATTGAAAAAGCCTTGAATCTGCGGTGCATGAAGATCGACCACCAATGCCCTGTGCGCCCCGGCCGTAGTCAGCAAATCCGCAATCAGCTTCGACGATACGGGAACGCGCGGTTTATCTTTCCGGTCCTGACGAGCATAGCCGTAATAGGGTATGACCGTCGTGATGCGGCGGGCGGAGGCGCGTTTGAGTGCGTCCACCATGAGCAGCAACTCCATCAAGTGCTCATCCACCGGAAAGCAGGTAGGCTGTACCACAAAGACATCGCTGCCACGAACATTCTCCAAGACTTGGATATAGACTTCGCCATCGGAAAAGCGCGTAACGGTTGCCTTGCCCCGATCGATTCCCAGGAAAGCGCAAATCTCATCGGTAAGCGCTTCATTGGCGGTACCGCAGAAGATTTTGAACTTATCATCGTGGCGAGCCCGAGTTGGCTTGTGTTCGCTTTTGGGCATCGCCTTCTGGTTTCTGTTTTCGGTCGCTGTTGCTGTCGTCGCCATAATCCTCACCCGTTCGAAGCTGGTTTGCTTACCCCGGATTACCGGTTCTTCCGATCACCTGCACTGTTGGTCTAGAACTTGGCTGGGCCGCTAGGATTCGAACCTAGACAAAGTGCTCCAAAGGCACTTGACCTACCATTAGTCGACGGCCCAATTGCCTTGAATTAGGACTTGTTTCTCACCGCGGCTGGTCGTTCTTCCAGTTTACTTCAAGATATTCGGTTTCGAAATGTTTCTAATGGAAACATCACTTGCGAAACATCTCTTTCCAATATTCTACCCTTGTAAGGGTGCAGGTTGCCTGGGCCGGAATGCCTTTTTCGTTCAAGCCTGCGGCTGCTGTCGCGGCCGTTTCCGCATCATCAAACAACCCGTAAACTGTTGAACCAGAACCAGAAAGCGAGGAGTAACGCGCCCCTGACCGTTCCAACACACGTTTGACCTCACGAATTGCGGGATGCAAAGAAAAGACAACAGTTTCGAAGTCGTTTTCGATCCCGGCACGGACAAGGTCGAGAAGCAGTGTCTCGGCCCGGTCCCAGCTTTTTTCTGGGACACCGGTTGAGGAACCATTACTTCTGCCCAGCCATTCATAGATCGAATGACTGAACTCGTTCATTGTAATGGAGTGTTCTAAGCTCGTCAATTTCTGCTCTTTGAGCTTCTTGTCCCATTCCGCAAAAGCCAATGGTGTGGAAACCCCGATGGGCGGAGTGGCAACAACACATGGAATGCTGGGCAGGTCTTCCAAGGGATAAACCTGTTCGCCACGCCCGATACCCAGCATGGTTCCACCAGTCAGGAATAGGGGAAGGTCGGAACCCACTTCCGAGGCTATGCGCAGGCGGTCTGTGGGTGTGAGCTGAAGCTTCAGTGCTCTCTCCAGCGCCAAAATCGTAACCACTGCGTTCGAAGACGCACCGCCTAATCCACCCTGGACCGGCAGGTTCTTCTCGATGGTAATGCGGACCTTGCCGCGAGTTTTCAAAGTATGTAAGACGCGCTCGGCAACGCGGCAGCAGGTATTAGTCTCGTCGCTGGGTACCTGAGGATTCTTGCAGTAGACGTTGATGCCGACGCCTCGCCCGACATCGACTCTAACGACGTCATGAATTGCTAATGTTTGATAGATAGTTCTTAGTTCGTGGAACCCATCCTCGCGCCGAGGACCAATCCTGAGGCCAATATTGATTTTGGCGAACGAACGTGCAGCAATTGCCATACGATAGCACGCATGATAGCACTTGATCGGCAATAGCTCTTGAAGCTGGCAAGGTGTAATGGATATAGCATGAAATCACCGGCGCTTCGGCCGCTCTTTGCTCGTAGCAAGAATCGCGGGCGGGAACGCCGGAGCTCTCTATATTGTGAGTGCTTTCGATCACGCCATCGACATACCCAATATCTTTCCCAGCCAGGCACTGATCAAAATTATGATTGGCACGGCCGGAGCCGCTAGTTTTGCAGAGATTCCGGAAATGCGTGTGCATCCAGCGTAGAGCAGCAGAACGAAGTAGGAAAGCGCAAAGACCGCGACGATAAGTGTCACCTCAATATTTCCGACTCCCAGCACCCCTGAGAGAAGTACAACAAGCCCAAACGGCACCACGGCAGCCCCGCCAATGAAAACATCGCCTTCGATTCCACCCTGGGAACCACGAAGTGCCAGCCGGGCTCCAGCCAACGCAGCAGTGACTACGGCAAAGACAATGGCGCCCGCAATAATCACTTTAAGATACGCCCCAAATCCAGCCCCAGGCGGTGTATACCCAGGAATGTTGATATTCCCAAAAGCTGACGACAAACGAGAGAGCTGCAGTACTCCTCCAATCAATGTGCAGATCTCAAAGATCACCGCAAATGTGAGACCCACAGCCAAGGCCCGGCTCTTGTCCATTTGCGAAAATGCCTCCGCAAGACCATCCATTGGATTGATGAAGATGGTTTTAAGCGCTTTTAAAGCATCCTGTAAATACGCTTGGGCCTGGGCTTGAGAAGGGCGACGGGCGGGCGCGGCAGCAGGAGCGGCGGCTGCCCCAGCCTGCGTTACAGCCTTAGTTCCGCATTTTGGACAAAATGCCGTCCCATCTGCCATTTGCGCACCACAACTTCCACAAAAAGCCATTTGCTAATCCTCCTATTTGAGATGTCTCCTGGGCGGAATATGTGCCGTACAGCTTAGTCTGGTTTGCGCCGGAATAGAAGCATTATTATGACATTTCAGGAGAAATATGAATTTTAGGCAGAATTAAGGTTTCGTCTAACAAACCGAGCTCTACCGCAAGTACACAGCGTAGCGGAGCTACAACCAAAAAGCAAAACCTACCACGGAGACATGGAGAAAAATACGGAGAAGGCCAGTTGCATGGCGGAGGCGCGAAGAAGATGAGCTTCTATTGAAACTCGCATGACCAAGGTTTGCTGACTACCACTTTGGTATAGGCCACGCGAAAGCCGGCCCGTTCCACATTGCGCTGGGAGGTAGTGCCGGGCATGGTAAGTGTAACCGCGAGATCGCATCCGGCTTGCTGCGCCACTTTGAGGCGTTGCTGCATAAACGCCGATTGAATGCCACGCGTCCGGAATTCCGGCAAGGTGGCCGCGCCAAAGAAGGCCGCCAGTTTTTGCTCCGGTACGATCAGGCCACTTGCAGTGCCAATAATTCGCCCTTTCACCACGGCTGCGAGTGTAAGGGCATTATCAGGCTTCGCCCAAGGATGGAAGAACTCTGCAAACTGCCGCCATTTATCGCCAAAGAAGACGCGTGCCGGCAGGGTAGCCCATTCTTCGGCCTCTTCTTTTCTGATTCTGCGGATTTCAATCCCGCCAACTCGCGCTCCGAAAGGCTCGGTTGGACTGATCCAGCGAGCCAAGGTTTGGTTGAATTCCGCTACTTGAAAACCACGCTGGTTGAGAACTTCAAACAAGGAGGGATCGGCATACGGACAAACATCCACCTGGGCTGAAGTTTTCCGCTCAAAATAAAAACGCTCCACATGCTGGATGTCTTCCACCGTAACCTTGCCCGCAAAACCGAGACCATGCGCGCGGCCTACCGGCGCTCCCTTGGCCACAAACACAAGATGGCCTCCTCCAAATGCCTCCCAGGCAATTCCCCATTTGGGACGATCGGGTTTCATCCCGCGGGCGTAGTACAAGGCTCCGTATTCTTCGGCAGCCTCCATGCGGCGCGCATCGGCGGCGGTGAGGAACGTCATCTCCGTTGATCTTTTGGCCTCAGGCCATACTTCAGACAAAGTCATAAATCATCTGCACTCGATCACGCAGTCTCCTTGGCCTCCCCGAGCGTTACCCGTACATCCATTTTTTTCTTGCCGCGATAGAGAGTCACAGTGACCGTGTCTCCGGCACGATGCTTTTGCATGATATGCGAGAGATCCTGCGAATCCTGGACGGGCTGTCCGTCTAAGGCAACAATGAGATCGCCACCCAACAAGATCGGGGTATTGCCGATATACGCTCGCTGGTTGCCGGCGCGCAAACCGGCCCGTTCAGCCGCTCCACCTTGCACTACCTGAACAATCAACAATCCGGAGTCGGCAGCGAGTCCTAACTGGTCAGCCAGTTCCGGTCCGATAGGAAGCGGCAAGATTCCCAGCGTTGGACGGCGAACGCGGCCGATGCTTACCAGGTCGTCAAGCACCGCTTTCGCGGTATTGATGGGAATTGCGAAACCGATGCCGGCGCTCTGTTCTGCCCCGCCAGTCAGGATCATCGAGTTGATGCCGATGACCTCGCCGCGCGAGTTCAGCAGCGGCCCACCAGAGTTTCCCGGATTGATGGCGGCATCGGTTTGTATGGCTTCGTCGATATACCCGCCGCGCCCCCCACGAACGGATCGAATCGAACTGATAATGCCGCGGGTCATGGTGCCGCTCAGGCCAAACGGATTGCCGATCGCATAGACCTTCTGGCCTACCACCAGATTCCTCGAATCTCCCAAAACAGCAGGAGTTACGGCGCGCTCGGAAATCTGAATGACCGCGAGGTCGTCCGGTGGATCGGTGCCCACAATCTCTGCGCGGTGTTTCTTTTTGTCGCTGGTGGTGACCTCTACCTGGTGCGCCCCTTCCACAACGTGAAAGTTGGTGAGGATATGACCTGCGGAATCAATTACAAAGCCAGAGCCTTGCCCCTCTTTAGGCACTGCGCCGTAAAAGAAATCGTAAGCGACAGCCGTTGAGGTGATGTTGACGACCGACGGCAGAGCCTTTTTGTAGACCGCAATATTTTCCTGCTCCTCGGCATCATATGCGGGAGCTGCCGATGCTTCGTTTAACTCGACATGGGAAGGACGAGTCACGCTTGGCGACTTTAGAAATCCATTCGGATGGGTAGTCAACAAATAGAAAGCGGCAACCAGAAAGATTGTCAGCACGAACGGACGTAAGAGTTTCATCGGAATCACCTGAAGCGCAGCCCTTACTTTTGTGCCAGCGCCTTGAACTCTGCAAAAAGTTTCTTGACCTGAGCTTGCGTTTGCTCGACCGAACCGGAATTATCCAGCACATAATCGGCCCGCTTGATTTTTTCTTCATCGGACCATTGCGCTTTCGAACGACGCTCCACTTCGGCCCTGGCCGCAGTCTCATCAATTCCGGCCCGCCGGGCAAAGCGCACGACTTTCTGCTCCGGGGTGCAGGTTACAACCACCATTTTCTCAAAACGGGTGTTGGTTCCAGCCTCAAAAATCAACGCTGCTTCGATCATGGCAATGGCGTCCGGCTCCTTTGAGGCAACCTCAAAAATCCACCTCGATTGGTGCTGAATCACCGCAGGATGGACGATCCGATTCAGCTCCTCGATCCGGTTTTCCCCGAATGCAATGGCAGCCAGCTTGGCCCGGTCAATCTCGCCACCCGGTTTTACGATCGAGTTCCCAAATCGCCGGACTACCTCTGCATAAACCGGCTCCCCCGGACGATAAAGTTCATGCGCAACCTGGTCGGACTGGATCACATACACACCCAAGTCAGCGAACATCTTGGCTACCGTAGATTTTCCGCAAGCGATGCCGCCCGTCAAGCCGACACGCAGCATACTATCGATCCCCGCGCCGAAGCTTGCAGGCTTTTACCGTATTCACCATCAGCATGGCAATGGTGAGTGGTCCAACTCCTCCTGGCACAGGAGTCATCGCACCTGCTACCTCTGCAACTCGCGGATCAGCGTCCCCCATTAAAGTCGATCCCTTTTCCGTGAAAGTCTTCTCGCGGGCGGCATTTCCAGCAAAGAACTTATCGAACTCTGCACGATCGGTAACGCTATTCATACCCACATCGATCACCGTCGCTCCAGGCTTCACAAACTCGATGGTGACCATGCCAGCCTTGCCGATCGCTGCAACCAGGATATCCGCCTGACGGCAGACAGCAGGCAGGTTGCGCGTCTTGGAATGGCAGACGGTAACTGTGGCGTTGGCATTGAGCAGCAACATGGCAGCCGGTTTGCCCACAATGTCGCTGCGCCCGACGACGACTGCGTTCTGTCCTTCAACTGGAGTGTCGCTCCGCCGCAGAATCTCCATGACTCCACTGGGAGTACAGGGAACCAATCCGGGCCGCTGAGTTGAGAGATAGCCGACGTTCACCGGATGAAACCCGTCGACATCCTTTTCTGGAGCAACTGCAAGCAGAATTTTTTTGGAGTCCACCTGCTTGGGCAATGGAAGCTGTACCAGGATTCCATCGATGTCATCCCGCCGGTTCAACTCTTGGACCATCGTTAATAGCTCTTCGGTAGTGACCGAATCCGGTGGCGTAAGTTTTTCGCTGTGGATTCCCAGTTGCTCACAGGCTTTTACTTTGTTGCGAACATAAACCTCGGAAGCCGGGTTATGCCCCGCCAGAATCACGGCCAGGCCAGGACGCTTGCCGATGGCGGAAAGGCGTTTCACCTCATCCGCCAGTTCGGCCCTGATTTGCGTAGCAATCTTATTGCCGTCAAGAATTTTGGCTGCCATAAAAGTTGAATAAGAATTATCTTAAATTGAGGCAGGCCGATTGCCATAATGCAGCGCATTTTGGCAATCCTGGCAATTATGGCAATACAATGTCGTTATGTTGCTCAAGCAAATCCTCGACATCCTGGTTTGCCCGGTTCCCGAATGCCGGAAGCCCCTCACACTGGCCGCCGACGAGAGTTCCCTGCGTTGTACGGGGTGCGGGCTTATTTATCCGGTGCGCGATGGCATTCCCATTCTTCTCATCGACCAGGCCCAAAAGCCACAATAGCTTCCAGAATGCAGCCTAGGACGTTTCCCTTATTTTTTAGGTACACTATTTTTCGCTGTGGCTCGCCACGAGCATGGCGCAACGATGCAGGGTGCTACTCAGACCGAAGAAGTTTACCAACCAGGCGACATCGCCCCAGAGTCGGGAGTTTACGCCGTGGTGCACGATAAGCACCGCGAGCGGCATCTCGCCACGATCTTCAAAGGAATGCGTTTCCCTCATTGCGGTCAATGCAAGGAAAGGGTACGCTTCACCCTCTCGCGGCCGGCAGCACCGATATCGGAAGATGCGGACTTCAGGTAAAAACCGGGGTTGGTAGCGCCGGTTATTCTCAGATCCTGTGGACTCACTCGTCTTGTATTGTGAAGGAAACATGTAGAAAAAAACAGTTGCATACAGCCCATGAGGGCGCTATACAGATGAGCTTGTTTTTCGTACTATGAAGATCAACTAGCCATGTTGAGACAGAGCCGAGCTATTCCCCTCAAACAGGTCTCCATCCTTCGAAGCTTGCCTCGAGCAGAAGGAAGCAGAAAGACGCGCCCGCATTCGCACAAACAAAGCTTAGGTTCCGGTCCAATCTTCAGCGCAGGTGAAACAGTACGCGAAACCGGGATCTACGAGGTGATCCATGACGGCGCGCACCGCACCGCTCATGAAGTCGTGATGCTCAACGGCGACTCCTTCCCCGCCTGCGATACCTGTGCAACCAAAGTTCGCTTTCGCCTGATTCGTACCGCGCCCTATATCTTTCAGGACGCAGATTTCGAAGAGCAAGAGTGAAGGGATTGGGTAAGTTGGTAATTGGGTAAGTAGGTAATTGAAGCGCGTTCTACGCAATGATTTTTAA
The DNA here is from genome assembly GCA_035939495.1 of Candidatus Angelobacter sp. Taxonomy (GTDB): domain Bacteria; phylum Acidobacteriota; class Terriglobia; order Terriglobales; family Acidobacteriaceae; genus Angelobacter. The sequence continues at coordinate 112,679 of DASZFU010000100.1, read as the reverse complement.
ATTACCCAATTACCAAATTACCCATTTACCCAATCCTCTTCAGTCTGCGGCGAAATCATCGGCTCGCTTCTCATCGGTCCAATCGAGGGAACGGAGATAATCGCGGAATTGCTTCCCCAAATCAGGACGCTTCATGGCAAATTCAACTGTAGCTTTCAGGAAGCCGAGTTTGTCTCCGGTATCGTGACGTTTGCCTTGGAATGTGTATCCGTAGATTTTTTCATTGGCCAGCAGGCCGCGCAGGCCATCCGTCAGTTGCAGTTCGCCGCCCGTTCCCAGAGGAGTGCGTTCCAGAGTGTCAAAAATGGCGGGCGTGAGGATATAGCGGCCGATGATCGCCAGGTTGGAAGGCGCTTCTTCCGCTTTTGGCTTCTCCACGAGATTGCGGACTTCATGGAGTCTTCCATTGAATTTGCCTTCCACCGGTTTGGCATCCAACACGCCGTAAGAAGAGATAGCGGGACCGTTTACCTCTTGCGTAGCTACCACTGAGGATTGGGTCTCTTCAAAGACCTCCATCATCTGCTTGAGGCAAGGCTTATCCGCATCGATCACGTCGTCAGCAAGCAACACGGCAAACGGCTCATTACCCACTAACTCCCGCGCCATCAGCACTGCATGGCCAAGCCCCATGGCTTCTTTCTGGCGGACATAGGCAACATGGATCATGTCGGATATCTGGCGCACAATGGCGAGCAAATCGAGCTTGCCTCGCTCCTCGAGCATCTTCTCGAGTTCGTAACTCACATCAAAGTGATCTTCAATGGCCGTCTTCCCTCGCCCCGTGATGATGATGATCTGGTCGCAGCCCGCAGCCATAGCCTCCTCAACTCCATACTGAATGATGGGCTTATCCACCAGAGGCAGCATCTCCTTGGGTTGGGCCTTGGTGGCGGGAAGAAAACGTGTCCCTAAACCGGCAGCAGGAAAAACGGCTTTGCGCACTCTCATCTTCATCGTCAGCAATCCTTAAGAGTACCGTATCGTAAGATGCGGGAATTTTATATCAAGCATTCAGCAATTAGCATTCAGCACTCGGCCCGCTCGACTTTTTGGGGCTGAAAGGAGACAAGACAGTGGGCATGGTGAGTGTTGTAAAAGCCATTCAGCCACGAATACACACGAATCAACACGAATCAGAAAGTAGTCAGGCCGAAGCTGGGAAATTCAACCATGCCCACGAAAACTGTATTCCTTTAGCCAAAAAGCCGCGCCGAGTGCTGGGTGCTAAGTTCTAAAAAAGTCCTACCAACGTCATTGATCCGCGTTATTCTTGAGCCGATGTCTCCCTCTGCGCCCTTCAAAAAGAAGAAAAAGAAAAAGCCAGTGCCCATCAACCTGGAAACTGGACTGCCCTATTCCAAGGGCACTCTGAAGATGCGGCTGCTTAAGCGGCTCAAGTGCACGCTCAAATTTGAAAAGCTGGCCTGGGCGGCTGGGGCAAAACTGGTGGCCGGCGTGGATGAGGTCGGTCGTGGCTGCCTCTTTGGACCGGTCATGGCTGCGGCAGTTATCCTGGAGCCTGGGTACCGGATTTACGGATTGCGAGACTCCAAGCTGCTCGATGAACAAACCAGGGAAAAGCTTGCCGAGCGCATTAAAGAGCACGCTATTGCGTACGCTGTGGCTGCTGTGGATGTAACCCGAATCGACCAGCTCAACATTTACCATGCATCGCTGCTGGCCATGCGCGAAGCCATCATGCAGCTTGCTCCTGCTCCTGACCACTTGCTGGTCGATGCCGTCCGGATCAACTGGAATTGTCCGCAGACCAACATTATCCATGGCGATGCTCTTTCCTGCTCAATCGCTGCGGCTTCCATCATCGCTAAAGTCGAGCGTGACTCCATGATGCGCCAGTGGGACCCGGTATATCCCCAATTTGACCTCGCATCCAACAAGGGTTATCGCTCTCCCAAACATCTGGCTGCATTGCGCGAACATGGACCAACACCGTTACACCGTCTTTCGTTCGCGCCGGTGTGGATGGTGGTTGCCCCGCAGGAGCAGTTTGAGTTTATGGAGGAGGAAGCAGAGATTGGGTAAGTGAGTGGATTTGGTAAGTGGGTAATTGGTAAGTGGGTAATTTATCTGAGAGCGCTCACAGCATCCGCGAGAAGCTTCGACACGGAGTTTTTCAATTTACCCAATTACCAAATCACCCACTTACCAAATCCACTCACCAAACACACTCACCAAACCCATTGACCCTGCCATAACACAACGTTAAACTTATTTATACAACCAGCCTGAGATTGATTTCGAATCAAATCGATTTTGCAACCAATTGCCTTCGCATAAACTGAAGGCCGCAGGAGAGATTCCTATGAGCACTATTGCCGATATCGCGATGGTCCCCAGAATCGATTCCATTGATGAGTTGAAGCGGATGGCCAACCGTCTTCGGATTGAGATCGTCAAGATGATTGGAGCGGCGGGTAGCGGGCATCCCGGCGGGTCGCTTTCCGAAGTCGAATTGCTCTGCTCTCTTTATTTCAAGGTGCTGCGGCACGATCCCAAGAACCCCAACTGGCCTGACCGCGACCGTTTTATTCTTTCCAAAGGCCACGGATGCCCGGCGCTGTACTCCGTGTTAGCAGAGGCCGGATACATCGATCCTGCGATTTTGGGCACGCTCCGCAAGCTGGGCTCCCCTTTGCAAGGGCACCCGGATAAACGTTTTCTTCCAGTGCTGGAAGCCAATACCGGCTCATTGGGCCAAGGCATTTCGATCGGGATTGGAATGTCCCTGGCCGCCAAATTAGACAAGAAGGACTATCACACTTTTGTGATGGCGGGAGACGGCGAGATTCAGGAAGGCCAGAATTGGGAAGCCGCCATGTTTGCGCCTTACCACAAGCTTGCAAACCTAACGGTCATTGTGGACTACAACCACCAGCAGTTGGACGGCTTCACCAAAGACATTCTGGATGTCTCTCCCTTGCGGGAGAAATTTCAAGCCTTTGGCTGGCACGCAGTAGAAATCGATGGCCATGACTTCGAGCATGTCATTCCCGCTTTGGAAGATGCGCGCTCGGGGAAGCACGGCAAGCCTACCTGCATTGTTGCCAACACGATCAAAGGCAAGGGTGTTTCGTTTATGGAAAACAATCCCGAGTGGCACGGCGTCGCGCCTAAACCCGATCAGGTGGCAGCGGCAGTAGCGGAATTACAGGCTGCGAAATCGAAGCTGTAACAGCCAGGAACTCTAGCGAAGGAGATCTGCTTTGAGCTCAACCATAGTCATCAATCCCAAACCGAAGTTCGAGTTGAAGATGGGCGTTGCTACGCGGGAAGCCTACGGGCAGGCCCTGGTTGATCTGGGCAAGAAGAACCCTGACATTGTTGTGCTCGATGCCGATCTGGCCAAGTCCACATTCAGCGCCAAGTTCCAAAAAGAATTCCCCGATCGCTTCTTTACCTGCGGAATCGCCGAAGCCAACATGGTAGGCATCGCCGGAGGCCTGGCGCTGGGCGGCAAGTTGCCATTTGCCTCCTCGTTTGCAGTGTTCCTGTGCGATAAGGGTTACGACCAGCTTCGCATGTGTGTTGCCTATCCCAATGTGAATGCGAAATTTGTCGGCTCCCACGGAGGCATATCGATCGGCGAAGACGGTCCCAGCCAGCAAGCAGTCGAAGACTATGCCCTGATGTCTGCGCTGGCGGGGTTTGTTGTCCTTAGTCCCTCCGATGAGTTCTGCGCTCGTGCCCTGGTGCACCGGATGGCCGAGCACCAAGGCCCGGTCTACATGCGAACAGGACGCGCTAAAGCGCCCATCATCTACGGAGCCGCCGACACCTTCGAAATCGGCAAAGCCAAGCAGCACGGCGATGGACGCGATGTAGCCATCATCGCCTGCGGCTTTGAAGTTGGCTATTCATTGCAGGCCCAAGCCCAACTTGCGGAAGAAGGCATCCAGGCACGCGTCCTCGACATGCACACGATCAAGCCGGTTGATGAAGCCGCGATTGCTAAAGCCGCGCGTGAATGCGGCGCCATCGTAACCGCAGAAGAACATCTCCTGGATGGAGGCTTAGGCTCGCAAGTCGCTCGTGCAGTAGCCAAGACTCATCCTGTGCCGATGGAATTTGTCGGAATACAGAACACCTACGCAGAATCTGCAACGCCGGACCAGTTGATGGAAAAATATTGTCTTACTGCGCCGTATATCGTTCAGGCTGTGAAAGCTGTGCTGAAGCGAGCGAAATGAGCTACTTTCCTCTGTAGCACTTCGCTGACCGCTCGTCTCAAGGACTCCTGGTCACCCGACGGAACCAGAGTGAGATTACGATGTGCTGCAATACCGCACTCAGGAGTTGCGACTACCGGTATACCCGCCGACACGGCACACAGCAAATGGCGCGGAGCATTCTCGATAAACGCCGGATGAACGACCAGTAATGCCTGTCGAATCCAATCTTTTGCGTTTCGTGAGAGGTTGAATCCCCGCCAAAATTCCTGAGACTCAAGATTATTTCCCAGCACAAGCAATTTCTCTTTGACGCCCTCTAACGACTGGCGCAGCTCGTACGCTCCTTTTCGAGCGACCGTTGGTCCGGGAAATACAATGCACGATCCGGGCCGGCTCTGAATTGCTTCCGGCAGCTTCCAATCAAGTCTGTGAACTTTGCGTGGAATTAAGTTGGCAATGAATGCGTGCGGAGTGATGACGGTTTCCGCGCGTTCCAGGGCCTCCGCCTCGGCTTCCACCATCCAATCAGGCGCTCTGAATTCCCTGAAAGTTGACCGTTGCGGGAACCGGGCGGCGAGGCTGTCGAGCCTTTGATGCAAGAGATTCAATGGCCAGCGTGTCAGGAATACGGAGAAGCGTCTGCCGCCCAGGTCCCCTGATCGCCACAGGAACGGGAGCAGCGTTTGCGCAACATAGAGATTCGCGACCGCTGGGGAAAGGCGTTCACTGTAATACTTTGCCAACTCTTGCGAGCGGCGCACCTGGATCGCTATGGCAGGAACACGCTCGGCCAGGCCGAATCGAGCTTTCATTGACGAAAGAATCGTCGTTGCATTGGCAGCGATGATCTTCGAATGTTCCCTCGCATCCCATTTGTATCTCGGAAAATAATGAAGATGGGTGGAGTGCCATGGGATAAACAGCTCGTCCCTGTCTGCTTTGATGTGGTTGGTGAATTCATTGAACTCCGGCCAACACTCCTCAATCAGAAAAGCGCTCTTTCCGCTCCCAGTTGTGCCGATGCTTGGTATGTGACGAAAACAACTTGTCACCCCACAATCCGTGCAGGTTTTCACCTCTTGAGCCGGCCGCGCTTCAGCTTTGTGTTCCTCGATTTCTCCCAGGGTTTGTTTGCCCCGGAAGCTCAGAATGAGTTCGTCGCGGGAGAGCCGGGCAGTAATCAAAATGTCTTGTTGGGGAGAAAACCGCAGGTCAACATAGTTCCAGAACACAGTGGCATCCCGCCCCCGCTCGGCTGCAGACCCCGCAACGACTGCAGTATGGGCATGTCGCTCAACTACAGTGCATCCGGATCGCAATGCCAGGTCGTACAACTGATTGGAAAGTTGGCAAAGTCCTCCACCCACGGTGGGAATCAGGCAGCCTTGGCGAAGCTCGCGGCCTTTTGTATAGCCCAAAGATTTTCGGGCTTTCCCCACTTGTTTCCAAAAGCTGAGTATCTGACCGGCAGGAATTGCAACCAGATGCAATTTGCTGCAGGCTTTGCGCAGATTTTGCACCTTGCCAAACTGAAGCGTAGTTTCAACCTGACTTTCGGCAGTCCAAAGAGGCGATCGGGACTCCGCCAGCAGCACTGGATAGTCCGATAACCAGCCCTGATCGAAGCGCTGTAATGGTCTCTTGAAGTCCGACCATCTCCGCAGGCTGCGCAACACCATTACTTTGGTGGAAAAGATCGCGGCTGAGAAACGCGTTGGCTTAACTGAACTAGCGTGGAGCGCCACCGACGCTATTGAACTTTGACTCATGTTGGAAAGCCCCCATCCCTGCTTGAACATCGAGAACTTCAGAGAGTAAGTGGCACGTAAAACTCCATCACGTTTCAAAACGGCGGAGAACCAACACGTTTAGCGGACAAGTTGTGAAAGTAACGCCGAAAGCTCAGATTCTTAAGGATTTGCTGTTTTTGCTTGTTGGCTTCTATCAGGAAGCATTAGCAAGAGTTATTCGATATAGGAGTCAATTCACCTATCAGTGTGTACCCAGAACCGCAGTCTGAGTGTCAGCCTGTGGACACTTTAACTTAATCCTTCGGGAAACTCTTACGCTGTCAAACCATAGATACCCGGCTCGCAACATAACTGGGGTATTTTTTTCAGGCAGGATTGACGATGCTCATTCGCTGCTCTTGAAGGCGAACAGCGGGCTGAAACATCTGTGCGACCTCTTCCGGCTTGTGGGCTTCCGTCTCGATATGGGTCTCATCGAGGACCTCAAGCCGGACTTTTCGTCCATGTGCGGTAGAAAGCCACGAAGAAAGGTCGTTTGAGGCAGCCATTATCTCCTTTAAACGTCCCCCGTACCATGACATCTGCCGACCGAGAAAGATTTAATGCAGAAGTCGCGCAGAAAGCAAGCATTCCCCCAATTGGAGCGCATAAAACAGGAAAAAACGCAGAGCCAACAGCACCAGAGTCAAAAAGCCCCCCGCCTAGCAACACTCCTGCCACACAGCCTTGAAAGATGAAGCGGCGATTGTTGGGTCGATCAGGAAAACTAATGAACAGGTTGGTTTTGTCGGAGAGGGTGATCAGCCCTTTGCCGGTGCGGTCGGTGTATTCCTTGGCAGCTTCAACCCTTCTAGGGCTAGTCAAAGCAGCGCAAAATGGCTTAAGGCTATCAAGATCACTGTAAGTCGTGGTGAGGGTCAGAGTAATACACAAAGCGTTCTCTCTTGGGTCCGGTTGCTGAGCCTCTTCAGGTGGCTTTATGGTGAATGCCCCAATGTCAGCTTTTTGGGCAGCAGTGCCCTCAAGGCTGTCGGTATAACTGACCTGCATCCAATATCGAATTACATCACGCCACTGCGAACGCAGTGCGGCTGGCATACGCATTCCACCGACCATGAATTCCACCCAATTGGGCGGGTATGTGGGGTCCAGCCTGCCACCCGCTGCCAGCGCTTCTTTATGGCGTTCGGTCCGAATCTTGACAAAAATCGCGTCTCCTCCCATCCACGCAAAGACGAGATGATAAGGAGTGGCCGCTATTCGCGTTCCATAAATCATGTCTTTCGTGATCTTTTCGGGCTCGTCGAGTTCATCCGCAAGACTGTCAAACAATTTGATCCACCATGGAGCCGCCGTCATGTCTACTGGCTTGGGTGGTGGATACCCATAGCTCTTCCAGGTAGTTACCAGGTAGCGAAACAATTCTTCGTTTGCGGGATGAGGGAGAGCGTCCATTGGATCTGGCCACGGGAGTTCGTCATATGACTGCTCTGGTGGGCGTCGCCGGCGAAAAAGACGCTGTAGCACAGAAACTCCTCTTATCTGACAAAGTTCGTAGCGTTACATAATTAGTGAGCGACAGAGCCAATCGTTACACGCTTCAGCATTTTTTTTATTTTCCCGCAGGTCAAATGCAATGCCCTACTCCAGTAGGCGCAACTCCTTCCTGGCCATAAACACAATCGACAACCCAATCCCCGCCAACGCAGCCATTCCAGCAATCGCGCGGGGTGCATCGAAAATGTGCGCCAGTGATCCGGCGATGAGGCAGCCGATCGGCGGCAAACCAAGAAACGCAGTGGAGTAAATGCTCATGACCCTGCCTCGCATGTGGTCGGCGGCAAGATGTTGGAGCAGAGAGTTGATGGTGGCAATCATCAGGATCATGCAATAGCCGATAACGACCAGCAATGCCCCGGAAAAATAGAACGAACGCGAAAAAGCAAAGAGGATGATTCCTGTGAATGAAGCCAAGCCCGTACACAGCACGAACACTCCTGGGCGTTGCATCCGCCCGCGATGGGCAATGGTGACTGCCCCAAGAAACGCTCCACTGCCGGAACATGCCATGAGTATTCCCAGTCCGCGCTCACCGGCGCGAAGCACATCGCGGGCAAAATACGGGATAAATGTGATAAACGGGATTGCCAGCAAGCTTCCGATACCGATCACCATGATCAGCGATAGCATCTCGCGCCGGTTGAATACATAGGAGAAGCCTTGCTTGAGCTTGTGCCAAAGATGCCCTTCGCCTGCCGCTCCACGCTGGTTCGACCTGATCTGGCTCAATGCGATAATCACCGCCAGGAAGCTCAATCCATTGAGGAAGAAGTTTCCTGCTACTCCAAACAATGACATGGCAAAGCCGCCCAGAGTAGGACCAACGACACGGGACATGTTGAACTGAGCGGAATTCAAGGCAATGGCGTTGGTCAGGTCTTGTTTCGGCACCAACTGCGGCACCAGCGCCTGATAAGTTGGGGTGTTTAACGACATGGCGATCCCGGTGCCTAGAGCCAGTATGACAATTTCATGCACGTTGATTTTTCGCGTGTAGGCGAGCGCCGACATGATGAAGGCAAAAACCATCATCGCAGACTGGGTCAACATGAGCAGCTTGCGCTTGTTTGTGTTGTCGGCGATCACTCCGCCAATCAAAGCAAAGAACAAGATAGGAATCGAAGACGCAAATCCCACAACGCCCAGCCAAAAAGCTGAATTCGTAAGCTGAAGAACCAACCAGCCCTGGGCCACGTTCTGCATCCATGTGCCAATGTTGGAAAGGAAATTGCCGATCCAGAACAAGCGAAAATCGCGGTGACGAAGCGCTTGGGCGATACGTGGAAGCCGTGCCACCGATGGCTCGGCAGCGTCAATCAAAGCTCCCTGGGCCAGGCCATCGACGGCGTCGGCGCGGGGTAAATCGACGTCGTCACCTCCGATCACTTCTCCGGCGCTGCCGCCACTTTGCCCATGTATGCTCAAAACAGATTAGTCCAGTATCAGATTCGAACAAATGCCTATCAATAGTGTAAGCTTTTTCGTTTCCCTCACAGACCTACTTAACAAGAAGGAATTCGATTGAAACACGCCAAGCCTCTCGTCTTGCTACTGTTCTCTACCGTTGCCACTTTTGCCCAGCAGGATTCCAGCTCCACGCGGGTTTTCGGCTTCCGTGATTTCGCCCAACAACGGCAGTGGGACCGAAAATTCATCGCCGTGCCCGATGCCGCCCGAGCTGAAGACCATTTGCGCATCTTGACGGCCGAGCCTCACGTTGCCGGCTCGCCCGAGGACAAAAAAACTGCCGACTATGTTGCCCAGAAATTCAAAGAGGCCGGCCTGCAAACGGAAACCGTCGAGTACAAAGTATGGATGAATCGTCCGGCAGAGATCAGCGTTGCGGTTACTGCGCCTCCTCAAGTAAAGATGCAAGGACCCACGCGCGAACATGTCTCCAACGATCCCTATCAGGATGATCCGCGCGTGCTGATGGCCTTCAACGGCTCTTCTCCTTCCGGTGATGCCGAGGCTGATGTGGTGTACGCGAACTACGGCCGTCCTGAGGATTTCAAGAAGCTCGAGGAGCTGAAGATCGATGTCCGGGGCAAGATCGTAATCGTCCGGTACGGTGAGAATTTCCGTGGAGTTAAGAGCTACGTGGCCGAGCAGCATGGAGCCGCCGCAGTGCTCATCTATTCCGACCCTTGGGACGACGGCTACTTCAAAGGCGATCCTTATGGGAAGGGGCCTTGGCGTCCTGAAACAGCAGTACAACGCGGGTCGATTCAATACATGTTCAAATACCCTGGAGATCCCACCACGCCCGGAATCGCCTCGTTGCCTTCATTGCCGGATTCCAAGCGCGTGCCGCCCGAGCAAGCCGCAGATATGCCCAAGATTCCAACAACACCACTCTCTTACGGCGATGCCCAGCCTATCCTGCAGAACCTGGGCGGGCCGGAATCACCGCGCGAATGGCAGGGCGCTCTGCCCTTCACCTATCACGTTGGTCCCGGACCGGTGAAGGTCAAGTTGCATTTGAAGCAGAATTACCAATACTGGCCAATATGGAACGTAATTGGCAAGATACCGGGAACCAAGTATCCCAACGAATGGGTAGTGGTGGGCAATCACCGGGATGCATGGGTCTATGGAGCAGTCGATCCCAATAGCGGCACGGCTGCCATGCTGGAAAGCGTCCATGGGATTGGTGAGCTGCTGAAACAGGGTTGGCATCCTGACCGGACGATCATCTTCGCAAGCTGGGATGCCGAAGAAGAGGGACTCATCGGCAGCACCGAATGGGGAGAAGAGCACGAGCGCGATCTGGCTTCTGCTGTAGCTTATTTCAACATCGATGTCGCCGTCTCCGGTTCCAGCTTCAACGCCCAAGCCGTTCCCAGCCTGAAGAATTTCGTGCGCGACGTCACCAAGGAGATACCCAGCCCCAAGGGCGGCACTGTTTATACCGTTTGGAAGGGGGAAAAGCAAAAAGACGAACAAAAGCGTGGACAACCAACTGCTGATATAGGCGCCAATAATCGCGCACCCAATGCCAAGGTTGAATCGGATGTGCCCGTAGGCGATCTGGGGAGTGGTTCGGATTACAGCGTTTTCATCCAGCACCTGGGTGTGCCTTCGACTGACATGACTTCGAGTGGTTCCTATGGCGTGTACCATTCGGCCTTCGACAACTTCGCGTGGTTCAAGAAATTCGGCGATCCCACGTTTGCTTATGAGCAGCAAATGGCCAGAGTATTGGGACTGGAGGCCATTCACATGGCTTCGGTCGATGTGCTGCCCTACGACTACGAGCTTTACGGGAAAGAGATCAGCGCGTACATCGAGAGCGCCCAAGCCAAAGCTCAGAAGATCCTCGGAACCAATGCCCCAGACTTTAGCAAAGCATCAGATGCGGCCAAAAAATTTACCACGGCAGCGGCTCGAGTCTTGGCCGTGCAAAAAAATCCTCCAGATGATGCCGCCAAACTCAATCAGGCTCTTATCTCAACCGAGCGCGCTCTGCTGATCGACCAGGGCCTCCCCGAGCGGCCTTGGTTTCGCCACGCTATTTATGCTCCTGGCCAGTACACCGGATATGCAGCGGTAGTGATTCCCGGAGTCAACGAAGCCATCGACGCTAAAAACGCTCCCCTTACCACGCAGCAACTGCAGGTGCTTGTCGACGCTTTGAACCGGGCTGCGGGAGTCTTGGAGACATACCGGTAGGGAAACCAACCCGCCAGCCAGCTTCAGCGTCTAAGTTGTCACGCCACTCCAATACGCGGCACAGTTGCGCATTCGTGACGACGACAACGAGGTGGCTGTTTCATGCCGTTAGCTAGAATCATTACCCGTTTCCCTGAACACACCGGTACTCTTTCACAACAGCTTCAACTCGAGGGTTATTCTGTTGAAATCGCCTCTCCTAGCGAGATTCACCCTCAGCCTGCTGATCTGGAGATCGATTTTTCGCTTTGCAACCCAACTGAGGCGCTCTCGCAGGCTTCACGGCGGGCAACCGAACTGGGAGCAGATGTAGTGGTGGCTTCCGGTGTTCTGGAATTGGCGATGCAGACAGCGGAAGGTCCGGAAGTCACCACGCAGTATGAAACGCAGATTGCTCCCGTCGAAGCCATGTCCGCCGAGACAATTCCGGCAGAACCGGTGATGACGCAACCTGCCCGGGAAGAATTTAGCCCGGAGCTGCCGCCTTATAACCCCTATTTTGCCCGAAATCTGGGCACCCAGCTACGCGAGGCGCTGAATGGATTGAGAGCGGCTGCCATGGCGTTCAGAAAGCGTCTAGCTGAGCATCTCAAGGCAGCGATTGCCAGCACTCGCGCCCGAATGGCTGCTGCTAAAACCAATATCTCTGCCGCCACAGCATCATTGGCTAGCCGAACTCAGCAAGGTTCTTCGCCGGTTGAGCAAAGCCTCATGGAGCAGCAAACCACACCGGAGCAACAGGTCGTAGAAATTTCCCGACTCGAACCACTGCAACCCTCCGCTGCCGAAGTTCCTGTACAGCAGCAACCGGAACCTACTGTTGTAGCTATGCCACCGGTTCAGCAGCCCTCGCCGGCCATTCCCGCAGTCGCCGCCGCTCGACGATCACCGGCTATGCGCCTGCGCAGGGCGCCTTTACAGTTTCGCGGCATCTTTACCGGCGCAGCCGCCGCCAGCGTGCTATTTGCCGTTGGACTACTGCTCGCCAATGTTCATCAGCAATCGCCATTTCCAACGAGCATGACCCAGCCGTCGGTAGAACAACGTGTTCCGTTCGGCGCAATCATTGTGCAAGGTACGCCCGCGCGACCACCCGCACAGCCAAACGTCACTGCTGCCCAGCCGAAGATCGTCACACCTCCCCCAGAACCACAAGCCCAAGAAAGCAGTCAGGCAACAACCCATAAAAAGCCGCATCCCTACCACAGACGTGTAGCCACTCGCCAAAGCGATGATGTCACCGTAGACGACGTAACAGTCCGGCACTTCCAGTCGCCAGCAAGACGCCCAATCCAGCAACAGGCAAAGTTCAAGCGCTATTCGGATCTTGAATAAAAGTTTTGTTTTGCGGCTTGCCGCGCTGGGTAAATCAGTGGCAAGTTCGCCTCAAATCCGCGTTACACTGTTCTGCTTCTGGCGTTTTTACAAATTTCGCTTTAGTATCGCCCTGTGTCATCAGATCAAAAAGCATCGGAACGGGAGCGGATGGTCTCGGCTGTTCGGGCAGAGGATGACGCTTCTTTTGAACTGAAGCTTCGCCCGTCGCGTCTACGAGAGTTCATCGGCCAGAAAAAGGTGAAAGAGAACCTGGCGGTCGCGATCGAGGCCGCCCGGTCCCGAGGTGAAGCCCTCGATCATGTTTTGTTGTATGGTCCGCCCGGTTTGGGCAAGACCACGCTGGCCACCATCATTGCCAACGAAATGGGTGTCCCCTGCCAGCAGACTGCCGGCCCTGCCATTCAAATCAAGGGCGACCTGACCGCTATCCTTACCAATCTCACCGACAAACAGGTATTGTTCCTGGATGAGGTGCATCGCCTGCAACCAGCGCTCGAGGAGATTCTCTACTCGGCACTCGAAGACTACAAACTCGACATCATCATCGGCCAAGGGCCTTCGGCCCGCACGCACACCATTGACGTAAAGCCCTTCACCTTTGTGGCCGCAACCACGCGCGCCGGTCTGCTTACGGCACCCTTGCGTTCACGGTTCGGCATCCTGTTGCGACTGGAGTTCTACACCGATGAAGAGTTGAAATTCATCATTGAACGATCTGCCGAGATTCTAGGCGTGGAAATCGACGACGAAGGCGCAGCCGAACTATCTCACCGGGCCAGAGGCACGCCCCGGATCGCAAATCGACTCTTGCGCCGGGTGCGGGACTTTGCCCAAGTGCGCAGCCACGGCCGAATTGACCGGGCCACAGCCCAAGCAGCGCTCGATATGCTCGAAGTAGACAAGCATGGATTCGATGAGATTGACCGCCGCCTGATGCTGACGATTATTCAAAAATACGGCGGCGGTCCGGTAGGTTTGAACACCCTGGCCGCCGCCCTGGCAGAAGAATCCGACGCCCTGGAAGAAATCTACGAACCATTCCTCATCCAAATCGGTTTTCTCGACCGCACCCCCCGCGGACGCGTCGCCACTCGTCTGGCCTACGAGCACTTCGGCATCCGCTACGGCCGCCAGCCAGATCTTTTCTAGAGCACAAAAGTAACGGCTCTTTCACAATCCTTCATGCATTATCATCAGTAGACTCGTCGAATCAGCCCAACCTTTTAAATCTGCGTGAGTCTAAAACCTGAGTTTGCCCCGAACCAGGAGAAGGTCAGAAAGAAAGTGCTGCAGTTACGATGTCTTCGGGTGGTCCTTGTTTTGTCGTCGGCTCTGGCGACGGCCCAGCTTGCTTCACGCCCGTCATCGGCAATCTCTGCCGCCGGAATGAGTGTGCCCGAAATCCCGAAGCTTGCAGGCTCCCCCAAGCTGCTTGATTTCGAAGGAATGCAGCCTGCGACGGAGCTGGCCCGCTCCATGCTCAAGATCGACAAGTTCACGCAACGCGATCCTCATGACGGTGCTCCCGCCTCCCAGCGCACCGAAGCCTATCTGGGTTACACCGATAAAGACTTCTACGCAGTTTTTCTGGCCTTTGATTCCGAGCCAAAAAAAATTCGCGCGCGCATGTTACGCCGGGAACTGATTGACGATGACGACCAGGTAGGCATGTACCTCGATACGTTCCATGACCGGCGTCATGCTTACTACTTTTACTCGAATCCTTACGGCATCCAGCAGGATGGCCTTTTCGCCGAAAGTGGAGGTCCCGACAATTCCTTTGATACGGTCTGGCACACTGACGCCAAGATGACACCCCAGGGCTACATGGTGGTGTTTGAGATTCCTTTCAAGTCTCTGCGTTTCCCGCAAAGTCCTTCATTGAGTTGGGGTGTATTCCTCGTCCGGGTGATACCGCGCAACAGCGAGCATTCCTTTTATCCGGTCAATACCACCAAGATCCAGGGATGGCTCACGCAGGCGGGCACGATTCAAGGCTTTCATGACATCTCGCCTGGAAGAAATTTGCAGTTTATTCCCTACAGTTCTCTGGGCGCGTTTCGGGATCTCGATCCGCGCGACCCAGCCGGCGACCGCTTCAGTGGCAAGCATGTCGCGCCCAAAGCCGGACTGGACTCCAAGGTGGTGATTAAGGACAGCCTCGTTCTTGATACCACGATCAACCCGGATTTTGGGCAAATCGAATCGGACGATCCGCAAGTCACGGTCAACCAACGCTTTGAAGTTTTCTTTCCTGAGAAACGTCCGTTTTTTCAGGAGAATTCCAACTACTTTCAAACCCCTCTGAACCTGGTGTTCACCCGCAGGATCGTCGATCCGCTTTACGGGACGCGTCTGACCGGCAAGATAGGGCCGTGGGCTCTTGGCACGTTCCTGGCGGATGATCGCGCTCCGGGTAAAAGTGTCATCGAGACCGATCCTTTATTTGGGAACCACGCAAATGTCGGAGTCCTGCGCATTAATCGCGAGATAGGCAAAAACAACAGCGTGGGGTTCATCTACACCGATAGGGAGTTGCATACCGATCCAGCCAGCTTCTGCACCGCGAGTCCCTGCGTGGTGGGATTTAACCGCGTAGGAGGTTTCGATACCCAAATTAAAATCAATCAAAACTGGCAGATGAACGCCCAGGCGGTGACCAGTGAGACCAAACTGAGTGACGGTACGCACCAGGCAGGCCCCGCCTTTCAGGTCTTTCTGGAGCGCAGCTCACGTGCAATAGAGTTCAACTCGGTCTACCAGGATATCTCTCCGGGCTTCAATACCGATCTAGGGTTTGTTCCCCGCAATGACCTTCGGTTGTTCAACAATTTCTTTGCATATACCTTTCACCCCGATGGCAAGTTGCTGGTCTCTCACGGTCCCCGCGTGTCTGAAAATACTCTGTGGGACCACAATGGAACCAGACTGTCCTATTTCCTCAATGGCAATTACCAGGTGCAATTGCCGGGGCAGACCTTCCTTGGTTGGTTTTCCAACATTGAGCGGGAACAGTTACGGCCATCGGATTTCCCCGCCTTGCCGCAGAACCGCGATTATCCTCATCACGTATACGGCCCATTTTTCAACAGCCAGATTCTCAAGTGGATCACGATCAATGGAGAGGTTGATATGGGTACGGCCACCAATTTTGTTCCGCGCACGGGACCGCCAATCGTCACCAACTTCACGGCTGCGAACCTGCGATCCACCGTGCGCCCTTTAAATGGCCTGACGATTGAAAACAGCTATCTGCTGACT
This sequence comes from Candidatus Angelobacter sp., assembly GCA_035939495.1. Classification (GTDB taxonomy): domain Bacteria; phylum Acidobacteriota; class Terriglobia; order Terriglobales; family Acidobacteriaceae; genus Angelobacter. Next base: position 96,904 of record DASZFU010000100.1, on the reverse strand, counting down.
CGGCTTGTGGACCAGCAAAGCCGCCTGAATATTTTCAATAACCACATCATCCGCTCCAAATGGAATTATCAATTCACCAAAGAATTCTCGCTGCGCCTCATCGGACAGTACACCACAACCATCTCGAATCCCGGCCTCACCACGTTGCAGGCCTCGAAAAACTTCAATGGCGACGCGCTCTTCACCTACATGCTGACTCCCGGAACCGCCATCTACGCCGGTTACAACAGCAACTTGCAGAACCTCGATCCATCTCTCTTCCAAACCCCCGATGGCCTGCTGCGCACGCGGAAGTCGTTTATCAACGATGGCCGCCAGTTTTTTATCAAAGTTTCCTACCTGTTCCGGTATTGACCGGGGCACAACCCAAGAGCGATTTGACTCGACTCCGGCCCTGGAGAGAATTTCTAAGTGAACAGTGTTGGCTTAGCCCTTGAAGGTATCAGGGCATGAGTTTACTCGTGCCGAATGTGATCCTTCAATATTCATTGAGAACCGCTGATATCATCGGTAGTAGGTCAGTTTAAAAAACTGACCCACTACCGGTATCAGCGTCTAGCGATTCGCTTTGCGAATCGCGGGCCTTTAGGCAGACGTTCACCGAGACCGGCTCTTCATCAATGAACAATCGGCCTCTACAGGTTGCGTGGGACAATTCGCTCGCCAGAAGGAATCCGACCGGCACCGGAGTTTATGCATCGCAACTGATTCATGAACTCAGCGCCCAACCGGAGTTGAAGCTGGAAGTGTTCGAGGGCTGGGACCCATCCCAAAGAAAACGCGGCGTATATGGACATCAGGGGATCCTGGCCCGCGCGCAACGGGCTATGACCGGTCTTTTTTGGAACCATCTCTATTTCCCCTATCAACTTCGCAAGCGGCGGTTTGACCTCGTTCACTCACCTGCTTTTGTTGTGCCGCTCAGATGTCCGTGCCCAAGTGTCGTTACCATCTTGGACCTCAGCTTCCTTTTATTTCCAAAACAATTCGAGCGGCGCTGGCAGACCTACATAAAAGCCATGATGCCTTCGGTGTTGAAAACCGTTTCAGGGGTAATCTGCATTTCAGAACACTCAAAAGCGGAGTTGCTGCGTTCCTATGGGATTTCCCCCAGCCTCGTGCACGTGGTTCATTGCGGAATCGATCACGAGCGATTTCATCCGGGAAACGGCATCGACCCAGACTGGGCCCGTAGTATCGGATTGCATAAGAACTATGTGCTTCACGTAGGCACCCTTTCCCAGCGCAAGAATATTCCATTGTTGTTGCGGGCGGTGGCCTCTCTCCGCTCAAGAAACAAGTTCGAAAACTATCAACTGGTGCTCGCCGGACCGGAGCTGCCGGTGCTGCAAGGAGGATCCGAGATTCATGAGACAATCCGGGCCTTGAACCTGCAAGATATCGTGGTGCTGACCGGACATGTCCCCGACGAGCGGCTACCCGGCTTGTATGCCCAGGCCAAACTGCTGGTCATGCCGTCATTGTATGAAGGATTCGGATTGCCGGTGGTCGAGAGCATGGCTTCAGGCACGCCGGTGGTTGCCAGCAACACCACGAGCTTTCCTGAAGTGGCAGGGGGAGCGGCTTTGCTCGTTCCGCCTGACGATGAACAGGTATTTGCCAATGCAATGGATGACGTGCTCAGCAACTGCTGCACAGCCGATGAGTTGCGGCAGAAGGGACTGGAAAAGGCCCGTCAGTTTAGCTGGCGCCGCTCGGCAACTGAGACAATCGCTGTTTATCGGCAGATCGTCTCTTAATTAATTTGGGATACACATGGCAATAACCAATCCCACATTGCCGGACCAGATTAGGGTTGATGGGATCAGATCATCCGCATTCCCAAACTGCGGCCTATGCGGAACTCCGGGCGAAACTCTCTATACGGGATTAGTTGATCGCCTGTTCGGCGCTCCTGGAACATGGACACTGAAGCAATGTTCAAAATCGGACTGTGGGCTGGCTTGGCTTGATCCCATGCCCGTAGAGCCAGACATGCATAAGGCCTATGCGAGTTACCACACGCATGAAGACCCGCCTACGCCCCGCGATTCACGGGTGCGGCGTATTTATAGCTTCCTGAAGCCAGGCTATTTGGCTCAAAGATATGGTTATCAAAACGTAGCTTCCCGCTGGCAACAAGCGTTGGGGTTGCTTCTGTATCTTGCTCCCAGCCGGAGGGCCGCTGTCGATGCCCAATTCCTCATGCTTGCTGCGAAAGAAAACGCTAGCTTGCTCGATGTGGGCTGTGGCAACGGTCAAACAATGGCGTGGATGGCCTCCCTCGGATGGCAAGTGCAAGGCATAGACACCGATCCGGCAGCGGTACAGGTTGCAGCATCGAAAGGCTTGAACGTTCGCCAGGGTAGCTTGCGATCACAACCGTTTGCGGCAGAGTCCTTCGATGTTATCTCCATGAGCCACGTCATCGAACATGTCCATGATCCGCTGTCGCTGATGAAGGAATGCTACCGTCTTCTGAAACCCAGTGGCAGGCTCATCGTTATCACGCCCAACAGTCGAAGCTGGGGACATCGGCTCTACAAAAGTCACTGGAGAGGACTGGAGCCTCCACGACACTTGCAGATCTTTGCTCGACCGTCGTTGTCGCGATTGTCCACCCTGGCAGGCTTTGCCAGTTGCGAATGCCGCGCGATCTCCCGGACGGCACGCGACATGCTGTTAGCTAGCAGGTTCTTGAAGAGAAACAAAAAAACAGCCATCCACCCTGGTCTCTCTGTTCGGCTCTGGGCTGAAATCATGAGCATCATGGAGTGGGCTGGAGGCTATTTCGATCGCGATGCCGGAGAAGAACTTTTCTTGGTCGCGCACAAGAACTGACTTCTTGAATGTTGCTTGAGTTTCTGGAAAGGGGCTGATTTGGTAAACCCGTGCTTCTCAGTAGCGATGTGCACCTTTAACGGCGCCAAGTTTTTGCACGAGCAACTTTCGAGCATTGCTGCCCAATCCGTCCCGGTCCAGGAAATCGTGATCTGTGACGATTGTTCCGAGGACGAAACTTGCACGATTATCGAATCTTTTTGCCGCCAGCATCCGGGCCTCATCCGTCTCCATCGCAACTCCACGCGACTTGGGGTTTCACAAAATTTTGCTCAGGCCATCTCTCTCTGCCGGGGCGACATTATCTTTCTCAGCGACCAGGATGACCGTTGGTTGCCTACCAAAGTGCAGAGAATGGCTGCCTTATTTGCCAGCGACCCACAGTGCGACGTTGTTTCAGTTGCAGCAACAGTGACCGACATCAACCTGAAGCCAACCGGGAAGACCGTGTCGGCGATGTTTCAAACTCTTGACGAAAAACCAAGCACATTCTCAGCGCGTATTCATCAGTCCTCGGCCTTTGGTTGCACTTTGGCGTTTCGCGCCTCGCTTGGTCCGTTGATTTTCCCCATCTCGCCGCATTGGGGACACGACAACTGGATTTGCTTTATTGCCTCTCGATTTACACAAATCCGCGGGATTGAAGAGCCCTTAATGTTGTACCGGAGGCACCGCGACGCCGCCGGCATGCACGATAAGCTGGATTTTGGCTATTTCGGACAACTTGTCGCCGCCGCTAAGCGGAGCAAACGGATTGACTACGAGCATGATCTCCAGAAATGGCAGGACATGAAACAGCAGCTTATAAGAATCTTCGAGAATAATTCGATGAACAGCTTTTGGCACGGAATTCTCGGGAGCAAAGACGCGATTTTGGATGAGGTTCAGGCCAGGCTGGAATTCTCCAAGCGGCGATTGAACATCGTTGCCCGGACACGGCCGTTGCGCCTGGGACCCGCTCTCCGGGTTTTTCTCGCCGGACAATATGCCGAATTCGCCTCAGGCTGGAAGAGCTTTGTGAGAGATTTGTTCATTGCGTGATTTTCGTCCCCCAGAGTCTGCCAAGAGATCTTCATTTTCCATTTCCCGGACAATCTCCGCTGACCACCTGTTTTGTGATGAAACGTTTGCTCGCAAATGATCACTATTCAACAAGAGCAGGAGACAGATATGAGTGCTACCGCACGGGTCGCAATGTTTCTAGGGGCCGGCGCATCAAAGGCGTTTGGCGCACCCCTCAACAACGAGATTCTCCCGACGATCATAAAAAAGATCAAAGATGAATCCCTGTTCGGCAACGATGTCGAGGATCGCCGGACTTTACGGCAACTCCTGAAGAAGATAATGCCGGGGATCGAGGATATAAATCCGATATACGTGCAAATCACTGAGGTGCTATCCCTGATCGACTATATGCTCCTTTGTGCTTTGGTTCCCGCGCCTCAAGAGAAGGCCGAACACCTGGTTCTTTGCCGCCGTCTTCTCGATCGCGCTATCCTGGACTTGCTCCCCGGAATCCACCGGCCTGCGGGAGAAGAACCCCGTTCCGATCTCCAAAGGCTGGCAAAGTGGATGTTCGATGTAGGGAACAAGTCTCATTTTTCGCTGGTGTCCACCAACTACGACGAAATCGTGGAACGCGGGTTGTATGAATGCTTCATGCACTCCGAGGATACAGGTCGCCGTTTTGATCGCGTCAACAAGGCTGTCAATTTTGGACTGAATTGGCGCGACGGTGAAAGCGACATTGTCTTTCAGTCTCCATTGGACTCGCGTCATTCCGTGCTTAAGCTTCATGGTTCGGTTGATTGGATGAAATGTGAACTTTGTGGATGGATCGTCTGCAATGATGGCTACGCGTTGAAAAACGAACCCTTTCACGTGGTGAGTGATCAACCGGAGAACCCGTTTAACAGGTGCCATTGCGGCCACTCTCCCCTTAGTCCAGTGATGGTAGCTCCGTCCCTGGTGCGGGACATTCGCGACATCAACATACTGAATGTCTGGAAGAGCGCCTGCGAAGAGTTGCGCACCGCTGACCACTGGTTCATGATCGGGTATTCGCTCCCGGTAGAGGACTATGCCATTCGCTCCATGCTGATTCGGGCGCTTAAGACCAGAAAATCACGCCCGCAGATCGACGTCTATCTGAGGCACAGAAATCCAGAAACTGAAGCTCGCTACGGTGCTTTTCTTGGTGAATTTACTTACCACACCACTGGAATGGAAGGCTTTATCGCCGAGGTTGTCGACAAACGCTTGTACGTCGATGCTCCAGAGCTGCAAGCAAGCAATGAGGATTTAGGCTCTCCTATGTTACTAAATTGTTAATATTGTTTTAAAAATCGGTGAAATAGTTACTGAATATCTTGCGATTTGGCTTGCGCAGCAGTAAGTTAAAGGCTGCAACAGAAATTGTGCAGCAATTCTACACCTTGTTTTGCACAGCTCATCGCGAGGTTCGGTTATCAAACTGCTTGGAAAAATCGCCCGTCGTTTTCCACATGCGCAGTCGTCGCATGTTGCAGCCATTTGCTACCGCAGGCATAGAGCATCCATCGAATTTCTCCTGGTGAATACCAGTGCCGGCAAATGGACATTTCCCAAGGGACGCCTGGAGCCTGGACTATCCGCCAGCGAGGCTGCTGCGCGGGAAGCATGGGAAGAGGCTGGGGCCATTGGCAGGATCGAGCTTAGCCACTTTGATTGTTACCTGGACACCAAACGGATTCTTGGTGGCTATCCCAGCAGTGAAATCCGAATCGCCGCTTATCTCATGGAAGTTGGCAGCGTGTCTGCTCCCGAAGAGGCCGACCGCAACCCAACCTGGTTCAGCGCTGAAGAAGCCAAAAAGCGTTTAGCAGAACGCCGTTTGCCGAAATATTCCAATCACTTGGCCCGGATTGTCGACCGCGCCACCAGCTTGGTCTCCAGGCAGAAGCTGGATCACCGGATTGAATACACAGACCGCCGTCGCTCTGCCATGGTCCGGTAAGTCGCGCGCTCACACCTCATTGGAAGTAATACGCCCTTGAACTTCCTATCGCGGTTATCATTCCAATAGAATTCGGACGCTACTTCCGTGACGTCACCAACTGCGACTGGCAAAAAATTCGGTTTGGGCCATTGGATGACCGAGGTCCTGAAGGAAGTCCATAAGGCTGCTGCCAGCTTCGACGAAGACTCCGTCCACGATCTACGCGTTGCTCTTCGCCGCTGCCGCTCCATCGCCGAGGGATTTCGGGCCATTGACCCGGATCCCGCCTGGAAAAAAATGCGCAAGGCGGGCAAGGAACTGTTCGACAGTCTTGGCGACCTGCGTGACTGCCATGTGATGATGGAATGGGGCGAGAAGCTCGGAGCTGTGGAAGACCCCGTAACTCAAAAGTTCCAAGACTATTTAAAGAACCAGGAACACACCTTTAAGGCCCACGCCAGCGAGTCGCTTGCGAAATTCGACCGCAAGCAATGGCAGACTTGGGCCAAATATCTTCCCAACCGTACCCGCCGCCTTCGTCCGGGCAGCACGCCATTTCAGAGCATTGCGCTGGAGCGCTGGGCGGACGCGCGCAGATTGCACGGCAGCGCGCTTCGAAATCGAAGCAAGACTGCCTGGCACCGGCTGCGTATCGGGGTCAAGAAGTTTCGCTACGTCGTTGAAAATTTTCTTCCTGAACTCCACGAACGCTTGGGCAGCAGTCTTAAGGAAATCCAGGACCTGTTGGGTGAAATCCATGACCTCGACGTTCTTTGGGATACAGCACTCCAAGCGGGAGTTGTGGAATCACCGGAAGATCGCGAGAGATGGGCAGAGCGCACCCAGACAGAGCGTGAAGCCCGAGTCGGCAAATATCGCGAGAAAATGATCGGTCGTCATTCACGAGATAGCGCTTCGCTCTGGTCGCTATGGAGGTCAGCCCTTCCCCAAGGCGAAGAGGCCAGGCAGGTTGTCTTCAAGAAGCTGTACACCTGGGCTTCTTTTCTTGACTCTGATTTCCAGCACAGCAGGAAGATCGCCCGTCTCAGCCTGCAACTTTACGACGGCTTGACGCGCCTGGGAGTGCTGGAAACGGATGGCCGCCACGTGCGCGAACTGTTGCAGGCTGCAGCCACCATGCACGATGTTGGACGTTCACAGGGCAACGCTGGCCATCACAAGGCGACCGCTCGCCTCATTCGGAAACTGGTCCTTCCTTTTGGCTGGAAACCGGAGGACCTGGACATGGTGGCGCTGATTGCCCGCTATCACCGGGGCGCACTTCCCCGGCCCGATCACAAGCGATTCGCCGGTTTGCCAGGGCCTTTGCAGCAGATAACCAAATCTCTGGCTGGAGTCCTGCGCCTGGCAGACGTATTCGACCAACCCCACGACACACCCATCAACAGACTAAAAGTCACAAAACCCGGCGATGTGATAGTGATCTACGCTCAAGGCCTGAAAGAGCAAGACCGCATGGGTGAGAGCATTGCCGGGGCGAGATACCTGCTGGAAACCATCTGTGGAATTCCCATCATGGTGCTCCCATTTGCACAAGCATCATAATTATTGCGGTGCTCCTCATAGAGCATGTGTTCGCAAACAATACACATGGCGCCCCCGATGTAGGCCCTGAATATTATAATAGTTGGGCGACCATGTTCGCGGCGGAGTCGCAGTGCCAGAGCCCAGAGTTGTTCCTCGTTGTGACGGTCAAGTCCGGATGGTCTTGTACTGTTAGCACGCGAAAAGCCGTGATATTAATCTCTGGAATTTTGAAGTGGACCAACAGAGCATAATTGAGAATGTGCTGACCCCAACGAACGCAGATCTTGCCGAGTGGGTCCGGGATGCGCGTGCGCGCACTTTTGATCTGGTGGCTGATCTTTCCGACGAACAGCTAATGGGCCCGCGCCTGGCCATCGTCAACCCGCTGCTGTGGGAGATCGGTCATGTGTCCTGGTTCCAGGAAAAATGGGCGCTTCGGCACGCCGCCAATCAACTCCCGGTACGTTCTGGTGTGGATTCGTTGTACGACTCGGCCGCCATCGCACACGACACCCGCTGGGACTTATTGCTGCCTTCACGCCAGGACACCTTGGCCTATCTTACAGCCGTGCGCGATGCGGTTCTCGAACGCATCGAGGGTGGCAATCTTTCCGGCGACGAGCGTTATTTCATCCAACTCGGTGTCTTCCATGAAGACATGCACAACGAGGCCTTTACGTACACTCGGCAGACGCACGGCTATCCCGCGCCGCTGTCATGTCGTGCGCCGGATGGCACGGTTGGAGATCAAGGGGGGCCTTTGCGCAGCGATGCAGAGATTCCCGGAGGCTTCTTCCAGCTCGGAGCCTTGCCCGGACAATCGTTCGTCTTTGACAACGAGAAATGGGCGCACTCGGTTGAGGTACATCCTTTTGCCATCGCGCGGGCCGCGGTTACGCAGGGCGAGTTCCAAGAGTTCGTGGATGCAGGTGGCTATCGGCGACAGGAGTTGTGGAGCGAGCCAGGCCGGAGTTGGCTCAAAAGCGCGGGCGTGGACTCTCCTCTTTATTGGCATCGGGAATCTTCCGGGCGGTGGCTGCGCCGGGACTTCGACCGCTGGTTGCCACTTGAGTCGCACCGTCCAGTGCTCCACGTTAACTGGTGGGAAGCGGAGGCCTATTGCAATTGGGCTGGACGGCGCCTGCCGACGGAAGCCGAATGGGAGATAGCGGCCTCGGCTGAACACACAGGTGGGGCTCTGGCCGAAACCAAGCGATATTTTCCCTGGGGAAGTTCTTCGCCGAACTCGCAACAAGCCAACCTGGGTGGTGGTGCTGGAGGCACAGCGGATGTGGCCGCCTTCGCAGCCGGCGACAGCGCGTTCGGCTGCCGCCAGATGATCGGGAACGTATGGGAGTGGGTAGCGGATAATTTCGGCCCCTACCCGGGCTTCGAGGTCGATCCCTATCGCGAATATTCGCAGCCCTGGTTTGGAACGCACAAGGCGCTGCGCGGCGGCGCCTGGACAACCCAGCCGCGGCTGCTGCGCAATACGTGGCGCAACTTCTACACTCCAGATCGCCGCGATGTTTGGGCGGGCTTTCGCACGTGCCGGCGGCAGGATCAGATGTGAACATCCTGCTGATCAATCCAGCGCGGGTGCAGACCCATACTGGCAACCGCACAACCGCCGAGCGCTGGGCCCGGCTCCTGGAAGATTTAGGACATCAAGTCCATGTGGCGCACGAGTGGCCTGGCTCGCTCCAAACAAGACACGACTTGCTGATTACCTTGCACGCCCGGCGAAGCTTCCCAATACTCGACCGCTTCCATCATGCGCATCCTAATATTCCCGTCATCGTGGCTCTTACCGGCACCGATATCTATCAGGATATGGAGAGCAGCGCGGAAGCCAGGCAGTCACTCGAAATAGCCTCACGCTTAGTTGTGCTCCAGCCGCGGGCTGTCGATGCCCTTCCCGCGCATCTCCGCGGCAAATGCCGGGTCATCTATCAATCGGCCGAGGCGTCCGGGCAGCCCGACAGGCCCAATGGCAATGCATTTCGCGTATGCGTCCTGGCCCATCTGCGTGCTGTGAAAGATCCGTTGCGTGCAGCCTATGCTGCGCGCGGCCTGCCCGCCGATTCACGGGTGCAAATAGCGCATGCCGGCGGTGTTCTCGATGCGGAACTCGCTGGCGAAGCCGAGGCCGAGCAGCGCCGCAATCCGCGCTATGTCTGGTTCGGAGATCTCTCCCATGAACGCGCCTTGCGTCTGTTGGCCGGCTCCCACCTGCTGGCCCTGACCTCTGTTTTGGAAGGCGGAGCCAACGTCGTGAGCGAGGCCATCGCTGCTGGCGTGCCGGTCATTTCCACTTTGATCCCCGGTTCTATCGGTATCCTCGGACCAGACTATCCCGCCTACTTTCCAGCGGGCGACACTCGCGCGCTTTGCCTTTCCATGCAGCGGGCCGAAACAGACTCTGCATTCTACGGTGAACTGGCACGGCGCATCAGCGATCTCAAACCGCTGGTCGATCCCCGGCGCGAACGCGAGAGCTGGCACGCGCTCATCGCTGAAGTGAGCCGGCTTTCTATGACAGCATAGGGTAGATACCTTTCCCTCCGAAATCTTTGGAAGAGTACAGGTCTGGAAGGTCATGTACTTTACAGAAACCGTGACATTATCTTGTCGGGCATCGTCTGTAATTCCATTGAAGCGAGGACCAAAATATTTTCCAAAACGGGTTTGCATTTGGGAAAATCACACGTACAATTGCCGCCTCGAATCAGGCAAGGAGGCGCTTGTGAGAATCCGCAAGATCAGATCGGTAATGCTGTGGGCTGCAATCTTCGCTGTTATTGGTGGTGTAAATCTTTGGGCTCAAGGAATAGATATCCAAAACACTCGAAGCTTTCAAGGCGGGCCGATTAACAAAAACAGTGTCGGCAACTTGCGCTTGCAGTGGGAATATCTGACCACAGCAGACACAGGCACCATTTCTCCCGGGTTCGGTTCTGTATCATCGACACCAGCGGTGGACGGGAAGTTTCTCTACTTCAACGATATCTCCGGCAACATTACCAAGTTGAACCGGTTTACAGGCCAGCTTGTTTGGAAGAAAAACTACATCAAGGACCTGTCCGTTCCAGGTTTTGTAGTGACCAGCTCCAGAAATACGCCGCTGATTACGCATGGTTTGGTCATTGTCGGCAGTAACTTCGGGCTGGTTGAGCCGCTCTGCGAAGTCACTGGCCAATCACCGGCTCCCGGAGTATGCACTACCGGGTCGGGTGCAATTGTCCTTGCCTTAGACAGGAACACCGGCAATGTGGTCTGGCGCAAGCGGGTAGAAGATCATCGGTCCTCCAAAATTACGGGATCAATCAGTGGCCACGGAAACAGAATTTTTGTTCCGGTTGGAAGTTGGGAAGAGGATTGGTCACGGGCTTACCCGGACATTTTCACACAACCGATTGTGCGCGGCTCGAAGTACCCTTGCTGCTCCTCCCGCGGAAGTCTCCTTGCCATGGACGTGAACACCGGAGAAATCATTTGGAAGCAACATATGGTGATCGGTAATGACCCGGACCACGAACTCACCGGCGAATTGCGAGCCTTATTGACTCCAAAGGGTTTTTTTGGAACATCCACCTACGGACACAATCCAACACTCGATCTTGAAAGAAGGCAAATTTACATTGCCACCGCGCAAACCGAGACGGCCCCAAGAGTTGCCGAACTCTGCGAGCAGGCGCGCCGAAGCACAGGCGACCCCAATGCGAACATTCCTGGGCTGCCTGCCGGCGTCACCTGTACGAACCTCAACGAAAAGCTCAAGTCCTATGCCAACGCCATGCTCGCGCTCGACATGGACACTGGGAAGGTCAAATGGGTCTTCTACGCGCACCTCTATGATTCGTGGAATCACGCTTGCGGCGCTCCAGATTTTTATGGTTGGAGCACGGCCGTTCCCCTCGTCTTTCCGGTTGGCATCGCCAACGCCGCCAATTGCGATCAAGACCCGGTTGGACCTGATATGGGTTTCGGGCACATGCCGACGCTGGTCAAGGATCTCCGCATGCCGGACGGGTCACGAAGGGACCTCGTCGTTGCAGGCAATAAAGATGGAAGGTTATTTGCCGTGGACGCCGATACGGGCAAGAAAGTCTGGGAGACCAACGTCGACCCAGGCGGCATTTATGGTGGCTTGCAATTTGGCCGGGCAACCGACGGCAAACGTATCTACTTCGGCACAACCAACACTCGTAACTCGGGTAGAGACATCCACAGAGCTTTTGTCCCTGCTGAAAATTTTCTCGCCGTGAATGGCTTCACCGCACTCGGCGTCCGCGTAGGCAAATTTGAGAAAAGGGATGCAGCCACGCCCCTTTCCCACCCGTCACCCTCGGACTTGGTACTGCCGTTCCCGGGACCAAACATCATCTTCGGACTTAACGATTACCCAAACAGCTATCCTGATCCGGACGGAACCGGAGCTCCGGCAGCATTTCTCAAGGGGCCAGCCAGCGGCCCAAGCGAACTCTGGACATTGGTGAATCCACCTGCAGATATATCAGCGGATGGGATCAACGTATTCGCTGATAGCGACAAGCTCAAGACGATCACCGGGATGGTAAGCGCTGTTGATGCTGCGACGGGAGAAATCGTTTGGCAACGCCCAGCCATCGACGGAATCAAGGGGACGCTTTCCCAAGCACAAGCCTTTGGCACATTGACGGTCGGCAATGGCGTGGTCTTCATTGGCTATGCCGATCAACGTGGAACCATGGTGGCTCTGGACGCCGATACTGGCCAGAAGCTTTTCGAATTCCATCAAAAGGTCAAACTTGCTGATGGCTCGGAGGCAGCCTCCGGCAGTATCGAAAGCGGGCCTGCCGTGATTGGAAGATGGGTCTATTGGGGAGTTGGCGCGGAAACGGCTTCGTTGTTCCCAGACAAATTTTTCCAATTCCGCCACCGCGGCAACCGAGTCTTGGCGTTCAGACTGCCCGGTGATGATGACGATCCAGCGAACGCTGACGCTATTAAAGACGAGGGAAGCCGTACTGACACCTTGGTGTCGCCAAAATAGGCGCAGAGCCTGCGGTAGGCATTTGGCAATGTCGTTAGCCGCGAATTAACTTAGTACAGGGACATTTATGGCTTTCGATCTTGTGCAAATACGTACGCTGGCGGAGAGAAAAGAGGACGAGAATTGGGAGTTCCGCCGGTTCTTGAAGGCCGAGTGCAATCTGGGATCCGGCGAAATTGACCGCCGGGTCTTCGAAGCGACTCGTCGCGTCTGGGCCGGCATCGACTGCACCAAATGCGCCAATTGCTGCCGGGAGGTGCAGCCGGGATTCAGCGAAGAAGAAGTTGATCGGCTGGCGCGCCGTCTGGCAATGACACGTCAAGCATTCATCGAGGCATATCTGGAGCCTTCGGGGTCTCTCGACGACAAGCCCTGGACCACACGCTCAACTCCTTGTCCTTTCCTGAAAGATAGTCTCTGCAGCGTTTACGAGGACCGTCCTGCTGAGTGCAGCGGCTATCCATATCTGTATGAGCCGAAATTCGTGCTCCGCTTGATGGCGATGCTTGAGCGAACATTTACCTGTCCAATTGTCTATGAAGTGTTGGAAGAGCTGAAAAAATCTATGGAGTTTGGGCGGCGCTGAGTTGGATGGTGACTCGATAAGTTCCATTCATGCTGCTGCCTCAGCGACATTCATCGCCATGGCGATCGTGGGCCTTTGGATCAGCGAGCCTGCTCCTCGAACCATATTTTCGCTAGTCCGTCGCCCAGTTCCCAACTCTTCACCGTGACTGACGGCCCATCATCAGAATCCACATTGGAAAAAACCACGATGACCAAGCCCTTATCCGGATACCGCTGCAGGACGGAATTGAATCCCTTAATGCCGCCGCCGTGATACTGCAACTTGTGATTGAAGCGTTCCCCGATTACCTGCCCGTAGCCATAGTGCATGCCGTAAGCTGCGGTTTCCGGGTAGACTTGAAACATGCGGCGCGTGGAATCGGCATTGAGCAGCTTGCCATGCGCCAGCGCCTCAGACCAAACGGTCATGTCATGCACCGTAGAATAAAATCCTCCTGCCGACCACGCTGACCGAGGATTAAGAAAGGCTGCGTTTTCGAGTTCGCCGCCTTTACCCAGAGAATATCCACGCGCCCTGAGGGGAATGATCTTCTCCACGTAATCAAAGCCGGAATCCTTCATGCCCAGCGTGTCAAAGAGGCGCTTCTGGACAAAGTCCTCATACTTCATTCCGGAAACTTTCTCGATGATCATGCCCAGCAGAAAGTAGCCTGTGTTGTTGTATGTGAACCGCGTGCCGTGTGCATAAAGGAGAGGTTTGTCGCGCACCAAGTCAATCCATTCCTTTGGCGATGTGGCCAGCGCCGAGTAGTGTTCCCAGGCCGGCCCTTGGTAGCTGGGAAATGGCACACCCGAAGTATGCGTGAGTAGCTGATGGATCGTCGCTGAGCGCCACGCTTCCGGCAGGTCGGGCAGAAACTTCCCTACTGCATCCGTCAACCCCAGTTTTCCCTGCTCGTGCAGCAGCAGGATTGAGGCGGCGGTAAACTGCTTGGCAATCGAGCCGGTGCGGAAGCGTGTATCCACGCGGTTGGCCACCTGCCACTCCGCGTCCGCCCAGCCGCATGCCTCGGCAAACTTTGCTTCACCGTTTACGCTGATGGAGACGGCCCCCATGAAATGGTTGGACTGGCAAGCCTTCTGAAAATATTCATGCAGGCTGGTTGTGAGATCGGCTGCTGCGGCCATCCGCCCGCATAAAAATATGAAGAGAAGAAGACCCCACCGCATGTTTTGGATTATAGGCTGCTAAAAAACCGATTGTCCTTGCATCGCAAGCCGACTACGGTTCCAGCACCAGCTTGTCAGTTGCATTTGCCTCGACTTTCTCTCGGCTGTAGGCATTCGACAGAAGCGCCAGAAACGCGACGAGCGATACGAAAACGACGTTCATGGGCGGCTATTGTAACGGGTGCGCGAATCATTGTGGGGACGGGGCCAAAAAGCTCGGCAAAATTAAGTGAACAAATTCGTTCTTAGAGTGGTCTAGTGTATGAAGGCCGGTGATTTTCGGTGTATGCAAACGTGAAGTGGATTCAGACCACTGTATTAACGGAATCCGAAGCAGAGCGAGTCGAGCGGATGATTCAGGCCTACGGGCGGCTCGTATTTTCGATTGCTTACTCGATTCTGCGTAACCCGGAAGATGCAGAAGATACGGCGCAGGAGGTGTTTCTGCGCGTCATGCGTTACCGCTATCGTTGGGCCTTCATTCGCGATGAGAGGACCTTTATAGCCCGGATCGCTCAACGCGCGGCTATCGATCGCCGAAAGCAGCAGCGCCAGCATGTCCCGATCGATGAGATTGCTGAGCCGGTGGCGGCCTGCAGTGACCATGAGCGCGATGAGGAACTGGCAATGCTTACCACCCTGCTGCGGGCTTTGCCGGAGGAGCTTCGGGAAGTGATGGAGCTTTCGCAAGTGGAAGAACTTTCGTCGCAAGAGATTGCCAAAGTTCTTCAGATACCCGATGGCACCGTGCGTTCACGGCTCTCTCGTGCCCGCAGCCTGCTCAAGGAGAAATGGCAAGCCACAATGGAGAACAAATATGCGCCCTGAAAGAAATGACGGCAAAAAGGACGACCAGCGCATTGATGACCTGCTGGCCCGCGATCGGAAGATGCTCTCCCACATCGCCAACGAGCGCATCGCCTCTGGATTGTACCGGCGCATCATTCAGTCCCAAGCCCACGACCAATTACAACCTGGGTCGAATGTGCCCTGGAGATGGCGGTGGACTCTGGCCGGTGCAGTGATCGCGATTGCGGTTGCCGGGCTATGGCTTCGGATGCCGCGAAAAACAACATCGCCGAATCCTGAGATTGCCGCACGCGCACCTGCGCCAGGCACGGCAACGGCTACAGGAGTGGTTGAGATTCCCCTGACCAGGAATGATGTAAAGAAATCCCGGAGTGCTGGATCTCATACCCGGCCAGCGCACCGGGCAGTTGCCGATCCACACCAGACTGTCGTACCGAAGCAAGCGGCATTCCCCAGCGATCTTGCTCCCAATGCGCAAGAGCGTCTGTTAATGCAACTTGCTGAAAGCAAACCGGAACATTTGTCGCTTATTGCTAAGGCCATGGACGAAGACGCCCGGCAACACGCAGATCATCAACGTGCATTCGAAGAGTGGTTAAAAGAGGGAGAAAAAAGATGAAGTTAAAAGCATTGATCATTTCTGTAGTTCTAGCGGCAGCAGCGTCGATGAGCGCTCAGCAGGCAGACGCTCCTAAAGACACGAGTCCACCTGCTGCCAAAGACACAAATCCGCCCGCCAAGAAAGAGAAGCCGAACTTCAATTCATCCAAACCCTGGCGATTCGAGTACACGCTGACCGAGATCAGTGGGAAACAAAGGACTAATGTTAGGAAGTTTGATCTGCTCACCAATAATCGTGCAGAAGTTCATTCAAACAGCCGGGTGCCGGTTCCGGTTGGCATGGTTACCTCAAATAGGCAGTATAGCTATACCGAGGTGGGATTATCGGCCAACATGAAGTGCTTCCCTCACCCGGAAGGTGAGATTGATCTGCACGTCGAGGTATCCATGACCTTTCTTGTGAGCCAGGAGAATCCGTCCTCAGACCTGCCGCCCGTCACCCGGGAAATCCGAATGAATGTCGATACGCAGATAAAACCCGGTGTGCCTATCGTCCTTGAGACAGTTGATGACGTTGCCTCAACCCATAGCTATGAGTTGAGCGTGACTGCTACGCCGCACTGATTGGAAGCGGCTGGCCCAAGGACTCTAGCCGGTTATGCGCGTTGCAACGTGAGTTTTGTTCTCGTTAGCGACGCACTTTACCTCTTTTCTTCTGTGACACTTTCATAAGCTGTTTAGAATCAGCGTCGGGTTTTCCGATCACCAGATCACCCGATCACGCGCGAATCACCCGATTGCTTAGTTGGCTTTCAGCTTGCTCACATAGCTCCTGATGCGTTTCGCATTCATGCCCACATCGCTTTCGCCGATGCGTGAGAGCGAACGCACATCGACGCGGCTGCCGCTTCCCTGGGATGTGATTCGAATGACGACATCGTCTTTGAATCCAAACCAGTAGGTAGTCGCGGTGGCTTCAATGCGGCCTTGAGAGGGATCGCTGGCCACGATCTCCCATCCAAAGGCGCGGGCCGCAGACAGGGCACGATCAAACGCCTGGGCAGGGGCAACGTCGAGGTTCACGGGAGTGATATCAGGGTAAATATCACGTTGCTTTTGGGCCGTCTTGCCGTCATAGGTTGTTGGGTTTCCGTCTTGAACAGCATTGCGTGCGGGCATCACGGCGGCAAACTGCGGAGGATTATTGGTGTCGGTGCTGACGTCGTGAATGGGAGAGTGCGCAGCCGTGTTGATATTACTGGCCGGCAACCCTGCTGCAATTAGTCCCAAAATGAGCCCCAGCAGTCCGCGCCCCTTGCTTTGCGAGCGAAAAATCCCGGCGACCGAAAGGATGATGGCGATCAAGCCCAGAAGCAGCGCAGCGGGAATCATGACCAGCAAACCGATCTTCAGGTTCCACACATGCCATTTATAACCAGGACCAGCAACCAATAAGATCAGCACTCCCAACAATCCCAGCCAACACCCGACAGACGCAGCTTTTGACGTTTCCGGCCTTGATCCAGATTGACTTGCAGAGCTTGCCATGTTTCCTCCTGCGAATTTGAAGCGGTAAAAGTGTCGCTTAGGGACTGGCGTTCTGGCAAGCAACCAAAAAAAATGATGGTAGCTAAAAAATGGGCCGGTCCGAAATCTTCGTCTAGACCGGCCCAACTGGATACGGCCCATTCTTGCAGGCCCTATTTATGGTTTATGGGATACCCAAGCTGTTCATGAACTCATGGGTGTAGGCGAGAGCTGGCGCGCCGTTGCCGTTCATCGTACTGGCGCCGCCATTCCCGGTCGGTGTATCGCGGTCGAACGCCCAAAAACGAGTGGTCACCAAGCCATTGGACTTGACGAAGGCGCTAATGGTGTCTATGTCGTGCAAGCTGGTAACCTCGTCCTGCGTATCGGCTTGCCCGATATCCTGGGTGAGTCCGATATGGTTAAAGGGGATGCCGGATTGCTGGTTCAGTGCTTGAGCGGCTGCGATCGCGGATTGCCCCATGTCGCAGAGATTGTTTACCACTACGCAGTTATTCGGATTGGTTGAACCATAGTCAAACGTCATCAGGTTGATGACATAGTTGCCACTTAGGCCCAAGCGTTTGATCTCGTTAACCACCGTCGTGCCGACACTGCCACCGGTGATTGGGTTCGCCGCGAGGGAGCCGAGCGAGGGGATGGTAAAGCTGAATTGAAGATTGGGGAACTGGCCTTGCGCAACCTTAGTCGCGTTGATCAGATTGTCCACAACCTGTTGTGACTGGCCGCCCTCGATATCGAAATCGATTCCGACCAGGTTGGGCGATTTATATCGATTGATGAAATTGATCAACCCCTGTCCGCTGGAGCAGTCAAACGTGCCGGCAGCGCCACCAGTGCTGATGATGTAGTTCTTGCCTGCATTCACGAAGGCTTGCACATTGGTGGCTTCCTGGGCTGGAGTGATGCCGGCCCACGATTCGGAATCGCAAGTGCCGGTGGCAAATGCCCAGATCAGCGTCTTGTTGGGCATGGCGCTGGTAACTGGCTGGACTGTGCCGGTTACGGCTGATCTCTGGAGACCGGTATTGAAGTCTGCATTGATCGTTACGTCTTTATAAGCGGCAAAGATCAGGCTGCCCGGTGGAAGAGGAGTCGGAGTGGGCGTCGGGTTGGGTGTAGGAGTTGGTTTCGGTGTCGGCGTAGGGCTGGGCGTCGCGCAGGGAACGGGCGAGAACCACGGATCACCGGTACCGGCAGGGCCGCTGTTTCCAGGCGTCGTTGGGTTTGCGCCTTGGCTGAAGAACTGCGCAGTATAGTTGTTTGTGCCCACGCTCACAACATCTCCGCCGTGATAAGCAGTGGTGGAATTCCATGGAGGAGCGCACCCTCCGCCTCCACCAGGCGCTGGTGTTGGTGTCGGAGTGGGTGTTGGGCTTGGCTTCGGGGTGGGCGTTGGTGTGGGAGTGGGGCTGGGAGTGCCGCTGACTAAGCTCCAAAGCGCCGGGACGTTAGGTGGCTCCCAGCCGACTTGGGAGGTGTGAGCTTGAATACATTTGAACTCCTGGCCGTTGAACATAACCAGGTCGCCGATTTTATAGGCAGTATTGGGCGCCCAGTTGGGAACGGTTTGAGCAAATGCAGCGACGGGCACTATGCAGCACAGCGCCATTGCGATGCACAAGACAACTAGGGAACGGGACCTCATTCGATGATCTCCTTAACGGTTCGTGACTCCAGTTTTGTCTCTCTGGAGCGGCGACGATTTTGGAAATCGTGCGCTTCAGCCTTGGGGGAACGGCGCCGGGACGCGAAGTAAGGCAAAAAAGTCGCCCTGCAGATGGCCCGGTCATTGCAGGCGGCGCTGTCGAGCTGGTGTCCGGTGTAGAATCCTACTACATAAACCGGTTCTATTCAATAAATTTATTAAATCGTTTTATTAAGGAATAAAAATACCTGGCAGAAAGCCTGGAAAGGCAGCCCTGATTACTCCTTGGCCGGCGTCGAGAAGTAGATGCTATCGATTTTCACCGGCGGGCGGTCGGGGTCAACGTGGTCGAAATGCACAATGATGGTTACCTCCGTATGGTTGGCGAGAAGTTGCGCCGCAGCATCGTTCAACGGTACGGGTAAATCAATTTTTCGCAAGGGAAGCTGGGGTGTCCGCTGAGGATGTCCGACCACTCCGGTAACAGCCAGAGAGACAGGAGAACCGCCCGGCTTGGCCTCGCCGAGGAGTTCGATCTTGAAGCCTTCATTGGCTCCAAATTCAAGTCCATGCAATATCAGCACCGGCGCTGGAGCGGCTGCATCGCCGGCTAAGCGGCGCTCCTCCTGCGCCGCTATAGCTTTAGGAATACTGAGATGGAACCTGAGTTCGTTGTTTTTCGTGGCGGAATTACACATCAGCAAACCACAAACAACGGCGCAACGCAGCCACGGATGCATATTCTCCTTATTCTACTAGCGCAACCTTCTCTGCTTCTAGAGGAATAGCGGGCGCAGTCGTCTTTCCGGTCTGGCGGTCGATGGGAGCAATGGACAGCCGGAATGACTTCTTGTCCTTGCTCAGGACATGAGCCAGTTTTGGAGTCAAGTCGAGGGCGGCAGTCAGCGGTCCCCCGAGAACCTTGCCGCCCGCTTTCACAGTGGCCACCATGCCGAGAAATTCTGGATCATCTTCCGCCGTTGTGCCTACCTTGGGATCCTTATCGCCGAAAATAGCAAAAGTATTGGACGTCGGAAACTTCTCCAGGCCTTTTATGTTGTGAACAACCAGGGTGCGGGTCTCAGCCGCTTCGGTGACGATTTTCCGGTGCGTTTCGGGATCAGGCTGCACCAAGGCATGGTTCAGCGCCAGAGCAAAATTCCTGACTGGGATACGAAAACGTGGGCTCATCAGGCTGGAGTATTCATATCCCAATTTCCTCTCATCGCGCAGTTCGTTGAGAAGAAGCGAGCGGAACTTGCGGTCTTCATCGTAGAAGTACACCTTAGCCTGGCCGAAGTCTGGATTCGCATGGCCCGCCTTGACCCATGACGACCACAGACGATCAATGTTGCCATGATGTGCGTAAAAGATGGGATCACGGGGTGAGAATTGGAGATCCGACATGTCGCCGTTGAAAGCATCGTGAACGTTAGCATGGGGTCCTCCGAAGGCCGCCCCGGTCTGCCCGGAGCCGCCACCACCAAATTGCGCCCATGTAGCGGTTGTTAGTAGCGGCTGTACGTTGACATCCGCTGGCGACAACCCTTGAAAACCACGGTTCTGGTAAAACAAACATTGGTTGGCCTTCGTATAAATCGCGGGCACGGTGCGGTCTGTCTCCCAGTTCCAGTACATGAGGCGAAGATCGTCGTCCCCGCTCAATTTGCGTAAGATACGCTCCAAAGAATAGAGAAATGCCCGATGCCAGGGAAGAAAATATTGGCTGAAGTGAATGTTATCCGGTTTGCTGGGCGCACAACTCAGGCAGTGCTGCGCAATCTGCTTGTCCCAACCTATAACGTCGTTGGCCGGCAAAGCCCGTATCTTGCAGATAGCCTCGCGGTATTTTGCCAAAGCGGCGGCATGGGCCGGTTGATCCATTTCAGTGGTTGAAAACCGCTTCAACACTTTAGGCTCGCTGGGAACCCATGTAGTTGCTCTGGCAGCAGGCAAGGTGCACTCCGGCCCGCCCTGTCCCCAGGCACTCTCGCTTTCCAACCAGAAACACATCGTCGCTGAGCCAATCGTAAACGTAAACTCGCGAATGAAAGTACGGCGATTCATGCTCATTTGCAGTTCCCCTTCTTGAATGATCTATCGTAGCGATGCTCTCCATTCTTTCAAATCGCCCTTTATCTGCCTATACAAATTTCCTAAAGCTCCCTTTGCCATGATTAGAAGTGTTTAATTGTTCCATCGGATTATGAATTCCAAATCGCAATGCTATCCTTACATCTATGCGCAGGATTTTTCTTGCTTCAGTGCTCATTATGACTACCTGTATCGCTCAAGAGACGGCCACCTCCACTTCAGTTCCAGATCTGGCAGAACTCAAAACGATGTCGGCCCGCTTTGCGCCCACGCCTTTGCAGGTGGACACCTCCAAACTCTCTGCGGGCGACCGCAAGGCTTTGGTCCAACTGGTGCAAGCGGCCCGTATTGTGAACCACATCTTTATGAACCAGTTCTGGAGCGGTGATGTAGCGCTTTACCAAAAGCTCCAGCAGGACAAATCAGCTCTCGGCCGTGAGCGTCTGCATTATTTCTGGATCAATAAAGGGCCATGGTCGGAGATCGATGAGCACAAGGCATTCCTTCAGGGCGTTCCAGCAAAAAAACCTGCGGGCGCGAATTTCTATCCTGAGGACATGACCAAGGATGAATTTGAAAACTGGGTCAAGACTCTCTCGGATGCCGAGAAGGCCCAGGCACTCGGTTTCTTCACGGTCCTCCGGCGCGACAGCAATCGCAAGCTCAAGATGGCGCCCTACAGCCAGGAATACCAAGCCGACCTGGAACAGGCGGGGAAGCTTCTGCGCGAAGCCGCCAGTCTTACCAGCAATGCAAGCCTAAAGAAGTTTCTGACGACTCGCGCCGCTGCCTTTCAATCCAATGATTACTTTGAGAGCGATGTAGCCTGGATGGACCTGGACGCTCCTCTGGATGTGACCATCGGTCCCTATGAGACATATAATGACGAGATTTTTGGGTACAAAGCGGCCTTTGAAGCCTACGTTAATCTTCGCGACGACCAGGAGACGGCTCGGCTTGCCTTCCTCGGCCAGCACCTCCAGGAGATCGAAAACAATCTGCCGGAGGATCCGCAGTTTCGCAATCCCAAATTGGGAGCCCTTGCGCCGATTCGAGTCGTCAATGAAGTTTTTGCGGCAGGTGATGGCAACCACGGCGTTCAGACGGCAGCCTACAATCTGCCCAACGATGAGCGGGTGGTGCAGCAGAAGGGCAGCAAACGGGTGATGCTCAAGAACATCCAGGAGGCAAAGTTCAAAGCCACTCTAGTTCCAATCTCGCGCGTGGTGCTCGCCAGCGCCGACCAGAAGGACGTCAATTTCGACCTGTTCTTTACCCACATCGTAGCTCACGAACTGACTCACGGTCTTGGCCCGCACCAGATCAAGGTGAATGGCCGCGACACCAATCCCCGGCAGGAGTTGAAAGGGCTCTACAGCGCAATCGAGGAGGCCAAAGCAGATATCACCGGCCTGTTCGCCCTGCAGTACCTGATGTCGCAAGCCGATCGAGGCGCGCTTCAGATAAGCATTCCCCACGGTCCGGAAGCCGAGCGCCGGCTCTATACCACTTATCTGGCGTCCTCGTTCCGTACCTTGCGCTTTGGCCTACAAGACGCGCACGCCCGGGGCATGGCTATGCAGTTCAATTTCTTCCTCGACAAAGGCGCCTATGTCGCCAACGCCGATGGCACGTTTAACGTCAACCTTGAGAAGATCAAGAGCGCCGTCAGGGACCTCGACCACGATTTGCTCACTGCCGAAGCCCAGGGAGACTACAACGCCGCCCAGACAATGCTTTCCCGTTACAGCGTGATTCGTCCGGAAGTACAACGGGCCATGGACCGTCTGAAATCCCTGCCCACCGACATCGAGCCGATATTTGTAACTGCCGATGCGATCACCGGACAGAGATCACCAGGCGAAGGAAGCGTGCGGGAGCACTCTCGGGCCAAATAGGAATGTCCTCCTGTAATCCCGACTTAGATCCCGATTTAATTTGATTTGACAAACTCTCTATGTTCGTATAGTATTCGCTATGTTGAACTGTATTGCAGGCGTGACCCTGAGTCTTCGAAGGGGTGGAGCCTGCAGGCGAAACCCTGACCCTGAGCGCAGCGAACGGGGAAGGGTCTATTACAACACGAGTCATTCGCGGGGACTTAAACTTGAGCCGTAATCGCGGCGTTCGAGCCGCGAGGCGAAACCCTGAGCGAAGCGAAGGGTCTAATACAATGCGAGTCATTCGCGGGGACTTAAACTTCCGTGGCTCATTTGCACAGGTTGGCGGAGCTATACGCACAAGCAAAAATGAGGGATTTTTTAAAAAAGAATTCCCGGTACCCCCCACCCCGGTATCCTTGAACCACCTTCTAACCAGCTTTTTTGGTCTGCTCAGGGTCAAAAAAGCATCGGCATAAATTAAATTTTACTAATCCCAGGGTTGGAGTAACGCGGGCTACAGTATTGGATTTATAACGGAATGTTTCCGTGTTTCTTGGGTGGGTTCTTGTCTCGCTTGGTTTCCAGCATCTCCAGCGCGTCGATGATTCGCTTGCGGGTATCGCGGGGACGAATTACGGCGTCAACGTACCCGCGCTCGGCCGCGATATAGGGATTGGCAAAGCGCTCACGAAATTCCTCAATCTTTTGTTGGCGGGCGGTGTTCACGATCTCCAGTTTTTCCGCTTCTGACTTGGCGGCTGCCCCAGCCTTTTCCAACTCTCTTTTGTAAACGATGTTGACTGCGCCCTCGGGGCCCATGACTGCAATCTCGGCCGTGGGCCAGGCATAGTTCACATCGGTGCGGATGTGCTTGGACGACATGACGCAGTAAGCCCCACCATACGCTTTGCGCGTGATCACTGTGATCTTGGGGACCGTTGCCTCCGCGAAGGCATACAGCAGCTTGGCTCCCTGGCGGATGATGCCGCCAAATTCCTGCTGTGTGCCCGGCAAGAAACCAGGAACATCCTCAAATGTGATCAGCGGAATGTTGAAGGCGTCGCAAAACCGCACGAAACGTGCGCCTTTCACTGAGGCATTAATGTCCAACACTCCAGCGAGAAACGCAGGCTGGTTGGCCACAACACCAATCGGACGTCCGTTCATTCGCGCAAACCCAACGACCAGGTTGCGGGCATAGTGTTCATGCACCTCAAAGAAATAGCCGTCATCTATGACGCGGGTGATTACGTCTTTGATGTCGTAAGGCTGATTGGATTCGGCTGGAATAGTGGAGTCTAATTCGGCGTCGGCGCGATCGATAGGATCTGTGCAATCCCGTCGTGGAGCATCGTCGAGATTATTGGATGGAATAAAACTAAACAGCTCGCGAATCATGGAGAGGCACTCGGCATCGTCATGGGCCAGAAAATGCGCCACCCCCGAAGTTTCATTGTGCGTGGCGGCCCCGCCAAGCTCTTCTTTGGTTACCTCTTCGTGGGTCACGGTCTTGATCACGTCGGGACCCGTCACAAACATGTAGGATGTTTTGTCGACCATCACAATAAAGTCGGTGATGGCGGGTGAATAAACAGCGCCGCCGGCACACGGCCCCATGATCGCGGAAATTTGGGGGATTACCCCGCTGGCCAGGGTGTTGCGCAAAAAGATATCGGCATAGCCGGCCAGCGACATCACGCCCTCTTGAATGCGGGCGCCGCCGGAATCATTCAGCCCGATCACCGGCGCGCCAACTTTCATCGCCATGTCCATGATCTTGACAATCTTGGCGGCATTGGCTTCGCTGAGCGATCCACCAAAAACGGTGAAATCCTGGGCGAAGACAAAGACCAGCCGTCCCTCGATGCGGCCATAACCGGTGACGAATCCGTCGCCAAAAGTTTTCTGCTCCGCCATGCCGAAGTCGGTGCACCGATGGGTCACCATCTTGTCGAATTCCTCGAATGTGCCTTCGTCGAGCAGGAATTCGATACGCTCCCGGGCAGACATCTTGCCCTCTTTATGCTGGCGCGCCCGGCGCTCTTCGCCTCCACCAGCATCGGCCAGCGAATCGCGGCGCTTCAACTCCGCAAGTTTTTGTTCAAGATCCATCGGGCGTGATTTGGTAAGTGGGTAATTTGGTAAGTGGGTAATTGAAAAACAAAAGATCTTTGCCTTCTATTTACCCACTTACCAAATTCCCAATCAGTTTACCGTGTTTCCCGGCTCCCATTTCCATTTCTTCTTTTTGACATCCCAAAAAACGGCAGAGTCCATGATTTGAGATTCGCGGGTTTT
The DNA here is from genome assembly GCA_035939495.1 of Candidatus Angelobacter sp. Classification (GTDB taxonomy): domain Bacteria; phylum Acidobacteriota; class Terriglobia; order Terriglobales; family Acidobacteriaceae; genus Angelobacter. The sequence continues at coordinate 71,903 of DASZFU010000100.1, read as the reverse complement.
GATGACAAAGATGGGTGGTTTGTTCTTTTTGATCAACATGCGGCCGACTTCAATCGAATCGAAGGGCACATTGATCATCACGAACTTGGCTTTGGGCGTGGCGGCCCGCCAGGAATCGGCGCCTGCTCCGAAGATCACCAGCAAAGCATGGTTCCTTTTGGGATCTGAGGTGTTGAAACTTGAGGTCACCGCAGGATTGCCGAAGCCGAAATATGAATTGTAAGGATCGGCGACCGTGTATTTGAATTCGTAGGAATCCGGCATGGGTTCTTTGCTGTCTGCCACGATGGCAACATCTTCAATGCCGTCGCCATCGAAGTCCGCGGTAATCAGGGGCGTTGGATACTCTTTCGGGAGCGTGAAAGTGGAGCCGAACTGCTGTTTCACTACAGCAGCGAGGTCGACCGTTCCGGTCGACGAGGGGGCAGAGGGAGCCTGCGATTGCCCGATCGACAAAGTTGCTGCAAAGACCATGGAAATGGATGCCAACACTCTGCTTAAGGAAACCATGAATCAGAGTCTAGCGCGTTTGCAAGGCGATTTCTTCAGGAATTAAGGTCCGTCTCACGTTTGACAACAGCCTCTTCGCGAACCGGTTCCTTCCGCTTTGTTGAGGAGAACCACGCCGTGGCCCCCGTGCCGGAGATCAATGCGGCAACCAGAATCACAACCATTGGCATAGGCAAGGTAAGCGCCGGCAGAATCGATATTGTCCACATTAGCGTTCTTTCTTCACCCAGGGTTAACGACAAAGCGGCGCAAGCAGGTACTCACGTTGGATGGGTACTCTGAATGGAGAGTTGACTAAATAGTAACATGCTGAGCTGCTGTTTTGAATCCCCAGCGGCATAAAACGAATCCAATCCCAACGGATTAGCCAAAACGCAGGTGGTTTGGTTAAAATAAAGCTTTTACCACGAAAGGTTTAGAGGTCATGAAGGCAGGTATTCATCCCGCATACAATGAGGTCCGCGTGCATTGCGCGTGCGGCAACACTTACACCACGCGATCCACGCACAAAGGCAATATTAGCCTGGAAATCTGCTCCAATTGCCATCCGTTCTTCACCGGCAAGCAGAAACTGGTGGACACCGCTGGACGAGTGGAGCGTTTCCGTCGCAAATACGCTAAAGCAGAGGCAGCCAAGGCAGAGGCAGCCAAAAAATAACGCGGAGAGTTCCGAAAGCCTCCGCCTTGGCGGAGGCTTTTTGATTGGGAAGAGCTAGTAGCTCAGCCACCATGCACAAATTCTGGGAAAATCCGGTATCGGTCGCCAGCGTGCCTGAAAATGCGCGTGTGCCGGAGTCTCTGCAGATAGGGAATGTGAACATTGATCCCCCGACCGTCCTCGCTCCGATGGCTGGGGTCACTGACACGGTTTTTCGCCGTTTCATCCGCAATGCGAGCTTCGTTCACAAACCCGAAACAGTGATGGCCCTGCCCTCGGAGAACGCCAATGGCAGTGTGAAATCGAAGCTGGAAAAATCGGGTTGCGGTCTCATCATGACGGAGTTCACCTCCGCCGATGGTCTCTCCCGCACCCGTGAATCCAAGCGAAAGCGCTATCTGCATTTTTATCAGGACGAACATCCGATTTCCGCCCAGCTTTTCGGCAGCGATCCGAGGACCCTTTCCGATGCAGCCAGGATTGTCGAGGACGCAGGCTTTGACCTGGTTGACCTGAACCTTGGTTGTCCGGCCAAGCGGGTGGTCAAATGCAATGGTGGCTCCGGATTGCTGAAAGATCTTCCCGCCATCTGGCGAATCTTTGAAACGGTCCGCGCGGCTGTCACGATTCCATTCACTGTGAAGTTCCGCCTCGGCTGGGACGACACCAACGTGGTGTGCGTGGAGCTGGCGCGAATGGCGGAGCAGTGCGGCCTTGATGCTGTCGCCCTGCACGCGCGCACGCGAGAGCAAGGCTACAGTGGCCAGGCGCGCTGGGATTGGATCGCCGCGGTGAAAGATGCTGTGAAAATTCCCGTAATCGGCAATGGCGATATCAGGACGCCTGAAGACGCAATCGCGATGTTGGTCCAAACCGGATGTGACGCGGTCATGATTGGCCGGACGGCAGCATCGAATCCATGGATCTTCCGCCAGATAGCGCAATTTATCGAGACTGGACACTACGATCAGCCTACTGAAGCGGATCGTTACGAGATGATCCGCACCTACTTCAAAATGCTGGTCGACGAAAATATGCACGGATCCGGGGGCAAGATGAAACAGTTTGTCGCCTGGTTCACCCACGGTGTGCCGAATGGCACGGCCTTGCGCAAAGCCGTCTATGACGCCCGCGAGGGGCCGGACATTCTGGCCAGCGTCGAGAGGTTTTTCGAAGAGTTGCTCAGCGGGCGAATGGCCTCCGTGTGCGCTCCCGCCGATTCTCATGAGGTCTTGCTAAGTTGCAGTGACTAAAGCGCTTACCTAGTTTTCGCAAGACATTGCCTGCAGGGCGTTCTACAATTGCCAGTACTGCACCATGGAATATGTCTTCCTCTTCTTCTTGATTTGGTTTCTTCTGTGTCTGCCGGCAATTGTTTACGCCGCAGTCATAGAAAGCCGCCGCAAGAAAGACGCTAAGCAGTTCGAAGAACAAATTTCCCAACTTAACAAGCGGTTCGACGGCCTCCAAGAACAGCTTAAAACCGCAATTACCAGACAAAGTGTATCGGCTGTGCAGGAAAAACCTGTACCTGTTGTTCCGGTGGTGGCTCCTGCTCCAAGCGCAACTCATGCGGCTGAGAAGATCACGGTTCCCGAAGAGCCGCCGGTCGTAAAGCCTGCTCCGGAAACGGTGAAACCGGCTGCGGCGACACTACCTAAACCGGCGCCTTTGCCGCCTACTCCTCCGGTATTCCCGGTCAAACCGGAACCCAAGGTCGAGCAGGTTCCACGCATCCCTGATCTCCAACCGGTTCAATCTCCGCCACCAGTTCCACCGATCTCGCCAGTGCGAGTACAAGCCCCACCACCACCGCAATTTCGGCAAACACTTCCGTTGCAAACGGAACTAACTGCAGACGTGGTCAAGCCCGAGAAAAAACGTCGCTTGTCCGCTTCCATGGAAGAAGCGGTGGGTACGAACTGGTTTCCGAAGATCGGGGCAGTGCTGCTTGTAATCGGCACAGGGTTTTTTCTGGCTTCCTATTGGGCGCAAATGTCGGCGTTAACGCGAATTGCCCTGTTTTATGTTGTTGGCGGAGGCTCGCTGGGCGCAGGCATTTATTGGGAGAAGAAAGAGAATTTTAAAGTGCTGGGCAGGGTATTGATTGGTAGTGGTTGGGCGATCCTCTATATCACCACGGCAGCCGCGCATCACTGGCCATCGGCCAGAATAGTGGATTCTGTAGCTTGGGACCTCATCCTGCTCCTATTGGTCGCCGGACTCATGGTTTGGCACACGTTGAAATACAACTCACCTACCGTCACTGGCATGGCTTTCCTTTTGGGGTTTGTGGCGCTCACTCTGAGCCATACCACCCCCTATAGCCTTTTGGCCGGGCTGATCCTGGTTTCCAGCATGATCGTCATCGTGCTGCGCCGCCAGTGGTTTGAGTTGGAAGTCTTCGGAATCCTCGCCAGCTATCTGAGCCATCTTTATTGGCTCTATTGGATTATCCACCCGATGGGCGAGCAGAAGCATATATTCCTGGAATTCTGGATCAGCGTAGCACTGCTGGCTGCTTTCTGGCTAATCTTCAGGATTGCCTATCTGCTCCACAGGATTTCTACCAAAGAACAGGAACTGGTTTCCACGCTCGCCGCTTTACTGAACCCAATACTCTTTCTGACAACGCTGAGATACCAGGCGTTTGAAACGAAATGGGCGTTTGCCACATTGTTGAGTGTTGGTGCGTTTGAATTTTTTTTTGGACAACTGCCGATCGCCCGTCGAAGAAAAGTCCCGTTTCAATTGCTCTCCGGCCTGGGCGCATTCCTCATGGTGCTTGCTGTCCCTTACAAGTATTCGGGGAACAACCTGGTGTTGCTGTGGCTGGCTGGAGCTCAAGCCTTCTTGATGGCTGGAATTTTTGTCCAGGAAAAACTCTTCCGCTGGTTCGGCGGAATCACGTTTTTGCTGGCGGCTTTCTACCTGCTGCCGACGCGAATGGTTCCACTCGTGGATCGGGTGCTGACCGGTGCGCCAGTCCATAATATTCCCTCGTTCGTGATTCTTGCCGTGGCTGCGCTGGTTTTCTACGCCAACGCTCATCTCATCACGCGCATCTGGCCAAACCTCTTTCAGAATGACAGTGATCGCCAGGCGATCCATGGGATTTCCTGGTTCGCCAGTTTGTTTGCCGCCGGCTCGGTCTATTTACTTGTACCGGTAAACGGCGTAGCGGTTGTCCTGGCGGTTCTGGCCTTCGTGTTGGTTTGGTTGGGAAAACAGTTCAATATTCCCGACACGGTTTATCACGCCCACTGGATATTCATTGTCGCGGTCATCGATGTAACAGCTCGGGGGCTTTCGTTGGAAAGCTTTTGGCATGAAGTTCCCGAGAGAATCCTGATGTTCGGCGCTGTGGCTGGGTTGCTATATTTAAGTTCCCGGTTGGTGCGGCTTTCGGGCACTTTTGAAAGCCAAGTCTTTTCCGTGGTCTATCGTTCGGTGGCAAGTGGATTGATCACAATCCTGATCTGGAGACAGGCGTCGGATTGGTTCTCGGCGGTTTTGTGGACCGGCTTCGCCCTGGTGCTTTCCATCGTTGCGCAGGTCATGAAGGCCAACGAGTTTCGGTGGCAGGCATTTGTTTTAGTCATGCTTGCATCCATGCGGGCCCTGGTGGTCAATTTCAACGTTGATGGCGAATTTCACGGGATAAGTTTCCGCCTGATTTCCGTAAGCTTGATCGCCGCCGGCGCCTACCTGCTGGTGGCCCGCAGGCCACATTCTCAGTTACATCCCGCCTACACGTGCGCGGGGACACTGCTTCTGACCTATCTCGCCTTCAAAGAAGCCGGGCAACTTTGGATCGCGGTTGCATGGGCTGCCTTGGGAGCGATACTGGCTCTTGCCGGCCGCTATTGGAGAAACCGCGTTTTGTTTTGGCAGAGCCATACTCTTGCTGTGCTGGCTGCCTGGGCGGTCTTCCGCTACAACTTTCAGCCTCAATACCGGCAAAGTGGATTGCAGGCAATCACGGTGCTGATTACCTCGGCTCTTCTTTACCTTTCAACCTGGACCACCAAGCTGGTCGAGGTAATTGAAGACGTACGCATCTCCTACGGATATTCGTGGATCGGTTCGTTGTTGTTGACCTGGCTGGTGTGGTACCAATCCCCGCCAATCAATGTCGCATTAGCATGGGCGATTGTCGGGCTGGCCTTGTTTGAATTCGGGTTTGGAAACACCTCTCCCTTCCTGCGCGCCCAAGGATATGTAGCTCTGGTTAGCAGCTTTATTCGAATTTTCTTTGCGAATCTTAATTCCACTGCCATCGACAGCGCCCTTCTCAAGGTCACGCCTCTGGTTCTTTTCTACTTCTGGGTGTATGGCCGGCTACACATCAAGAAGACTGAAGAAGCACCCTTAAAAGTACGCGTAGAATATATCCTGGCATGTGTGGGCACAGCCACAGTGGCTGCCTTGGCGCGTTTTGTTCCCCAGAACAAAGAAATCATCGTTGTCTGGTACGCCTTGATCGTCGTTGCGCTGCTGGCAGTTGCCTGGCGTACCGGGTTGAAGATCTTCTTGTACCAGGCGCTGGTCATGCTCGGGGTAACGGCCTTCCGCCTCTCCTCGCATAACTTCTACATGCTGCAGAATTCTTTTTCTTCCAGCACGCTATCATCGGTCGTTTCGATCCTGCTGTTGGCGATGGGAATCCCAATTGGCTTCCAGCTTAGGCAAATCAAGGCTGAAGGTTTGGAATCGGAAAACCCCAAGCAGCAGAGTTGGATTTCGGCCCTGATCCGCCGACCGGAGCAATCGATGTTTTTTGTTCCAGTCGTTCTGATGGCGATTTTTCTCGTGATCAAGATTGATCTCGGCTGGAACCTCTTGGCCTTAGCTGCAGAAGGAGTGGTCATTGCATTAGGAGCATTCTTAGCGAAGGAGCGCAGCTTCCGGCTTACCGGTTTGGGACTCCTATTACTCTGCGTGGTTAAGTTGTTTGTGTGGGACTATTGGAGGCTCACGAATCCGCAGATCCATTCTTTGAGCTTTATGGGTTTGGGGATCCTGATGCTGGTGGTCGCCTATCTGTTTTCGCGGAACCGCAAAGCCATACGAGAGTGGTTATGAAACGCTGGCTGGGTGTGGGAGTACTGATCGCCATCGCCGGAGCGGCGATCTTTTACGCGGAACGCCGCAAGCCGGAAAGCCACGTTGGGCCAGAAGCTGTACTCAACGCCGTGGCCGAAACCCAGCGAGACATCAGCCGCTTACCAGCGGGATTGACGCGGCTTTCCGACGAAGAAGAAATTCAGATTGGCGACGCTATGGCAGGGCGATATGTTTCCAACGCCGTCTTGGACGAAGAGAACGATGTTCCCGTAGAGAAATATATTAAGATCATCGGCCGCAACCTGGCCGTGCGGGCACACAGAAAACTCAATTACAGATTTCATTACATCCCTGATTCGAGCTTTGTCAATGCATTCTCGCTGCCGGGCGGGCATATCTTTATCGGCAAGGGATTCCTGCTGCAAATGGAGACTGAAGATGAACTGGCAAACGTGCTTGGCCACGAAATTGAGCATGTAGACCACTATCATTGCGTGGAGAAGATTCAACTTGAGACTCGCTTACGTGGCCTTCCGCTCTCAGAGTTGCTTCAGCTTCCAATCGAGCTATTTCAGGCAGGCTACAGCAAAGAGCAGGAGCTGGAGGCCGACCGCGAAGGTACGCACCTGGCCGTGATGGCCGGCTATTCACCCGAGGGAGCGTTGCGCATGTTCAAGAGATTCGAACGCCTGGATCGCCAATATGTGCAGAAAGCCGAGAGCCCGGATGAGGAACTCTCGCAGGTAGCTGTTCAAAGCATCGTCGGCTATTTTCGCTCACATCCGTCGCCGGAAGAGCGTGAACGTCAAGTCCACAACCTGATCGCTTCGGAGAAATGGCCCCAACGAGCAGAGAGGCCGTTGCGTATCCATTTAGATTCTCCTAAAGCTGCCCCAGCCACTGGGAACTGAAGCCCCACTGAAAAACGATGGAAATGTTCGCAGTCCAAACGCAAAATGCAAAATCCCTCTGATCTACCCGCGCTGCCGCGCAGGTAGATTTTTGGGATGACGAACCTTGCTTCTTCCATCTCAGCTATGCTGCTTTATCTTTTTCTTTACCAGGTTTCAGGGTTTGCTGGGTTAAAGTCTTGCCTGAGCCGATTTTGATCTGTTTCGGTTTGGCCTCTTCGCGTTTAGCGATGGTGACTTTGAGTAGGCCGTTCTCAAATTCCGCATTGATGTTTTGTGTGTCCGCAGTCGGAGGCAGGGTGAATGAACGGGTAAAGCGGCCATAGTGACGCTCAAGCCTGTGGAAATTCTCTTTTTTCTTCTCGGTTTCGAGCTTACGCTCGCCACTGATCGTAAGTACGTTGTTCTCCACGCTTAAGGCCACGTCCTCTTCATCCACGCCAGGTAACTCGGCCTGGAGCACGATGTGATGCTCGTCTTCGTACACGTCCACTAGGGGAACGAAGTTGGAAAATGCATGCTGCTGTTCGAATCGGTCGCCGTAACCAGCCAGACCTTGATTGAAGAGCTGGTTGAGCCGGTCCTGAAGAGTGACAAACTCAGAAAATGGTTCCCAACGAGAAATATTCGCCATGGTTCTTCTCCTGTCTTTTCTAATTCACTTCATTTTTGTTTGGATTGTTGACGGTTACTTTGAAAGTAGTTTGAGTTTCAACGTGACTGGACGAGGAATCCAGGTTATTCGGAAGCGGAGCTGCTGTCTCTACTGTTCTGAAAGGTGGAAGCGCATACACTTCAACCACCGTCAATCCTACGATGTAGCGACAGCGCAACGGGTGGCCAGGAGAATTTTGTAAAATTTTCTAATTTGCGGCAGCTCGCGCGGGGAACCCCCATCTCTGAGAAAGTTCGCTAAGAGCCTAGCGCTTCTCACTTTCGACTTTGTTCTCCTCAAGGGACCCCCAACACCAATGGCTTGTTGCCGTTTTTTGTCGCAAGCGCACGAAAGAGGTATTTCTCTTGTTTGATGAGAGGCAATTTGGGCATCCAGCCGGGCCGCTCTTCCTTCAGACCCTGGGAGTGCATGTGAGCATGGATATTGAGTTGGTGGTTGAGATGCATCGGATGGGACCTCGTCGCTCCTGCCGGAACATCGAAGACCATCAATCCACCGGGATTGAGCAGCGAAGCCAGGAAGACGAGTTCCCCTGGCAGATCCGGTAAGTGCTCAAGCACGTCGAATGAGAAGATGGTGTCGAAACCATGTTGCCGGGCAGCCCTGGCCAGATCGTCCTTTGTATGCAGAAACTCGACCGAAAGATTCCGCTGGCCAGCCCTATGTCGCGCGAACTTCAGAGTTTCCCCTTCGACGTCGTAGTAAGCGGCTGGATGGCCGCGCCTGGCTAGCTCCAGGATAAACTCACCGTTACCGGCGCCGTAATCCAGACAAGCGCCGCGTCCGAACCGGAGCATTCGCAAGTTGGAGATGATGCGCTTGTATTCGAGATTGTAGGCAGAGATCGCGAACATGTAGAGTTCCGAGTTTTCGCGGTACCATTGCGCCAATCGTTCAGGATCATTTTGATCAGGGGAGGCCAGTTCCCAGTTTTTTGCGAGCTGTTGATTGCTGGTGGTCCACAACTCCCAAATGCGATCGACCGAATATCCCGTAAAATCCATCAACTCGCGCATTGCCCCTTGAAAGTGCAGCCGGTTATGGTTCTGCGCGCGCTGTACGAGCCAGGCTGTCCCCACGGATGTGGCGAGAACCAACCCAATAGCGGCGAGGGAAACCTTCAATTCCTGACTTTGACGCATAGCCGCAGTCACAATCAGAACGCCTGCCGATGCAAAAACCAAGCTGGCCCAGTTGAAAGGATTCGTCTCGTGAACGATGATCGAGAGATGGGCGGCTGCTGAGAGCAATACAGCCAGAATCAAAAGGTCGATATGGAACACAACCGCGAGTATGGCCAGGAGACCAAAATCAGCCAACCAAAAATAGATAGAAGAACTGCGCGAGGGCACAATTTTCTTGGCAAGCAGATTCATCGCTATGAGCCAAACCACGGCTACGAGCAACGTAAAAAGCTTCCGGCTTTCCCAGGGAACTAAAAACAGCCCAATCACCAGGACAAGACCCGCCAGGCGCCAGCGGATCTTGATTTGCCAGCGTGGCCGTTTTTGTGGATTCACAGTGAGGTGCAGGTAATCTGGCGTGTAGCCCATGGAAATGCATATGGCTAACACCGTCAACGCCAAAACAATCGCAGAAGGCCGGGTGACATGTCCAGAGATAGCGACACACGCTGCCGTGACAGCGATCAGGAGAAGCGCGAAGGCCGCCGCCCATATTCTGGAGCGCATTAAGAATTGCTGTTGTTCGGAGTAATTCAAACAAAACCTTGTTACCGCGGATCAACGCGGATAAAACATTACATCGCAAAAAGCGCCATAAGCGCAAAATACATATGGTGAGGATTTACGTTGACCTCACTGCCGCTTGATGCGGCGTGCGATCACGCAATGAGTCGATCGGCGCAGCTTGGAACTTCAAATACCTTGTTTACGCGATTGTTGTTCCCGGCGCCGCTTTGCCCAGCCTTCTTTTATGGCTTGGCGTCCGCGCCCGAGGGCCAACGCGTCTGCTGGAACATCATCGGTAATAGTGGAACCGGCGGCTACATATGCGCCTTTATCGATTTTGAGGGGGGCTACCAGCGTGGCGTTGCTGCCAACGAAAACACCATCTTCGATCACTGTTACATGCTTGGCTACACCATCGTAGTTGCAAGTGATGGTTCCGGCGCCTACATTCACACCGGCCCCGATTTCTGTATCACCCAGGTAGGCCAGGTGATTGGCCTTGGAACCACGGCCTAGTTTCGCTTTCTTCGTTTCCACAAAATTACCGACGTGTGCCCCTTCGCCAATCTCGCTTCCGGGCCGCAGATGCGTGTAAGGGCCGAGGATGGCGCCTGCGGAAACCGTGGCTTGATCCATGATGCAACCGGGCCGCACATGGACGTTGTCGCCAATCACCGAATTGCAGATGACTGAATAGGAACGAATGCGGCAATCGGACCCAATCTTTGACCTGCCCAGGACCTGCACAAAAGGTTCGAGGATGGTATCGGGGGCGATCTCTGCATCTGTATCAATCACACAGGTCTCAGGACGGTAGATGCTTACGCCGGAAGCCATCAGCTCCGAGCATTTGCGATCCCGTAAACGCGCATCAAGAGCTGCAAGTTCGGCGAGCGTGTTGGCCCCGAGTACCTCTTCTGGATCATTGGCTTTAATAGCTACGACATTCTCTTTGGCGCGCGCCAAAATGGCGGCCATATCGGTGAGGTAAAACTCCTGGTGAGCGTTTTCGGTGCTAAGGCGATCGATGTTGGCAAACAAAGATTTGGTTGCAAATGCATAGATGCCGGAATTGATCTCGCGCACCTTTTGTTGGGAAACGGTGAGAGCTTTTTGCTCAACAATTGCCTTTACACGATCACCAGTCGCGGAAATGCGCAGCACGCGGCCATACCCAAGCGGATCACCAGGCTCTGCCGTGAGGATGGTCATGGCAGTCTTTCGGGAAAGATGAAAGTCTTGGACCCGCTTGATGGTATCAGGGCGAATCAGTGGCACGTCACCAGAAAGCACCAGGATTTGCTGGTAATATTCCACTGCTGAACGGGCACACATCATCGCATGGCCAGTACCACGCTGCTCGGCCTGAGGAACAAATTGCACACAGGTGTCTTTCACCGCGTCCTGAACTCGCTGTGCCTCATGTCCGACGATGACAAAGATATTACGTGCAGGTACGACTTGCGCCGCAGCGGCAATCACATGCGCCAGGAGAGGCTTGCCGCCGATTTCGTGAAGAACCTTGGGCCGCTTCGACTTAAATCTCGTCCCTTTGCCAGCCGCCATGATCACAATGGCAAACTGTTTGTTCATGGAGCTACCGGACATGGGCCATCATTTTACCGGTTGTGCCGGAGATCCGGACATTGCGGTTCCTGGCAAACTCAACCAGGGTCAACAATTGTTTGCCCAGCCGGTCCGTTTCGTGGCGCACAAAATCTCCCTCCGCCAGAAAATCTCCAGTAATGCACTTGACTCCCAAGGCTTCGATCGCCAAGGCGTTCACCTCGACTTGTTCAGCCTCTTCGTGGCTATATTTCTCCAGCATTTGCGGGGAGACTGGTCTTGAGTTGACGAACGCATAATGGAATATCTTATGCCGCGCATGGCGGTAGATCGCTTCTATGTGGTCAGAGGCTGTCATGTGCAGACTTTCATTGGCCTCCGTCATAAGGTTACAGATAAAAACTTTGATCGCGGGGGAAGCTGCAATCGCCTCGGGAATCCCGCTGACAAGGACGTTGGGAATGAGACTAGTGAACAGGGAGCCCGGCCCCATGGTGATGATGTCCGCATCGGCAATGGCTTTTAGAGTCTGGTCGAGAGGCCGGGGATTGTCGGGGACAACATATAGCTCGACAATTCGTTTTAAACTCGCATTGATGTTGGTCTCGCCTGTAATGCGGGAGCCATCGTCCATCAGGGCTTCCAATTGCACGTTGAAAGAGGTTGCGGGAAGCACGTTCCCGCGAGTGGCGAGAATCTGCGATGCATGCTTCACGGCCTCGGCAAAATCGCCAGTGATGGCCGTAAGCGCTGCAAGAAATAGATTGCCAAAGCTGTGTCCTTCCAAATCGCCCGGGCTGGAAAAGCGGTAGCGAAAAAGCTTGGAAAGCAGGGTTTCGTCTTCGGATACCGCCACCAGACAATTGCGAATGTCACCAGGAGGCAAGATATTCAGCTCGCGGCGCAAGCGGCCGCTGGATCCGCCATCGTCGCTTACAGTGACAACAGCAGTGACATCCGAAAAATAAGGTTCGTGAGGGGGCGTCTCGCCAGGCAGAACTATATATCGCTTCAACCCGCGGAGCAGAGTCGAGAGTCCCGTACCACCGCCAATAGCTACTAAACGATAGCCGCGCTTCGCCTGTTCTATCTTTTCCGGTTTGGACTGCATGTTTTAGCTCTTCTTGGGGTCAGAAGCAGAGGGAGCTGTTTCGGTTGGTTCAGGATACAGTAATTCAGTGAATCGGGGATCATCAGCCATATTTTGGAAGTCTGAGTCGTTGCGCGCCTGAAAACGGTTATGCGGATTCAAGCGGATGGCATCTCGTAGATTCTTCAAGGAGCTTTCTACCTGGCCGGTAAGACAGTCGAGGACTGCCAAGCCGTAGAATGCAAAATCCGCCTTCGCATCTTGCTTGAGGATCTTCTCCATGTGAACACGGGATTGCTCGTACTGGCCAGAATTCATGAGCGACACGGCGTAATCAAAGTGCTCTTCAGGGCTCTTGAAAGACGTCGAAATATTCGCAAGTTGTTGATTACAGGTGCTCAAATGGACCCGGGCGCGGTCCGCCAGCTCTTTGGGGCCGGTGGCGATGATCTTCTCCAAAGCAGCTTTGGCCTTATCGAATTTATGCTCCTGCATGGCCTTGAGTCCGGCCTCATAATTTTGCACAGCCTGTGTAAAACTAGGGTCTTGGGGGAAAGATGGCTTGGAAGACGATGCAGGCGGTTGCTTACGGCTCATTGTTTTGGAACTTCTAATATTCTTATTTTTCTTTAGTTTAGGACCAGAATGTTTAACACTTGCTGCCACTTTTTTCTTCATTCCATTGTTTCCTTGCGGCCAACAGGGCCGAATAGCGGCAAACCAAGGCTGTGGAAAACCCGAGAAAATGGCTACCCAAAAGGCATACGGGCTGCCTGAGGGTAGCAGCCCTTTTATACGCAGAAATTTAGGATGCGTCAACTGCACCAGGAGTGGTGCGAAAGCTACATTACGTGTTCAGGATGTTGAAGGTCCATCGTCCTGTAATCCTGACGCATGATGCCGTCGCGAATCATTTTGGCCGTCCAGCCTTTCTTGGACATTTGATAGGAATACAGGGCTTCGGCAATGCAGATGCCGCAGTTGGCCCCATGTGTGCCTTCAAAGCAGGAATGCAGGCTCTTATGTCCATGGCCGCGATCACAGTGGCAATAGCAAGGCATTTGATGCATCACGCCCGGAGCTTTAGCTGCAGCGCGATATGCTTCAACTTGGGCTGGCGCCGTATAGCCTTGTTCAGAGAGTTGCTTCTCGGTGAGCACTGCTGGTAAGACCTCTCCCTTGGCGGGTGCCTTATCGTTGAACGCTGGAACGTCGTTTTGAGCGAGCTGGGCCTGAGTCATGGCCGTAGCAAAGATGACGATGAAAATGCCAATCGTGCTTTTCATAATGAGCGGTATTTTACTTCAGAACGCTCAAATCTGTGAAATGTTTGGCAAAGTTATTTTCGAGAATTGATCAGCCGGTCGAAGTATAATCAGCAAGGAGAGATGCTGTCGAATCAATGTCTGAAAATGACCTGAGAACATCCCCGGCTGTAGTGCCACCTCTCCCTCCGCCTGTCCGTCCCAGGCACGTCTTGTATTCCTGGATTCGGGATTTGTTTTTTTCAGTCATCGTTTCCCTTTTCATCATTCTTTTTGTGTATCAACCTGTGAAGGTGGAGGGCGGCAGCATGGAGCCCGGCCTGGAAGACCAGGAGCGGATTTTCATCAACAAATTGGTCTATCGGATTGAAGCCATCGGACGTGGCGACATTATCGTTTTTCGCTATCCTCGCGATCCGCGTAAGAACTTTATTAAGCGAGTGATTGCGATTCCAGGCGACCGCATCAGGATCAGCCATGGGAAGGTCTACGTAAATGGGCAGTTGATCCTCGAACCCTATGTTCCCGAGCAGTACCAGGACTCACGCTCCGCCGCCGAAATAACCGTCCCGCCAGATAGCTATTTCGTGATGGGTGATCATCGAACCATGTCCAACGACAGCCGCGATTTTGGCCCTGTATCCCGGGATCTGATTTACGGAAAGGCCGTTTTCGGATATTGGCCGGTGGAGCGGGTGGGGGTTCTGCATTGAATAATGCTACAATCCTTAAAATCCACTCCCCGGAGATTCGATGCAGGCGATCCTGGCGCTGGAAGATGGAAGAAGTTTCTGCGGTAAAGCTTTTGGAGCCAAGGGCGAATGTTATGGGGAGGTCGTATTTAACACCTCCATTACCGGCTATCAGGAAATATTCACCGATCCCTCCTACGCCGGACAGATCGTCGTCCTCACCAACCCGGAAATAGGAAATTACGGCACCAATCCTGACGATAACGAGGCTACGCGTCCTTACATCGAAGGGCTGGCTGTGCGGGAGTTTTCACCGATCAGCTCGAACTGGCGCTCACAGCAAGTCACGGACGAATACCTGGAAAAATTCCGCATTCCAGTCATTGCCGACATCGATACACGCGCCCTGGTTCGTCATTTACGGACCAAGGGCGTAATGCGTGGCGTGATCTCGTCAATCGAAACGGATGTGGACAAATTGGTCGCCAAGGCCCGCGCCATCCCCAAGATGGATGGCACCGATCTGGCCAAGGTCGTCAGTACCAAGCAGTGGTATCAGTGGGAAACAGGGTTACGCTCGCACGAGCCAACCGAAATTGTGGGCGTAAAGGACCGCCAGCCTTCAAAGCATGTGGTGGCCTACGATTTTGGGATCAAGCAGAACATCCTGCGCATGTTGGTGGATCAAGGATGCCGGGTGACCGTCGTCCCGGCAATGACAACGGCGGAAGATGTGCTTGCGCTAAAACCTGATGGTGTGTTTCTTTCCAACGGTCCGGGCGATCCGGAGCCTTGCACCTATGCCCAAGAAAACATTCGCAACCTGATGGGGAAGACACCGATCTTTGGCATCTGCCTGGGACATCAACTGATCGGCCTCGCTCTAGGTGGCAAGACTTACAAGCTCAGGTTTGGGCACCATGGCGGGAACCATCCTGTAAAGCAACTGGAGACCGGCAAAATCGAGATCACCGCCCACAACCATAATTTCGCAGTGGATCCCAATTCTCTCAAAGATTCTGAGGTGATCAAGACCCACATCGATTTGAACGACGATACACTGGAGGGCTTGCGCCATCGCAGCCTGCCCCTGTTCAGCGTTCAATATCATCCCGAGGCTTCGCCCGGCCCGCATGACTCGCATTACCTCTTCCACGATTTTGTGGGCATGATGGAGGGCTGGAAGAAGAGATGACCGGAGTAGCAGACAAAGCCTCAGAACAAGGGCACGGTTTAGGACGTGCCCTTTTTTAACATAAGGAACAAAAATCCAGCCATTCTGCGTTCTTTGGTTGGAGGTAATTAAGCCATGCAATCTGTGGAGAAACGGATTTGGTCGATGATCACCCCGGTCTTCGCACCGGGCAGCACCGTCATAGGGGTCGTAACCGTATTTGCTTTATTCTCCCTCTTTACCCAAAGTGTAGAAGCTCAAGAAATCAAGAAAGACCCGTTTATCCATGAGCCGCACCATTTTGGTTCTGAAGGCGTTTTACGTTGCTCTCTGTTACAACTGCTTTCGCCCAATGGTGAACCGATCAACGCCAAGGTTGTAACCCTCAAGAAGGAGCACTATCGATGGACGAGACCTCACGTTTCGGCCATCAGCGTTTACTATCGCCCGATTCGGAAGATGAAAACGAACGATAGGGGCGAAATACAACTGCCTGGCCTCGCAAAGGAAGGCATATACCAGCTGAGTTTTGAAATCCAAGGAAAGCCTGCGTTTGGATTATTTGAGGTCGGTAAAAACTGGACAGGCGAAAGCTGCACAGAATCCCTGATGGTTGAAGATCATCAAGAACATCTGCAACTCTCAGCAAAGGTTACGAGCAATGCCGCAGAAAAATGACATTCTGCAAATCTCGATCCTTGCGATCGTTTTGTTCTTTTCTGTTTCCTGCATATTTGCTCAGGGCAATCCTCAAGCGCCGCAAGAAAGCAAATCCGAGCAGAGATCCGAAGATCCTCAAAAGGTGTTCGCAACGCAATGTGGAATTAATCTTGACGGAGCCGCCGTGCACATCTTTGTTAATTCCTCCAAAGGCTGGAAGGAATATCGCGACCTCAAAAGCGTGCCGGATCTGAGTTCCGGCGCCGATTCCGAGTTCATTGTCCGCTCCGATCCTGGAGGCAAGCATTATGTCAGGACATTCATTCCCGGCGATGATTATGACCGCTATCAGGATGACTGCTTCGGAGAAAACGGCAAAGTGCGCGGTCTTCGATATGAATTGCGGACTGCCTGGGGTTGGGGCTACGAGGAAAGCCGCACGTTCTCCGAATCAGGTAAGATGGTGGACAAAACCAGCCGTTTTTTTGACACTCGAAATGAAAAGAGCATTCAGCCCCCGGAACGGGTCAAGGAGGTTCCGGATGCCATCAAGCCCGAAGTGCACGCCGAGTTCCTGGGAATGCCATTTATCCCATTTTTGAATGAATAAGACCTTATGCCGCGCAGAAATGACATCTCGAAAATCCTGATTATCGGCTCGGGGCCAATTGTGATCGGCCAGTCGGCTGAATTTGACTACTCCGGCACACAAGCCTGCAAGGCCCTGAAGAGCGAAGGTTATGAGGTGGTGCTATGCAACTCCAATCCAGCCACCATCATGACCGATCCAGAAATGGCCGATCGTACCTACATTGAGCCTTTGACGCGGGCCTACCTGGAGGAAATTATTCGCCAGGAATGCGCAATGATCCAAGACGGCGGAAAATTCGCTCTACTGCCTACCGTAGGGGGGCAAACTGCGCTCAACCTGGCCGTTGAGCTTTCCGATTCGGGAGTTCTGGAAAAATACGGTGTGGAATTGATTGGCGCGCAGCTAAGGGCCATCAAGATGGCCGAAGACCGTCTGATGTTCAAAGATGCCATGATCAAGATTGGCCTCGACGTTCCCCGGTCAGCGCTGGTCACGAATCTGAAAGATGGTCTTGATTTTGCCGGTAAGATTGGATTCCCGGTCATCATCCGTCCGTCATTTACTCTGGGAGGAACCGGCGGCGGCATTTCCTACAACCGCGAGGAGTTGCTCGAGATTCTCGCGCGCGGCATCGATCTCTCTCCCGTCCATGAAGTGCTGATCGAAGAATCGGTCCTGGGATGGAAAGAGTATGAACTCGAAGTAGTCCGCGATCTGCGAGACAACGTCATCATCATCTGCTCCATTGAGAACTTCGATCCCATGGGCGTCCATACCGGTGATTCCATCACCGTTGCCCCAGCGCAGACGCTGACGGACCGCGAATACCAGTTCATGCGCGATGCCGCCATCAAGGTGATCAGGGAAGTAGGTGTGGAGACGGGGGGCTCTAACATTCAATTCGGCGTAAACCCGTCCAACGGGCGAATGGTAGTGATCGAGATGAACCCGAGGGTATCACGCTCGTCCGCCTTGGCCTCCAAAGCTACCGGATTCCCGATAGCCAAAATTGCGGCTCGTCTCGCCGTCGGCTACACACTTGACGAAATTCCCAACGACATCACACGCAAGACGCCGGCATGCTTTGAACCTTCGATCGATTACGTCGTCGTAAAGATCCCGAAGTGGCAGTTTGAAAAGTTTCCCGGCACCGACGAGAGCCTGGGTCCGCAGATGAAATCGGTGGGCGAGGCCATGGCCATCGGACGTACTTTCAAAGAAGCTCTGATGAAAGGCGTGCGCTCGCTCGAAACAGGGAAGAGAGTCGGAGCTGAGCAGATCGAGCCACGCATCCTCACACACCGGCTGGTCACCCCGCATCCCGAACGCCTCACCTATCTTCGCTATGCGCTTGCTCAGGGCATGACCGTGAAAGAGCTGAACAAGATGACCAGCATCGATCCCTGGTTCCTCTATCAGCTCAAAGAAATCACCGATAGTCTGGCGGAGATAGGCAAGCTGGCCTCCATTTCCGGCGAACATCTCCGTCAAGCCAAGCGGATTGGCCTTTCTGATGAGCGTATCGGGCTCGCCATGAAGAGCAGCCCCTCGGCCATTCGGCAGCTTCGGACGAATCACAACATCCGCCCGGCTTATAAGCTCGTGGACACCTGCGCCGCCGAGTTTGAAAGTTACACCCCCTATCTTTACTCGACCTACGAGGAAGAAGATGAAGCCCCGCCTACCAACAGAAAAAAAGTGCTGATCCTGGGCAGTGGGCCAAACCGGATCGGACAGGGCATTGAATTCGATTACTGCTGCTGCCATGCTGCGTTTGCCCTGCGCGAAGATGGCTACGAAGCCATTATGGTCAACTGCAACCCGGAGACTGTATCCACAGACTACGACACGAGCGATAGGCTCTATTTTGAGCCATTGACATTCGAAGACGTGCTCGCCGTTTATGAACATGAGACACAGAGCGGGGCGCCGGTAGGTGTCATCGTACAACTCGGCGGACAAACGCCGCTGAATCTCGCTCTGCCCTTGAAAGCGGCGGGTGTGAGTATCATTGGCACCTCGCCCGAATCCATTGATCTTGCAGAAGATCGCAAACGGTTCGGCAAGTTGCTGGAAGAGATGGAGGTCTTGCAACCTCCAGGCGCCTTGGCCACCAGCGTTGAAGAAGCAGTCCTGGGAGCAAGGCGGGTGCAATACCCGGTGTTGATTCGTCCTTCTTATGTACTGGGCGGACGGGCCATGGTGATTGCCTACGATGACGAGAGCGTCATTCGATATATGAAAGAGGCAGTCGAATATTCGCAAGAACGTCCAGTATTGATTGATCACTTCCTGGAAGGCGCAATCGAAGTTGATGTCGATGCCCTTTCCGATGGCGAAGATGTTGTCATTGGCGGCATCATGCAGCACATCGAAGAAGCAGGCATCCATTCAGGAGACTCTTCCTGCGTGCTGCCCGCCGTAAATATTCCGGCTGAGTCATTGAAGACTATCCGCGAAACCACCTTCAAACTGGCGCGGGCCTTGCAGGTGGTTGGATTAATGAATATTCAGTTCGCCATCCAGAATGAGAAAGTCTTTGTGATCGAGGTCAACCCCCGCGCCTCTCGCACCGTGCCTTTTGTCTCCAAAGCAACTGGAATCCCAATGGCCAAGATTGGAACTCGACTCATGACTGGGCGCAAATTGCGCGAGTTCTTGCCCGAAAACGTGGAACAGCAAACGGATCTGGCTACGGGCGCTGGTTACTTCGTGAAGTCGCCGGTATTCCCATGGTCGAAGTTTCCCGGTGTGGACACGGTTCTGGGGCCGGAAATGAAATCCACCGGCGAGGTCATGGGCTCGGCTGAAACTTTTGGCGAGGCGTTTGCGAAAGCGCAAATCTCCGCTGGCCAAACACTGCCGACGAGCGGCACGGTTTTTATCAGCGTGACCGACCGCGATAAAGAAAGCGCGCTCGAACTAGCCAAACGTTTTATTGATCTGGGTTTCAAGCTGGTCGCCACTCATGGAACCGCCGACCGCCTGGAGCGGGCCGGCCTGCCGGTAGACCGCGTCTACAAAGTGAAAGAAGGACGCCCCCATGTGGTAGACCTGATCAAAGGCGACCGCGTGCAACTGGTGATCAACACTCCTCATGGCCAGGAGCCCTGGTTTGACGAGAAAGCTATCCGCAGAGCCACGGTCACGCATCGCATTCCCACCATTACAACTTTGGCCGCGGCCTGGGCGGCGGCCGAGGGCATCGCAGCGCTCCAGCGGAACGAGATCAACGTAAAGTCTTTGCAAGAGTGGCATGGGGGAAAAAAGCATCCAGCACTTAGCATTCAGCATTCAGCCCTATAGGATTTTCGAATACCAAACGTCTTCGTCTTGATCGACATGATCGAGGCCTGTCGCGGTACAGGCTTGGGTCAACAAACAGCCACCGCCATGGCCGGTTCCAGCGCCAACATTTATTTACATCGCTGAACGTCGAACATTCGAGTGCCCTCCCGAACATCTTCTCCCTTGAAAACGGTCTGATCAAGCGTATGGACATCCGCAAGCCCGATGCGTTCCCAACCTCCTCAGGGTCGGAGTGACTCATCACCGGGTTCAAGTTCTATCGAGAATCAGCATCTCAGCGGACGGCTGTCGTTTGCATTAAAATGCTCTAAGTTTTACTTCCACCGGAGGCAACATGCTGCGCCGCGCAGTTTTACTCGTTTTTATTCTTACTTCTGCATTGTTTTCCCAATCGCGACCATTACGGCCAGTGCATACTTTTTCAATCGTCGCCTACGACCCTGCAACCGGCCAGTTAGGTGTGGCGGTGCAGTCACACTGGTTTGCCGTAGGGGGCGAGGTCCCCTGGGCAGAGGCTGGAGTAGGCGCGGTAGCCACGCAGTCTTTTGTTGATACCAGCTACGGCCCTCTCGGACTCGATCTGATGCGTAGTGGACGAAGCGCCCCCGACGGCTCTGCGAGGACTGCTCCAGGCCGATGCGAGTTGTAATGTCCGTCAAGTGGCTATGATCGATGCGCAGGGGCGGGTGGCCACATTCACCGGAGCCAAGGACATTCAACCTGCCGGTGGCATTGCCGGCGGTCCAGCGAGCGAGGCAACGGCGCTCCAATGTGGCGGCCAGTCCGGTGGAACCGTTCGTGTGGGCAAAAACTACGCGGTGCAGGCCAATTTAATGTCCAACGACAAGATTTGGCCAGCCATGTCGAAGGCATTCGAGAGCACTCAAGGTGATCTTTCCGAAAGAATGCTGGCGGCCCTGGACGCCGCACAGTCGGTTGGTGGCGACATCCGCGGACGGCAGTCGGCGGCCCTGATCGTCGTCCCGGGAAAATCCAGCGGACGTCCTTGGTCTGACTACCTCTTCAACTTGCGTGTGGACGACAGCTCTGAACCGCTCAAGGAATTGCGCCGCCTGGTCACGTTGCAACGCGCCTACAATCACATGAATGCCGGGGACAAGGCCGTAGAACTGCATGACAACCAGACTGCGCTCAAAGAGTATGGCGCTGCCGAGCGCCTGGTGCCCGACAATGCGGAGATGATCTATTGGCATGCCATCGCCCTGGTCAACATGAACAAAGTCGAAGACAGCCTTCCTCTCTTCAAGCGCGTGTTTGCCATAGACCGCAACTGGGCTGAACTGACTGGCAGGCTGCCAAAATCCGGCCTGCTGCCCGATGATCCACAACTGATTCAGCGAATCGTCTCGCAAGCGCAAAGCAGACAGTGAGGGAATACAAAAAGGAAACTCCAGGAACTTCCCATTTTTGTCGGTATTTTGGCCGAAATCCGCTAAAATCGCATCGTGTTCACCTATAAGGGTTTCGACCACATCGCGCTGGTCACGAGAAATCTGGCGGCGATGAAGAAGTTCTATACCGAGTACCTCGGCCTGCCGGTCGAAAGCGAGGGCAAGGTCAAGGCCGGGTATAACGTGACCACCTTGCGCGCCGGTGATGCGCTGCTTGATTTGCTCGAAGCCTCGCCCACCAACCCCGCGCCTCCCGCCAACTTAAGTGAAGAACATTTCTGCCTTCAAGCCACCGGTTCAAGCATCTACGACGTTATTGCAACCTTGAAACGCAAAGGATTAGAGCCGACGCAAGCCGAAGTAAACAATGGCGCTTTAGGTAAAGGACTCTCAACCTTCGTCCGCGACCCCGACGGCAACAAGGTGGAAATCAAAGTCGACTGAAGAATCGGGTGATCCGGACATCGGATGATCGGGTCATCTGAAAAAGCTGGCTAGCTCTTGGCTTTTAGCTACTATTAAATATCCCTATCTTGTCGAACCAAAAGTTGCGCAGATCACTTAAAGAAACCGATCACCCGATCCGATAGGTCATGTCCTTCGCCAAATCACATGCATGAACGTTCGCCCGTACATGTCCGCATTCTGCCTTGCACATGAACCGACTTAACCGCTGTAATCATGGAGGCCAAAAAGAACTTGTAGCAGCGTGCGAATCCCCTCCCCCTTGCTGTCTGAATCGCGGCGCTCCTTAGTCAGGAGATCTTTATGCAAATTGGAGTTTATGGGTGCGGTTATGTCGGAACCGTTGTCGCTGCCTGCCTCACCGATTTTGGAGTGCCGGTGACTGCTTATGGAAGCGACAGCGTAAATACCACGTTGCTCGCCAATGGAATCCTGCCGTTTCACGAGAAGAACCTGAGCGATATAGTTCGCCGCGGCGTTCGCTCCGGCAGACTGATGTACTCTACGCATTTGCAATCCATGGTGCAGCGTGCAGAGATCATCTATCTGGCCGAGGATTCCAGCAAGAACATTGAGAAGACTGCCATTGAGATCTCGAATTATTGTGATCACAGCCAAATCCTTGTTCTGGTAACTCCAGTGTCCGTGGGCACGGCACGCAGAATAGAAGCCAAGCTGCTTGAGACCGGCCGGAACATGATCGTCGTCTCGCATCCCATCTTCTTGTCGGAAGGGTGCGCTGTCGAAGATTTCAACTGGCCTGATCGCATCGTCCTTGGGACAAACTCCAGCCAGGCCGTAACTGCGCTGAAAATGCTCTACCGTCCCCTGGTCATGCGTGGCGTGCCGGTGATCGTCACGAACCACGAGACGGCAGAGTTGGTGCGGGAAGCCTCAACAGCGTTCTTGGCAACGAAGGTATCTTTCATCAATGAACTTTCCAGTCTGTGCGAACACGTAAGCGCCGACGCCGTCGATCTGGGTTTGGCTCTTGGCCTCGATAAGCGCATAGCTCCTCGCTGCCTGCAGCCAGGATCGCTCGGTGGTAGCTTCGCCGAATCCGATATGGACTCATTGGCGAATCTCGCAGCCGGGTCGGGGGTTTCCCTGAAAATTCTTACCGCCGCCCGCGAAGTGAACCGCGAGTTTTGTGACCGGATCATGCAAAAGCTTGCCAGCCTTGTCGATACGGTTTGCGGTAAACAGGTTGGAATCTTGGGTCTTGCATTCAAGCCCAACACCAATTCCGTGGCCAATTCGGCGTCCATCCATCTGGCGAAACAGCTCATGCAGCGCGGCGCCCATGTCAAGGCATACGATCCCATCGCCATGCCCGACGCACAGCAGGAATTGACCGGTAATGTGCGTTATTGCGATTCAGCCTATGCAGTAGCCGAAGGCGCAGACGCCCTGGTATTGAGCACTGGCTGGCCGGAGTTCCGTACCCTGGATTATGACCGTATCCGCCGCATCATTCGCCGGCCGGTCTTCGTCGACACCAAAAACCTTCTGGACGGCACCAGAATGAAGGCTCTTGGCTTTGAGTATCTGGGTGTTGGTCGCGCTTAAGGGACCTCTCCTCGCACCAAAGGGCTTCTGTTTCCTCCGGGACAGGGGCCTTTTTTTACGCCAACCACATACGATCAATGCCTAGGAGCCTCTGTTTTCGATGCCTTGCATTGAAAAGCACGCCTGGAGATTTACATTAGCTAATAACATTAGCTAATATATACATTCACAATGGACGTCAACATTCATTACGCTAAGACTCACCTCTCCAAACTCCTTCAACGGGCCGAAGCTGGCGAGGAGATCACTATCGCACGCCATGGCGTGCCTGTGGCGCGCCTGGTTCCAGTTGCGAAGCCAGCAAAACAGCGCCAGCTAGGCATGTACCGCGATCATGTCTGGATCGCAGATGATTTTGATGCACCTTTGCCAGATGAAATTGTTGCCGCTTTTGAAGGTCGAGTTCCAAAGAGGAAGAGAAGAGCTTGAAATATCTTCTCGACACTGGCGTTTTCATATGGAGTATCGGCCCTAAAGAGAAACTAAATCAGGAAGCCCACGAACTGCTGGCTAATGGAAGCGAGGAAATCTATTTTTCTGCCGCGAGCTCTTGGGAGATTGCTATTAAGTTTGCATTGGGGAAGCTTCGCTTGCCTGAAGTACCTGAGCGTTTTGTTCCACAGCAAATGGCGATTGGGCAAATCCGGCAACTACCGATAACACACTACCATGCTTTGGCGGTCCGAAAACTGCCTTCCCATCATAATGATCCTTTTGATCGAATTTTGATTGCCCAAGCGCGTGCCGAAGAAATGATCCTCCTCACAGCAGACTTGATGTTTTCCAAATACGATGTCGAAACGATATGGTGCGGAAAGTAATGTCCTCTGCACTGAAGCCTTCTTGAATTCAGCCTGATATCAGTACGTCACGATATAATTCTTGATATCCAATGAAAGCCCATGTCACAGTGATGCTGAAGACGACAGTCCTTGATCCGCAGGGCAAGACCATCCATGGCGCTCTAAAAAAAATGGGCTATAAAGGCGTGGCTGAGGTTCGCCAGGGAAAGTTCTTCGAGCTTCAACTCGATGGAGCCTTAGGGAAGGACGCCGCCAAAACTGAGGTTGAGCGGATTGCCCGCGAAGTACTCACGAACCCGGTGATTGAAGAATTCACCTACCGGCTGGAAGAATAGTGTTTTTTTCGGCAACTCTGGTTCGGGGAAAATCATCCACTAAGACATTGCCATGTGCGGAATTGTTGGTTACGTAGGAAAAAAAGATGTGGTCCCGGTAATTATCGATGGACTACGGCGTCTTGAATATCGCGGTTACGACTCGGCCGGGATTGCCGTGGCGGGCAACGGAAATGGACACGGGCAGCAAGAGAGCTTGCAGATACGCCGGGCCGAGGGCAAGCTGCGGAACCTGGAAGAGGTCATCCGCCTCAGGCCCCTTGATGGCACCTATGGAATAGGCCATACGCGCTGGGCCACCCACGGACGGCCCAGCGAAGAAAATGCTCATCCCCATCGCGATTGCACCGGAAAGATCGTGGTGGTGCACAACGGAATCGTTGAAAATTACCTTTCCCTGAAGAAAAAGCTTTCTGAAGAAGGGCATGTATTCTGCACAGAAACCGATACGGAGATCATTGCCCACCTGGTCGAGAAACATCTGCGTGATCAGAGCGACGGGAGCACTCCCAAGCTGGAAGATGCGGTCCGCAACACGGTAAAAGAGCTTTCCGGTGTTTTTGCCCTGGCGGTGATCTCTTCCGACGAGCCTGACAAGATAATAGCTTCGCGCAACGGCCCCCCGTTGGTCATCGGTTTGGGGAGTAACGAATACTTTGTGGCTTCCGATGTTCCTGCCTTACTCCCTCATACGCGCGATCTGTTTTTCCTTCACGATGGCGATCTGGCAGTGATTACTCCTGCAGGCGTGCAGCTTACAGATTTTCACGGAAAGTCCATTGCCCGGGACGTGCAGCACATTTCCTGGGACCCGATCATGGTGGAAAAGGGCGGATTCAAGCACTTCATGCTCAAGGAAATCCACGAGCAGCCACATGCCGTCCGTGAGACCGCCCTGGGCCGCATCTCGCTCGAGTCTGGCAAGGTGTTTCTGGAGAAGATGGAGATCACCGAAGACGACCTGCTCCAGACCAGAAAAATTAACATTGTCGCCTGTGGCACAAGCTGGCACGCTGGCTTGGCGGGCAAATTCATGATCGAGCGCCTAGCGCGCATCCCTGTAGAAGTGGATTACGCCAGCGAATATCGCTATCGCAACCCCATTACTTCAAGCCGGGATCTCGCTGTCCTGATTACTCAATCCGGCGAAACCGCCGACACTATCGCTGCGCAACGCGAGGCCAAAGAAAAAGGCTCCAAGACGCTGGCGATCTGCAACGTCGTGGGCGCCATGATCGCCAGGGAAGCTGCGGGCACGCTCTATACCCATGCCGGACCGGAGATCGGCGTAGCTTCTACTAAGGCTTTCACCTCTCAACTGACGGCACTGTTCCTGTTGGCTTTGTATCTGGGAGAACTGCGAGGAGAGATATCCCTTGAACGCGGCAAGCTCTATGTAAGGGAACTGGCCAAAATCCCAGGTAAGCTCGAATCTTTGCTGGTCCGCGAAAGAGAATGTGATCAACTCGCCAAGAGATACATCGGCGCCCAAGATTTTCTTTTTCTGGGGCGTGGCATTCACTATCCGATTGCCCTGGAGGGCGCACTTAAGCTGAAGGAAGTGTCTTATATCCATGCTGAAGGGTATCCCGCGGGCGAGATGAAACACGGTCCCAATGCTTTAATCGACGAGAACCTTCCAGTTGTAGTGTTGGCGACCAAAGACCCCGATGATCCCGACTCCGTCTTGCGCTATGAAAAGACCATTTCCAACATGAAGGAAGTCAAGGCGCGCTCCGGCAAAGTGATCGCTGTTGCCATCGAGGGCGATGAGGAGATTAAAGACGCAGCCGATCAGGTGCTCTATGTGCCTCAGACCACTGAACTCCTCTTGCCTATTCTTGAGATTGTGCCGCTGCAATTGCTTGCCTACCACATGGCCGTTCGCCGCGGCTGCGACGTCGACCAGCCTCGGAACCTGGCCAAATCTGTGACTGTGGAATAAGTTGCCAAACAAGTCAGCTTAAGAGCTAAGGCGTTCCGCATCTTCTCATATATATCGGCATACGATATTATTGAGAGGCTATGAAACGTATTGATGAACCACGCGACGCATTCTGGACGCGAAAGCTTTCCGCTGTGCTGCTTTTGGTTGTAGTAATCGTCTCCGCTCTCGGTTTTGTTCTAGATCGCTTCTTGATCAAGGAAGGCATTCCTCGCGTCGATCTCTTGCTCCTCACCAATGCCATTACCGGTCTGGTTGCCGGTGCACTGTTTTATCAGTTTGCCAGGAATGAAAAGAGGCAGCAGGCAGTCGTCCAGGAGCGAATGCGCACCATCGCTGAGCTGAATCACCATATCCGAAATGCATTGCAGGTCATCAAATTCTGCGGAAGCTCTCAGACCATCCTCAATTCGATGCAGCTTCAACTGATCAATGAATCGGCAAATCGCATCGAATGGGCGCTTAAAGAAATCTTGCCCAAGTATCCCTGGGCTCCCTCCAACAAAGCCCTCGACTCCGCTATTCACGATTCCACCAGCCAAAATGTTCCAGTTATTCGGGGCGAGGATTCGAGCGCCGCAAACGCGTGAATCACTGATGTTCTTTCTGCGGCGCACACGATTCCAGCACAGAATCCAGTAAGCTTTTTGTAACGTTCTTCCCCTCTATTTGGCTGGAGCAGGCGCAGCCGGATCCGGGAAAGCCACCAGCGATTCATATCCGCAGTCGGTGCAGTCTGTACGGTCGGCTACATATTGGGCGAGGCATCGCGGACAATAAACAATGCAGCCGCTTAACTGGATTGAAGGCGCTAATAGCCGTTCCGGCTCCAGCCCTCTTTGGCGTATCACCTGTTCGATCAGGGCTTCCAGTTTCTTTTGGTACCACTGGTTGGCAAAGGCGGAAAATTTACCTTGGCGTAGCTGCTCGCCTGTGACACTTTCAAACTCCTTATCGGAGCAGATTGCCCCTGCTACCGCCACCGGATGGAAGTTCGCGACCAGGTCATGGCAGAGCGTGTCGCACGTCCGTATTGCTGCCAGCGGGGAAAGAGCGATGGTAAGCGTGGATTTGAAGCGTGTGTCTTTGGCGTTCCTGAACAACTCCCGATGCAAGCTTCGAAAATCAATCGCCAAAAGGATGGATGTAGCTAAAACCAGGAAGATCGCCGGCCAAAGGATTCGAGGGATGAATGCGGCGATGGCAAACGGAAGAAATAAAAACAGGAAAAAGAACTGCAAATTGCAGGTAATTCTGATCCACAAAGAGCGGTGCTGAAATACCTTTACATGCCGCGCTGCTGAATCCATGTTCAAACTCTTGCGCAGCCATTTTTGAATGATCTGCTCTCGCTGGGAACGCTTGGCCTTCTGGATCTGTTGCAGCAACTCGTAATGCCGCGGTACTTGCGCTTCATCACCCTTGAATATTTGTGTTCCATTGCAGAACAGCTTGGAGCCGGATTGGCGGAGGGCAAGCTTTTCCCATGGGATGGAAATGGGCTCGCCATCAGGCCCGGTGAACTGGATTGACTCTGGATTCAACTGGAAGGCCGGCCAACGCGTTACCAGAGGAGGGGTAAGCGGTGGAAGAGGATTGCCAAAGAAAGCGGCTGTATCCAGCGCGCTCAGCACAAAGCCCTGGCTCTTCCTCTTCCCTCGACCGCGAAAACCCAATGCGAAAACTACCGACTCAGGGCTGACCCAGCAGATGCATTGAAGTACATAAACAACAAAAACAATCAGGAATAGCGTTCCGAGCTCTGTCATCCCTGGGCTGCTGCCTGCTTGTTTGGATCTTCGATTTTGGTTTCATTGCCGCCAAAAATGGCCTTGAATATCTTCTTGATGAACCCTCCGATAGCCACAATCGCCACAACAATTAGTTTCCAGAATTTGGCCAGCAAGCCGGTCTTAAGCAATACAGCTCCAGCCCCGCCTGCGATCAGTGCAGCCAGGCCATACTTGGCGACCTTGTCGCCAGAGCGAAAGTCGGCGTAACGATTCCCGTCACTGAAACTGAAGCCCGACATCACGGAGTTGAACGCCGGTTTGCTCTCGCCATATTCGGCGGGACCAACTACCAGGTCTATATTCATTGTGCCCCGGCGTCCCAGTACGCGAATCGAGTGGTTCACCGATCCGGTATCTGTTGGATCGTCGCCTCTGCCCAGGATGGCCCAAGTAAGGTTATGGGTCTGCGGATCATAAAAGGGTGTTGTTTGCCAACCGGTCACGTGAAATGCCTTCCAACCGTTTGCCTTCCGTTGTTCATTGGCCTGCTCGGTTCCATTCTTGATGCTTTCCAGAATATTGTCGGCTTTCAGGTTGTTCTTCTCGTCATCCTTTACGTACCCGGTTTCCTCAAACTCAAAGATCATGAACCAGGCGCCACTGCTTGGAATCATCACCCCTAGTTCTTTACCGCTGGCAGGGTTGTGAGTCAGTTTCATCACCGTCAGCGCACCCTGTCTCCCCGTGAACCGGTAACCCTCAGGGATGTTGATCTGAGCCATGTCGCCAAGCTTGCCCGTTCCCGGTCCATCCTGCCAATCGATTCTTGGCCTTTGCTGTGGTGTTGCAGGTTCCTGAGCGGCGGTTGTGGTTAAAAGACCTGCAGTTAATAAAAAGAGAAAAAAGAGCGCTCTGCGCCCGTTACTTGCCATACCTTCCTCCGTTCCCGAGACTGTTTTTGGAATTGTGGTCTTTTATTTGCTCTCTGGCAACTCTTTTCTTAGGGGAAGTTACCTTAGGAACTCAAACCCTGCGTCGCGGGTGTAATTAAAAGTGCGAGTCAACGTCCGGCTACGAGAAACCAGCCCCGCAGCGCAGGGGCGGACGAAAGTAGGCCAGCATGTCGAGTCAGCGTGGGCGCGGTTTTGCGCGCACGCTGGCTCGTAAATGCTGGGTAAAGAAACGAAAAGTCCTTTTCCTTGCGCCGCAGGCTTGCGTGCAGCGAAGCGGAGCGCAATAAGAAATAGTTTTCGATGCCGGTGGCACCAAATAACGAAGTTCACCCCCCGTAGTCAAAATGTCATGCACAGTGACTCTCACTTTTAATTACACCCCTGTGTCGCTCTGCCTTTCACAACGAAGAGGTTTTCCTGTAAGGTAGCAGGTCGTTCCATAAAACGACTACTAAGTTATCCTTGACGTAATGCCGAAAATGTGCTACTTTCTAATTTGAGCCGTATTGCAGGCGTGAGCGAAGCGGGAGCCTGCAGGCGAAATCCTGAGCGAAGCGAAGGATCGGATCTACAAAAACGCATAGTCATTCGCAATGACCTTAACTTGAGCCGTTTTCAATTGGGTCCAATAAATCCGAGTCATTCGCGGGGACTATAACTGCCGTGGCTTATTTTTTTACATGTTGGCGGAGCTGTACTTAAAAATGTTCCCGTTCAGGCCGGCTCAATAGATTAGAAAATCTCAATTATTGCGTGGCTGCCACCCCACCCCCCTGTACCTTTTAACCACCCTCTAACCATCTTTTCTCTGTTGGCATGGCGTTTTTAAACAGCAGATTTTATTAAGATTTACTGGATTCCCTGGCCCTTTTTGCGTTAACCGGGGGGCCATTGGACACACACTTCTTTATTCGCGGAAATGATCATTGACTGCGTTCCTTGCAGTCTAATGTTGTTGCTATTTGTTTTTGAGTCGGAGAAGCTGAAATGAAGCTGCTGGCGATTTGCTCCACCATCTTGGGTTTCTTGTTCGCTCTAACCGCGGCGTTTGGCCAAATCACGACATCGCAGTATGACAATCTACGAACGGGCGCCACGCTGACCGAGACAGTATTGACTCCGCAGAATGTCAATGAGAAGCAGTTCGGGAAGCTCGGCGCATTCAAAGTCGATGGCGCGGTATTTGCCCAGCCGTTGTTTGTTCCTGCGCTGGAGATTCCCGGCAAGGGCAAACATAACGTGATCTTCATCGCCACGGAGCATGACAGCGTGTATGCGTTCGATGCCGATCGTCCCAATGAAGCACCCTTGTGGCAAGTGAATTTCCCCGATAAAAAGCAGGGCCTATCGACTGTTACTGGTCGAGATGTAGAGTGCCCATTTATCAGGCCGGAAGTTGGCATAACGCCTACACCGGTGATCGATATGAAGACTGGCACGCTCTATGTGCTGGCCCGGACCAAGATCGTCCATACCTTTGGTGAGGATGAATACTTCCAGCATCTGCACGCCCTGGCGATCACCACAGGTGTAGAAAAATTCGGCGGCCCTAAGCAGATTTCGGCATCCGTTCCAGGCAAGGGCGACGGGTCGGCAGACGGAAAGGTACCATTCAACGCTCTACGGGAAAACCCTCGCACTGCGCTCCTGCTAGCGAACGACACTTTATATCTCGCCTGGGGATCATCGTGTGACGTCGATCCATACCATGGCTGGGTCATGGCGTACGACCCTCATACGCTGGCGCAAAAAGCGGTTCTCAACGTGACGCCCGACGGCTCACAAGGCGGAATCTGGACAAGCGATGCCGGATTAGGCGCGGATGCCAATGGCAATGTTTATGTGCCCATTGGCAATGGGACCTTCGATGCCGCATCAGGAGGGCGCGATTACGGCGATTCGATTCTCAAGCTGGCAATGGATGGAAATTCACTGGCGATCCGCGATTACTTTACGCCCCATGACGAGCGGCAGTTGAATGCCGAGGATGCCGATCTTGGATCAAGCGGTCCACTGCTGCTGCCGGATCAGCCTGGCGCTCATCCTCATCTGCTTCTGCAGCCCAGCAAGGGCGGCGCGATCTATGTAATAGACCGCGACCGCATGGGTAAGTTTCAGCGCGACCGCGATGACATTATCCAGAAGCTTCCGATGGCTGGTGGTGGTTACGGTGCAATCGCATACTGGAACCATCATGCATTTTTCGCCTGTAGCGACGATGTATTGCGCGATTACTTGATACAAAATGGCGAATTGAAGCTGAACGCGCAGTCCAGTATCAAATTCGCGAATCCCGGCGCGACACCCACCGTGTCAGCGAACGGAACGAAGAATGCCATCGTATGGGCGGTTGCCACCAAGACGTGGAATGGCCCGGAGCAGCCGGCAGTGCTCTACGCATTTGACGCTGATCATATCAATCGGCCGCTCTACACCTCGGAGCAGAACTGGCCGCGCGACCGTGCAGCGCTGGCGACGCGTTTTGTGGTCCCTATTGTTGTCAACGGGCGCGTTTATTTCAGCGCACGCGACGAGGTAGAAGTCTACGGGCTTTTGAAATTGAGCCGTAATGCGGGCGTGACCGAAAAGCTTGTCACCCTGAGGTGAAGCCGAAGGGCCGCAGGCGAAATCCTGAGCCAAGCGAAGGATCAAGTACAATACTGCCGTTTATTTCAGCGCGCGCGGCGAGGTAGAAGTCCTACGGCTCTTTGAAATTGAGCCGTAATGCGGGCGTGAGCGAAAAGCTTGTCACCCTGAGGTGAAGCCGAAGGGCCGCAGGCGAAATCCTGAGCGAAGCGAAGGATCAAGTACAAATAGTGCCGTAAGGAAAGGACTCCATGATGTGGTTGCTAGTGCTTTGACCACGAGAAAATCTATCTGCATTGAGTCAGGGCATGACTTTAGCCGTGCCGTAAGAGGTTAAAAATCAATCGGGCTTTATAGCCCCTGCGGCCTGGGTGGAAAGAAAATGAAAGACAACCATTTTCTCGTGGTCAAGCACTAAACCCTTCCCCTAAATTGGTAGATCTTGCGGCGATCGCGCTTCGATGGCCGGCCCTGTCGTGGCGATTCAAATTCATGCGCTGCTTTGCGCTCCTCGGCAGCCTTTAAACGCGATGCGCGGCTCTCGTCGGTCTCACGGTAAAGAGTTTGGGCAACCGAAGCTGGGCCGCGTATCTCGCTAAGCAACAGCACCTCCACATGAAAATCGCCGCTGTCGCTGGTAATGCGCAACATATCCCGAAGCCGCACGTCGCGGGCGGGCTTGGCAGGTTGTCCGTTGGATTGGATCCGGCCAAGCTCACAGGCCCGGGCAGCCAAAGCGCGTGTCTTGAAGAAGCGCGCAGCCCAAAGCCACTTGTCCATGCGAACCGAGTTCATAATTCTAGAGCTGATAGATGAAGGTATGTCGCACCGTCGCTATCGGATTTGGACCAGCCGTCATTTGAAGTCCGGCGACGGCAAACTTTCGTCCTTTGCGCTCGAAGCATTCCAGGATCACGCCTCTTACAGTGATCTCTTGCCCAAGAGCAGCCAGGTGATGATGGCGTACGTGGCTGCCGGCGTGAATCCAGGGGCTCATGCGGAAGCTTCGTACCAGGATGTCATTGGCCATCCGCAATAAGCGCTCGGGGATTGCAGTCACGTCCTCTACATCAAGGGGTGCCTGAATTGTGCCCAACGGAAGCCCTGGCAGTATAGTTTCGGAAGAGGCGACCGGACGCTGATCCATCTCAGGCAGAGGATGCAGCGGGAGCGAAGCCACGCGAAGATCGGTATCATCGTCGATGGCGACTGTGCCGGAAGCATAGAGTGTGCCGTCTTCGTGCGTTGCGCTTACACTTGCGCCATTGCAAACAGAGACAACGGTTTCACCCTCATAACAGGGAGCGTTCAGGCGCATATTCATGCTCCCGGATTCCAGCCAGCGAAGGCCGAAGGTCTCCAGCACCGGTGGAATCATATAACCGTAGACGGTGACTCCGGGAACGAGGCCGCCGCGAAAGCCTAGTGAAGACGCAACCCGGTCATCGTGAATCTTGTTTTCCGATTCAGTGGCTGCGTTGTGTGCCCGAACGCGAAAAACGGTTGAAGGCTGATTTGACGTTACCATGGCCGCTTCATGATAAACCCTGTGCTATAACATCTTGAACGAATGCCGAAACAGAGCCGTAGCCTGGCGAGAATGTCCGCCGCTCAACAGAGACTTGGCAAAAAAATTCGTGGCTTGCGCGAAAGGCAAGGGCTTTCTCAGGAGGCTCTCGCAGATTTGTGCGAGTTGAACCGGGTTCACATCGGCGGCATCGAGCAGGGCAAAATCAATCTCACGCTTGCCACCTTAGACAAGGTTGCACGAAATCTGAAAACCACATGCGCAACGCTCCTCCGAGGCATTTTGTAAGCGGAATCCCGCAGCACGAGAAATGAATATGAATGGGCTGGCGATTGCCCGGCCAAGCAATCGCACACCCATTTGGAGGAGAGGATGGAGAACGCTGATCTAAACCGTTCTTCGGCCTGTAATGAGATTGATAACCAGCACAACGAGCGCAATCACCAACAATAGATGGATTAGAGAGCCAGCTACGTGGAAACCCCATCCTAGCAGCCACAGAATCAGCAAGATCGCAAAAATCGTCCAAAGCATAGGTCACCCTTTAACACCACTAAGCATTTAACGTTGTCATATCTTGAGAGTGGGCTTCTCAGGATGGAGTTGTCCCAATTAAGGTGAATTGATGCTTCGCCGAAACTGAATTTTGAGTTGTGATACACCCGGTGCGAGCAAAAAATTCCTACCATGGATTTAGATCAAAGTGAGCTTCGTCACTATCGCGAGGGTGTAATTAAAGTGGGAGTCAATCGTCAGGCTACGAGAAACCAGCCCCGGAGGGGCGGCAGAAAGTGGCAGAAAGTAGCCCAGCATGTCGAGCCAGCATGGGCGCGATTTTGCGCACACGCTGGCTCGTAAATGCTGGGTATAGAAAGGACCAACCCTTTTCCTTGCGCCGCAGGCTTGCGCGCAGCGAAGCGGAGCGCAACAAGAAATGGTTTTGATGCCGGGAGCACCAAATACGAAGCTCACCCTCCGTAGTCAAAATGCTATGCACAGTGACTCTCACTTTTAATTACACCCCTCAAGCTAAAGGTTTTTCTTGGAGCAGGTATCCCCCTGGTACCCCATAAAAAACGGTTTTCCACATAAAACTTCTCTGAAAATCGGTAAAAAACAGGTATATTGAATTTTGGCGCGACTCCGTTAAACAAAGCTATTAATGGCGCTGACTGACTTGACTCGACCGGACGAGCCTCGCTCCTCGTTGGCTGCTCGCGAGGGCGCGGTCTATTCTGATCGTCTTTCCTCCCGTTCTACTGATGTGGATGGACTCGAAGACCTCGACCAGGAGGAAGAGTCCCAGTTTCTTCGCACTCCTAAACGCGTGCCTGTCCGCCGGAGTCCACTGCCAAAGAAGACCCAGAATCAAGTCAAGAAAGTCCTGATCATCGTTGTGGTTGTAATTGCGTTGCTCAGCGCGGCTTCAGCCGCATATCAGTATGGCCGATCCGCATGGCGTTTTCGCATCGATTCCAGCGACAACATCGAGATCACCGGAGTCCAGAATGCCGCCCGCACCCAGGTCATGGACGTGGTGGGAGCAGATATCGGCCGCAACATCTTCTTTGTTCCCCTCGACGAGCGAAAGAAGCAACTGGAGGGCATTCCCTGGATTGAATCGGCTACTGTGATGCGGCTGCTGCCGAACCGCATTGCCATCCATGTCCAGGAGCGCACGCCGGTGGCTTTCGTCCAGATTGGGTCAAAGATCAGCCTCATCGATGGCCATGGAGTCGTCATGGGGCTGTCAGCCAACCGCCAAGTCAAGTATTCGTTTCCAGTGATCCAGGGGATCACCGAGACCGAGCCGCTTTCTTCCCGCGCCGCCTCCATGAAGATTTACAACCGGCTGGTGCGAGAACTCGATTCCGAGGGTGCTCATTATTCCAACAACCTGAGCGAGGTGGACCTTACCGATCCCGAAGATGTAAAGGTCACCGCCAATGATCCGGGTGGAGCAGTGGTCATCCATTTAGGGAGTACCAATTTTCTGGCCGGCTACAAGCTGTATGTCGCGCATGGCGCCGAATGGCGGCAACAGTTTCAAAATCTGCAATCAGTGGATCTGCGCTATGAAGGCCAGATCATCGTAAATCCTGATGCCAACCATAATCCGCCGCAAACCGCGGCGGCGCCAAAGCCAGTGCCGGTTGCAAAACTTAGGCGCAGACGAAAGTAAATGGGACCCATGGGAAAAGACCAGAAAAACATAATCGCTGTCCTTGATGTAGGAAGCGCCAAGACCGTGGCGCTCATTTGCGATGTAAGCGATTCCAGCCTGCGCTATCGCGGCCATGCAATCACCGAGTCGCGCGGATCACGCAAGGGTGTGCTGGTCGAGCTGGATAAAGCCGTGCAAAGCATTCAACGCGCCGTAGAAGCTGCTGAAAAGATGGCTGAATGCACGGTTGGCAACGCAGTCATCTCCATTGGCGGAGCGCACATCAAGGGCATTACCAGCCGGGGAGGAATTTCACTGGGTTCGCGGCCACGCGAAGTTACGCGTGAAGATGTTCGCATAGCTGTGGAAAAAGCCCGCTCCATCAACCTGCCGCCCGACCGGGAGATTCTCCATCTGCTTCATCAGGAATTCATCCTCGACGATCAGGCAGGCGTCCGCGATCCCGTTGGCATGATGGCCAGCCGGCTGGAGGTCAATCTCCACATGGTTACGGCGTCCACCAGTGCAACGCAGAACGTCGTCACCTCTGCCAATAAAGCCGGCGTACACGTGGACAATACAGTCTACGAGGCCCTGGTCGCCGCCGATTGCACGCTCCGCGCCGAAGAAAAAGAAATGGGAGTTTGCCTGGTGGATATCGGCGCCGGCTCTTCCGACCTCATCGTCTACTTTGAAGGAATGGCGATTTACAGTGGGGTCGTCCCGGTGGGCGGCGATCATTTCACCAACGACGTAGCCGTAGGATTGCGCACGCCCCTGGTGGAGGCCGAAAAGATCAAGAAGCTATTTGGCAATACCATCAGCAATAAGGTGCCTGAAGCTAATGAAATCGAGGTGCCCGCAGTTGGCGACCGGCCGTCGAGGCTGATGCCACAACGGTTTTTGGCCGAGATTCTGGAGCCGCGAGCCACCGAGCTGTGCGAATTGTTGCGCGACCATCTGCAACATGCCGGTGTGCTGGAGCTGTGCACTGCGGGAATTGTTCTGACTGGAGGCGGAGCGAGATTGAACGGCTTGCCGGAAATCTTTGAACGCATATTCCAACGCCCAATAAGGCTGGCAGGACCTGGAGCCATCGCCAAGATGCCCGCGCAATTGGCAGAACCGGAGTTTGCAACAGCCATAGGCCTGGCTATGTACGCGCACCGCACGACAGTGGCAAAAATTTCCCAGGACCACGGTTTCGGTTCCAGGCTGCGCTCGTTGCTGGCGCGCCTGGGAGCTTAGCCATTGGGTAATTGGGTGATTTAGTAATTGAGTAATTTCAAAACGAGATGAGTGTATCGGTTGATCTTCGAATATCAAAGGTGTCGGGGGCTGCCGGTTGTTTTCCGGTCCGGCCAGCAGCTAGAAGCCAGAAGCTAGGAGCAAGTTGAGAGACCGAAGTACTAACTACTACAAGGAGCAACAACATGCAGGAGCCGGAAAAAGACATTCGCATTCATTTCAACGAAGATCCCCGCAACAACGCCAAGATCAAGGTCATTGGCGTGGGTGGAGGCGGAGGAAATGCCGTGAACCGCATGATCTGCGCAGGAGTGGAGGGCGTGGAGTTCGCAGTTGCCAACACCGATCTGCAGGCTTTGCAGATGTCGCGTGCTCCCGTCAAGATCCAGTTAGGCACCAAGCTCACCAACGGCCTGGGAGCCGGGGCCAATCCGGAAATTGGCCGCCGTGGCGCACTGGAAGACTCCGAGAAGATCATTGAGGTGCTGGAAGGGGCAGACATGGTCTTCGTCACTGCCGGCTTGGGCGGAGGCACTGGGACAGGCGCTGCGCCGATCATCGCCTCATTGGCCAGCGAGATGGGCGCTTTGACCGTAGCGGTAGTGACCAAGCCTTTTGCCTTTGAGGGCAAGCGCCGGCTCAGCCAGGCCGAGCGCGGTCTCGCCGAACTGATTGACAGCGTCGACACCATGATCGTGATTCCCAACGAAAAGCTTCTGGCAGTGGCCAAGGACACCGGATTCTTTGAGTCGTTCCGCATTGCCGATGACATCTTGGGCCAGGCAGTGCAAGGCATCTCCGACATCATCACCATTCCCGGGATCATCAATCGCGACTTCGCCGATGTGAAAACCATCATGGCGGGGATGGGCTACGCGGTCATGGGCACCTCCACCGGACGCGGCGAACGCCGGGCCACTGATGCTGCGCAAGCTGCCATCGCCTCTCCATTGTTGGAGGCTGGGGCCATCGACGGCGCGCGGGGCATCCTCATTAACATCACCGGCTCCAGCACGTTGAAACTGGCGGAGGTAAACGAAGCTTCCACCATTATTCAAAGCGCCGCTCACGAAGATGCCAACATCATTTTCGGCGCAGTCCTGGACGAGAAGATGAAGGACGAGGTCAAGATCACGGTCATCGCCACAGGCTTTAAGACCGACCAGCCGCAGCGCAAGGAACGCGCTGTGACCTCTGCTCATGCGGCAATCTCTTCCGCCCGCACCGTTTCGGCCTATCAGGGGACAAGCCAGGCAGCGTCGCCCCAGCGCGGCAATATCAATAGCAACGGCTACGCCGTAGCCATGGCTCGTACCGCCCCGCCAACCCGCGAGAAGCCAACGATTGAGTCAGTTAAAGAATCTGTAAAGGCGACGGTGGAAAAGGATGATCTGGATGTGCCGGCATTTATCCGCAAGCGAGGTGATAACAACTAAGCTACTTTACCACCTCGTCATGAAGCGACGACTCGACATTCCTGAGAGATTCGTTCAATCGCGACTTCTGCAGAATCGACTGTACTCTCTCGCGCACAAAATCATTTACCTCTTGGTCAATGTCGAATGCAGGAACCCGGCCGGAGTGCAGCCGCGAACGCGTTTCTTCCAGCTTCTTCATTTCGAATTCCTCAACTTCGGTTTCCATGCGATGGCACAGGACATCGTATGGACCTCGCCGTGAAAGGAGCTTGGCCAGGGTAGGAGCCATTTCGATCACCAGAAAAAGCAGCACGATGAGAGTGTCCGCTCCGGAGGCCGAGATTGTGTTTTTGCCCGAGGTCAAATTGTGCAAGGCGTCAAGGCGGCCAAGCAAGGTATTGGCATTCTTCTTGGCGTTTTCGATGTCCTGAACCTGGTTTTCCTTTTGCTTTTGCAACAGCGCCAATTCCTGCTGGTTGGCGTCGATCCGCTGCAGATTCTGTTTTCTGGTCTGCGCCAGGTCCTGCTCCAACTGAATGGCTTGCTGATGCTTGATCTGGTAGATGTCGCGCGCGCCGCGCAGGCCGCTGCCGCCGCTGCCATCGGCCTCCTGGCGTTCTACTTTTAAAGCTTCGTCGCGGCGCTGTTCTTTGTCTGCGATTTCTTTTGCCAGAGAGAGACTCTCCTGCTGTAGCTCGGCAATACGAGGAAATCTTTCGTTGACTGTCTTCTCGGCCTGCTTTCCTGCTTCCACCCGCTCCTGTTCCAATTGGTATTCAATTTCGTTTTTGAAGAGCCGCAGTTCCAGCGGTTTGGAAATCGTGAGGGAAAGAATGGCCGCGATCGCGAGCCGGATGGCCGCTGACCCCAGTTGCGAGAACAGGCTGCTGTTCTTGTTGATGGTAAGCACGATGAGCCGGTCGATATTGAGGATGAAAAATCCCCAGAGCAGTCCCAGCAGCACACAAATCGTGAGAGATTCAAAGACCAGGTGAAAGGCAAAGGTCGCGGAGATCGCCGCGAAAGCCGCGGTCAGCAGAATCGTTGTCCCAATGACCGTATATTTGGGTGTCTCCGTTGCGCACTCCGGGCGGGCAAGAATTTCCGGCTTTGCGCCCGCACAAAACCAGAGGAACCGTGTAAAGGATTGATCCGATTGAGCCATAAAAGACGACAGTCAGGCGAGCTTGTGCCTACGGTACTCTCTCTAAGAAACAGATACGAAGATGTGAGCACGAAAGTTCAATCGTTCTCCGCCCTGTTCAAATACAACGTGAGTTTCGTCTCAATGGTTAACAGAAATCTCAGGTGCACCCTTTACCTGCCTAAGACGGCGCTCAAGAAAACGGCGCTCGCTGTCATTGGTAACCAGTTCGAGCGCGCGTCTGTAGCTGACCGCTGCCTCCTGGGTCGAACCCATGCGGCGCAAAAAGTCGGCACGTACCGCGTGCAGCAGATGATAGACCTCGAGGTCTCCGGTAGCCAGCGCATCAACAATCGACAGCGCCTGCTGGGGACCATGCACCATCGCAAACGCCACAGCCCGGTTCAGGGAGACGACCGGAGAAGGTTGCACCCGTTCGAGTTGGTCGTAAAGTTCCAAGATCTGCGGCCAGTCTGTATCTTCGGGGCGCGCGGCCTGGCAATGCAACGCGGCAATGGCTGCTTGCACCGCAAACGGACCGGGGCCGACACTAAAGGCTTCTTCTATAAGCGGCAGGGCTTCGGCGATCAGCGATTGGTTCCAGCGGCTGCGGTCTTGCTCTTCTAGAAGTATCAGATCACCTGCTTTGTCGAGCCGGGCCTCTCGTCTCGCATCGTGCAACAGCATGAGTGCAAGGAGAGCTGATGCCTCCGCCGGAGGCTGCGGGGACATCAGCTCCCGGAGCAAACGGCCAAGGCGAATGGCTTCGACGCAAAGATCGGTTCTTACCAGCCCCCGGCCGCGGGTGGCCACATAACCTTCATTGAAGACAAGATAGACTACTGTCAGGACGGCATCGAGACGTTCTGCCAGGTCTTTGGTCTCCGGCACAGCATAAGGAATACCGGCTTCACGAATCTTGCGCTTTGCTCGGACCAGCCTCTGCGCCATAGTCGGTACCGGCACGAGGTAGGCTCTGGCAATCTCGTCGGTCTCCAGGCCGCACAAGGTGCGCAGGGTGAGCGCGACCTGGGCGTCCAGAGCCAGGGCTGGATGACAGCAGGTAAAAACCAGCCGCAGACGATCATCGGGAATCTCCTCGAAATCGTAATTCGGCTCCGTGGCCGTGGGGACGAGGCCGCTGGAGACAAGGGATTCAAGCTTTTCCTGGGAACGGGTCCGGAAGCGAATGCGGTCAATGGCCTTATGGCGAGCGGTTTGGATGATCCAGGCGCGGGGAATCTCGGGAACCCCGGACTTGCGCCACTGTTCCACGGCCACGGCAAAGGCCTCCTGGGCACACTCTTCGGCCAGGTCGAAATCGCCCACCAGGCCAATCAGGGTAGCGACAATCCGGCCCCATTCTGATCGATAGACTTCTTCGACCGCCGCAGCGGCGTCGGGAGGCATAACTGAATTGTAAAAAGTTTTTCTACAAACTGTCGATTTGGCCGGTCGCCATTCGACTTACTGACGGAGGAATGAATGAAATACATGCTGCTGATCTACGGTGACGAGCAGGTCTGGACCGATGCCGAGCGCGAGCAGTGCTACCAGGACTCCACCCAGCTCACGCACGACCTCAAGGCCCGGGGCCAGTATCTGGGTGCCTCGCCTCTCCAGTCTGTATCGACAGCTACCAGCGTGCAGGTGCGCAGCGGCAAGCGGCTCATCACCGATGGTCCGTTCGCCGAGACCCGGGAGCAACTCGGCGGCTACTTCATGGTTGAAGCCAGAAACCTGGACGAAGCCATCGAAATTGCTGCGCGAATTCCGGGAGCACAAAAGGGCACAGTGGAAATTCGTCCAGTGGTCGAGCTTCCAAACCTGCCAGAAACAGATTAATTCATCACTAAAATAGAAAGGAATTATTACTATGCGATTCATGATCTTCGTTAAAGCTACGAAAGACAGCGAGGCGGGAGTGATGCCCAGCCAGGAACTCCTGACTGCAATGGGAAAGTACAATGAGGAATTAATCAAAGCCGGTGTGATGCTCGCCGGCGAGGGACTGCAAGCCAGCTCGAAGGGCGCGCGTGTTCGGTTTTCCGGGAGCGAGCGAACGGTCATCGATGGCCCTTTTGCTGAAACAAAAGAACTGATTGCCGGCTTTTGGATCTGGCAGGTCAAATCAAAGCAGGAAGCCATCGAGTGGGTCAAGCGATGCCCTAATCCCATGCCGGTAGAGTCCGAGATCGAAATCCGGCAAATATTCGAGGCCGAGGACTTCGGTGCGGAGTTCACTCCCGAGTTAAGGGAGCAGGAAAAACAACTACGGATGAACATCACCAAGCCGCAGTGATACCTTGGTGAAGGGGTCCCAGGGTTTTTCAGAAATTCAAGTTTTCAAAGACTAGAGACAAGGTGCTAAATACTAAAAGCTAAGGGAAGCTAAGGGCTAAAAGCCAGCCGCTAGCAGCCAGCAGCTTTTTTAAGGAGTTATGAGATGAGCAGGGTAAGACTACTGGTTGGCACTCGGAAAGGGGCATTCATTTTGACCTCCGATGGCAAAAGGGAGAAGTGGGAAATCAGCGGTCCTCATTTTGCCGGATGGGAGATGTACCACGTGAAAGGATCCCCCGTCGACCCGAATCGGCTGTATGCGTCGCAATCCACTGGCTGGCACGGACAGACGATGCAGCGGTCCAACGACGGCGGCCAAACATGGGAGACAGTCGACAACAAATTTGTTTACGACGGAGTCCCCGGCACCCATCAATGGTATGACGGCACTCCCCATCCCTGGGAGTTCAAGCGAGTGTGGCACCTCGAACCATCGTTGACCGATCCGGATACCGTCTATGCCGGAGTGGAAGACGCCGGTATGTTCCGGTCCACTGACGGAGGAAAAAGCTGGCAGGAACTCTCAGGGCTGCGCGGCCATGGTTCAGGCCCTCGCTGGCAGCCGGGCGCGGGTGGACTTTGTCTGCATACCATCCTGATTGATCCCAGTAACCATAACCGGATATTCATCGCCATCTCGGCTGCTGGGGCCTTCCGCAGCGATGATGCCGGGAAATCGTGGCAACCGATCAATCGGGGGCTGTATTCAAAATATATTCCTGAGCCTACTGCCGAAGTCGGGCATTGTGTGCACCGCATCGCCCTGCATCCATCGCGGCCCAACACACTGTTCATGCAGAAACACTGGGACGTGATGCGTACCGACAATGCCGGCGAGTCCTGGGAAAAGATCAGCGGGAACCTGCCTACGGATTTCGGATTCGTGATCGACGTCCATGCTCATGAGCCGGAAACCATCTATGTGGTGCCAATCAAGAGCGATTCGGAACATTTTCCGCTCGATGGAAAGCTGCGCGTCTACCGCAGCCGCACCGGTGGCAACGAGTGGGAAGCGCTCACCAATGGCCTGCCGCAAAACGATTGCTACGTGAACGTTCTGCGAGAAGCAATGGACGTTGATGCACTCGATCCATGCGGCGTTTACTTCGGTACAACGGGTGGCCAGGTGTACGGGTCGGCGAATGCTGGTGACAGTTGGAAAGCCATTGCCCGAGATTTTCCGGCAGTTCTTTCAGTGGAGGTCCAGACGCTGTCATGATTCGCGTCGTACTTCCACCCCACCTGCGAACGATGGCCAAAGTAGGCTGGGAGGTGGAGCTCGAGGTAAAGGGGCAGGTCACACAGCGGTCTGTCCTGGACGCACTCGAGGCGCGATACCCGATGCTATCCGGGACCATCCGCGATCACGTCACCAAGCAGCGCCGGCCTTTTTTGCGATTTTTTGCCTGCGAAGAGGACCTCTCGCATGAGCCGCCTGATGCGCCACTGCCTGACGCAGTCGCTTCTGGAGCCGAGCCTCTTCTGATCATCGGCGCGATTGCCGGCGGATAAACCATAGACCACAAAAACTTTTTTCAATTTAAGGAGACGACAATGCAATTAAATCCCTATCTCACTTTTGATGGCCGTTGCGAGGAAGCATTCAAATTCTATTCGAAGTCCCTGGGCGGCAAAATCGAAGCCATTATGACCCACGCAGGTACGCCGGCTGAGCAACACGTGCCCGCCGAGATGCGTGACAAGGTTATGCACGCTCGCATGACGATAGACGGCCAGGTCTTGATGGCATCGGATGCGCTCCCCGGCCACTACCAACCACCAAAAGGCATCTCGATATCGCTTCAGATCAAAGAGGTGAAGGAAGCCGAGCGCGCTTTCAACGCCCTGGCGGAAAATGGCACGATCCAGATGCCCATCCAGGAAACCTTCTGGGCTCAACGGTTTGGGATGGTTACGGATCAATTTGGAATACCGTGGATGATCAACTGCGAGAAGGCGGCCTGATATGCAAAAAATCACGCCATT
The DNA here is from genome assembly GCA_035939495.1 of Candidatus Angelobacter sp. Lineage (GTDB taxonomy): Bacteria > Acidobacteriota > Terriglobia > Terriglobales > Acidobacteriaceae > Angelobacter. Next base: position 28,410 of record DASZFU010000100.1, on the reverse strand, counting down.
CTTGTGGTTCGACGGCAACGCAGAAGAGGCAGTCAATCTATATGTCTCTCTGTTCAAAAACTCAAAGGTACTGAACGTCGCACGCTATGGAGAAGGCAGCCCGGGACCTGCGGGATCGGTCATGACCGTAAGCTTCCAACTCCAGGGGCAAGATTTCATGGCTCTGAATGGCGGCCCAATGTTCAAATTCACTGAAGCAGTTTCATTTCTCGTCAACTGCGAGACCCAGGAAGAAGTCGATGAACTCTGGGAAAAGCTCTCCGCAGGGGGCGCAAAGAGCAGATGCGGCTGGCTCAAAGATAAATTTGGCCTCTCGTGGCAAATCGTGCCTACTGCTTTGGGCGCACTGATGCAGGACAAAAATCCGGCAAAATCCAAGAAGGTCATGCAAGCCATGTTGCAAATGGACAAGCTGGACATCAATGGACTAAAGCAGGCCTACGAACAAGGATAATAACTCGTCATCCCGAGTTCTACCCGCGCGCTAGCGCGGGTAGAGCGAGGGACCTTGCGTTCAGTTAGCTCGATTGAGGTTGCTGCACTGAAGGCTTTGATTAGGTTTGCCTTCGTGTTCCTTCGTGTCCTCTGTGGTTGGGCTTTGTTTTTGCAGTCGTCGCGTTGCACGGATCAAGCAACTTCTCTGATTTCTTCCATGTCCATTTCATCTTTTTTGCCAATCAAGTCGATGGCAAGCGGAATTGTAGTCAGTCCTCCGACCAGCGCGAGAGTCAATCCAGCAGCTTTCCGTTGGTCGTCATTTAATCGTCCTGACATCAAAAGGCCGATACCCATGCCCAGCGCAACACGGGTTCCCGCAATAAGTATGATCTCCGCCAATGTAAGTTTCCGTTCCATGAATATTCACTCCTTCCATAATCTGAACTCAGATTTAATGGGATGCGCCAGTAGCCATTTGAGATAACCGAAGATCGGATTCCAAGCTGATACCATAAACACAACACGAGAGGTGCTTTATGTTGAAGGGCTTCAAGCAGTTTCTTCTTCGGGGTAATGTCGTTGACCTTTCCGTTGCCGTCGTCATTGGTGGGGCATTTGGCGTGGTGGTGGCAGCGCTTGTGAAAGATTTACTGACACCGCTGATCGCGGCGATCGTGGGCAAACCCGATTTTTCGGCATTCTATTTCGATGTCAACGGCGCCAAGTTTTTGTATGGCGATTTCATCAATGCCGTCTTGTCGTTCGTGTTCATTGCCGGAGCAGTCTACGTTTTTGTCGTCGTGCCCATGAATGCCATCTCTGCTCGCGGAAGGCGTGGTGAAGCGCTGCCCGATCCCACGACCAAGAAATGCCCGGAGTGTCTCAGCGAGATTCCGATTGCAGCGCGCCGTTGCGCATTCTGTACTTCAGCAGTTGCTGCGTGACTTCTTCCGTGTTGCAACCAAAGAACGATAGAGAAATTTGCCAGCAACACTGGCTATGGTCTCAAAGATATATATGACGATTAAAGTGGTTGCTTTCCCCGACACGAATCTGTTTCTGCATTATCGTCCGCTGAATGAGATTGATTGGCGCGGTTTGCTAGCCGCCCAAGCCGTCGAACTGAAGATCGCGCCGATCGTCCCTCGCGAACTGGAACAGCAGAAAATCGTAAATTCATCTCGAAAGCTCAGAGAAAGAGCCGACAACGCAATCAGACTTCTTCATGCCCACCTGGATCAGCCCAATGTCAGGGATGGAGTTACTGTGGAGTTGTTGGCCAATGAACCGAATGCCGAAACTGCTGTTGCTTACGACTTGAATCTGCAAATTGCCGATGACCGGCTGATTGGTTCGCTTTTGCGGTTTCGTGAGCTGAATCCTGCACTGAAGTGTGTGCTCGTGACAAGTGATCTTCCTTTGAAGGTCAAAGCAAAGCAACACAGCATCATGGTGTTTACGCCAGACAAATCTTTGCAGCTGCCTTCAGAAGATGCCCCGATGGAGAAGAAGGTGAAGCAGCTTGAGGCAGAGTTGCGACGGTACCAAGCCATGGAGCCGAAGCTTCAGCTTGTGTTCGAGAATCAAGAGCCTCACGCCAGGTTCGTGCTCCCTGCCGTAAGTTTGTCGCAACAAGAGCTTGAAGCGGAAGTGATGGAAGAGTTCGAGAACGTCAAACGGGAACATTCACCTGTCGAGATCAAATCACCGGCTGAGGTAAAGCGAAAGCCTTCGGGCGGCACGAATCCATTTACGGAAGTGGTGGGGCAGATGAGCGATCTCACGAAGCCGTTTGAGGACGCAATTAGAGAACACTATAAAGATTACAATCGGAGACTCGATCTATTTTACGCGCAGTTCAGGGCATATACCCGAGCCACTTTGCGGCTGAAAACACTCGGTTCGAGGGCAATTCTAATCGGATTGAAGCTGACCAATAAAGGCAGCTGTCCAGGCGAGGACATCCATGTCTCCCTGCATTTTCCGGATGGCTTCGAGCTTTATGATGCGGAGCACCCTCCAGAAATGCCCAAGAGGCCTGAGCCGCCCTCGAAGGAGTTTAAGCCCTTTGGTGATCTCGCCCGCTTTGAATTGCCAATTTTGCCGGACTACTCCCACTTGACTAATCCCAGACCTCCTGCTGGTCCGAAGATTAGGAAGACGAACAGTTACGATGTGACCTTCGAAAGGAAGAAACTAAACCACGGGTTTACGTGGACCTTGGATCCACTGCTTGCAATTTTCGAGTCGCGGGAAGCCGCTAGCTCATTTTCCATTGATTACACGATCCATGCCGCGAATCTACGGAAAGTGGTCGAGGGGCAGCTAAATGTGATCATCGAAAAGAAATGACGTCACTAATCCAGAGGCCTTGGTTTCTCAGAATCCTTCCAATTACCCGAGCCCCAAGCTTCTTCATAGGTGTCTTTAACTTATTGAGATGGTGAGCGCGGCTGGATTCGAACCAGCGACCCACGCCTTAAAAGGGCGTTGCTCTACCAACTGAGCTACGCGCCCACACTCTTATAAATCTAACACATTCCACGGCGGCATCCGCATTCACCGCATTCACAGATGCACACAAATGTGAATGCGTGCGGGTCGTATGTCTGGCTTTAGCGATGAGGTTGACCTCACAAATTCTTCGCCAAAAACTTTACGATGTGGTATCCGTCCATGAATTTGAATGGCGTTTCGCCGGTCGTGTAATGGCCACAGGGTAGGACGACAGTCTTCAGATCAGCGCCTCGGCGCCTGAACTCGGCATCGGTTGCGCGGGAGAACTCCGGCAGGAACGTAAGATCGTACTTGGCGTAAACCATCAACGACTTTTTCGGAAAGCGCATGAACTTATCGAAATAGGCGATGGGGCTTATGCACAACCACGAATCGCGCAGGCGATCCTGGGTGAGGCCGTCATTTTCCAGTCCTTCGCGCACATGGCGGGTTGATTGTCCAGTCCACACCACGTCTGCAACATACGTGGAAGCGTGATTAAACAGGTTGATCCTCAGCCGCGGCTCGTGGGCGCTGGCTAGAAACGCGTAGCACGAACCCAGACTGGTCCCCAGAATTCCCACATGATCTTTGCCTTGCTGGTAAAGCCAGTCAATGCAGGATCGAATATCGACAACTGCCTGGCGGGCGGCATCGATGGTCCTGCAGATATTGGAAGAAACTGCGAAGTCACAACGTACGGTTTCCGCAGGACGGCGAATGTCATGATACGGCATGCTTAGCCGTAGCATCGAAATGCCAAAGCGATTGAGGATCGGTCCGAGCGCATTGTAGGCGATGCCGTTGGCGTTCCAGTGAGGCAGCACGATCACTGCGCGATTGCCTGTGGCTTCAAACCATCGGGCATTGACGAGGTTGTTCTCCGGATGAGGAGTATGCACCGGCGAGGTAAAGCGCAAGAAGATGCCCTCGCCCTTAGGTGCTTTACCGTTCCCATTGCTGCCGGTGGCGAAAAGCTCAATCTTGCGGGTCTCGAAGCGAAAGTCGGAAGGGGTTCGATAAGAAAAAAAATCGTCGCTGCCGGTTACAATCTCCTGGCTCAGTTGGCGAAGAAAGCCTTCAAATCCCTGTTCCGATTTGGGAAAATTGCCGTTCACCAACGGCCATTGCCTGGCCCACTCAGAGCCCCACTCCAAGGGACGCACCACGCGGTTCGTGTCCCGGGTGGTGAGCCGTGTCTCCCACTCATACATCCATTTTTCGTAAAGAGCAGTCAGCAATCGGCACTCAGCATTCAGCCCGCAAGCATCTTGGGCTCAAGAAATACAGTTTCGTGGGCATGGATAGCCATTATCGCAATCATAGCCAGCATAAAGGGGAAGCCAATGAGTCGACAATGCCAATGCGTGGAATTGTGCCTGATTCGCGTTCATTCGCGTTAATTCGTGGCTAAACGGTTGAATCCCAAACTGTTCGTGGGCTGAATACTAAATGCTGACTGCTGAATGCTACTCACTCCACATACTTCCGAAAAACCCGGCTGGAGATATTGCAAAGCACTTCATGAGGAATCGTTCCGGCGATTCCGGCGTGTTCCCAGGCTGAAATCTTCCGCTTATCGGTTTCACCGATGATGATGACCTCATCTCCCACTTCCACTCCGGGGATGCCGGTAACATCCACGGTCGTCAGGTCCATGCCGATGTTTCCGATAATCGCGGCGTAATCGTTTTGGATAATGACCCTGCCATGCGAAGAGAGTTGGTGGTTGAGACCATCGCCGTAACCCACAGGAAGCACTGCTACCTTCGCCGGGAACTCGGTGACATAACCGCTGCTGCTGCCTACAGAATTGCCTGCAGCGACCTCCCTGGTCTGAATGATTCGGGTTTTCCAGGTAAGGGCCGGCTTCACCGGCAAATCCAAAGACCAGTCAGCATGTCCGGTGACGATGGAAGAGAACGGCAAGAAATAACCATAGATGGCGAGGCCGGGCCGAACCATGTTGAACCACGATTGAGGCCGGCCGGCCAGCGCCGAGCTGTTGGCCATGTGCCGTAGGGGAGCCTTGATCCCCATCTCTTCAGCCTTGGCGAGAGCCTCCCCAAAACCCTGGAGTTGAAGTTCTCCCTGAGGACCGTCCACAACTTCAGGAGCTGCGAAATGGCTACACATACCCTCGAGAAAGATATGGGGCGCGGATTGAATGGCCTCAAGAATTGCGGGAAGACCGGCAATATCGACACCAAGTTGGTTCATGCCGGTGTTGACATTCAAATGAACAGCAATGCGCTCTCGTGTCGCCAGTTTTTCAGCCGCATTCTCCAACAGCTCAACATGATTCCAGTCCCAAATGGCCGGGGTCAGTTGGTATTGAACAATGTCGTCTTCTTCACCGCGCGAGAACCCGCCCATGACCAAGATACGCGCCGTGACGCCATCTCCACGCAAGGCCGCTCCTTCTTCCACCGTGCTGACGCCCAGCCACCTCGCTCCTTCTTTTTGTAAGGCCAGCGCACAAGCGCCTGCGCCATGGCCATAAGCATCGCTCTTGACCACGGCGCACACATCGGCTTCCGGCTGCACGTAGGAAAGTATCGTGCGGAAGTTGTGCTGTAAAGCCGTGAGCGAGACTTCAACCCATGAGGGATGCGTATGCATTCCGTGTAATCCTAACTGTTACTTTTGTCCTGTATATGTTCGGAGGAGCCGTGGAGAGATTATACCGTTCGCCTCAGCCTTTCGAGGCACACGCTACGCTATAGTTAAATCACTGGAGTAATAACTCTTGATCCCCACCAGATTGGACCAGATTGCCCGGGAGCTTGGCGGCGAACTTCGTGGCCGCCACTCTCAACTCGAAATGATCGAGCGCGTCTGCACCGATTCAAGGGTGGCCTCGCCCAAAACTCTCTTTATCGCCTTGAAGGGAGAGCATACCGATGGACACGAGTTCGTTGCCCATGCTTTTCGGAACGGCGCGTCTGCGGCGCTGGTGTGTGCCGCGCGCGTGGGCAACATGAAGTTTGAGCCGCAATGGCCTCTGGTGGTCGTGCCCGATCCTTTGCGTGCACTGCAGAGTCTGGCGAAATGGCACAGGCATGAATTCATCGGCAAGGTGCTGGCCATTACTGGAAGCAATGGAAAAACCATCGTCAAAGATGTTTTGAAGATGCTTCTTGCCGAAAGACCAGTGCTGGCTTCGCCAGGAAGCTACAACAGCCAACTGGGACTTCCGCTCGCCGTCTTGTCCGCCGAAAAACCGGTGCCACTCGGCATTCTGGAGGTAGGCATCTCGGAGCCTGGAGAGATGGCTGCCCTGGAGGAGATCGCTGCGCCGAATTTCGGAATCCTTATCAACATCGGGATGGCGCATTTTGCGGCCTTCGGCAGCCGGTCCGCAATCGCTCGCGAAAAGATGTCTCTCTTTTCTCGCGTGCCTGACGACGGATGGGTATTGCTGCCGGCAAATGAGCCAACCATTGAAGAGTATGTTCTGCGAATGCGCTGTCCCACGTACGCGCTCGGTTCCGACGTCCAGGCATGCTCTCCCTCGCCACTGGCTCTCACCTCAGTTTCCATGAGTGAAGATGGCCAGGTGCTCAGGCTGTCGTCGTCGCAGAACTCGCGGGAAATCCTGGTGAAAACCCGTTCCCCCGAGATCATTACCGACCTGCATTTTGCCGCCTCCGCCGCTTATTTACTCGGCTTAAGCATCGATGAGATCGCCGCTGGATTAGAGGGTTACCTTCCAACTCCGACGCGGCTCGAGTTATGGTCTTCGCCCGAAGGGATTCGAATCATCAACGATGGATACAGCGCAGATCCTATCTCGGTTCGCGCGTCCTTAAGGGCAGCCATGCTGGGGGCCTCGCCCAATGGAAGGAAGATTTTCGCCTTTGCCGGGATGCGTGAACTCGGAGCGCAGTCGGAAATCGAGCACCATCAGGTCGGGACCTACGCGGGCGAGTGTGGGTTCAACCACGTTTTTCTTGCGGGGAATGGAAATCTCGAAAGCACGGCGGAAGGCTACAAAGCTGCCCGGCCTGAAGGAGAAGTTGTAATAGTAAGCACCCCCGACCAACTCAAGGACCAGTTGCTTCCCATTTTGAAACCTGGCGATACCGTGCTTTTCAAAGGGCCGCGCAATGCCGGAATGGTGCGGGCGGTCCGCGATCTCTCCGGCTCGATTGCGCAACGCTGTCTCTGGGTAGAACTATCCGCCATCGCGGGCAACCTGGCAAGACTGCGCCGCTATTGTGGAGGACGAACCCACATCCTCGCCATGCTTAAGGCCCTGGCTTACGGAACCGATCTGGTGCAGATGGCCTTCTGGATTTCACGTTTGGGCATTCATCACATTGGAGTGTCGTCGGCCAATGAAGGTGTGTCGGCCCGCAAAGCCGGCGCAGACCAGGAGATTTATGTCTTTCTCGCCGACCGCGAAGATGTTGATAACCTCATTCGCTACCGGCTCACGCCCATTATTTATTCCGCCGAACTTGCCGAGACAATCGCTGCGGCGCTAGCCGGAACTGGCCACACGCTTAACGTGCATCTGAAAGTGGATACAGGAATGCATCGCATGGGTGTCAACCCCAACGAAGTAATCGATCTGGCAAAACGCATTAAGGCGACGGGTACGATGAATCTTACCGGAATCTGTACCCACTTTGCTTCCGCCGACGATCCGAAGGCTGACGATTATACCCGGCAGCAGATTGCAGTATTCAACCAGACGCTCGCTGCGTTGCGCGCTGAAGGCTTCCACGATCTTCAAGCTCATGCCGCCAATACCGCCGCAGCCATTCGTTTTCCCGAAGCACATTACGACATGGTAAGGATCGGCCTCGGACTTTATGGAGTGTATCCATCAATAGCAGTGCAGGAAGCCTTGGATCTTGAGCTTGCCATTGGCGTGACCAGCCGGATCACCAGCATCCAGGAGTTCTCCTCCGGAGATGCGCTGGGCTACAACCGGACTTATACCGCCCAACACAGATTGAAGGTGGGCGTAGTTCCTTTTGGATATGCAGATGGTCTCCCCTGGGGACTCTCCGGTTCCGGACACGTCCTGGTCGAAGGTCAGAGTGCCTCCATTGTCGGAAGAATCAGCATGGACCAGATTCAGGTCGATATTACCAACCTAAAAGGCGCAAACATTGGCGCTGAAGTCCTGCTTTACGGCACACACCATGGGCACGCTCTCCGCCCCGAACACATTGCAGAAAAAGCAGGCACGATTCCCCACGAACTCTTGGCTCGCCTTGGCAAACGGGTACATCGAATCTTCGTAGAACCCTAGGCTTTTCGTGGACGAATGTGGACACGGTGGACATATGAACGGTCTACAGCAATTTATAAAAATGGTTAATTATCAACAATTTAGCCGCAGAATATATTTTCTTCCAGATGGCCTTCAGTTTTTCCTGAATTCCGAAATTAAGAAAAATTCAGGCTCAATGCTTGAGTTGCCCCTTGCGGACATACTATAAGCGCCATGAAACTCCCTGGTGTCCGAAGGCTGAACCCTCGCACGAGAACGCATAAAGATGTGCTTGCTTTGAAGCAACGTACAGGGGTCTCTTTGGTCCAGTCGGCATTTGGAGCAGGAATCTTCTATGGCAGCCTGGCTGTGGTGATTTCTCCGGTCTTTGCTGTGGTTTGGTACGCTACCCGCGTAACGCCGATCTCACAATCGGCAGTTTTGGTACTGATCTCAATCCCGCTGTGGTTCGCCGGTTTGGGCGCTTTGTTTGGCGCGCTTACTGCCTACCTATACAACGTGCTGGTTCGCAACATGGCCATACCCTTTGCACCTAAAGTAAAGGAACGTTACGAACAAGAAGACTCCGCCACAGCCGGCTTCTAGATCGCTCCTATCAGTAACCTTCCGGTGCACCCGCATCATTCGCCAGGTTCTCAAATCGCGTTGACCGCTTAATGAATGCCAAGTGAACAGTTCCAGTAGGACCGTTACGTTGCTTGGCAATGATCAGCTCTGCCTTCCCCTCCAGGTCGGGATCGTCCGGCTTGTAGACCTCTTCGCGGAAGATGAAGGAGACTACATCAGCATCCTGTTCAATAGCGCCGGATTCGCGCAGGTCCGCAAGCTGCGGACGGTTATTTCCTGTACGGGTTTCTGGCGCGCGGCTTAACTGCGAAAGCGCAATCACTGGGCAACGCATCTCCTTGGCCAGAGCTTTCAGTCCTCGCGAAATAGCCGAAACTTCCTGGGTGCGGTTTTCATAGCGCCTGGCCCCGCCCGGAGGAGCTGCCGATGCCAGTTGCAGATAATCCACGATAATCAGATCAAGGCGACTCTGGGACTGTTGCAGGCGGCGCGCCTTGGCGCGCATTTCGGAAACGGAGATACCCGGAGTATCGTCGATAAAGATTGGCGCTTCCAGCAGAACGCCCAGGGCAGCCACAAGCTTGTGGTAATCTTCGCGGCTCAAAAAGCCGGTACGCAGCTTGTGAGAGTCCACGTGCGCCTGAGAACAAAGCAGACGTCGCAGCAGGGATTCGCGCGACATTTCGAGCGAAAAGACGCCTACGACCTTGTGATCGCGCACCGCCGAATTTTCGGCGATGTTGATCGCAAAGGCAGTCTTTCCCATCGATGGACGCGCCGCCACAATAACAAGATCGGATTTTTGCAATCCGCTGGTGAGGTTGTCGAAATCTTCAAAATGAGTTTCTAACCCGGTGATGCGCTGCCCTTGTTCGTACAGCTTGTCAATCGAGCCGAAAGAAGCTTTCACGATCTCTTGAATGCCGAGAAAACCCTGGCCAATTCGTTTTTCGGCAATCTGGAAAATCGCCGACTCAGCCGCATCAATGATCTCTTCGGCAGGGGCCTCCTGTTCGTAGGCCTGCTGTATGGCGCTGCTGGCCGCGTGGATCAGGTAGCGCAGCATGGCCTTGTCTTTGACGATCTTGACGTACTGCTCGATGTTCTTGACGCGTGGCAGTCCGTCGGTGAGCGAAGTCACGTAAGCCACGCCGCCGACAGCTTCTATTTCTTTGTGCTGGCCCAATTGCTCAGTAAGCGTAACGAAGTCGATGGGCCGCCCTGACTCGGCCAACTCCATCATGCGCAGGTAGATTCGCCGGTGCGAATCCAGAGAGAAGTCTTCCGCATGAAGAGATTCCGCAGCCTGATTGTAAGCAAAGTTATCCAGGAGAATTGCGCCCAGGATAGCGCGCTCGGCCTCAATGCTGGCTGGCAGACCGCGATCAATACTGTAGTCGATTGTGGCCATTCAGCCCCGCGTCCGAGCAAGTCTGTAGTGCATCATCGTAAACGTACATAGTATGGCGAAAATGAAGAGAATACACCTATAAAACAGGGTTATTCATAGATAAGGCCCTGACCTGTACCAGCCATACAGCCCAGGGCCTTAGGTTGGAGCGAGAGACGTTAGCCGCGTGTTGCCGCGCAGCCCTTCAGTCAAACCGTATGCTTCTCTCGCGCATCTGTTTGCTCTGGAACAGATGAGTCCACAGCCCAAGGCCGCATGACCGCGCAGATTAAGCTGAAGCGCAACCCTCTGGAGGCAAGCCCTTCAAATGTTTGACCGTCGTTCGGACTCTCACTCTCGTGTGCGTAAAACTATCTATGATGGCATTCGTTCACTCAAGTACGAATAGCAGTTTGTTGGTGGATATCCTGTTGAAAAACTATGAATATTGTGAACGCCAGAGGAAAACGCAGATCAATTGATGCCTCAAGGTCACCCGCAAACAAGAATTGCAACAATTGATGTTCAATTACCCGCTTACCCAAACCTGATTACTGATTTGATACAGGGGTTAGAATCTTGGCGGACTCTCATTGGCCAAATCATCTTCGTCCGCAAAGAACCAGGCTCGTGGGACCCCAAAAACGGTGTGAACGGTGTGAACTGAAAGCTCAATCACCGCGGGGGAATAAGTTCAAGAGGCGGCACGGGCCAGTTCCGCTCCAGCTGCCTCCGTTTCGGGCTGGAATATTCTGTCAGGACAGATGACCTGCAGCAGTGGGCTGGTCATGAAGGTCGTCGCCAACGCCATCAAGACCATCATGGAAAACAGCGCCGGCGAAATAACTTTGATGTCGAGGCCAATATTCAGGATCACCAATTCCATCAGTCCGCGCGTATTCATCAACGTTCCCAGCCCGGCAGCCTCTCGCACTGGCATTCCTGTCCACCACGCTGCCAGCGTGGAGCCACCAAGCTTGCCCAAAGTCGCTACCAGGATAATCAGGCCGCAATACATCCACATCTCTGAGCCTCTGATCAGGCCGATGTTTGTCCGCAGTCCGGTAAACGCGAAAAACAAGGGTAGCAACAGGGTGACAACAATAGCCTCAAATCTGTCGAGAATGTAGCGAACAAATTTCTGTTCCTTGGGCATAATCGCGCCCATCAAGAAGGAGCCGAACAGAAGATGGATGCCAAGGTACTCCGTGCAAAGAGCCGAAGCCAAAGCCAGCAAAAGCATCAAGGCGGTTGCATTTTCGCTCAGATAGCCGCGTTCGCGGTAATGAGACTCGAACCGCCGGAGCAGGCGCTGGACTCCATAGATCATAACCAGAACAAAAGCGATGAGCCCTCCCGCCGTGAGCCAGATCGAATTCCCGGCGTTGGTAGCGCGGATGAGCAACACAATGTAGGCCAGAATGCACCAGCCGGTTACATCATCCACAGCCGCGCAGGTGATCGCGACTGTCCCCAAACGGCTCTGCAGCATGTTCCGCTCTGTCAAGATTCGGGCCAGCACTGGGAACGCCGTAATACTCATCGCCGCTCCCATGAACAAGGCAAAGCTGGTAAAGGGCACGCTGTTATCCGAGAGCCGGGGATAAAGATAAATTGCCAGAATGGAGGCAAGAATAAAAGGCGCAGTGATGCTGACATGGCTCGTCAACACGACGGCATGGCCCTGTTTTTTTAGTTCTCGTGGGTTAACTCCCAGACCGATCAGGAACATGAAGATGATCACGCCGATCTGGCTCAGTGCATTCAGGAATCCCAGGCTTGAGGCGGGGAACAGGAAAGCCGAAAGTTGCGGCGCAACCCAGCCCAAGAGTGATGGTCCCAACATGATGCCTGCGAACATCTCACCTACAACCCGGGGCTGACGGATTCGCAAAAAGACGTTTCCCACGATCCGGCATACCGCCAACACCACTGCAATCTGCAGCACAAGGATGAACATGTTTGGCATTAGCGGTCCCCTTTAGCTTTCGACAGGTTCTCTCGAAACGCGCGAAACTCAACCGGAGCACACGCCTGGCAGTCGCTCACCGATAATGCTCCCGCTAGCGATGACACGTTTGCTTCCGAATTTGCTGTCGCAGTCAAGGAGAACACACGCTCCGCGCCACAGCCCGCTTCTTTCGCCAAAGCGGGAGAAGGAGATAGGTTGGCCTTGATCGTTGTTCCCTCAACGGTTCCCGATATGGAAAACATCGCTGAGTTGATAAAGTTGAGTGTGAAAGTCTTGCCCGATTGCGAGATCACAAAACTTGAATCCCCGGATGCAAGCAGCGACTTTCCACATGGCAAAGTTGCCACGTTCCCACCGTCAACCTGCATCTTCCACAGGCCTCCAACCGCGATTGGAGCGGTCAGTTTGTGTCCTTGCTTGAGAACTCCGGTCAGCCCTAAAAGCGGGAGCACTACCAGAAGCAAATAAGCCAGCAGGAAACTTCCATTTGTACGCTTCACGAGCTATTCCCTAAACGTCGTCCCATTTCTGTTAAGGGCGAGTTAATCCCTGTCGGATAAGGAGTCCACGATATTAACATGAACTTGGCCGATCAGCGTGGCACTTTCAGATTTTCATAATGGGATCCGTTCGACGAAGAGAAGAAAAGATAAGATATCTGCGTGAACGATTCGCATCCACTTGAAGAAAGAAATTCGGATGCAGAATCCGTTTGTGGCAGCAGTGAGCGCGTCATTGCCCTGTGAACTATATCCAAGGTTGCTGATTCAGGCCGATGTTGCAGAAGGGCCAAAGGGCCCGTCTATTTGCATCAGGTGCCCATCATCTATGGTGAAGATGGTGTGACCGAATACTGGGCCGTATCGAATCTGGGAGTGTTGTCGGGCATGCGCAGAACATAACATGAATCAGTTAAAAGGCGGACGGGCAAAATCAGCCGATCAACATCTATCTTGAACAGGCGCCCGGCATTCTGTTCAATTGTCGCAATCTCTTTAAATCCAACAACTTAGGCGTAAATTCCAGCTACCATTCAATGCGTGATCGCGCTGCTAAACCCCTCTTTATTACCGTTCAGGGAAACCTGCTTAGTACTGTCCAAGCCAGGCGAATAAGATACTTTTGAGTTAATACCTCATTTGTTTGAGTTAGTAGCAAATTACCGGCGCATGAGAGCGCATGGAGAGGCAAAAACCGATGCATAAGCCAGTCAAGTATGCCGAAAAAGTTGTCACCGTTGCCGCTAAAGGCGCTTGGGCGGTGTTTTCAAAACTAAACAGCATCCGTCCCAACCCTGCGTTTACTCCTAAGTGGTCCGACAAGCCTCTTCTGAAGTCCTGGGAAAAGACCAAGCCTCCGCTAGGATGGCCCCGCAGCACCGATTCTCTGTGCCCCAAGTGCGTTCCTGAGATTCGCCAGCAAATATTGGATGGCAAGCTGCCTCACGACATCCTGCTCAATGAAAAAATCGGCGAGATCAAAGCGCAAATCGTGGAGCGCGATGGCAAGATCCTGATGATCAAAGATTGTCCCATTCATGGGCACTTTGAAGATGTGATGGCCATGGATACCAATTTCTTCCGTCATCTTGAAGAAGTCTTTCCCGGCCGCGACATTCGCGCACACAACGATGAGAAGCTCCACAACCACGGAACAAGCACGGTAAAGCATGGCCGTGGATCGGTACTCACCATCGACCTGACCAACCGCTGCAACATGATGTGCGATCCCTGCTTCATGGATGCCAACCAGGTCGGCTTTGTACACGAGTTGACTTGGGGCGAGATCAAAACTCTCCTCGACAATGCCATCTCTATCAAGCCTCGGCGCCAGATGTCCGTGCAGTTCTCCGGTGGCGAGCCGACGCTTTCACCTTATTTCCTTGATGCCGTACGGTATTCCCGCGAAGTTGGCTACAACTCGGTGCAAGCTGCAACCAATGGCATCGAATTTGCGAAGTCTCCTGAGTTCTGCCGCCAGGCTGCAGAGGCCGGTCTTCGCTACGCCTACTTACAGTTCGATGGCATCGGCAATGCCGCCAACGCACATCGTCAGGTCGGCAATCTGTTTGATGTTAAGTTGCAGGCCATCCACAATCTGCATGAGGCCGGCGTTGACATTGTCCCGGTTACGACCATCATCAACAGCATTAACAATGAGCAGGTTGGACGCATTATTCAATTCGCCCTCGACAATCCCAAGACCATCAGCTTTCTCAGCTTCCAGCCGGTCTCCTTTACAGGACGCGATGAAGAGATTACCGATGACCGCCGCAAAGCGCAGCGCTATACGCTCAGCCATCTTGCCCACGACGTAAAGAACCAGACAGGGTTAGGCGAGCCTGCCCGTGACTGGTTCCCAATTTCTTTCATGTCAACATTCTCGGATTGGGCCGATCTGACTCACGGGCCGAATGCCGACTGGGGCCAATTGAGTTGCGGATGCCACCCGAACTGCGGCGTTGGCATGGCTGTAATGATCGATAAGGATACCAAGGAAGCGAAACCGGTCACGGCTTTCCTCAATGGGGACCGGCTGGCCCGCGATGTGGCGCGTGTTAACGACGCCGGACGTGGAAAGTTCCTCTCGGTGGTTGGCATGGCGCTGGCTGTCATGCGGAACTACGATCCGTTCCAATCGCCGACTCACTTCAAGCTTACCGATCTGCTGAAGAAGTTCGACAAGACCTTCGGCGCTACCAAGAATACCCAGAAGAAGTACGGAAGTGTTGCCGGCGAGCGCACCAAGGACGACATCGAAAAGCGGCGCACCGATCGCTGGAACTTCCTCTTTATCGCCGGCATGTGGTTCCAGGATCTTTATAACTACGATTTCCGGCGCACCGAGCAATGCATCATCCCCTACGCTACCCAGGAAGGCGAAATCAGCTTCTGCGCCTACAATACCGGCGTAGGGTGGCGCAACATCATCGAGAAAATGCACATGACCGCGACTCTTACCAAGTGGTATGAAGAGCATGGCCGCCATGAAATTTTTGCCGGTGGCAAGGCCGTTGGGTTGACTGAGGCCAGTCATAAACTGCGCCTCAACGACGAGCATGTCCATGCTGGCCGCAATACCACCCTCGATGATCTTGGCATTGCCAAGACGGCGCGCGAAGAAAAGCTACGGGCGCGCGACGAAAAACTCAAGAAGAGCGCCGAGAATGCCCGCATGGAGAAACTCTATCGCGAGCACATCCTGAAAGAGCCTCAGCCGCAAGGTGGCTTCATTACGATCGATTCAATCGCTCCTGCTGCGCCCAAGGTTGAAGAAGAGAAGAAAGAAGAAGTGTTTGGCGACTAGCTCAAAAGTTCAAATCTGTAAGCTCAAAAGGCCGCTCTTACAGCGGCCTTTTTGTTGCTACAATCCAGAATCATGCGCCTGCTATCCATTTCAATAGCCCTGACGGTGCTGATGTTATCGGGCTGCAACGCCTGGAACCAACCCAAACAGGCGAACTGGAAGAATGCCACAGCCACGGAACAGATCGAGCGGCTGCTATGGAAGTCTATTCAAGACAAAGACTGGGCCTCGATAGAGCGCCATCTCGCACCGGTATTCGTAGGAGCAGGACCACGCGGGGAATCCTTCGATCATGCGAGTTGGATCGAGTATTGGAAGAAAATTCAGATACAGGATTTTTCACTGGGAGAATTCAGCAGTCAACCCGATGGCCCCGATATGGTTGCAACCTATGTGTTACATCTCAGTGGAGCAGAAGCGGGCCAGATCATTCCCGCAAAAGGCCTTCGCATTGTCTCGGTTTGGCAGGAGTTGAAAGGCGGATGGGTCCTGACCTCTCAATCAGCCACGCTCATTCTGTAGATTTGGTAATTGGGTAAGTTGGTAATTGAATAATTGAAAACCAAAGCGTCAATCAATCTACTCGATAGTGTGGCTCGTCGCTATTTTCGCCAGCGCCTGCTGCGCTGGTTTGACCGTGAACACCGCAAGCTGCCCTGGCGGGGAGAGACCGATCCGTACCGCGTCCTGCTTTCGGAAATCATGTTGCAGCAGACGCGCGTAGCCGTTGTCGAAGAGCGCTACCGGCTTTTTCTGGACCAGTTTCCCACGGTAAAGCAACTCGCAGATGCCAGCGAAGGATCGGTGCTCGCCGCCTGGAGCGGATTAGGCTATTACCGCCGCGCCCGTTCTCTGCACGCAGCGGCAAAAATGATTGTGCAAGCGAGGGGGTTCCCTCGCAGCTCGATTGAGTTGACAGAACTCCCAGGCGTGGGCCGTTACACAGCCGCAGCCGTTGCCAGTATTGCGTTTGGCGAGCCGGTCGCCGTGGTCGATGGCAATGTAGAGCGAGTGATAGGACGGTTAGTTGGAAAGCAACTCCCGGTCAAGGAGTGCTGGGAAACAGCGCAGATGCTGCTGCATCCTCACCGTCCGGGAGATTTCAACCAGGCGATGATGGAATTGGGCGCTGTAGTGTGTCTTCCGACGACTCCCGCTTGCGACCGCTGTCCAGTCATAGACTTCTGCCAGTTGCGTGGAGCGGAACCACGCACGGCCCAACTGCCACGCAAAAAAGCCACGCTGGCGTACCTGCTTGCGCAGAAAAAAACCGCCATCTTTTTGCGGCAAAGGATGCCAACTGCATCATTGATGCCCAGCATGTGGGAACTGCCCGAGATAAAAGCTCCAAAAGGGGTGCAGAAAAAACCGCTTCTACAACTCCGGCACTCGATCACCAACACAGACTACCGCGTACTGATTTTTGCGGAGAATGGGCAGAAAGCTCACAACATCGAAGAACAAAACAGTGGACGATGGGTGTCATTGTCATCTGTGAGAGGTTTGCCGCTCACCGGCCTCACCACCAAGATCCTATGTGTTCTTGATCTGTTGCCCACGAATCCGCGTACATCTACGTAAATCCCCGGTAGCTAGCGGTAGGGACCTTTCATTAGGCGCGAGGCACTTCGCTCATCAACGCCAGCAGGTTCTGCTCGGTGTCATGAAAGAAGGTCATCCACAGGTCGTGGTTGGGCATTCTTGCCACAATATGCGGCTGGTCTACAAACTGTGCGCCATTGGCGGCCATCTTTTGATGGGCCGACTGAATATCCGGCACGGTGAAATAGAGAATCGATCCGGGATGGTCGAATTCCGGCTTCTCCGGCCTCGCCAGCATCAGCCGGACTCCTCCACAATCAAAAAATGCCATGCCTCCGGCGGTGAATAGCAGAGGCAGGCCAAGTGTCTCCCGATAAAATGCTGTGGCGCGGTCCACGTCGTATATATTCACGGCAACCTGGCCGATGCGCGAAATTCCGATGCTTGCGGTTGCGGTACTCATTGTATTTTGCCTTTCGCAAATAAATTAGTTAGTATAGCTAACTATATTTTATGACCGAAAGCAAGAGAAAAAATAAACCGGCACAAGACGCGGTGGGGATCGCTAACCGCCTACACTCGGCAGCCATTCATCTTCTTCGGCGGCTGCGGGTGCGCGATCTGGCCAGCGGCATTGGCCCTGCGCAACTCTCGGCTCTCTCAGTCTTGGTATTTGGCGGGCCCAGATCGCTGGGGGAGTTGGCTGAAGCTGAGCAGGTTCGGCCACCGACGATGAGCCGCATCGTAGGGGGCATGGAGCGTGCAGGTCTCGCACGGCGACGCACAACAGAAGACAAGCGACGCATCCGGCTGGAAGCGACAGCCAAGGGAACAAAGATTCTGCATGAAGGAAGGAAGCGGCGCGTGGAGTCGCTGGCTCTAGCGCTGGAATCGCTTACGGAACCGGAAATAAAGCGACTCAGCGAACTGGCTGAGCTGTTGGAACAGGTGCTTTCCAAGCTCTGACCTAGTGAAGCGCAAAAGAGAATTCTGCAACTTGTCCTGGCGCCAGATCAGTCCAGCCGTTGTCATCACCTCTTTCTTGAAGTTGTGCCCGATATCTGCCAGGAGGTAATCCACCGATGTCGTAGATTCCTTCCCGGTCCGTGACTGCGATGATAGTTCCGATGGGGCCTGTTATCGCGACTGTGGCCCCCTGTACCCACAGAGGCCGGGTGTCGAAAACCACTCTTCGCACCTGACCGATGATGCGCGCGCCATTCTCGGGGAGTCCGGACCTCAGGAGGCGCAACGCTAGTCCAGCGTCAGCCAGCTCCGAGGTTCGCGTGCAGTTTTCGATCTCCATAATCGGGAGGAACCGAGTCAATAGCCCCTTAGGTCGGCGCGCATCCACAAAATAGTCGTGGCCGCTTCGAATGATGCCCTCGGTCAGAAGCACGATACGGGGGAAATGCCATCCGCGGTAGCGCTCTTGCACCGTCGCCAGTGCCCAGTATCCCAACCATCCATCCGAGGTTCTCAACTGATGTCCAACACGAATCGCATGTGCGGTAAAGATGGCATCGTGCCCAAATGTGGATCTGGGAAACTCTGAGGGGCCCGCGCAAACCCAGGAAGACGAAGGGAAGGGACGCGCCGCGAGTATAAATGTAGCAACGAGATCCAGCGCTCCTACCAGGAACACAACGAGACAGAAGACACCGATCCGCCGCCGGAGCGAGAGGGGACTTGGTAACATCGCCGGCCAGTCCCGCCACGATGCGAACAGCCAATACAGGCCCACGACACCAAGGCAGACCCCGACGGCGATATGATGCTCAGGAAAATCATAGGAATGACTGACCGCCCACCAAGGGAAGATAGGAACAACCAGTAAGAACAACAATGCAGACAGCCGCCTGCGATTCAGTAAGGCAAGCACGAATGCCAGCAAGGGCACAAATGTGACCAAGGCCACGCCCAACAAAAAGCCCACCCGCTCAATCCCTGGGGGAAATACGTCAATCGATACAGATCCAAAACGCGCCACACCAAAGACCGCAATTAAGCCGCTCACCGCGACCATTATCCAATTGAGTATTTTCTTAATGAGTAGCGGCATCAAAATGTCATTTCCAGCATTCCTTTATAGACACCAAACTGACCGGGCGGTTCCATGGTAGTTGCTGCCCAGCGTTAGCCGAAGTAAAAATCCACAACCGGAACACTCCAGACTGCGTATTTCTCGGCACAAATGCAACCCTTCGGGCACTGACGCCGTTCGATGGATACTTCGATCTGACCAACTGCCGCTGCTACCTTAAGCTTCCTTTCGGCGTGGGTGTATGCATTTTCACCGGAAGACATTTGTTTCTGGGGGGCGTCAAGGATGATTCTTGCCTTCCGATTCGGGAAGTTGAGCCTTTTCGAGGGAGTCTGAATGGAGACTAGTTTGTCAAGATCATCGGGGCGGACATTTTTCTCCATCTCCTCCGCAGTCTGAAACCAGCGTTCGCTCTCGGGTTCGGTGTCGTACCAGTGGGCTGGGCTTCTCTTAGTCACCCGGACCATGCTGCCGGCGGGCAATCGAAGAAGAAGATCAAGATCAAGGACGAACAGAGCGGGTCCATACCGATTGGGCCCCTTTATTTGCCCAGCTTGACCATGGACGTCAACATGAGGGAGAAAGATGCTGTGCCAAATGCCATACTTCTTGTCTAGTTCGTCAGAGGGTTGCGCTGATTGTTTGAGTCCATGGTTTTCGACGAATCCGCGCGACAGCAAACCACCCTGCTCCAGAAAAGTACAGCTCGTGATCACCGAATTGGCATGATGCAGATGCGTCGCTCCGATTCGCTTCAAAATGCCGTATACGTCACTCGACTCCAAGCACGGCCCCCTGTGTCAACACTGCATCGCTATCCTTAGAGGCATATTACACAAATGAGGAGCAATGTTATCGTGAAATGTTCTTAGACTATAAAGAAGGACAGCAAACACCTGCGCTAGGCATTTCCTTAGCCAGGGCTCATTCTGCGCTTGAAGATCGGAAGATGGTCTGGCCAGGCACGCTATCGTCTCTCAGCCACAGCCCCTGCGCATTCACATCTGCCAGAGCATAGCGCAGGAAGTGCGGTATTCCCTTCTTTTGCCAATACTGCGATGAGTAGGAGGCTACTTTCACACCGGACCGAAGAGCGCTGAGAAAGCTGTGCTGCTCCGGATCAACCACGATTCCCACATGGCCACGCCACGCAATTAGATCTCCCGCTCGTGGCTGACGCACTCGTCGAAAACTGCGCACTCCCCTATAAAGCTGGTGGGATGGGGCGTATGAGTAAGGCAGCCCCGCGCGAGAGTAGAGGTAATGAACGAGATGGGAACAATCCAGAGCTGTCTTGGAGAGCTGCTGTGCATCATTCGGGAGCACATTGGAGGGGGAATCACTCGACTCAGGAATTATGAATTCTTGGGCTGCAGCTCTGCCCGCGACGGCAGCAAAAAAAGCTACACACAAGACAACTCCCCAGGCTCTCGATACAAAGCTATGCATGATCTTAAGGTTCTGGACGAAGGTGGTCTAAAAAATTCGATGCACGCAAAGTCTGTGGTGTTTGAATACATTTGAGAAGAATTTGATTTGGCTAATGATGAATTCTGCGAGAAAAAACAAGATTTTGAGGCACTGGCAACGCAGAGCTCAGAAGGTGTTTTTGAAATTACAAATAATTACAAATTACAAATTGGAAATCATAATTCTTCCCTATCTGACCTGCAGGCTATTCAACATTGCGTCATAGGTGGATTTAAGTTGGCTGAACTGGTTTTCTGGCGCGATGAATACCAGGTAAAGAAGACCACCTTGAGGCCGCGGCAGTCCTATAAGCCAGTCGCGCTCCGGCAGCTTTCGGCCATTCTGCTGGACGGGCGAGGTTCCTCGCAGGTTGACAGCTCTTCCGCGGATGCCATTCACCTGAATATCTTGGACACTCCCAGAGCTCTGCAGGCCGGGATTCGACTGCTCCAGGTTTTGAATCAGGTCTTGCATTGCCTGGTCCAAGTTAGAGGCATTAGGATCCTGCGTTCCGCCGATGATCACACCATAAGCAATCTCGCCTTGATCCACTCCGGCTGGAGGGGCAATGGTTACTCCTCCTGAGTTCTGATCGCCAGTTGACTGCCAGTTCGATGGATACCGGATGGTAAAGGCATTATGCCGGAACTGTGCGAAGCTGCCACTCGGGCTGACTTGGCGATAACTTACACCGGAGAGGTTCCTTCCTTGGCTTCTACTGCCGCCATTGCCACTGCTGCCTTGAGGAACATTAGGCGGTACAGCGCCGTTCTGCTGGTTCTGGCGTGCCCATAGTCCTTGCTTTGCTCCATCGGAGATCTGTTGGGCTGAGTAGGTCTTTATGCTGGTGGCATCCTGCTTGGCGCGGGCAAAATCGGAGCTTGATGCGAGGTAGTTTTTCTGAGGCCAATTCTGAATCTCTTTGTCCACAGCCGCGACGCGGTTTCCAGGGTTGGGGTGATCGCTGAGGAATTGGGGACCACTGCCACCACCCTGTTCTTCAAGCTTCTGGAAGAACTCGGCCAGCGCTTTGGGATTGTAGCCGGCTCTATACATGATGATCGCGCCAACGGCATCGGCCTGAGCCTCATCTTTGCGGGAATATCTCATGAATATGGTTCCGGCGCCGAACTGAATGCCAGCGCGTGCAACGTTACCGGCTGCATTGCCGGGAAGCACCGCGCCTAACACGCCTAGAATGCCTTGGGCCACGGATGCCTTGCCCGCCTGTTTCGCGGAGTGCTGCATGTAGACGTGGGACATCTCGTGGGCAATTACGCCCGCCAACTCTGCCTCATTGTCCGCCGCCTGAATTGTGCCGGCGTTGATGAAGAGAGGCCCGCCGGGAATCGCAAAAGCATTAATCTCTTTCTGCTGGATCACGTGAAACTGATATGGCCAAGAATTCTCAGAAGGTATCACCCCGGTCAATTTTCTACCCAGTCTTTGGACATATTGAGTCAGCGGATGGGAGTCAGGCAGCACCGGCATCTGCTTGTACACTTCCCCCATGGCCTGCAGTCCCAGTTGTTCTTGCTGCTGCCGGCTCATCGGCGCTGCGCCGGGATCGGGTAGCTGCGGTTGTTGAGCCGCAGCAGCCAGTCCACATGCAAATACCATTGCTAAGACGATTGACTGGAATCTGCGTTGTTTCACAATGAATCCTGCTTTCTTTGTGAGATGTGAAGCATCCCGATTTCCACACCACGACCCTGAAGTTGATGGTCTAATTAGATGCAGCTCGCAATGCTTCTGATGTCTGCACTAATTCCTCGTCAGAATAGCCGTTCGCCCCGGCCAGTCTGGAGCGCTCCCCTTACGAATGATTTTATTTACAATAGCACCCGGAGGGAAATAGATGCCTGCTATTCAAGCCGGAGTCAAGGCGCCAGACATCAAGCTGCCATTGCTCGATGGACGCGAGTTTTCACTCAATCATGCGCGGCAACGCGGGCCCGTGGTTGTGGCATTTTTCAAGGTCTCTTGTCCCGTGTGCCAATTCGCATTCCCCTATCTGGAGCGAATCTATCAAGCGTACGGAAAGAGCGGCAAAGCGACCATTGTGGGAGTCTCCCAGGACAATGCGAAAGATACCACGGCTTTTAACCGCAATTTCGGCATAAGCTTCCCAACCTTGCTCGACGAGCTCGGCAAGTATCCTGCTTCCAACGCCTACAAACTCAATAGCGTGCCTTCCATTTTTTTGATTTCTCCCGAGGGAGAAGTCGATCTCTCCATCGTCGGTTGGTCGCGACAGGAGATGGAGGAACTGGGCCGGACCTTGGCTGAAGCTACAGGGGATACACCTGTGCCCGTTGTACGAACCGGGGAAAAAGTTACAGATTTCAAACCTGGTTGAGAATCGAAAAACTGATCCGCAGTTGCGGATTGCGCAACATAGCAATACCTAAGGACATTTCGAGTGCAAAAAATATGACAAAAACACTAGCCATCATGGCCGTCACTTTGTTTGCGTTGCTCTCCGCAGCAACCGACCCAGGGCCAACTCCTGCGACCGGTCTTTCAAAAGATGCTGAGACCGCGATGAACGCAATCGATTCTGAAAAGATTCGAGCCACCGTAAAGTATCTGTCCGATGATTCGCTTGAAGGCCGCGGAACAGGCCAAAAGGGAGGTGACAAGGCTGCAGACTGGTTAGGCGAGCAATTTAAAGCCTATGGATTGCAGCCTGCTGGTGATCACGGAAGCTATTTTCAGAATGTTGCTTTTTATGGCGTTACTACGGATCAGCAGAAGACCACGTTTTCCTTTGTGCCCAAGTCAGGACCGGAGATGACCTTGAAATTTGGTGACGACTTTGTCGCCAGCGATCAAACCCACTCGGAAAAATCCGCGGTTGATGCGCCTATCGTTTACGTCGGCTACGGCATCGAGGCACCAGAATACAAGTGGGATGATTACAAGGGCGTCAACGTCAAAGGGAAAGTGCTGCTCATGTTGGTCAACGAGCCTCCTTCCGACGACCCGAATTTTTTCAAGGGGAAGGCCCTCACCTACTATGGACGCTGGACCTACAAGTTCGAAGAGGCGGCGCGGCGAGGGGCAGTTGCGGTGGTCCTGGTCCACAAAACCGAGATGGCCAGCTACGGTTGGGAAGTGGTGCGTAACTCGTGGGGTGGGGAGACTTCTTATCTTCAAAACGAAAAAGATCCCAAGTTGAAATCTGCCGGCTGGATTCAGTTGGAAGTAGCGCGCAAACTCTCCCGCGCGGCCGGCATGGATCTCGATAAGATGCTACAGGACGCCAATTCACGGGAGTTCAAGCCAGTGGAATTGCCAATCCGGCTCCGTGAAACCATCGCCAGCAAGGTGCGCCCGTTCTCGTCGCGCAATGTAGTGGGGAAAGTTCCCGGTTCGGATTCCCGGCTGCGCAACCAGGCTGTAATTTACACGGCCCATTACGACCACCTTGGAATCCATCCCAATGAACCCGGCGACAATATATACAACGGCGCAGCCGACAATGCTACCGGGTGCGGCATTCTTCTGGAGCTGGCGCGCGTGATGGCGGCCGCCCAGGAAAAACCCAAGCGCACCATTCTGTTTGCTGCCGTTACAGCGGAAGAGCAGGGCCTGCTGGGATCAAAATATCTGGGACAGCATCCACCTGTACCGGCTGGTAACATTTCGCTCGATCTTAATTACGATGACGTTCAACCCTTCGGCGAGCCCCAGGAGGTAGTAGTCACCGGCGCTGAGCGAACCAGCATCTATCCGCTGGTGGAACAGGCGGCAAAGGATCTTGAATTGGCCATCAAGCCCGACTCTCTACCCCAAGCCGGACATTATTACCGCTCCGACCACTTCAGCATGGCACGCGTAGGCGTACCGGCCTTTAGTGTCAATCAAGGAACCTTGTTCAAAGGGCACGACCCTGCCTGGGGTGAAGAGAAGGAGCGCGATTACGTTGCCCACCGGTATCACCAGCCCTCCGATGAATATCGTGAGGATATGGATTTTACCGGGGACGCGAAGATGGCGAAATTCGGATTGGCCGTAGGGTGGCAAGCCGCCAACCAACCGGCTTTGGCGGGTTGGGAGCCAGGAGATGAATTCGAAAAGGCACGTAAGAATTCGGCATCGAAATCCAGCAGGTAAAACGGTAAAAGGTTGTGCTCCTCCAGTAACTAAGGTTTTCTTCTTGACATAAAAGCGGGAGCGCTTGCAGGGCGATTTAGTATAAAATCCATAATCCCCCGAATGAAATTCGGCCCTGCATGGCGTTTCCCTTTCTTCAACGCGTTAATCTTGCCGACTGCGCTCGCCAGCTCAATTTGTTGAGCTATGCTCCTTTTATTGTTCTTGAAAATCTTGTTCCCGGTATCGACAACATCCGCCATGATGTCTTCTTAAGTCCGAAGTTCAGTGAATTGGCCAAGCAATATATCTTCAAACTGATTGCCAAACACGGCAACGTGGAAGCTTTGGTCGACGACGCTACTTTTTCAGCCAGCGCCCCAATCCGGCCGGCAGCCCGAATCCTGGGCCCGTCAGGGTCCCTCCCGGCAAGAACCAGCGATCTCGGCGAATTTAAGAAGATACTGACTGACTTGCACATCGCTTCCCTGAATCGCGCCAAGAGTGAAAACAACGTCTCTCTTGATCTGCTATTCCGTCTTGCTATTCTTAAGTTCCAACGCGTCGAACTTACACATCAATACAGCCAGGTTCTGGACCGCTCCCGCGCCAAGGTGAAGACTCTGGAGGGACCAAGACAGGCGCATCCCGCCCGGGCTTTGGAATTGCGAGACCGCTTTGCCAAATTTCAAATCAACAAAAAAGCTGTGCTGCGACGAGCGGGACAAGATCTGTTTTTCATTGCCCGCGAGGTCGAAAAGGAGTCGCTGAACAAGACCCGGCGCTCTCTTTTTGGCGACTTGGCGGCTGCCGCTTACGACTTGTTCTTGAATCGCCTGGTGTTTACCGAAGATGGCCGGGACGACTATCTCAATGCCGAACACTACGTCATGCTGGGCAATTACGAGCGCGACCCCGACCGCTTTCAAACCATGCAGGAGATTGCCTGCCAGTTCCTGCAATCTCTCGGGCTGGGCGGCGACGATGGGGAAGAACTAAAGGCCTTGCTGAGCGTGCCTGAAAATGCCCAGGAGATGATGGGTGGAGGAGCGCCTGACGATTCAACGCCCAAGGGCAAGAATCAAAGGGCTTTGCTCAACGCCTGGGTCGATTTGCTGGAGCGGGAGAATGTGTTGGATAACGTGATTGCCTCCTACGAGGTTGTGCCCCTGCTGGGACAATACTCGCCTCCCATCAACCCCCAGCAACTGAAAAACGCATTGATCTCCCGTACGGAACGCAAGAGGGTCGAGGCATTGCTGGAAGAGCAGGGCAAGATTTCGCCGGATAACCTACATGCTGCGGAGAAGAAGGTCGAAGGCTGCAAGGGGGGAGAGCGCGCCAAGGTTGCGGGCCGGTTCTTTGGCGACTTCATCCGTTATCATCGTGATTTTCGCCGCATGGAGGCACTGCTTTCCGCCATCGACAGCGTCAACATCATCAACAATGACCGGTTCCGTGAACTTTCCGCCATCAACAACACGCTTTATGAGTTCGTGCTCCCCGAGGAACAAAAGCGCTCCGAAGATAAGGTCATCCATCACATCATCCTTAAGGCCGACATTCGCGAATCGACCACTTTGACCCGCACTCTGATGGAGCAGGGATTGAACCCGGCATCCTACTTCAGCCTCAATTTTTACGATCCCATCAATAAGCTGCTCCCAAAATATGACGCGCAGAAGGTATTTATTGAAGGCGATGCCATCATTCTCGCCTTGTTTGAGCGGGAGGGTGAATCCGGGCTGGGAGTGGCGCGCACCTGCGTCCTGGCCAAGGAAATGATCGAAATTGTTACAGGCTACAACGAGCGCTCCCGGAACTCCGGCCTGCCTAGCCTGGAGCTGGGGTTAGGGATCTCATACCAGGATTCCGCCCCCTTGTATCTGATGGATGGCACGCACCAGATCATGATTTCCAAGGCGCTCAACGAGAGTGACCGCCTCTCTTCTTGCAGCAAGGGCATAAGACGAACGTTGGAGCACCTGGACCTCAAGTTCAGCGTCTTTGCATTTAAGACAGTCGAGGATGACCATACCGGCGGCAATCCCGATGAGTTTTTGCTGCGCTACAACATCGGCGGAATCCATATCAGTGAAGCAGCTTTCGATAAGTTACAGACTGAGATCTCGTTGCAAGCCCACGACCTGGAACTGCCGCTGATATGGGACCAGCGGCGAGTGCGCCTCTACAGCGGCGTCGTGCCCATCGGCCAAGGCCTCTTTCACAAGATTGTGGTGCGCGAAGGCTTGATCGCTCACATCGATGCCCGCGACTTCGCCTTAAAGCGATTCACTGACCGACGCTACTACGAAGTCTGCACCAATGAAGAGATTTATAAGGCAGTGGAACGAAGTCAGCGTGCTGTCGTTAGTACGATTTAAGGCTCATCTGGAGGAAGATGAACGGGAATCTGCGAGCGGCGTTGGCGTTGTCTGTTGCCATGGTGATCTCCACCATGATTGCCGCGCACGCCTTTCTAAAGGCAAAAGAGCTTGACCATAGCATCGCAGTCACCGGGTCGTCGAAAAAGCGCATCAAGTCAGACCTCATGATCTGGGGCGCGTCGGTAAGCGTGGAAGCAGCTAAGTTGCCGGATGCCTATGCACGGCTCACAGCAGATGTAGACAAGGTCCGCGCTTTTCTCATGGCGCACGGATTCCCTGAAAACCAGATTGTTGTGTCCGCGGTTTCCACCAATCCGATCCGCCGGACGGAGAAGGGTGAGCCGGCGTATGGCGAGATGTCCGGCACAATCGTCGGATACCATTTAACACAATCCCTTCAGATTCGCTCACCGGAAATCGACAAGCTGACCTTGGTGTCACGCAATGTAACCCAGCTCATCAACCAAGGCATTCTTCTGGAGTCACAGTCACCGAAGTATCTATACACCCATCTTTCGGAAACCAAGGTGGAAATGCTGGCCGAAGCAGCGCGGGACGCCCACGATCGTGCCCAGCAGATCGCCGGAAGCAATGGCCGAAAAGCGGGAGAGCTGCGGTCAGCACAGATGGGAGTGCTACAAGTCACGGCCGCCGATTCCACCCAGTTCTCGGGCGAAGGCGTCAATGACACTACATCGTTGGAAAAAGACATTACCGCTATTGTTCACGCCACATTTGCGATCGACTAGGATGACTCGAGAGCTAGCCGTTTTCGACGTGCCCCTTTATATCCGAGTACGACGTATCGATGAGCCTGCTTAGAGCTACGGCGTTTACAGCCGTTCCCGGTCTCAGTTTCACATGGCGCATGCACTTGCCGGTACTTGCAACAAGTGGGCCGGATCCGACAGTGCTGCGCCGTGAAAGAACCCCACGTTGACGTGCGAGGTGAATACATTGACATAGCCGAAGTGCGCATCTCCCAAACATGCAACCGGACAGCCGTCATGCAAAAGCTCCCGCACTTCGTCCCCGCATTTTCGCATCACCTCAAACCACTGATGCGCGATGGCTCCCAATTCACCTGCATGCTCTTTCATCCACGCATCGATGGCCGGATCCCGCGCGACAGCGCCGTTGAATCGCAGCAATTCCGTCGTCTTCACAGATTTTAATTATCATCCAAAAGGCGTGGATTGATCTTAGAAGCGGCTTATAGAGTTACATGGCCGCTTTCTGGCAAGGTGCTCGCAAAGATTAATCGCGAGTAACGCTAGGACTCTATCGGAAGTGACCCGCGACCAATGACCAGGGCAAGCGACTCCGGCTCGCCGTCGAGCACCTCCAGCAGCGAGAAGAACATTAGGTAATCGCTGACCTCATTGGCAAGGGTCGTCACGTTCGAACTGTGCCCCGTCCCGACTTGGGTCAAGCTCGCAGTAAACAACTGGT
>DASZFU010000099.1:0-25708 GCA_035939495.1 Candidatus Angelobacter sp. | reverse complement strand
AGCTCTTGAGCAGCTCACGGACTTCCAACTCGACCAGGTCCAGCAACTCCGGATCATCCACCGCGTCGCACTTGTTGAGCGCCACCACGATGCAGGGCACACCCACCTGCCGGGCCAGCAGCACGTGCTCGCGCGTCTGCGGCATCGGTCCGTCGGTTGCCGCCACCACCAGGATGGCTCCATCCATCTGCGCCGCTCCGGTGATCATGTTCTTGATGTAATCGGCGTGGCCCGGGCAATCCACGTGGGCGTAATGCCGGTTGCCGGTCTCATACTCGACGTGCGCCGTGGCAATGGTGATGCCGCGCTCCCGCTCTTCCGGAGCATTGTCGATCGAATCAAACGAACGAAACTTGATCTTGGGATTGTGTTTGGACAATACCTTGGTGATGGCCGCCGTCAGCGTGGTCTTGCCATGGTCGATGTGACCAATCGTTCCAACGTTGACGTGCGGCTTAGTGCGATCAAATTTTTCCTTGGCCATTGCTCAAAAGCTCCTTAACCTTTGCTTGTCCAGAACGCGCCTAAGCGTGTTTCCTCTTGGGTTAATCCTTCCAGTTCTTTATCCAGCCGTTGGTACTCGGCCTGATTCTGCTTGTGAAAATCGTGAAATGCCTCTTCCGATTTCCAGTAATCCAGGGTAAGAAATCGCTGGGCTACAGCATCTTTTACCAGCTCTGTTCGTATGTAACCCTCACTGCTGCGGAAGAACCGGGCCCACACCCCTATGGACCCATACTTCTCAACCAACTCTGCCTCGACTGCCGGCCTGATCCTGAATTCTCATACGATCACATATTGGGAATCGGAAATCGCTGCCATGTGTTTTTCTGCACCTTAGATCGGGACTAAATCTGTTCCTTCGTCCCAATCAGATCCCGCCGTGTAAAACGAACCCAGCAAGACCTCTCGCTCCACCAGTCCTTCGTTCGCGATCAACAGACTGAATCTTTCACAGGCTTCCCGGTATCGCTCGCGAAACTCTTCAAAATCCACATGCGATTGCCAGTAATCGAAGATCTTATACCGCCTTTCAGCCTTCGATTCCTGCCGGAGCGTGGTGCCTAAATATTGTTTCGAGCGTTTGAGCAACTCGGACCAAATCCCGGATGCTCCAAAAACTTTCCTAAAATCTGCCTCACGGTCTTCACTCACCCAAAACACGCGTACCACCACGAACCGCGAATTCTGTGACAGTCACCTGCCAACCGTCTTACCTTGCACCTTGGCAATGATCTCTTCAGTCACCGAACGCGGCGCCTCGTCGTAATGCGCGAAGTGCATGGAATACGTTGCGCGGCCCTGCGTGCTCGACCGCATCTGGGTCGCATAACCAAACATCTCGGCCAGCGGCACAAAAGATTTGATCACCTGCGATCCGGCGCGATGTTCAATGCCTTCAATGCGGCCACGGCGAGAGTTCAGGTCGCCAATAATCACACCCATATATTCTTCCGGCACCACGACCTCAACCGACATGATGGGCTCCAGCAACACCGGAGAAGCCTTGCGCGCTGCTTCCTTAAAGCCCATGGAAGCCGCAATCTTGAAGGCCATTTCGTTGGAATCGACTTCATGGTAGCTGCCGTCGTAGAGCGTAACCTTTATGTCTACCATTTCGTAACCGGCAAGCACGCCGCCTTCCATGGCTTGCTTAATTCCGTGCTCAATCGCCTTGAAGTATTCCCGGGGCACCGAACCACTTTTAATTTCGTTGATGAACTCGAAGCCTTTGCCCTTTTCATTGGGATCGACCCGCAGCTTCACATGGCCATACTGGCCGGAGCCGCCGGTCTGACGGATGTACTTGCCTTCCGCTTCTGCATGCTTGCGAATCGTTTCACGGTAGGCTACCTGCGGTTTGCCGACATTCGCCTCGACCTTGTACTCGCGCATCATGCGGTCGATGATGATTTCGAGGTGCAGCTCGCCCATACCGCTGATGATAGTCTGTCCTGAATCGGGATCGGTGTGGACCTTAAAGGTCGGGTCTTCCTGGGCCAGTTTGGCCAACGCTATGCCCATCTTTTCCTGATCGCCCTTGGTCTTCGGCTCAACAGCTACGGAGATGACAGGCTGGGCAAACTCGATATTCTCAAGAACGATCGGAGCTTTATCGGTACAAATCGTGTCGCCGGTCGTGACGTTCTTCAAGCCCACGCAAGCACAGATGTCCCCGGCAAAGATCTCGCTGATCTCTTCACGCTTATTGGCATGCATCTTGAGCAGACGGCCAATACGTTCGCTCCTGCCCCTGGTAGTGTTCAGAATGCTGTCACCGGTTTTCAAATGCCCTGAATAAACACGGATAAACGCCAACTGTCCCACAAACGGATCAGCCATGATCTTGAAGGCCAATGCGGCAAAGGACTCGTTGTCTTTGGCTTGCCGCGTCAGCTTCTTTTCAGGATGGTCAGGATCAGTGCCTTCGGTAGGTGGGATGTCAACTGGGGAAGGAAGATAATCTACAACAGCATCGAGCAGTGTCTGTACGCCTTTGTTCTTAAACGCTGTTCCGCACAGGACCGGGAACAGCTTCAGACTGATGACACTCTTGCGCAAGGAGGTCCGCAGCTCTTCCGGGCTTATGGTCTCGCCTTCAAGGAACTTATGCAACATGTCATCGTCGTTTTCAGCGACGGTTTCGACCAACTGAGCGCGGAACGCCTCAGCCTTTTTCACCAGGTTGGCAGGAATCTCTTCGACTACATACTCGGCGCCCAGGGTCTCATCGTTCCACAGGATGGCCTTCATGGAGATCAGATCGACTACGCCTTTGAAAGCTGCTTCTTGACCGATGGGGATTTGAATGGCTACAGGGCGGGCATTGAGACGCTTGCGGATGGTATCGACAGCATGTTCGAAATCGGCGCCCATCTTGTCCATCTTGTTGATGAAGCAAATTCGCGGGACGCCGTATTTATCGGCCTGGCGCCATACGGTTTCCGATTGCGGTTCGACGCCGTGCACAGCGTCGAATACTGCAACAGCGCCATCGAGCACGCGTAACGACCGCTCGACTTCAGCGGTAAAGTCCACGTGTCCGGGCGTATCAATGATATTGATGCGGATGTCGCGCCACATACAGGTGGTTGCGGCAGAGGTAATCGTGATGCCGCGCTCCTGCTCCTGCTCCATCCAATCCATGGTGGCTGTGCCTTCATGCACCTCACCAATGCGGTGCGTGATGCCTGTATAAAACAGGACGCGCTCGGTCGTAGTAGTCTTGCCGGCATCGATGTGCGCCATGATGCCGATATTCCTACACCGCTCTAATGGGACTTGTCTTGGCACGTTATTCCTGAACTTTCTACTCGGTTCCTTCTCTGGTAGAGAAAGCGCGAAGTCTGTGCTCTACCTTCCTTGTTTCTCAAAAAACTCAAAAATCTTGATCGTTCTGGTTTTGGCTAGCAGCTAGGAGCTAGCAGCCAGAAGCTTCCCTACCACCGGTAATGGGCAAACGCCTTGTTGGCCTCGGCCATGCGGTGAACATCTTCTTTCTTCTTGATCGCCGCGCCGCGTCCGTTGGCAGCATCCAACAGTTCGTTCGTAAGCTTGTCGATCATGCCTTTCTCGCCACGGCCACGGGCATAACTCACGATCCAGCGAATGGCCAGCGAGGTACGCCGGTCAGGATTGACCTCGACCGGCACCTGATAGTTGGCGCCACCCACACGGCGGGTCTTCACTTCCAGCAGCGGCTTGGTATTCTCAACTGCCTTCTTAAACAGTTTCAAGGCATCATCGCCACCCTTGGACTGCAGGTTGTTCATCGATTTATAAAAAATAATCTGCGCTGTCGACTTCTTCCCGCCCCACATCATGGTGTTTACAAACTTGGTCACCAGGGTGGAGTTGTAGACCGGATCAGCCGCTACTTCCTGCTTCGCCACATGTCCTTTTCTAGGCATATCTCGTTTGGTCCTTCAAAAAACTTAAAATCTCGTCAAGCAATCAAGTGGCAATTGGGAGCAGGCATCCAAGTCAAATCAGACAAGCTCTCTTGCCAGATCACCCCGATGACCCGATCACCAGATCACCCGATTCCTAAGCCTTCGGCCTCTTCGCTCCGTACTTCGACCGTCCCTGCTTACGATTGGCAACGCCGGTCGCATCCAACGTGCCGCGTACAACGTGATACCGGACTCCAGGAAGGTCCTTTACGCGGCCGCCACGGATCAACACGATCGAGTGCTCTTGCAGGTTGTGTCCTACACCTGGAATGTAGGTAGTCACCTCGATGCCATTCGTGAGGCGCACGCGGGCAACTTTGCGCAGCGCTGAATTCGGCTTCTTGGGTGTCTGCGTATACACACGGGTGCAAACGCCACGCCGCTGCGGACACGCCTGCAACGCCGGACTGGCCGTCTTGTAATTCGGCGCCTTTCGTCCCTTTCGAACCAACTGATTGAATGTCGGCATATTTAGTTCTTTTTGAGCCTCTTAATTTACGCGCATCACACCAACGCGCACACGTACGTTTTGAGCCACGCTTTGATCCCGCGTTACGGGACTGGCTACGCATGCGCAACCATAAATCCGCTACAAACGCGGAAAATTTCAAAATTACCAATCGGTGATTGGATGACGACGGTGGCGCCGAGCCTTAATTCAGGAGGTGCTCCGTTTCGTCTACCTTGATCTACATACCCTTCCCGGTTGGAAGGTAGCGCAGATCATTTCAGCGAGGTCATGCCCTGCTAGCGGACGGAAGTCCTCGGGCAAATCTTTTACAGCTCACTACATACAGACAAGCTAATTTGTACTCGCGGAACTTAATGAATATAACAAGTGCCGGTCGGCGGAGTCAAATCGCCAAGAAGAAAGGCAAACGGAACAACGATAAAAAATTCCCTGCAAAGAAAGCCGTCTTCCGCGTTCTATAAACGCGCCGTAGTGTGTCGACACGCGGCGGTCTTTGGGGGCTTGGTTTTGCCCTGGCTGCGAACATGAATCGCCTCAAAGCCTTGAAGAAATTAGTACGAGAAACTACACTGAACCTTCACTTTATCGACTTGATCCAAAGTAACCGCACGGGCTTGATGCCCGGCGGGGAGGATGAATGCATCGGTCTGCCATCGTAACTGTATTGTTTTTGATAACTTGCGGGATTCTCGTGGGCTGCGGTGGCAGTTCGAACAAGGCTGCCGCCGTCGCCTCGGTCGTGCTTTCGCCAACCTCCTTCTCGCTGAACTCCGGCGATGTAGTTCAGATTTCGGCAATACCAGAGAATTCTGCGAACGCCGCCGTAACCGCCAACATTACTTATTCTTCTTCCAACAACGCCATCGTCACCATTTCCAACGCCGGTTTGATCTGTGCAGGAGTCTGGGATTCCTTGACCACCCCCATCAATTGCAACGGCTTCCCTGGCGGAGTAGGGGTCAGTGGCGCTGTCACGATTACTGTCACAGCCGGCGGAGTCAGTAGCACCGCGACGGTCAATGTTCACGCAAAGGTCACGAAGATTACTGTCGATCCGGTTGCCGGTTGTACCTCCAGTTCGCAGATGAAGCAATTCACCGCCCACGCCTTTAGCGGTTCGAACGATATCACCAGCCAGATCGGCCAGTTCACCTGGGGAACGCTCGACACCAGCGTTGCGACCGTCGATAACACCGGATTGGTTACTGCCCATAACCCTGGAGCTACACAGGTATTCGCCAGCGCTTCGGGGCTTAACTCTGCCGGTGTCCCTTATCGAACTTGCATGCTGGTCGTCATCCGCCTGCACATCTCCGGCGACCCGGCGGGTATGCCCACAACTGCCGCCACCATGACCATCGGGCAGAACATTACCCTGCAAGCCGATAGTGTCGATGAAATCGGCTTTACCACACAGGGTGCCTCGGTCACAATTCTCAGCAACAACCCAGCAACTGCTACGGTCTCTGGCACCACTTTGACTGCTCAGTCGGGCGGCGGCGCCGGCATTGTTGCGTCATGTTCGCCGCCCGTTTGCGGAAATGGTCTCAACCAGCCTGTATACAGCAATCTGTTCAAGGTCACGGTTCCCAACGCCGCAAGCCCGCCGTCCACGGTCTTCGTGACCAGCTCATTTGCTCCTCCGAGCGGCACATCACCCACTTTGATTCCCATCGATACCGGCACCGCCACGGCTGGAACAGCGATCACACTGCCAGGAGTGCCGAATTCCATCGTGATCGGCACAGGCGGAGTTCGCGGGTTTCTTGGCACCGATGCCGGACTGGCTTCGCTCGACCCAGCCGCTAAGACAGTTACTCTGGTGGCAGCCGGGATTGTAGGAAAAGTATTGGCGGTGTCAGCCAATGGAAACAAAGCCATCGTTTCCAACGCGGCCAACAATCCCAGCACCGGCACGCCCATTGAGCCCAATCCCGCCAATCAGCGGCTTTGGGTCTTCGACTCACCATCGAACAGCCTGCAAAGCTTCATTCTTCCGGGCGCGGTGAATGCAGCCTTTGACAACGATAACTTCAAGGCGTTTATTGGCGTCAACAACGGAAATGTCTATGTTTTTTCGCCGGCGCTTACGTTGCAGACATTGACTCCCGGTGGATCTCCGAAAGATGTTGCCTCGCTTTCGTCCGATCCTCTCGTCTTCATAGCCAACGGCAGTGCGGTGAATGTTTTTGCCACCTGCAACAATGCTCAGCTACCCGACTTGGCTCCTACCAGTGCTCCCCAACTCGTCCAGCCGATCCTCAACAGCGACACCATCGTGATTGCGAACCAGACCGGCCTCGACGTGGAGACCGTGACCGTCACTGCCAATACTCCTCCGACCAGCGTTTTCTGTCCCAACAATACCAATGTGAGCTTCAGCAATAACTTCATCGATTTCGGATTGGGCGCGATCACCGCCCGCCAATTGCTCGTAGGATCGTTGGGAGTCCGCGCCGTTGTTCTTCCTGCTGGTATCAACAAAATCCTGGTCGGGCAACTTCAGGGAGGTCCGCCAATCCAAATTACGTTGCCGGCAGGAGCAACGGAACCTCTGGCAGGCGCAATGGTGCTTGATATCAACTCGATGTGGGTGAGCGTGGCGGGTACCAATAGCGTGGACAAGATTGATCTGATCAACAACGCCGACGTCGCCCAGATACCGATGACGTTCAAAAAGTCGGACAGCACGGCCGCTCCCCCAAATTTACTCGCTCTGCGGCTCAGGTAGTGACTGACGCACGATTCGAGGTTGGCTTGATCGGGACCGGCAGCATGGGAGTTTCATGGCTTCGCATAAGCCAGAGCCCCCAGGTCGCTCCGGGGGACTACCTGGATTTCAATTGAACCTTCTTCCGGCAAGGCATCCAGCGGCAGGCGATCACTCCATAGGGAGAAGCGAATACGCAAACTCGTTCCCAGAGTTGCGCCAATCAACTTAAGTGGAACCTGGCATTCGAAAATGCTTTCTTCCCGTAAACGCAGCAGTATCCCGCCCTGTTGTGCAGGGCCATTGCCGTTTTCCCTAAAGCTCCAATCTTTGATTCCGCTGATTCCGCTTTCACCGCCTGGCTTTCCTGAAATCGTGGCCTCAAGGCGGTAGGTTTGGATTCTTTCGCCGGGTGAGTCTGATTCTATGGTCAGGACTAATTTGGACTCTGCCGTGGACCATTCGGAGATTCTTTCCATGAAATCTAAGCGGCAGTATAGGTTGTGATTGTCGATTCCTGCATATCCACTATCCAGAAGGAAGGCCTTTCCATGCATAGTTGATGAGCGTCGATCGGCTGTATGCGTGGCCGCCCCCATCCAGTCAAAGTAGCCGGGAAAAGTCGTATCCAGCCGGGGCGAGATATAGTCGCTCTGAGGCGTGAATGTAAGTTGCACATAACTCCCGATGATGCTCTGTGCGAGCACATCCGGTGGGGCAGCACCCAGGGCCTGATAAACGTTGGAAAGATGCTTACGGTACAACTCATCGAAATCCCGGTCGTTAGCGGAATGATGTTCCGGACCGTACCACCAGTTCCAATCGCTGCCTTCGGCGATCAGTAGCTCTTCAAATGCCAGTTCCCGCTGCCGGGACGCAGCCTGGTGCGCATGTTCGCTGAAAAAATTCCGCGCTTCGCTGAGATGGTCCCACGACAAATTGTCTTCTACTGCGCCAATCCAGACATCGAAGTTGGCGTTGATCCATGAACCGGGAATGATATTGGACAGAGTTTGCACCGCCTCTTCGCGAGCGATGGCTTCGGATATCGTCAAAGCCTCAAACTGTTTATCTTTCTGAATCTCATCGTAGAGATGGCGAAGGAATTCACGCCCCGATTGCGGGTAGTATTCCCAGGCATTTTCGCCATCAAGAATGATCGGTACCACAGCATCTCTGCCGCTTCGCAAGACCGGCGCAGCGTTTTCCTTGATGCGGCGTATGAAATCTGTCGCTGCCTCGCGCGCTGGAACGGTGGCGTAGACAAATCCGATCAGGTCCGAAAGGGAGTGATCACGAAACACCATTTTCATGTTGGTCGTGCGCTCTCCTTCGTTTTTCGTGATCTGCTTTTGTTCCCATTGATAAAAGCGATAAAGCCGGTCAGCACTATCGACGCTCAGCCGTCCACCGTCTCGCTGAAATATCCAACCCAGAGAGCGTCCCAGGACACCCTCGTCGGTTGCGACCCACTGGATGCCGGCATCGTGCGCCAAGCCCAGCACTTCGTTGGAGACACTACCCTCCGAAGGCCACATGCCCCGAGGACGAATTCCAAAAACCTTTTCATGCAAATCCAATCCACGAGTGATCTGCTCCACTGCATCCTCAGGATGTCGGAAGCGCCGCGGCAAACGAAGTCCAGGATGAGAGACCGTGCCTGCGTCGGTATCGCAAACCAAAGGAAGAATCGGATGATAAAAGGGCGAGGTTGAGATCTCGATTGCGCCTCGATGAGCTGCATCAGCATAGGCAGGCAGCACGCGAGCCAGCATCTTACGTTGATATTCGATGACAAACCTTTGGTCGTCTAGCGTAAAGCCGCGCCCCTTTTTCACCAGCTCACGAATCTGTGGCTCTTCGATCACATATTCGTCAAACCAGGCAATCTGGGAGAGTACCTGTAGATCGGTAATATCGTTGCAAGTGGGCAGGAGCGCCACCTTGGCCACATCGCTCGGAGAGCTGTGAAAACGCTCCCACAGTTCGCGATAACGGGGATAGCGGCCGATCATTTTGTCCAATTGCGCCTGGAAAAGATACAGCAGAGCGAATTGCCGCTCTGCTGGACTGAGTTCGGCTGCTGGTTTTGTGGCTACTTGGAGGAATGGATCGTGTGCCTTGCCATCCGCGTAATCCTGAATCTGCGCCATCAGCGAGGGAACAAGGTTGAAGGTTTGATGAATGCCGGGAAACTCATCCAGCAGTTTGATCATTCCGTAATAATCTTTAAGGGCATGAAGGCGAACCCAGGGCAGGCGGTACTCTCCTGTAACGAGGTCCTTGTAAAACGGCTGATGCATGTGCCACAGAAACAGGAGACGAATAACAGGCATAGTCCGGCTATCATTAATAACATAGAAGTAGCATCTGTTAGACTTTCTTAAGAAAAAACCGTGCGCATTTTTACGCGCTACATCTTGAAGGAAGTTCTCTCCCACGGCCTGATCGGGATAGCTGTGTTCACGTTCGTCATTTTCATGCGCGACGTGGGCCAGCTCCTGGAGTTGCTGGTCCGTAACAGTGCCCCTATTCCCAGTATTGCCGAGTTCTCTTTCCTGCTTCTTCCTAAGGCCTTGACCGTAACGATCCCGATGGGTGTTTTGGTCGGGATACTGATCGGATTGAGCCGCATGTCTGCGGATAGTGAGATTACCGCGATGCGTGCTGCCGGTGTCGGCGTGCAGCGTTTTGTATGGATCATTGCCATTATCGGTTTCGGCGCATGGTTCCTGGCAATGGGAAACAGCATTCTGTTGGCCCCGCGCTCGGCCGCGTCTCTGGCACGTCTGCAAAACAATCTTGCAGGCACGCTGGCCACAGCCAATGTGCAACCACGAGTTTTTTATGAAGACTTCAAGAGCACCGTCATTTATGTCCAGGACGTGAAGTCGGATCCTGAAGGCGGTGAAATCTGGAGAAATATTTTTGAAGCAGACATCGGCACTCCGGGGGCCCCCAAAATCACGATTGCCCAGGAGGCCCTGGTCAGCACTGCAGAAAAGGATGCAATCCGGCTGCACCTGATCAACGGCGAGGAGCATGTGACCGATGTTAAGACCTCGGATCAATACAGCATCTCCGCTTTCCAGGAGACTGATGTTCGTCTCAACCTGCCCCCCGCGCCCAAGCCGGCCCAAGAGGCTATTCCGGTAGCACAATTGACCACACCCGACCTGCTACGCCAGACCTACAATCCCAAAAAGGATCTTGCCCGCTGGTATTGGATCGAATTCAACCGGCGGCTCGCGTTACCGACATCGTGCCTGGTGCTCGTCCTGATTGGCATTCCCCTGGGCCTTTCTTCCAAAAAAGGCGGCCGAGGCGCGGGATTTGTTCTGACCATCGTCCTGGTCTTTATCTATTACTTCATCTTCTCCACTGGCATTCAGTTCGCCCGTGGCGGAAGGCTCCCGGCAGTGCTGGGAGTATGGCTGGCAAATATTGTTTTTGCAGTGATCGGACTTCTGCTGCTCTGGCGCGTAGACAAAATGCCAATGGAACTTGGAATGGGACGGGCTTTAGGCGCCGATCTCAGAAATTGGATACAAAAACACCTTACCGCCAGAAACGGAGACCGTCCCGCCATGCGGCGGCGCTTCCTCAGCACCCGCTTCCCGCTCATCCTCGACGATTATGTGTTGCGGAGCTTTCTCGGTTTTCTGGTGTTGATCCTGATGAGCCTTCTGGTCCTGGTGCTGATTTTCACGTTTTTCGAATTGCTCTCCGACATCATCCGCAAGGGAATCCCCTTGGTCACGGTGGGCGAATACCTTCTCGATAGCCTCCCCGCCATGCTTTATACATACACTCCCTTGGCCGTATTGCTGGCGGTTCTGGTCACCTTCGGCCTGCTTCAGAAATCGAACGAAATAACCGCGATGAAGGCCACCGGAATCAGTATTTACAGGACCACCGTACCGGTGTTGGTGATTTGCGCCTTTCTTGCAGGCGGTCTTTACCTGCTGGAAGAATCGTACCTGCCCTATGCGAATACGCGAGTCGAGACGCTGAAGAACTTCATCAAGGGAAAGCCTGCCCAAACCTATCAAAGTCCCGGCCGTAAGTGGATCTTCGGCCAGAACAATGTGATCTATTACTACGAATTCTATGATCCGGATCGCGATCAATTCGGCAGCATCTCATCTTTTGAATTCGATCCGCACACCTTCCAGATTACGAAGAGAATCTATGCAGCGCGGGCTCACTGGGAAGAAAGCATGCAAAAGTGGGTATTTGAAAGCGGATGGGAACGCTCCTTCCAGAGACGTCTGCCCGAGGACCATTCAGTCGCCGACAAGCCTTTTCAACAAATAAGCCGCTTTGATGTTTCCACATTCCCCGAGTTGAACGAGCAGCCCAGCTATTTCAAAAAAGAGATCAAGCAATCTTCAGAGATGAATTATTCGGAACTGCGTTCCTATATACGGGACCTTCAACAGAGCGGCTTTGACGTGGTAAAACTCCGGGTACAACTGCAGAAGAAACTGGCTTTCCCTCTGATCACGCTGGTGATGGCGATCCTGGCCATTCCTTTTTCCCTCTCTGCCGGACGCCGCGGAGCGCTGACCGGCGTAGCCGCAGCGTTGCTGATAGGAGTCATCTATTGGATCGTCTCAGGGTTGTTTGAAGCTATGGGTAATGTGAACCAACTCCCCGCAATTCTGGCGGCGTGGTCGCCGGACATCATCTTTGGCATGGCAGGCGCTTATCTGGTGCTCAAAACACCGTCGTAAAATGTTTGTACCAACCCGACGCGAAGGGGTGGCCAAAAGTAGCCCAAGCATGAAGCGGGACGCAACCCTGAGAAAATCGTAAAAAAAGAAGATGAGCCCCGGAGCGGAGGGGCGGAACTGATTTAAATTCGGGTATCAGAATCTCAAGTCCCAACAAGCTCGCGACGCTTTAGAGTGGGAAGGGCTTTAATGGATTTTCCTAGTTTTTTCTCGGCAAGCCTCAATTCGTAGAAGCTTTGTAGGTTCAGCCAAAACTGAGCACTCGTGCCAAAGAAATGAGCGAGACGCAGGGCTGTGTCGCCGGTGACCGCACGTGTTCCGTTCAAAATTTGCGTGATGCGATTGGTTGGCACGTCGATCTTTCGCGCCAGTTCAGCCGCGCTCATATCGAGTGCTTGCAACTCATGGGCCAAGTGTTCACCCGGATGGATAGCAATCACTGCCATAATAAGATTCCTTAGTGATAATCAACAATCTCCACGTTTGCTGGCCCCGGCGAACGCTCGGCCCACTCGAAGCAAATCCGCCATTGATCGTTAATGCGGATGCTGTATTGACCTTTCCGGTCACCTGCCAGCGCTTCAAAACGGTTGCCAGGTAAGGCAGCAAGATCGCCTAGCGATGCTGCTGCCTCTAGACGGTCAAGCTTCAGGCGCGCAGATCGCTCAAATCCTGAGAATGGTTTGACCGGCTTCCCCCCAGCGAAGTTTCTAGTTCGCTTGTCCCGATAGCTGACAATCACCGTTATCCACAATAGTTCAGATTATGCGTTACGTCAAGCGTAATTAGCCTTAAAATGCAGGGCCGCAGCGGAACGAGTTTCCTGAGAGATGCAAGCTAATTAAAAATGCTCGAACTTCTCCGCCACGTATCCCTGATAAAATCGTGGGTTTTCTGATTCTTGCTATTGACCACCAAGACGACGTATCTTAATGCTGAAGCGAGACTCCATGGATTTAGAACGTCTTAATCGAATCACTGTTGAAGAAGGTAAATGTGGAGGCAGGCCCTGTATTCGCGGCCAGCGTATACGTGTCACCGATATTCTTCAACTGCTTGGCAGCGGAGCTTCCTTTGAGGAGATTCTCGTGGATTATCCTTCTCTGGAACGGGAGGATATTCTCGCCGCCATTGACTACGCCGCCTATCAAACTGATCACGTCGTTCTTCGGAATTCGTGAGATTCCTCATCGATAACCAACTCCCCGCCTGCCCTGGCGCAATATTTACGAAAGCGTGGATTTGATTGCGAGCACGTTCTTGATGTCGGCATGGCTGAAGCCTTGGATATTGAGATTTGCCGATGCCGAGGTTCATCAACGAATTATCGTCAGCAAGGATGAAGATTTTCTTTATCTTGCTAGCCACTCGAAAATCAACTTCACGCTCATCTGGGTTCAGCTTGGTAATTGCCGGACAACAGCTTTGCTGGCAGCCTTTGACCGGCTCTGGGCGTCGATTGAGTCCTGTCTAAACGTTGGCGACCGCATTATTGAAATTCGGTAAAGATTGCCGTGCAGGGGCGTTTGAGGTCCAGTCCAGATTCTATAAGTCCTTGGGCTGATAAAATCATCTATTACTTCATCATGTTCAAGCGCCTAAGGCCGCTGTTTCCTTATCTGCGAAAATACCGGGCGACCCTGCTCCTGGGGTTCATCTGTGTGCTGCTCACCAACGGTATTTGGGTTTTGTTTCCACAGATTATTCTTCGAGCCACCGATGCCTTGAATGCCATGGACCGCCGCGATCCGGGAGCCATACGCCATCAACTGTTGATCTATTCCCTGCTCCTGCTGGCTGTGGCTTTCAGCAAAAGCATCTTCCAGTTTTTGACCCGGTGGCTGGTGATCGGCGTCTCACGAGATATTGAATACGATCTTCGCAACGATCTTTTTCGCCATCTGGAGTCGCTATCGTATTCCTATTATCAAAAGAATCGCACCGGCGACATTATGGCGCGGGCAACCAACGACTTGAACGCTGTTCGCATGTTGCTCGGGCCGGCGATCATGTATTCGGCTAACACCTTGGTCTTCACCATTGCAGCGCTGCTCTTCATGTGGCGCACCAGTCCAAAGTTGACCATGTATGCGTTTGTGCCACTGCCTCTTGCGAGCATAACCATCCAGTATTTTGGACGCAAGATTCATGAGCGCTTCGAGCGCATCCAGGCGCAGTTCTCCGATATCTCTGCCAGGGCGCAGGAGAATTTCTCCGGGGCCAGGGTAATTCGTGCCTACGCTCAGGAAGATGCCGAGATCGCTCTGTTCGAAACCTCGAACGTTGAGTATGTAAATCGCGCTCTTCCCCTGGCCCGATTGACAGGAATGCTCTGGCCCAGCCTGGAGTTCATGCTGGGAGTGGGCATCGTCATCGCATTCTGGCTGGGCGGACGCGAGGTGCTGCTGCATCACATTACTGCGGGAAGCTTCGTGGCATTTCTCACCTACATTGTGCAGCTCACCTGGCCCATCATCGCTCTGGGTTGGGTCATCAACATTTTCCAACGTGGCACGGCTTCCATGGCCAGGCTGAATGAAATTCTCGTCGCCCGGCCGGAGATCACCGATGCCCGGGTCGCCCCTGATCTTAGCTCGGCGGAAACCATCAATGGCGACATTGAGTTTCGCAATCTGAGCTTCAGTTACAACGGGACTCCGGTGCTGCATAACATCAACCTGCGCATCCCGGCGGGAAGCAGCTTGGCTATAGTCGGTCCGACCGGGTCGGGCAAGACTACCCTGGTGAACCTGATCCCGCGAATTTACGATGCGGCCTCCGGGTCACTGCTGATGAATGGCCGGCCCATCCATGAATATCCGGTGGAAATTCTGCGGCGTAATGTG
This sequence comes from Candidatus Angelobacter sp., assembly GCA_035939495.1. GTDB lineage: Bacteria > Acidobacteriota > Terriglobia > Terriglobales > Acidobacteriaceae > Angelobacter. The sequence continues at coordinate 10,991 of DASZFU010000099.1, read as the reverse complement.
GGATTCGTCCCCCAGGAAACATTTTTATTCAGTGACAGTGTCCGCGAGAACATCGCCTTCGGAGTCGAAAACACGGCTGATGATCAAGTACACGATGCCGCAGAGGGGGCCAACATCGCCCAGGACATTGAAAGTTTCCCCGAGAGCTATTCCACTCTCGTCGGCGAGCGCGGCATTACGCTCTCTGGAGGACAAAAGCAGCGGACGGCGATTGCCCGCGCCCTGATTCGTAACCCGCGCGTGCTGGTTCTCGATGATGCTCTCTCCAGCGTCGATACTTACACCGAAGAAAAAATCCTGAACCATCTGCGCCAGATCATGCGCGGACGCACGACCATCTTCATCTCACACCGTGTCTCCACGGTTCGTAACGCCGATAGAATTGCCGTTCTGCATGAAGGACGAATCGTGGAACTCGGAACCCATGAAGAACTGCTGCGCCGCGACGGCTATTACACCGAGTTGTATAACAAGCAACTTTTGGAAGAAGAGTTGGCGCGGGTGTAACGGCGAAACCATGAAACGTGTGGTAATCCCCGAACTCCTGGACAGCGACGCCGGTACGTCTCGCGAGGTCGAAGGCTCGCTCAAAGATCTGCGGATGATCAACCGTTGGTTCGGTGGCGCCCAAGCCATGTCGGACCTGCTGTACCAGGTGGCAGTGCAGCGAAGGCTTGAATCTCTCTCCTGGCTGGATGTCGCCGGCGCTTCGGGTGACATCGCCGGTCTTGCCCAGAGGTCCCTTGGGCGGAAAGGCGTCAAGCTGGAGCCGATCCTGTTGGACCGGGCTGCAACTCATCTGAATGGGCACATGCCATCGATCTGCAGTGATGCGCTGGCTCTTCCTTTCCGGAGCGATAGTGTCGACGTAGTTGGCTGTTCCCTGTTCGTACATCACCTTGAACCTCCGGATATTGTTAGGTTTGCCACGGAAGCGCTACGCGTTGCGCGTCATGCCGTGGTCATCAACGACTTGATTCGCCATCGTCTGCACCTGGCGTTGGTCTCTGCGGGATGGCCTTTGTATCGTAGCCCCCTCACCCGGCATGATGGACCTGCTTCCGTTCGTCGCGCCTACACTGTGGCAGAAATGAAAGATATCTTGAGGCCAGTGAACGCCGCGATAGACATTCGTCACTTCTATCTCTTCCGCATGGGAGTCATTCTTTGGAAATACCCGAATACGGCCTGATCGTCGTTGGTGGGGGGCCGGCAGGGACAGCCTGTGCAATTACCGCCTCGCGATCAGGAGTCAGCGTGTTGTTGCTGGAAAAAGATAAACTCCCCCGTCACAAAGTCTGCGGAGAGTTCGTATCGCCGGAATCATTGCGCTTGCTTGGTTCGTTGGTAGGGGAAACGCGCTTTGCATCCAATCCAGAAATCGTTTCTGCACGGATCTTCTACGGACCCAAAACTATCTGCTTGCCAATTGAGCCTTTCGCCCGGAGCATTCCTCGGTTTGATCTGGATGCAGCCTTGCTCCAGGCTGCTCGCGATAGTGGCGTCCATGTTGTAGAACGCGCTGCAGTGCATGATGTACTTCCCGGCAAGCTGTTCCAAGTGCAGACATCAGCAGCACCCGTAGAAAAAACGTTTACAGCCAGATCGGTTGTAAATGCGAGCGGCCGATGGTCGCAATTGACCCAGTTTCCCCACAACGAAGAGAAATGGATCGGCTTGAAAGCACACTTCACCGAGGCTGCTCCGCCGGATTCCGTTGACCTGTATTTCTTTGATGGGGGCTACTGTGGTGTCCAGGCTATTACAGCGAATGCCATAAATGCTTCCGCAATGGTGCGATCTGATCTTGCGCACTCACTGGAAGAAGTCTTCTCCAAAAACTCAGAATTATGGCGCAGATCCCGCGATTGGGAACCTCTTTTCGCTCCGATTGCGACTTCGCCACTCTATTTTCGCCGCCCCGAAACCAATAATAAAGGTATGTTTCTTGTTGGTGATTCTGCCGGATTCATCGATCCATTTGCCGGAGACGGAATATCGCTGGCGCTGCATAGCGGTGGACTTGCTGCCCAATCGGTCGTGGAATTTTTGCAAGGCAAACGCTCCTTGGAACAAGCCCATCAGCAATACCAAACCGCCTATTCAAAACACCTGGCTCCAGCCTTTCGCAACGCGGCACGAATCCGAAAACTGCTTTCCGCCCCGCGATTCCTCCGCTCCACACTCCTCAGCATCGCCGCAATAAAACCTTTTTCCAGCGCCCTCGTGCGAAGAACCCGGGTGAAATCAAACCAAGCCAGGGATATTAGCCACGAATTCACACGAATAAACACGAATTAAAACCAGCAAGGTGGAAGATAGTAGTCATTCGAGCTAATTAATTTAAAATCTGGTTTTTGATTCTATTCGTGTTAATTCGCGTGTATTCGTGGCTAAGAATTCAGTTCGAGAGTGTTGGCATGGTTACTCTGGCCATGCGCAGCACTCGCCGCACCAGGGCAAGTAAATCTGGCACTTCGAAAGGCTTTACCAGACACATGATCTTCGTGGCATCGACGAAAACCCGAACACCAGGATCGGAAACATTGGAAAGCACCAGCACGGTCTTTGCAGCTTGATCGGGGTGGTATTTCTGTATCCAGCGATAGATGTCTTCACTGGTACACGTCCCAGGCATTTTGCTGTCCAGCAAAACGATGTCAAAGCTCTGCTGCTGTAAATACTCCAGGGCCTGTTCGCCGGAGGTGGCAACGATTACTTCCAGTCCCGCAGCCGTCAGGACGTCGCGTTCGTAATCGAGCACGATCTCTTCGTCATCCACGACCAGCACGCGTCCGTCGAGGCGGGACTCGCGGCGGGCTACGATTCGTTCGCCTTCCGTCAATGGCCGCTCGCCCACCGCTACCGGCAACCGCAACTGCACTTGCGCGCCACCGTGAGGGTGATTCTGTGCGGAAATTTCTCCGCCATGCTCTTTCACGATGCCATAGCAGATACTCAATCCCAGCCCTGTGCCTTTACCCACGCTTTTGGTGGTATAGAACGGATCAAAAGCATGCTTAGTATCATTGATACCCGGGCCGGTGTCGTGAAATTCGCAGACGACATGTCCGTTTTCGGCATACACTCTGATGGTCAGTAACCCACCACGGCCGTTCTCCATCATCGCGTCAGCCGCGTTATTGATGATGTTGAGATAGACCTGCTCCAATTGATGAGGATCGGCAATCACGGAAGGCAGCGTAGGATGAAAATCTCTTTCCACCAGAATGTTGTTGACCTTGAGATCGTAGTCGCGCAATGCGATGGTGTCCTCGATCACATTCCGCAGGTCCACGTGCGTCCGGTGGGGCTTGTGCTGCCGGGCAAACGACAGCAGGTTCTGCACGATCTTCTGGGTCCGCTGCGCCTGTTTCAGAAGTTTTTGCACATACTCCGAGCTTCGCTCCTGCAACTCCTCGGTTTCCAAAAGCTGGGTATAACCGATAATCGCGGTCAAGGGGTTATTCAATTCATGGGCGACGCCGGAGATTAATTGGCCCACAGCCGACATTTTCTCGCTTTGCAGCAGTTGTTCCTGCGTGCGCCGCAAATCTTCGTAGGCCTTCCTCGTCTCGTCATAGAGATGGATTTTTTCGATGGTGGTCGCAAGCTGGCGGCCTATAGCGATGAGCACGTTCTCCTCGGAAGCGCTGAATTCACGCACTGTACGGCTGCTGGTGCCAAGTAGACCCAGAACTTTCTCCTTGCGCCATAAGATCACCCATAACCATGAACTCAATTTTTCCGCCTGAACAATTTTCTGAATGATCTCGGGAAAATCGATTTTGGTTCTGCTGTTGATCAGCTCAAGCCGGCGTTGCTTAACCTGCTCCACAAAATCAGGAGGTAGAGTAAACATTTCTTGCCCCGTGACCAGGGAACTACGATACCCATATCCTGCCTTCCTGCGCATGGCGCCCGATTCCTCCTCAAACAGGTAGACACCAGCCGTATCATTGGCAAACAGCTCTGCAATCTGGAGCATGGTGAGGTGCAGAATCTCTTCCAGATCGAAGGATTGATTGAACGTCACCGCGATATTGTTGAGGGCGTGAAGCTCGCGATTACGGCGGCGTATCTCATCTTCGGCTTTCTTCTTCTCCGTAAGGTCCAGCACCACGCCTTGATAACGCTCGATCTTTCCATCATCGCTGCGTGTGGCAAAGCTGCTCTCAATCACATTGACCTCCGTGCCATCTTTGCGGCGCAGGACATATTCAAAATTCCTGACAAAGCCATAGTGTGCCATCTGCCTTAGGAATTCTGTGCGGTCCGTGTGATGGGCATACAGTGACTTACCCACATCCAGTTTTAAAACCTCCTCTTTGCCGCCATAGCCGAGCATCCGAACGAAAGCTTCATTACAATCCGTCACCCTGCCTTCCGGCGTGGAAACGAATACGCCCTCCTGCATGTGATTGAACAAAGTGCGATAGCGTTCTTCCGCGGCCTTGATCTCAGTGGTGTCTTTGATCACATGGACAGTCCCGCCTTCGGAGAGATGCTCATCTGAATATGCCGAAGTAGAGACCACCGAAAATCCGCCAAAGCAAGGATCGATTTCCGTGGTTGCAGACGTCTCCGGCAATTCGCAGTAGGGACAAAAGCTCCACTTAACTCCAGCGCCTGGCAGAACCTCCCGGCAGTGGCGGCCAATAACACTATCTTTACTGCGACGCAGACGGGTGAGGAGCGACAGGTTGGTGCGCAAAATGCGATAAGCCGAATCGTGAACCAGGATATGGTCAGGCATCGAGTTGAAAGTGCTGGCCCATTCATTGCGTGAACGTACAAGCTGCTGCACGAGCCGGCGGTTCTCAGCCGCCAAACCCAGTTGGTTGGCGGCAGCCTTCAAAAAGCTGTAATCGTCGTCCGTATAATTGCGGTAATGGGCCATGCCCAACGCCATAACGCCAATGGGAGAACTTTTTCCCAAGACCGGCACCACCACCAGATGGTGAATCCCTTCGGCAATCATGCGGGCCCTGACCTGCGGAAGACTCTGCCGGACTGGCAGGATTCCTACCGTTCCTGCCCGAAGCATGTTGCCGGCCATGCTTTGAGAGAGGTCAATGGAAGGAACGCCGGCTACAAAAGCGGGCGAAAGATTTTTGTGGACCACGAGATTCAATCGGCCCTCTTCCAGAATCCTGAACCACGCCGACTTCGCGCCGGCTACGCTCATCAACTCTTGCAGGGCGATCTCAAGAATAGAATTAAATTCTTCGGACCCCGAAATCACCCGGGTGATGCTATTGAGAACTGCCAGACGTCGCACCTGCAATTTGCTGCCATCCAGCACCACCATCATCATGCTGATGCCAAGAAGCAGGTCAATCACAACATCGACATTGCTCCAGGTGCGTCGAGGCCCAACGTGTAAGAAGAACAGTGTGGCAGCCAGAATCCAGTGGCCAATGATGCCCCGGCCGCGGGCAAATTTAACCAACTGCCATGCGGCCAGCCACAATTCAAGGCTCCAGCAGAACCAAAAGACCACGGCCAGAAAGCTGGAATCCGGGAATTGTGTGGCTGTTGTTGCGCCGAGCAGCGCGCCGATTCCGGCTAGCGTCCATACTACGATGAGCAACATCCTCCGGTTGCCGCCAACATAGATGAGAATGGCCGTGGCAAACAGGGCTGCCGCTAAGGGAAGAAAAGCATTGCCCAGGACCACCCATATCAGACTGCGATCATAGTTGCTGATGGCGACGAACAACTTTGAAAGGCTGTACATGGCCCAGCCGGCGATCCAAGGCACCAGATATCTCTCGCGAATGCTGAGGTAAAGCAGAATTGTGCCGGCCAGCAGGATCAGCAGGCCGAGGGCCTCTGCCCCGAACGGAGATTGCAGCGCTATGTCCATGATTCAGCAGTGCATTTTCAAGGGAGTGCGTGGTTTTCTATATATCACGAATCGGTGCATTCTTTGTCTTTTTTCTAGAAGGATTGTACTTTCGAGTGGCATGAGTTAAATTAGAAGTCCCCCCACTAAGGTATTCCTTTCCTCATGACAACTGAGCGTATCCTGGTGGTTGATGACGAAGAGCCGATCCGAGAGATCATTTCGTCCATGTTGAGCGCTGCAGGTTATAAGACCCGGCTGGCTTCATCTGGCATGGAGGCGATGGCTATTCTTAAGTCTTCCGGCGAGTTCGACCTCATGCTCTCTGACCTTATGATGGCTGAAATGGACGGGATCGCGCTCCTGGAGCGGTCCAAAGAAAAATACCCTGACATGCATGTGATCATGGTGACTGCGGTGCACGACATTTCGGTCGCCCTGGCAGCCATCCGCAATGGGGCCTATGACTACCTGCTAAAACCTTTTGAACGAGAGCAGCTTCTGGCTATGGTGCGCCGGGCGCTCGAGACGCGGCGTCTCAAGCTGGAAAACCGCGCCTATCAGTCCAACCTGGAGTCCCTGGTGGCTGCGCGGACCGAGCAGCTTCGCCAGACCATGACCGATCTTGAGCGCTCTTACGACATCACCCTTGAAGCTCTGGGCGACGCGCTCGACCTTAAGGATTCTGAAACGGAAGGCCACTCCAAGCGGGTAACCGCCTTTACCATTGCCATCGCCCGGGCCATGGGTGTTTCTACCGAACGCATCCGGATCATCGCCCGGGGCGCATTCCTGCACGATATCGGCAAGATGGCCATTCCAGATAGCATTCTGCGCAAGCCTGGCTCGTTGAACCCCGAAGAGATTGCCATCATGCGGGAGCATTGTTTTCGCGGTTATCAAATGCTCAGGAAAATTCCCTTTCTGGCGGAAGCTGCAGAAATCGTTTACGCGCACCAGGAACGTTTTGATGGGACAGGCTATCCGCGAAATTTGAAAGGACACGACATTCCGTTGGGTGCGCGCATCTTCTCTGTCGCGGACACTCTGGATGCCATGACGTCTGACCGTCCTTACCGTGCTGCGCAAACCATAGCCGCCGCTCGGGAAGAGATTCACCGCTTTTCGGGCCGGCAGTTCGATCCGGAAGTCGTAAAGGTCTTTCTCCAGATGCCCGACAGCATATGGGAAGACCTGCGCAAGGAAATCAACTCCCAGGCATATCGAGTAACCTACCCAAACAAACCAGTTCAGACGTTCGCAACAACCAACAAGTAAAAACCAAAAGGCTGCTCGCGTAATAAGTCTCCGCATTTTTCATTTATCCAATTACCAAATCCTGCCTACCATCCCCGCACAGGCCGCCACTGGGCGCCGACACCGCCATTTTGTACGACATGGTAGCTGTCATACATGGCAGCCGTAAGACAGGAATGGTTCGGCACGATCCGCAGGCGCGTACCAACCGGATAACGCGCAAGCACCGTTGGCTCCGCCTGAATCTTTCCATGCTCCTGTGATAAGACCATCAGGTTCATTGGTAAGGGATTCAAATCCAGGTCGCAGACAACTCCGAATCCGCACTCTCGATCCATGTGGTCGGGGCCTGGGTCCTTGGAAAACGCCAACGCGCCACCATCTATCAGAAGGTGCCCGTGCCGGGGATAGCTCCCGATGACCGTCGCCAGCACGGAAACCGCACATTGCGATAGAGAGCAAGCACCGATTCGCACCTGAAATGCGTCATAGAATACGTAGTTCCCAGGACGCACCTCCTCTGTGCCGGTGAACTTCTCAACCACAGACGTCGTGGGAGTGGAGCCAATGCTGCGAATGAGTTTGTCTGCTCCTTGCTCGGCAATTTTTGCGCGAAGACGGGTCAACGATTCCGTTTCCTGAACGGCAACATTGCGAATCTCTGCCGGATTTCGCGAGTTGTATGAGTGACCGGCGTGGGTCAACAGGCCGTGAAAACGGAGTGCGCTCGAGTTTGCCAACGCAACTCCCAGCTGGGCGCTCTCGGGCGAGTCGGGATCAACTCCTGCGCGATGGTACCCACTATCAACCTTGAGGAACATATCGAAGATCACTCCCTGCGCAGTATGAAAATCCTGCAACGCTTTCAGGGTCTCGGAACTGTCTAACAACAGATTCAATCGCTTGATCTGGCGAGCCAGTGTTGCAGCACGTTGAAGTTTGGCTGGGCTGATTGGAACTGCGTAGGTGATGTCATCAAAACCGTGACGGGCAAAAAACTCGGCTTCTGCTAAAGTCGAGACGGTAATAGGACCGGAAGAATTCCCGACCTGCATCTGCGCGATCTCGATGGTCTTGTGGGTCTTTACATGCGGACGAAATGCAATTCCAGATCGCTGTGCCTTCTCTCGCATCGTCGCACAGTTCCGCACCACAATGGCCTGGTCCACCAGAAAAGCTGGAGTAGTAATTTCTTGGCTGGTTAAAGGAAGGCTCATGGGTCTCTTCACACAACAGTTCTGTGGCTGTTCATTGTAACTGTATACTTCGTACAGCTATGAGCAATGCCTTAACCGTCGCAAACAAGTCTTCATCAGCGCTCCCCTGGGTTGCGCAGGCGCAGTAAAATGAGTGCTGCGAGTGTGACCACGAGCAGTACGCCAATCTTAATCATCCGAAAACTATTCTAAATAATGAGGTGAAACGTGGCAGTCCTGACTGATTCGGAAATTCAAAATGCCCTCATTTCTTTGCCGGGCTGGCAAAGAAATGGAACCGCCATCCAACGCAATTTCGAGTTTCCTGACTTCAAAGCCGCAATGCAATTTGTCAACAAGATTGCGGATGCTGCGGAGCAGGCCAATCACCATCCTGATATCGACATCCGCTACAACAAAGTGGTCACGGCATTGGTCTCACACGATTCCGGAGGCGTAACGCAACGGGACGTAAAGATGGCTAATAAAATCAATCAGATTGCTGGATAAGGGCGGAAAGACACGCTATAAGAAGTGCTGGACGATCAGCCTCTAAGCTGCGGGTGTTCCAACGCTTGCGACAGACGGTCAAGCGCATTCTGTATGTTCTCGACCTGCTCTTCTAGAGCTTGATTAAAAGTTCCTAATGGATCTTCGGATTTTGCCACCCGGTCAAAAAACACAAGCACCCGTTCGCGGCCTTTTTCAGTGGCAAAAAGCAGGCCTACGCCGCTCACTCCCAGCACCAGCACAGGTAAGTACCAGTTTTTCATCGTATCCCTATAACCCAGTATGATGCTGCAAGTAGCTGAAAAGCTAGTACTTTATGGATTACCTTAGTAATTTGTCATATTCGGCGTCTGCCAGATTGGAAAATCAGTCCCGGCAAAGGCAGCTTTTCTGCTTTTTCGCACATCTCATCTCCAGCATTTTCTAACTTGAGGTAGGACCCATTTATGAAAGCAACATGGAAGGCCTGTTTTTGTGCCTTAATTCTGTTGCTGTCGATTGCCGCGGCAGCGCAGGACAATGGAAGTTCGAACAGCCAAGATAATCCGGTGCTCAAAACTCGCTCGAATGACCGGCCCAGCACTGGACAAACAAGTTCCCCAAATCAAGTCTATGGCGCTTCCCCCAACGCCATTCCTGAAGGTAGCCGGTTCATCATCAAGCTGAAAGACACCCTGGATACCAGCAAGATGGAACAGGGCAAACGTTTCAAGGCTGAACTGCGCGAAGACCTGGTCACACCGAGCGGAGCGCTCATTCCCAAGGGACGGACCATCAAAGGACACATTGGCAGCTTTGACCGGGGCTACACGGGAGCCCACATTCTGATTGCCCTCGATGAGATTGAGACTCGCAAGGGTTGGGTACCGCTCATCGGCACCGTGACGGGAGTTCCAGGCGATTCATCGGTAAAATCCACTGAGAATGAGGGCGAGATCACCCGGAAAGGTCCTAATACTCGGAAGGTTGTTACGGATGCAGCCATCGGCGCAGGCGTTGGAGCCGTGAGCGGCGCAGTGTTGGGTGGAGGAAAAGGTGCGGCGGTTGGAGCTGCAGTCGGCGCCGGGCTAGGAACTGGTACGGGGTTGCTCTTTAAAGGGCGTGACGTAAAGCTAAATAAAGACACGCAACTCGAAGTCCGCCTCGACCGTGACTTAGTCGTTCCGACCGTATCGAGATAAAAGTTAGTGACGAGGCTGCGGGATCAAATCTTGCAGCCTCACTCTTTTGGGGCTTCTCCATACAGATAACTACTTGATAAAGCATTTGGCTAACGCCGAAGCAATGTTGGCGAGTTTCTGCAAGTCGGCTGGGGAAAAATCGAGACCTGCAGCCGGTGCGGTGGGGCCTTTGCGGCAGACCTGGATGACGCCCATAACCTGGTTCATAGAAATGACCGGCACTGACATGATTTTTTGAATAATCTGCTCTTCTTTTGTGGCTTTCTTACCTGGCTCTTTCGATTTTCCTCCAAGGTCCACCATCTCAAAGAAGCTGGAGTGCCGTGTACGAGCAAAGTTGTTCACGATCTCTGGACGCTTGCTGTTGGCTGTGCGTACTGCCAGCGAAGCCGAGCTGTTGAGCGGTATCCTGCCGACATTGTGAAGCTGTGCTGGATGGACGAATAACAGACTCTCTTTGTCGAGACGGAGAATGCCGATCTCATCCTGATGGACATTAAAGAACTTGGCGAGCTCCACGGCAATCTTTTCACTGTTCTTTACAGTAAGGCCTTCCGATTCACAATCGATTGCGAGCTGAGCAAGAGCCGGAGCGAATGTGGACATTAGGTTCTCCCCTGACAATTATATTGGCACAAGTCCCATTCACACTACGGTAAGTTCATTCTGATTCGATTGCATCTAAATATAGATGAAGCAGCGGCGTTCCACATCCGCGAACAGCATAGGCAGCACCTTTGCGCTGTGGATGATCATCATTCTGGTGTTCCTGATCATTGCCATGTTCGTATTAAGGAGCAACCGCTCTGAACCCGCTCCGCCGGTGGTTCCAATCAGTATGTGCGCACGGAGCTAAACTCAATACCGTTCACTTAAGCAAGAGGAACCTGCTTCGTCAACAGCATGGCTGGGCGGCTGCCTCTAGAGAGATTCTGTCGTCATCTTATAAACAAAGTGCCGGTAGGCACGACCCGAAAGTAGCCCGGCACGCAGCGTGAG
>DASZFU010000098.1:0-10168 GCA_035939495.1 Candidatus Angelobacter sp. | reverse complement strand
TAGCTTCAAGATTTGCGAGAAAATGCTGCATACTTTATTCATGGCGAAAAGCCTCCTAGGGAGATTGATTTTGGAAAACTCAACCTCACCTTAACAGCTTTTCGCCTGCTTGTTTTAAAACCTAATTTGGACAAGTGTGGCCGAAAATAGCCCAGCATGTCGAGCCAGCGTGGGCGCGGTTTTGCGCACACGCCGGCGCGTAAATGCTGGGTAAAGAAGGAAAAGCCTTTTTCCTTGCGCCGCAGGCTTGCGCGTAGCAAAGCGGAGCGCAATAAGAAATCGTTTTTGATGCCAGTGACTGGTATGAGCGTAACCCAGCGCGTAAAGCGGTGGGTGGGCAAGAATCAACGAAGAAAGAAACCCCCTCCGCGGAGCGGCGACACTTTTTCCAACAGCCTAAAAAGTCACAGCCTCTGAGGTGAGTTGAAGGAAAGCGGCTGATTTTTCATCGGTATCTGCCAAATTTCCGGGCAGCAGTAAAGCTTGACCTGCGGCAGGTTAATATTTCATCTCCAAGAGAGAAATCATGAAACGGCGCTTTTCCCAAAAGGCATTGACCGCATTCGAGGCAACAAAGTATCTCTACATCCGCTCCGGTGACCATCGCTTCATTCCTATCTGGGTTGTGGTCGTCGATGGTCGCGTAATCGTGCGTTCCTGGAACGACAAAACAAACGGCTGGTACCGGGCATTCCTTTCCCAACCGCAAGGAGCCGTGAGGATTGATGACCGCGAAGTACCTGTTCGTGCCCTTCGTGTTCGCAGCACAAGATTGAACGACGCTGCCTGCGATGCTTACGCGTCAAAATACACGACAAAAGCAAACGCAAAATACGTCAAGGGACTAAACCACCCAAAACGCAAAGCAACAACACTGGAACTGCTTCCCGCGTAAAATGTGTTTCCATGCTGCGATGGCTCGTAATCGGCATTGGCGACATTACAACCAAGCGCGTAATTCCTGCAATTCTTGAAGAGCCGAGAAGCTCGCTCTGTGGGATCGTCACTCGCAATCCACAAAAAGCCGTCCGTTACGGCGTGCCTGCATTCGCTAATCTCGACGAAGCGCTGGCGCAAGGCTCGTTCGACGCAGTCTATGTAGCATCACCCGTCTTTTTACATGCTCCTCAAACGATCACTGCACTTCGTGCGGGCATGCATGTCCTTTGCGAGAAACCGATGGCCTTGAACTTTGCCGAAGCCGGGAGCATGGTCGCCGCGGCCAAGGCCGGTCAAAAACATTTGGGCGTGGCCTATTATCGTCGCACCTATCCCAAGGTCCGGCGAACCGTAGAGCTGCTGAGACAGGGTGTGATTGGCCAGCCGGTGTTTGCCTTTGCCAATTGTCACGCCTGGTTTACTGCTGAAACCGGCCAACGGGAGTGGTTGCTGGACCCGGCAAAAGCCGGAGGCGGGCCACTCTATGACATTGCTTCCCATCGCATTGATCTGATGAATTACTTCTTCGGTGAGCCATTGGATGTCCGTGCACTTTTGTCCAATGCCGTTCATGAGATGGCGGTGGAAGACAGCGCGACCGTCTTGATAAGGTACAAGAGCAAGGTTCATGCCGTTGTCGACGTACGCTGGCATTCCCGAACGGCTCGCGATGAGTTCCGAATCGTTGGCACGGACGGCGAAATAGACCTCTCCCCCCTGAATAGCCCGCAACTCGTCTTCCCCGGAGGCAAAGAAGAGATCTCAACCCACGCGAATCTGCATTATCCATGCATCGAGAATTTCGTGAGTGCAATCCTGCACGGAGAACCTTTGCTTTCCACCGGCACAACAGCGCTGTGGACGGATCGCATCACGGATCAAGCCATGGCTTCAGGAAAAGCAAGGAACTAAAAGCACTTCTTAGGATTACTGTAGACCGTACGGATCGTCCACACGTCCACATAAAATCCCTGTCTAACCAAAATTAGAACTACTACTTTGGCTCCAAAAACATCTTGCGCTCTTTGCGAAGGTTAAGGTAGACCACCTGGTCCCGAACCACATTCGAGAGCTTATTGAATTCTATAGAAACTCGCGAATGCTAAGTGATTGATATTGAACCTGTTGTGCGCTGCTCGTTAAGGGCTCTTGAACTCTGCGGCTCTTTGAGGCTTTGCCGGCTACAATTTTGCCTATAGGGTTCCGGGGTGAACCCCTTCATTGAGACAATCTTCTTACTGTTTTCTGTACTTCGCAGCATCATTTATTCGACGCCACGAGCAAGTTTTCCGGCTGATGGTTACATGAAAGCTGCTCCATTCAGTTCCGTTCAGGCATTCGATTTAATCAACAGACTCAATGCCCCCGAGTATTGACAGCAGAGGAAACTGCCCACCGTCCGGGGGTGGGCAGTTAGTTTTAGGGAATCTCAATCCGTAAAGCCTGGCGCTGCTGTTGGAGAGCAGAGTTGGTCGCCATCAGTCAAGTACACTGTCCATACGTAGCTATGGCCAGCGGTATGTGCACCGGCAGAAGGAGCCTCACTCCGAAGTGGATCAAAACTCCAATTGATGCCGTGACTCGGCATTCCGAATATTTCACCCTGTACCACGACACCACTAGAGGAATTGTAACTTCCTGTCGCCGGGGTCCAAAACAGATGTATGGTCGTATCTTCGTAGGTTGCTGTTACTACCGTCCATCCGTCATCGAAACCGGCACCCCACTGATTATCCGATGCCGTGCCCGAAAAGGCACCAGGAACCCCGCTGCCAAATGGCACCGGGCTGATTGTGGGGCAGCTTTTATCCCATACGTGATCCGATGTTGCGTTCGTGTAGTTACCGTTTGGCCAGATGATCTGGACGTTAGTGTCAGTCTGATCACCGGGAGTATTGGCCCATGTCCAGGCCCCCATATTGGCGTTGCCGTTACCATCAACACAGGCCCAACCGGGCACGTACAGCCACGAACCATTGCGAAAAGTAACCAGTTCACCACAGGTATTAGGCTGGCCGCCCTGGATGGTGAAATGAAGATCGGGAGTTTGCGACCAATTTATCGGATTGCTGAAGTAGGCGGTTCCCACTTGTTGTGGTTGCTGGCAGAAACAAACTGAAGAGACGAGCGCCAGGAATAGACCAAGCGCAATGATGTGGACTCTCAAGGAACCTCCTGAAGTTGCAGATAATTCGAGCAGCAGCACTGCTCATTCGGATTTAGTTGCACTCCTCTGAAATGAGATTGCTGGAAGAAAAAATTATTTCCCGATAGTTCCCATAATAGGAATCTAAACATTTATTAATCCGGGTTCAACTGCTGGAATGTTTGCTAACCGCTGCTTTTCCAATTGAGCCGTTTTGTGGGCGTGAGCGCAACGGAATCCCGCAGGCGGATCGGGGTCGCCGATGCGCCCCTGTTGCGCGAACGGGGTGCATAATTCCGTTCGCTAAAGCGAATTACGCTGGTCCTAAGTGATTAATATTGAATCCGTTACAGGCGGCTCGTTGAAAGCTATTGTTCTCTATTGAAGTCGGTGACTTTCGCAGCCTCAATTTTGCCTACACCTGGCGCGCATAGCCTCTGGGCCACCGAATGTCGTCAAGCATAGTTGATTTAGAACATCAGCGGCTGTGGGGCTGCTTATTCATATCGGGCAGCGGTCTACGGAGAAAGATTGCGCGACTCCGGTGAAGAAGATATTTTGCTCGCCGATTGAGCCGCTACATCTTTCACCGAATCCGTCACTAAAGGCCGTCCCCGATTAGCAAAGCGAAATTATGTGGAAGTAATATCAGTCCAATTTTCCACAATCGCCTTGAAACGTTTTGGCTCTCCGAGACACTATCCATGTAGGGTGCAAAATCTGCAAAGTTAAAAACACGGTTGAGAAAGGAATGGAGTATACGCAAGGTTATTATCGTTTTGTGGATGTTTTTGGCGGTATTGCGCGGTATCGCACCATCTGGCGAATAGGTTCTGACCTGCCGGGCCGGACACTTTAGCTTTGGCGAACATATTAGCGCCCGTTGTTGCTCCGTTGGAAGCCTTTTATTGAACTTTCAGAATCATTACCGGGACTCTGTTGTATTCGACCAGGGCTTTGCCAGTTTCCGAATCACCCTTGCGGATACCTGCTCATCGAGCAATGTCACAACTCACATTTCCGCACAACCGCAAATAATTCCATATGTTCGAACAGATCGTGATAACTCGAAGAAAATCTTATCTCAAAAAAGGAAAAACCATGAATATCAAAAGACTGTTTCTGAAGTTCGCAATGTTAACCCTCGGTCTCGCCACTCTTCGGGCGGCTGCTACGCCGACTCCGGCCTATCTTTGCCGTGATGTGGCTGTACCTTGCAGCACGGACACCAGCTTCGGTTCTTGTGGTTATGAGTACGGCGAGGATTGTCATGCCTGTTATGGGGATGACGGTTCCATGGTGCTCAATTCTCCTGATTGTAATTGACCGTCAGCGGATGGCTGCCTGCGAAATCAGGCAGCCATCTCAAAGATATTTCCTGAGCCTGGCAACGGAAAACCGACATGATATTCCCGGAAGCGGCCGTGGAATACCAGATTCCAGAGGGGCAATTCATGACGAGCGTCAATTCTAAGCGGGTAATGAAAGGGATCGAAATTGGGACAAATATAGCCATTATGATCGTAGCCCTTTCGGCAGCTCTATTTTTTTCCAAGAATTATCTTTTAAAGTCAGATCGGTCCCGCCACCTCATTGCGGCTGGGGCAAAGCTGGACGGGGAACAAATAAACTGGAACAACAGCCCGAAAAATGTCGTCCTCGTGCTTTCGACGACCTGCCACTTTTGCAAGGAGAGCACCCGGTTTTATCGAGAGCTTGTGCGCGAATGCAACAGTAGACAGATTCGGACGATCGCCTTCTTCCCACAGTCTCTGGAGGCAGGACGGGCTTACCTCGAAGCCGAAGGGGTGTCGATAAACGAAGTCCGCCAGGCCGAGTTTAAGGCTTTGAAAGTGAGCGGTACACCGACCCTTCTGCTGGTTGACAACAATGGGATCGTCCAACATGTTTGGATTGGGAAGTTGACAGCTGCTAAAGAAAAAGAAGTTCTCGCCAGAGTTGCGTTTTAGCGAACACGTAGAGCAGTGCGGCTTGCAGCGGCCTGCCGCCACACTGCTCTGCTCGGCCTTTACTTAACTGCTGTTGGACGGCAGCCGCTCGCCGCACTGGTTTGTATCCCGCATTCGACGACAGTTCCAAAAGAGGTCTTCTGCGATGTAAGGTTGGTCAACGTTTGCTGGGCGAGGGTGAGCTTCTTTGGCTGATTCTGATTTTGCATAATATAAACTCCAATTTCCTGAATTTTGTTTAGTAATCAAGAAGGCATGATTACTCGTTTGAATAGTGATGAATATTGAGCTCTCGTTTCACTAATAATTTAAAAGGTAGATATAAAACTCGTATCCTGTTCCATTTCGGAATAGACTCGTTATTATGTGCAAGAAGACGGAGGCAATTCGGCTGGAGTGTTTGACTAGAACGTCCTTGGTATAGACCCTGTAGCTGTAAAAAACCTCATATTTCTAGAGCATTCTGTATGCCGAGAATTTTCGGTGTTGAATCTAAATCTAGAGGAGTTGCAAGACGAGTGCCGGGTAGACCCCCCTTGGTCCCGAGCCACATTCAAACACTCATTGAAACCTGTAGAGTTTTGTTGTGTCTAACCTGCTAAGAGCTAATGACTGACTAGCTACTTTTTTTCGTCTGATTCTGAATCCACCCAATATCCCTTGCGGGCTCTCACTTCATAGTCCGGTCGATCTTTGACCTTCAATTCCAAAGCGTGGAAGCCGGGATGGGGCGACTGTGGGCGGAAGCTTACAAAATAGTAGTTCGGAACATCGTTGGAGATGTCGATCAGCTGCCGTGTTAGCGATTTTGCGTCCTTGAAGGAAAAGTATCTGCCGCCTGTGAGTTGCGCCACGGACTTAGGCACGTTGCTTTTGAGGCCGTCTTTTGCGGCGAGGAATGCCATCCGCGCTAGCCGCAATGGTGGCAACAGATCACTGGCACAATCCAGTGCCTGAACCCGGCGGTTGCCGTGCGCGTCCGGGTCAGCCTTTGCATCGTGGCTCATACAGCCACCGGGCGCATAAGGCTCGTTGGAGTGTTCGTTTCCCTGGGGCATGGGCAGCTTCGATGCCTGGTGACCCACAGCCGCTCGTGTTGTCGAAAAGGCGAAGCTATAAATCAAGGTATTGGTATCCTGAACTGCGCGAACGGCATCCGCGAGGCTCGCTTCACTGCCGCTGTCGGCGGTTTCACTGAAGAGCAGCACGGCGCGACGATAGGCCGGTGGCTGCTTGCGCAACAGGCTGATGCCGAAGTTCAGCGCGTCGAGAATAGCCGCGCCCTGATCGCCGTCGTGAAGGTTGGCAATCGTCTTGGCCGCCGCATCCGTATCGGTGGTGACATCCTGTTCGAGGCGAGGCTTGCTATCAAAGCCGACCACGATAACGCGGTGAGGCACATTCCCAATGAATGCATCCAGGATCGCTTCGAGATCGCTGTAATCGCGAAGATGCGATGCGCCATGGCCGCCAGTCTGCACGAGGACCGCTACCGCCAGGGGTTCGGAATCGGTATCGGGTTCCACTTGCACCGATTGTGGAACGCCGTCATCGGTGAGGACAAAATCGGCAGGAGTAAGCGAGAAGACGATCTTGCCGGCCTTGGTTTTCACCAGCACGGGCACGAGCACTAAGTTAGACCGCGCTGTGAGGACCGTATCCTGGGAACTGCTGCTTTGCCCATTGGACGCCTCAAAGGAAAAACACAGGAATAACGCAACAGCCAAAGCCAACTTGGATCGATTCATACCGGCGCCCGCCTGCTTCCCTGCCCCTGAATCACAGATCGTACCTGAAACATGCCAGGAAGTTCGGTTTACCTAAGTATCACTCCTTCAGTTTCCAAATCCGGGTGCTGAGATTGAGAGCGTATCGATCTTGGACGAATATTTTTTCATGGACTCGCCAATTTCGCTGGCCTTTCCAATCAGCACGAAAACCAGGTTATCCAGAGGATAATATTGCTTGATGACGCGTTGCGCATCGGCTACGGTCATGGCATTGATTTTCGTGGTGAAGTCGTTGATCTCGCGTTCGTCCAGGCCGTAGTATTCCAACTCTCCCATAAGATTAGCTAGCTGGCCGGAAGTCTCGATCGTCGGTGGGAACTGGCCCAGAATGTAATTCTTCACTGACTTCAGCTCTTCCTCGCTGACCCCTTTTTCATGCAGACGCTGGAGGACTTCGAGCGTTTTATCGATGGCCTGCGAGGTCGTGGCATTCCGGGTGAATGTGTTGATGATGAACGGGCCGGGGCGCTTACGCTGATCAAAAAAAGAACCGGCGCCGTAAGTGAGCCCCGACTTGATGCGCAGCTCCGAGTTGAGCATGGAGGTGAACCGGCCGCCAAAGAGCGTGTTGACCACCTCAAGATAGACGCGGTCGGGATTGGTGCGCGTGACCCCGATATTGCCGATGCGATAGTAGGTTTGCGTGGAGTCGGGTTTGTCGACCAGCAACAGCTTCTTGCCGCTCACCGGCGCTACGTCGGCCACCTGAATGGCTGGCGCCTGCCGCGACGGCCAGGCCCCGAATTTGTCGGAAAGCACCTTCTCCATCTCCGCCGTGGAGAAGTCTCCGGCCACTGCCAGAATGATGTTTCCTGGACTGTAATATGCCTGGTAGAACTTCTGCACATCGTCGCGAGTGAGTCCGGCGAGGGACCTTTCGTCGCCGGTGATAGGTCTTCCATAGGGATGATGCCCATATAAATAAGCGTTAAAGTAGGTGCCAATCACGGCCTGCGCCTGGTCTTTTGACGCCTTCAGCCCATCCACTCGCTGTTTGAGCATCTTCGAAAACTCATCTTGTGGAAACGTCGGATTCAGCAGAGCATCGGCCAGCAAGTCGAGCCCTTTTCCGATGTCTTTTTTGACAAATTCAGCAGAGACGCTCGAATAGTCCTGATTGACGTTGGCCCTGAACACCCCACCGATGAAATCCAACTCCGAAGAAAACTGATCGGCGTTGCGCGTTTTGGAACCCTTGCGCAGCAGATTGGCTGCCATCCACGCCTGGCCCTCTTTACCCGCTGCATCTGCGGCTGCGCCGGCGCGGACGACGACATCGAAATCCACCAGGGGCACGGTATGCCGCTCCATGAGCAGAAGAGTCATGCCATTTTTTAAATGCGCTTTTTTATAAGGTGGCAGCTTCAGGGTGCCGGTCTGGGCGGCGGCTGAGCCGGCCAGAACCAACGTCAGGATTGCCAGCACAGTGGTCAGTAAGAATTGCTTATTTCGAATCTTGTTCATCGGTATATCCAATGTTTTATGGGGTTACAAGGTTTCAAACGCGCCTGTCCTGATCACTCTTGATTGGCCTGCTGCTTCCCTGCTTCTTCCTTATCTTCCTTATCAGGGATCAGTGTGGCCACAGTCCGGTTTTTCTCGTTAAAGTACTTTTGAGCGATTTTCTGAATATCTTCTTTCGTGACCCGGTTATAGCTATCGACTGCATTGAACAGCTTGTGATAGTCGCCAAAGAAGACCTCATAAGTACCGAGCGTATTGGCGCGACCATTGATGGTGTCCATCTGGCGGTAGAAGGTGGCCAGAGCGATGTTCTTGGCCTTCTGCAGTTCCTGGTCGGTAACCAGGTCCTTCTTCACCCGGTCAAGCTCCTCGTAGACGGCCTTTTCCACCGCCTGCGGATCGATACCAGCCTTGGGTTGCGCGGTAATGGTAAACAACGTGGGATCGAAGGAGATGCGTGCCCCCCCACCGACGCTAATGGCAAGCTGGTCTTTATCGACGATTCGTTGATACATCCGCGAACTTTGCCCGAAAAGCAGGATCGTATCCAAAAGGTCCAGGGCGTAGTACTCGGGCGAGGCCGCCTCGGGCACATGGTAGCCAATCATGACGATCGGTAATTGGGCGAACTTCTTCACCGTCACCCGGCGCTCGCCCAGTTGTTCCGGCTCACGCGTGGTCACCTTGGGTGGCGGCGCGTGGGAAGCAATGGGCTCAATCTTCTTTTCGGCGAGCTGAACAATTTCGTCGGCTGAGATATCACCCACCACAACCAGCGTGGCATTGCTGGGAGAGTAGCCCATCTCAAAGTGATGTTTCAGGTCGTCCATGGCCCAGTTTTCGATGTCCACCATCCAGCCTACGACCGGCCATTGATAGGTGTGGGCCGTGAAGGCTGTGGCCCAAAGCTGCTCATTGAGAATTCCGAAATTGTTGGCATCCACTGAAGTCCGGCGCTCCGAGGCCACTACCCCTCGCTCGGAAGAAATCATTTTCGGATCAAAGCTGAGGTTTTCGATGCGATCGGCTTCCAGATCGAAGATGGTGCCGAGGGCACTGCGGGGAAACCAGTCCTGATAGACCGTGACATCCTGCGTGGTATACGCATTGTTGGATCCGCCCGCTCCCTCCATCACGCGGTCAAATTCGCCGGGGCCATATTTTTTTGCGCCATTGAACATCATGTGTTCAAAGAAATGAGAGAGGCCGGTGGTGCCAGGGTGCTCGTTGCGCGATCCGATGCGATAAAACACATACAGGGCCACGTTGGGAATGGTGTGGTCCTCTTGCACCAGGATCTTCATTCCGTTCTTCAACGTGTGGGTTTTGACTTCAAAGCTTTGAGCATGGGCGATGCTCGCGAGTGCTACAACGATGAGTGATAGGGTAAGCTGTCGGGCTGTAGTCTTCATCTTCACCTTCTACCTGAGGACATCGTAAGTTAGACGAGACTCAATTGCAAAGGTTTAGCCGGTGGCGCAGTTGGTCAGTTTGCTGCAAAAAATCACGAACATTTCACGACAGCGTAGCGGAGCCACAACCAAACCCGTTTTTTACCGCGGATTAACGCGGAAGAACGCGGATCAAATACTTGCTTACCACTGATCTCCACAGACCCCACTGATCTGAAGGCGGCTTGATGAAATCCTTCGCGCCTTGGCACGAATTGGATTGTTAGCCCTGCAGAAACCGCAGAGAGGGATTTGGGTGCTGCGTCCTCTGGGGTTGCTCTTATCTGGGCCGGAAATTGTTTGTGTGCAAAAAAATACCGGTTACAGCGGTTACACCAGTTACAACCCGCATGAATACCGGCGATTTCTGTTACCGGTTGTTACCGCTGTTACCTTTCGTCCCACCCT
>DASZFU010000097.1:0-23522 GCA_035939495.1 Candidatus Angelobacter sp. | reverse complement strand
AACCATCGCGTGGTTGATTATCCACCACGGTATGGTTGATTATCAGCCATTCTTGGCTGGTATCGGTTATGATGATACCATGTACGCCGCTGAGATCTGAGTTTGTTTGACGAGAGCACTTAGCCAAGAAGGACCTTTTTTGATGCCGTCGGAATTGGCGGAGCAGCGCTCAACCTGCTGGTCAGCGTCTCGCACACTCTTGGCGAGGAGGCTCGGTCATGGCCTTTAACCGCACTCTCCTCCCAACTGAACCAGCGGCAGTTGCAACTCTCACTGTCAATATGATTGGTATTGGGATGAATTTCGCCGCGTCAGGCACCGATCAACCCAATATCACGGACCAATCCAATATCGAAGACACGCTCTTTTTTGCATCCACTGAAGGGATGGAGAAGAGCGACCTACGCATCCTCAGCATCTTGGTTACGTGGTTTGGTATTCATGCTGCCTGGGTGAATGCTGATCGTTTGACTAAACTAGTTGGCTTGAGCAGTTCGCAACGAATCCGCGCTCTGTGGTCTGCCCTGGCTCGCTGGCACGAGAAAGATCGCCGCTTCGCTCGCCTCGCTCGGTTGTATTCAGGGCCGCGGCAGGACGTCGCCGAGGCTGGCACTGAATTTCAGATCAAACGATTTGGCGAGGATCCACGGTTTAAAGGAAGTGCCATTCGCGTAGCTGCCAATGTTCTTCGAGATCGCCCATCCGACGTCTTACCGGCCGCCGATCTGGCGCGTCGTCATCGAGCTTACCGGTGGCGCGTGATTATGGGGCCAAGCTATCGTGCAGACATGTGGGCAGCGCTTGAGCAAGATGCGAGCCTTCCCGCTGCCGAGTTAGCCAGGAGAACCTATGGTTCCTTCGCCACAGCCTGGCGGGTCCGCAGAGATTTTGTCTTGCTATCTAAGTTGCCCGCATCTTCTGGCGAAGCAAAATCGGCATAAATCCTAAGATCAATGACCGATAGGCGTGTATCTCATTGGGGTTATAATTAGGCCCTCGCGCAGAGTCGTAGGCCTGCGTTCGTTCAATAGCCTCTGGACATTCAGGAGGTCCCCCATGAAGTCGCATCCCTGGTCGTTGATCTCTTCCTTGCTGATTGTGGTTTTTTTAGTTGGTTGTGGTGCGTCCACTACCAAGCCTGTTGCCCCAATGGCGGCGGGACCGTTTACCTTCGTCGCCAACAATAACCTCGACAGCATTTCTACGTTCCACACAGACTCCGCCTCCGGACAATTGTTGATGGCCGGTACGACGCCCACGGGCGCATGTTCGGGCCCGCGTTATTTGGAACTTCATCCCAGCAAGGTTTTTCTGTTTGCCTCCTGTCAAGGTTCCAATAGCGTAGCTGTTTTTTCTGTTGACACAAACACCGGCAACCTGACGATGATTGGAAGCCCCACTCCGACGGACGTCGGACCTGTCACGGTGGCTGTGGATCCGCAAGGGAAGTTTCTATACGTTTCCAACATCAATTCCAGCACGGTATCGGCATTCACCATCGGCAATGACGGATCGTTGACTTCCATCGCCGGCTCTCCATATCCGACTGGACAGACTCCCTATTGGGTCGAGATGAGCGCTTCAGGCAATTTCATCTTCGCGGCCAATCGCGACTCCAACAATGTTTCTGTGTTTCGGATCGATCAGTCAACCGGAGCCTTGACCCAAATTCCGGGTTCGCCCTTTGCGGCCGACAACGGTCCGCGCGCCGTTGCGCTCTCAGGGAAATTTGCCTTCGTCCCCAACCGTTTTGCGAATACCGTTTCAGCATTCACAGTGGATCCGAATACTGGGGCGTTGACACTGGTCCCCGGCTCGCCGTTTCCTACGCACACCGATCCGCGATCAGCCGCTGCCGATGCGTCGGGCCGTTTTCTCTATGTGCCGAACACCCTATCGAATGACATCTCGGCTTACTCCATCGACCAGAACACCGGTGTTCTCACCCAGATCAGCGGTTCGCCTTTTACCGGCGGCCAAGTGCCGCTTCAGATCGAAACAGACTCGTCGGGAAAGTTTATCTATGTAGCCAATAGCGGCTCCAACAATGTCAGCGTTTACGCAGTAAACAGCACCACGGGACAACTGCAACTCGTGCAGACCACAGCGACTCCCGGCAGTGCAGTTTCGTTTGCACAAGTTCATTAGGCACAAGAGCCTTAATATTTTAGTTTCTGAAGTAAGAGCGGGTGTTCCATTATGCTTCCCAAAATTGGCTTGAAATGGGTTGGGCTTTTGACTAAAGTTTGAGTGGGTTCGCCCGATAATTTTCTTGCGTCGACCTTGGGGGAGGGCGATGCGGGAGGGGCGGCAACCTCACAGTTGCCGCCCTTTTGCTTTTAGTCTGCTATTTCGCCGCATGTTGAAGCGCAAGATTTTCCTTGTCCCTGCCAAGAAAGACAAAGTCATTGTCGTGATAGCAAGCCAAGGTTGCTCCCAGATCGGGACCAGCGCTGTAGCGCGCGACTTCCACTCCCATAGACGCGTCAACTACGGTAATGATTCCGGCGTCATTGTGCTGCATCCCCCGAAATTGTTCCCGAAAGAGGATGGCCATCCGGTCCTTGTCCAGGCTAAATGAGATGGCATTCATTTTAGGGGCTGGCAGTAGGACCTTGAAGGAGCGCATGATTCGTCCAGCCGAATCGAGCGCATACACTGTTGGTGGGCTGGTGCGCAGCAGCAGATAGAGATTTCCATCCATGCCAGCTTGGGCATCGCTGGAGAGCGCGGCCAGAATTGGTAGCTTCTCGTCCGGGCCATCACTCGGTGCACTCGGGTCGAGGACAACAGGACGCACCAGTTGGCCATGTTCATCAAAGATCGCCATGAATAGTTTAGGCGGCTGCTTTGAGCTGGCTTCTGCCGGTGGTTGGATCTCCGTGCCAATGGCGAGGAAAGCTGTGTCGCTCAACGCAGCCGCACGGGCAACCCAGAATCGCTTTTCCAGCCGCACTCTTTGTTTAATCCTGCCGTCCTGATCGAAGGCAACCACATATACTTCTTCTCCAACCTGCACAGCCTGATAGAGATTGCCATTGGGCAGGACGGAAAAATCGTAGGCGGTTCCGTTAGCGAGGCTTGCATCGGAGTCAAGAGAGTATTTCACCGTTTGGCCTTTGGTGTCCGTCCGCACCACGGGAACCCGGCGGTCATCAACTTGGTAGCCCCGAAAATAAATCTCGCCGCGCGCATCACATCGGGCCGGCTTGTAGACCGGACGGTTACTCTCTGCAGGAATGTTGACCTTCGTTGTTGGACGAAGAGGAATTGCTCCCTCCACAGGGTGATCGGCGCTATGGCTTTGCCAGAAGAACGTAGTGAGCAGCGAGATGAGGTGTACAAATCTCATGGGAACAAGTCGGAGCATTTTTCGCAAAGCCTAATGTCGCTTACGTTGCAAACAGCAGAGAGTGAAATAGGGGCGAGAATCCAGCATCGCAGTTCATTCTGGCTTTAGCCCCTGATACCTTCAGCGGCTAAAGCCTAACGCCCTTGACATTCAGTCCTCTTTGCAACGTAAGTGACAATAGTTTAAGCCGCCAAACAACCAGCAAAGGTTAAGAACTAATGGCTAACTACTAACAACTCAAACCTGACTCCTACGGTACCAGCGTTATCGCCAGCACCACGACATTCCGGTTATTGGGCAAGGTGATGCTCTTGACCGTCTTGCCATTGTTGGTTCCAAAACTGTAGGCAAACAAATTCACTGTGCGCGTATCTGTGGCCCCGGTGCTGAGGTCACGGTGCGCCATGGTTACTGCAATCGACTCGCCGATAAAGTTTTGGGGATGAGCCCAATCGCTCACGTTTTGTGAAAAGGACTGCGTGGTGTTGTCGGTGTAGGTCACAGTCAACGTTTGCGATAGCTGATTGCCATTCACAGCAGCCGCCAGCATTTGCAGGGATGAGAATTGCCCTGCAGGCAAGGTGATGGTTGCGCCATCAGCGACATCAAGGGCATTCGCTGGTCCCAGGTTGAATGGAGTGCCATTGAAAGTCTGAGTCGATCCCAGCAGGTTCGCCGAGTAAGAGCGTCCACCGCCATCTAAGCCGCCTCCGCTGAATGCTGTGCCGTCATTCACTATCCCGGAAGACAGGTTGAACGCCGGCGAGAGATTCACCTGCACCGGTAGCCTGACGGTACCCGATGGGCCATATACCTGGAACTCGTAGACTCGTGATGCTGTATCGGTGGTTCGCGTCGGCGTAGTGATGTTCAGCTTGACGAAACGTGCAGTCACCGGAGTGATGTTGTGGGTGGTGATGCTCTCAAGATTGCCCGTAATGTTCACGATCGTGGTGAAGTTGACTCCATCAGTGCTGGTCTGAATGTTGTAAGCACTGGTATTGATATCGAAGTTCGGCCTGCCGCTGGAGTCCAGGCTGCCGCCTTCGCCCCCCGCGCCAGCATGTTCCACTACGATCTGGTTGATGGTTGCGTTCGTCCCCAGATCGACTTGCAAAAAGCTGGGCATAACCAGCGAACACCATTTGTCGCTGTTGCCGCCCGAGTAGCTGCCATTCACGGCTTTATCAGGCGTTTCATTGGAATTGCACGAGGAACTTCCAGTAGCCGCCTTGTTCAGCGCAAGGTCCTGGGAGGTTGCTGAGGTCCGCAAACCATAAACCGTAATGATGTTGGAAAATGAGGCCAGGTATACCTTGCCATTGGCGATGGTCGGAGTCGCGCCCTTGGAATAATTGAAGGTATCGTCGCCGGGAGTGGTGCCGGAAGCCCAGAGTTGCGCAAGTGTCTCGGCGTTATATGCCGTCAGAACGCCCGGGACGACCTTCTGGTTGGCGTCTCCGAGCCGCGGAGTAAAGGACCACAAAACGCCGGTTCCAGATTGGGAACCGTTGGAAGAAAGAGTCAACATGCTGCCTGGCATTCCCCGAGGTGGAAGGAATGTGCCCACCGTGGTCGCGGGCGTAGTAAATTTCTGCGTGGAAGGATTGAAGCGGTAGGCGCGCACATGGTCGTTCTCGCCGGAAATGAATAAAGTCACTCCTTGAGGACCATTCCAGGCTACCGAGCCATTGTGGATGTGGTAGGTCGCATTGGGAACCACCGTGGGGTCGACGGCTTGAAAGCTTTGCAGAATCTGGGTATCGCCGGTCACCACGCCTCCCAGATTGGTGCTGTTGATCACGAAGATCTTTCCTTCTTTTCCACCGGTTGCGATGACATTGGTGCCTGGCAGAAAAAGCGGCCCACCTGATCCAAAGTCGGTATCGCCGGCATTCAGAGTGTTGAAGTTCGATGGAGTGAAAAAGTCGAGGCGGCCAAGAGTTCGAGGAGCCAGCTTCAGCAGGCTTTCGCCGAAATTGTTGCTGCCGTCGAAGGTTCCATTCCCGGTGGAAAAATACAAGTTGCCGTTGGAGTCAAAAGCCGGCGCAATTCCGCTCATCCAGATTCCGCCCTGGCTTCCGCTGGCAGTGGTGTTGAAGACACCAAGCTGCGAGAAAGAGCTAGCATCATAGGACATCAACCAGCCGTGATAAGCCCCAGTATCGCAAAAGGATGCCCAGCCGATATAAACAACGCCAGAAGAGAGCGCCAGCGAAGGCCGTTGGTTTTGAATCGTAGGATCAAACCCGCTCGCCTGAATCACGACTTGCGCATTGGTTGCGCGGTCGGCCCCGGTGGTCACGTTGATGGCCCGCAGTCTTTGTACGGTCGAGCCGTTCTCCACGGTGCGCGCAACAAAATACATGGTGTTGGTAGCCGCATCGATCACAGGCGATCCAATAATGCCGATGTTGCCGCTGAAATCCAGGTAGGGATTGCAATTGCTCCCTACCTCGGTGTGATTCGTAGGACGTCCTCCGTTGTTGAAATTCCTCTGCCACAGAGGCGTGCCTGCGGCGTCAGCATCGAAGGCATAGATTGTGTTGTTGGCAGTCGCAACAAAAATCACGTTGTGCGTGCCGCCTGCGATAGAAAGTCCGTGCATGGTCAGCACTTGAGCGAAAACTTGATCATCAACTTCAAGTTGGAAGAGCTTGCCGAACTGGTTGGCGTTGACGTTCGACTGGTTCAAGACCGTTTCTGAAAGGTTCGTCCCACTCCGTTGGTTGTCGTAGTTTCGGGTTAGGACATTGACCTGTGACCGAGCCGGAATTGTGGCTCCAAAGATCAGGGTGAGAAGGACGACCAGGCCCCAAGCAGCGGATCTTTTTTGCATGAACTGAACCAGCCTTCCTTCCGCTGCCAATCGAAGCGGAAAAATGCCAAGAACGGTACAGCAACTCTGGATTCGGGGTCAAGTTTATCGTCTCAATAGGTGAAATTCGCTTTCCACTAACTGGACTAAAGATCGGAGAGATTCAATACTCTTAACGGGTGAACTCGTTGTTGCAAAATTCATGACTCGCCAAGGAGAACCGGTTTCAATGAACTTACGCTCACGTCGAGATGTTCTAAAAGTTGCTGCCTCCGGGTTTGCTGGTTCAACGCTCGCACCGATGTTGTGGGCAGAATCGTCTCCCCTTCAAGGTAATTCTTTTGACAAGGGGACGAATCCGGTCGCCGTGGATGTAAGAGCATTTGGCGCCAAGGGTGATGGCAAAACCATCGACACACCTGCTGTCAACAAAGCCATCGAAACTGTGTCCACTTCGGGAGGCGGCGCCGTCCATTTTCCCGCTGGCACGTATCCCTGCTTCTCTGTTCATTTAAAGAGCAAAGTCACCTTGTACCTCGATCAAGGTGCAATCCTGTTGGCGGCGGAGTCAGGCGCTGCCGGCCAATACGATGCTGCCGAACCGAACCAGTGGGACAAGTTTCAGGATTACGGCCACAGCCACTGGCACAACAGCCTGATCTGGGGTGAAGGAATTGAGAACGTCGCTATTCTTGGTCCGGGCATGATCTGGGGAAAAGGATTGAGCCGGGGCAGCGGCAGGGACCAGCCGAAGGCGGAAGACCCAGGCGTAGGGAACAAAGCCATCTCGCTTAAGAACTGCCGCAACGTAGTCTTGCGCGACTTCACCATTAATCATGGTGGACATTTTGGCATCCTGGCGCTGGCCGTCGACAACTTCACGATCGATAATCTGACCATCGATACCAACCGCGATGGAATCGACATAGATTGCTGCCGCAACGTGCGGGTCTCCAATTGCAGTGTTAACTCTCCCTGGGACGACGGTATTTGCCTCAAAAGCTCTTTTGGGCTTGGCTATGCCAGAGCGACGGAAATGGTTACCATCACGAACTGTTTTGTGAGCGGCTTTCTCGAAGGATCCCTGCTGGATGCCAGCTACAAGCGCACGCCGCCGCGGGAAAACGTTCGTCCAACAGGCCGGATCAAATTTGGCACGGAATCGAATGGCGGCTTTAAGAACATCACGATCTCCAACTGCGTGTTCGACTATTGCCGAGGCTTGGCGCTGGAAACGGTAGATGGTGGCCTGCTGGAAGATGTAACCATCAGCAACATCACCATGCGCGATATTACCAATTCGCCGATCTTCTTGCGTCTCGGCAGCCGGATGCGCGGGCCGGAAGGCGTTCCGATCGGCAGCTTGCGGCGGGTGATCATCAGCAACATCATGTGTTCGAATTCGGCCTCTTCTTTAGGGGCGATCATCAGCGGCATTCCCGGCCACGAGATCGAAGACGTAAGGTTGAGTGATATTTACATCCAGCACCAGGGCGGTGGAAGTAAAGATGATGCTCAAGTTCAGCCGCCGGAGTTCGAAAACAAATATCCGGAACCAAACATGTTTGGTAATGTCATCCCCAGCCATGGTTTCTTCATCCGGCACGCAAAAAACATTCAACTTAGCAATATTGAGATTGTCAGCGCCAAAGAAGACCTGCGTCCGGCATTTGTTTTGCAGGAGGTAAAGGGAGCCGATTTCTTCCGGGTGCGCGCGCAACATGTCCGCGAAACGCCGGTTTTCTCGCTGAAAAACGTTGCAGATTTTAGTCTTGCGCAGAGCCGGCCATTGGCTGATGTGGTGTTGGAAAAAGTGGAAGAGAAGAAGTTGTGATTCAGAGTGTCCATGGGTTCACAACTTTGGCCGAGATATCCTGGAAATGAGAGGTATTGCCGGTCGACAAGGTAGCATTGTTGGCAAGCACGATTCCGGCAATCATCGTGTCACGTAGATCAACAGGACGTCCCTTCCGGCGACGCAATGCAGCTAAATCTGCGGCTTGTTGTGCAGAGTCACCATCAAAAGAGGCGATACGGTAGCTGATCTTTTCGAGCACGACCTCGAACGCTTGTTGGAGAAAAGTCCGGCGTTTCCCAGGTTCCAGAATCTGAAGTCCGAATCTGATTTCAAATACAGTGATCGAAGTAATCCACAGCGAAGTCCTGGGTTGAAGGTCGAGCCATCGAACCACGCTCGGCTCTGGCGTCTGACGCATGAGAGCTGAAATTACATTTGTATCCAGAATGATCACGGCTCAAACCTGGCAGGTTTGACTTCATGCCCGCGGAACTCAGGGATATCTGAATCGATCCCGAATTTCCCAAATAGAGCGGCAATCTCCGTGCCTAAACCGCCAGCAGGCAAATCTTTCTCATGTGCCGCGTTGCGCAGAATCTCTCGAATCTCTTCCTCCATGCTCCGGCCATGCCTTTTAGCGCGGCGTTGCAGCCGCGTTTTGACTCCATTTTCCACGTTGCGAACTACGAATTGGGCCATGAACACCTCTATATAGATATCATGATATCATAACAACGTTGCTGGATTACCCTTCTTCATTCAGGGTATGAGCGCCAAACCTTTCGTGATTTTTGCGAAGGATGGGATAAGGCAATTCCCCAAGCCCGATTTATATACTTGAGCAGTGTCGCCTCAAATCACGCAATCAGATGAGGTCAAAGATAAACACCGCAGCATCGTCGGATGCCTGCTAGGTTGTGCTGTCGGTGACGCTCTCGGACTTCCCTACGAAGCCCTTTCTCGCAAGCGCCAGCAAAAACTCTTTGGAGAAATCACCGGCCATCATTTCATCTTTGGACGCGGAATGATCTCCGACGACACGGAGCACATTTGCATGACGGCCCAGGTGCTGATAGTTTCGGCAGGCGATCCAGAGCGGTTTTTAAGAGACTTCGCCCGCCGGTTGCGATGGTGGCTGCTATCGTTGCCGCCAGCGATAGGGTTCGCGACGTTGCGCGCCATTCTTAAATTGTGGGTCGGCTTCCCGCCCGACAAAAGTGGAGTCTTTTCCGCCGGAAATGGACCGGCCATGCGCAGCGCAATTCTCGGAGTGTGCTACGGCAATGACTTGCCGCAGCTTCGCAGACTGGTGAAAGTAGGTACGCGCGTCACGCATACCGACCCAAAAGCAGAATGGGCGGCGCTCGCCGTTGCTGTTGCCGCGCACCTGGCTTCTTCCGGTCAAGCGACACCAGACGAGTTTCTCCGGGCACTTCGCAATGCATTGGGCGGCGATCTCCAACATGCAAGCGACTTCATGAATTTACTTGAGCGGGCTGCACACAGCGCAGCTCGCGGCGAAAGCACAGAGTCTTTTGCCCAATCACTTGGATTAGACGAGGGAGTAAGCGGCTATTCGTTTCATACTGTACCGGTGGCTCTGCAAACGTGGTTGCGTCAGCCCAATGATTTCTCCGCTGTCTTAAGTGCTATCCGTTGCAGAGGCGATACTGATACAGTTGCGGCCATTGTAGGAGCAATCATAGGAGCGCATGTCGGGAAAGAGGGTATCCCGCAACAGTGGTTGGAAAGAATGTGGGAATGGCCAAGAAGCATGGCATGGATTGAAGAGTTAGGCATTCGGCTGACAGAAGTTTGCGCTACAGGTATTCCACAAGGCGCAGCTCCTTTGCCTGTCTGGGCGATCTTGCCCCGAAGCATCGGATTCACGGCGATTATGCTCGCACATGGTTTGAGACGCCTGCTGCCGCCTTATTGAGATGCTGTGCCATTTTGGGAAATATTGGATGGTTCACGAGATAACCCATGCACTATGTCATCCCGAACGCAGCGCCACAAAGAATTTCATAATTATGAATATGATCGGCGCGGAGTGAGGGACCCCGATAATAGTTTCGGGCTTAATTGTAGATACGAGGTGTTCTACCCGTGTTTGTACCAAGAGGGTTCCGAGGGCTACCACAGTATCTGTGCAAGACTTAAGATCACACAGTTCAACGACTTCGGTCAAAATACCTCGGATCAGCAATTTAGACTGACCACATCATCGGGGTCTTTCACTGCGCGCCGATCATCCTCAGAGTTCTGAGCTTTCTTGCCGCGCTCCGTTCAGGATGACAGGGGGTGAGGTATTTGCAAAATATAACCATCTTTTCCAAAGTAAGTGACATTGGGCTTCCTATTAATAAATAGCCGCCAAATTCTTCACCTCATTCCAAACCTTTTCATTCAGCGGTATGCCCTTGACCATGTTTTCTTCTCGGATATTGAGCACTCTCTCCCCTGGATAACGAACCTGTTCTCCAGTGCCCGATGAGGATTGGAGATGCTCAATGATTCGATCAACCTGCTCGGATGCGTCACCATAATTGAGACGAGATGCATCGAAGGTTATGAATACCTGGGAGAGATTGCTTTCGAGTTCTGGGTCGGCGGTAATCTGGTAAGTGGCAAACCCGCCGGACAGCATCGTCGCCACCAAATCGAGCATCAACGCCAATCCCGAGCCTTTCCAGTAGCCGATGGGCAATGGCCTGGCAGATGCCTCGATAGCTCCGGGATCACGCGTGAGTTTGCCTTGAGAATCGAATCCGCCATCGAGCGGCAACATCTCGCCGCGCATTCTGTAGGACGCCAGCGCGCCATACGAAAACTGTGACATCGCTATGTCGAGCACTACGTGCCCTTGAGCTCGTGGCACTGCAATAACCAATGGGTTGTTGCCCACTCGCGGATCGCTTGCTCCCCAGGGTGGCAAGTTGGGCATGGTGTTGGTCCAGCAAATTCCAATCACACCGGCCTCGGCTGCTTGCCATCCATAGCTGCCACCACGCATCCAGTGATTGGTGTTACCCAGCGCCACGCAGCCCATTCCATGTTTGCGGCAAAGCTCGATGGCTCTGTCCATGCATTGATGTGCGTTGACGTTGCCGGGGCCTCGTTGCCCGTCCCACCGCTCCAACGGCCCATTAGCCATTAGCAGCTTGGGAATGGCATGAATATCAACAAGTCCTTTTTGAATTCCCCGGATGAAACGTGGAAAGCGCTCCACTCCATGGGAATTGACCCCGTCCCGGCTTGAATCGGTGATGAGGCGGGCACAAAGGCTGGCGCGTTCAGCAGTAAATCCCCGGTTCAGGAGGATGTGGGAGAGCGTTTCAAAAACTTCTGAATAAGAAACTCGTATCATGGTCAAGACCGAGAATGTTTAAAGATTAGTTTTCTGTTCCGGAATTTGACGTTTTCTCTTTAAGACTAACCCACCTGGACAAAATTCACTCGTTCAAGGAACGAGCAACCATACGAGCCGCTTTCCCAGACGAGTGTATTCGCAGTGGCTGAGTCTGGCGCGAACTTGGGAGTTCCGGCTATCGCTCCTCTCGGCCGGAGAGACACGCATTACAAGCTCTAGTAGTTTCCACGCCTCAGGCCAGGCACACATTTGCTCAGCCTTATTGGAAAACTCAATTCCTTGTTGGATGATGTTGTACGCCGGTGGACGTGGAGCAGTACGAAGTACATCTCTGAACGCCATGAACTGCGCTACGACGTAGCCCAGATGCTCGTAACCCTGCCCAGCAGGAGGCGGGATTAGCCCCTCAGCAGACCTCGCAACTGTATCCGAAAAATTGAACCGACTCGTCCAATACCCGAATTGCTGGACATCGTGCCAGCTACCTTGTTTGGGTTCGACATGCCGTCGCGGCGAATATAAGGGCCATCTGGATTCTCGGGGTCGGGCCACCAATAGTCCCCTTCAGAGAAGTAGTCGTGTTTGCTTCCCGGATTGCGGGGACTTGTAAAGCCAGTAATGGTGATTGGAGCTTCATGGAGATAACGTTGGGCAGCTTTCAAAATGCGGGGACGGTCAATGGCGGCAACATCCACAGTTGTTGGAGACTTGGTTTTCTCGTTTTTTGAAAACGCAAATCCTGGTGATGTTGCGCATGCTCCCAGCACAGCGGTTCGAATCAGAAAATCCCGGCGCGAGAAAAATCGCGCGGTTTGCATTCGCTGGAGTTGGGAGTCACAGAATTTCATAATATGAAATCAGTAAATCTAGATATGAAACCCTGAGAATAGCAGGACGGATTTGCAGATGGGGAATCCTGCTGTCGTGTGTCTTAGATATTGAAATAATATACCGATTTATGAGACCAGAGATGTGTCTTACAACCGGAGGGCGAGATGCAGTTATTTCCATACCTGATGTTCAACGGGCAGTGCGAAGCCGTTTTCAAGTTCTATGAGGAATGTCTTCACGGCAAAATCGCCTTCATGATGACCTATGAAAACACGCCTATAGACATGCAAGCCCCGCCTGATTGGCGGAAAAAGATCAGTCATGCCACCTTAGTTGTTGGCGAGTTCACGTTATACGGCGCAGACGCGTTGCCGCGAGACTATCAGAAACCGCAGGGCTTCGCTCTCCAGTTGAATCTCAATGATCCAGTGGAAGCCGAGCGCCTCTTCACTGCCTTGTCAAAAAGTGGAACTGTTCAAATGCCGCTGCAGGAAACGTTCTGGGCGATTCGTTTTGGCGTACTCGTCGACCAATTCGGCATCTCATGGCACATCAACTGCGATAAGCCGTAAAAGCCTCAGTGTCGCCGCCCTACGACCTCTACGTCTTCCGGCGGTTATCCATCGACTCTTATTTCCGATTCCCGAATTTAGAAATCGGGAATTAGAAATTTAAAAATTCTAAACATGCGTTTCATATATTGAGACAGCGGACTTGACATAAAACCCAATGACGGAGTACTTTGCCTCGCCGGATGGTCTCACCAGGAGGGTTCGTATGAAAACTGCGGGCCGTATTCCAACTTTCACAATCGCGTTGATGCTTCTCATTGCTTCTGGCCTCATGATGGGGCAAGCAGTGAATGCCAAACTCTTGGGAACAGTCGCTGATTCCAGTGGCGCCGTTGTCCTTGATGCTAAGGTCAGGATTCTTGAAATCAAAACCGGATTGGTTCGCACGACCACGACCAACTCCAGCGGAAACTACGAATTTGTCGATCTTCCGCCCGGTCAATATGAGGTGACCGTCGAGGAACACGGTTTCAAGAAATCTGTACGGACTGGAATTGACGTTCAAGTCAACAGCGACGTTCGCGTCAACGTAATTCTTCAGCCCGGAGCCGCCGATCAGACGATTGAAGTTGTGGCCCAGGCGACTGTTCTGCAGACCGACCGTGCTGATGTGACCGACAAGATTGAGGCCAAGCAGGTGACCGATCTGCCTCTAGGCACCAATCGGAATTTCCAGAACCTGTTGAACCTGGTCCCAGGCACGACCCGCGCCCATCGCGAACACTCTACCTTCTTCAATGCGCAGGATAGCCTTTCGACCGAAGTCAACGGCCAGTCCCGGTTGTTCAACAACCTTCTTATAGAAGGTGTCGACGACAACGAGCGCACCGGCCTGCTGCAGATTTACGTGCCTCCTGCAGAGGCCATCCAAACGGTGGACGTTACCACCAGCGACTATCTCGCCGAGTTCGGTCGCGTCGGCGGAGCGGTCACCAATGTTGCCCTGAAATCAGGGACCAATGATCTGCATGGCTCTGCCTACGAGTTCAACCGCGTTAGCGCCCTGGCAGCCCGCGACTTTTTCAATCGTCCTCCTGGCCCTTTCCCACGTACGACCTACAACTATTATGGTGGCACCATCGGCGGGCCAATCATCAAGAACAAGCTGTTCTTCTTTGGAGACATCCTGCGAGTGAGTGACCTGCGTGGAAGATTCAATCTGTTTACCGTCCCGACCGATGCGTTTCGTGCGGGTGATTTCCGCTCCATCAAGAGCTTAGCCACCTGTCAGGCGAAACCAGCTGATTGCAATATCTACGATCCTGCCACCGGTTCGGCAACGGGCGCGGTCCGCTCCCAGCTTTCCTTTAATGGCCAGGGGAATGTGATTGACCCAGGCCGTATCAGCCCCATTACCCAGAAACTTCTGGCGCTCGTGCCTCATGCGAACCTGTCTGGATTTACCAATAACTTCCAGAACACCACGCGCTTTCTGAGAAATACAACTTCGTTTGACACCAAGCTCGATTACAACCGTACCGAGAATGATCGGCTTACTTTCCGTTTCAGCCGGGCTGTGCAGAGCAGCGATGAGCAGCCAGTGTTTGGGTTGGCCGGCGGGCCTGGTCAAGGTGGATTCCAGGGTACCGGCAATCAGACAGTCCACAGCGCTACGCTGATTCACACGCACCTGTTTTCTCCTACCTTGGTTGCTGAAACCCGCCTTGGTTTGAGCCACTACCACAACGTCGCTCTCAACGCCGATAGCGGCTCGAATGCCTCCGATGCGATCGGCATTCCAGGAGTAAACCTCAACGGGTTCACCAGTGGTTTGACCAGCATCATCATTAACGGGATCAACGGCAACAATCCGTTGGTTGGCTATTCGGCCTCCATGCCTTGGGACCGTGGCGAAACCAACATCAGTATTGCCAGCACCTGGACCAAGACTCACGGCAACCACAGTCTCAAATGGGGTGGGGAAGTGCGGCGTCTGCGCGACGATCTGGTTCAGGCACAAACCTTTGGCCCGCGTGGAGCATTTACCTTCGGAACAGGCACGACGGCTCTGAATGCCGGTTCGAACAGTCCAAAGACGAGTTTGGCCAATAACTTCGCTGCCTTCCTGCTCGACGCGCCTACGACGGTTGGCCGTGATGTCTCGGTGATCTCCGGAGCATGGCGCGAAACCGAGATATTCAGCTTCTTCCAGGACCAATGGCAACTCAGCCGCAAACTGACCTTGACGGGCGGCGTGCGCTGGGAGATTTATCTACCGACAACGCCGAGCAAGGTTGGCGGCTATTCGAATTACAACCCTGCCAACAATACTCTGGTGGTCGCCGGAATCGGCGGCAATCCAGACAATCTTGGCCGGGAAACCTACTACCATTATTTTGCGCCGCGCGTGGGCGCAGCTTATCGCTTGCAGGAAAACACTGTAGTGCGCGCCGGCTTTGGAATCAGTTACGAGCCCTTCCCCAACAATAACTATGCTTTCAATACCCCAGTGCGGCAGGCCAATGGTTTTCCTCAGCCTAATAGCTTTGCGCCGGCAACCACGAACATGACCAAAGGATTTCCACCACCAACAACAGTGGCGATTCCAGCCAACGGCATCGTAACTCCCAGTCCGGGAGATAGTTACTTCGTGGTTAGCCAGAAATTCCAGCAGCCTTACGTTGAAGCCTGGAACTTTTCAGTAGAACGCATGCTGCCCCACAACTTTGTGGCTACGGCGTCCTATGTAGGAAACCATGGTACTCGCATACCCCAGCAGTATGACCTCAACGCGGCCATTGCACCCGGAGTCGATGCCAGCGGAAACCTTCTTCCCAAGGTTTGTGCCGTGGAACCGCTTTGCCAGCAATTTGGGCGCACCGCTGCTACCAACTTCCTCTATGTGGGCACCAGCTCCAACTACAATGCCCTTCAGACCAAGCTGAGCCGGAAATTCTCCAACGGTTTCTTGTTGACTGCCTCCTATACCTTTGCAAAAGCTCTAGGTTATCGGTCCGATGGTGGCAGCGATGGCGGGACCGTCTTCAACTACCTCAACTTCCGGAGCAATTATTCCGTTGCCAGCTACAACCGCGCCCATACGTTCGTAACGAGCTCGGTATATGAGCTCCCTTTTGGCAAAGGCAAATCCTGGCTGCAATCGGGATGGGCTAGCTGGATAGCAGGCGGATGGCAACTCAGCAACGTGCTCACGCTAATGAGCGGACGTCCGCTGGATTTCTCTGCCAACGGCAATGGACTCAACGCGCCCGGAACGCGCCAGACACCCAACCAGGTTGGAGCATTCAACGTGCTGGGCGGCATCGATACCAATCCCTGGTTTGATACCTCGGCGTTTCAACCCGTGGCAGCCAATGGTGTCTTGGGCAATGTTCCCCGATATGCATTTGCCGGACCCAAATTCTTCAACCTCGATTCGGCCGTATTCCGCAGATTTACCGTCACTGAGCGGGTGCGCATGGAGATCCGTGCCGAGGCATTCAGCGTGACCAACACACCGCAATTTGATCAGCCGAATACCAACGCGAGTGATATCAACTTCGGTCTAATCAAGGGTACGGTTGGCGGCAACCGCACGATGGAGCTAGGAGCGAAAATAACGTTCTAGGACACCTCATATGTCATCATCAATCTCACGGCGCACTTTTTTAGCGGGGTTGGGCGTTACGGCGGCTGCCAGTGCGGCGTCTTCGCTTCCAGCCTGGTCGCTCGTCGAGCCACCACTTTATCCGCCGATTGATCTTTCCTATTTCGACACGTCAATCAGCCCCGCTCCTTCAGAAATTCATTTGGGATATGCGGCGATTACCTGGAACGGCAACGACCGGCAAGCCATTGAGGACATTTCGGACCTGGGTTTTCATGGAATCCAGTTGCGATCGAACGTGCTCAAGGAGTTCGAGAGCAGCGAATTGAAAGACTTGCTGCAGAAACACAAACTCACATTGGTCGCATTGTCCAGCGGCGGCGTGCGTATTGATCCCGCAGTAGAAGCTGATGAAGTGGCCAAGCACACTGCCAATGCGAAATTCGTGCACGACATGGGCGGTCTCTATCTTCAAGTAACGGATCAGAGACCAAAGGACCGAGCGATCGTGTCTGCTGATTACAAACGTCTGGGCAAAGTTATTACTGAGATCGGTAAGCGGACTGCCGACCTGGGCATCTCGCTTGGCTATCACAACCACATGGGGACCCTGAGCGAGCGTCCTGAAGAGTTGGAGCAGATACTTGGCGCCGCAGATCCAGGGTATGTGAAGCTGGAGTTGGATGTAGCACATTATCTCCAGGGTGGTGGCGATCCAGCCAAAGCCATCAATACGTACCGTGACCGTTTGCTTTTCCTGCATATAAAAGATGTAGAACAGGTCGGCTCCGGCGGCGAAGGCAAGGGTTATCGCTGGGTAGAACTGGGCCGTGGCAAAGTGGATGTGCCTGCAGTCTTCATCGCTTTGCGCAAAGTTAATTTCCGGGGCTGGGCGGTGGTGGAACTCGATAGCGTGCCGGAGAAATCCCGCACCCCAAAAGAATCGGCGGTGATCAGCAAGAAATACCTTGAAGAAAGGATCGGGCTGACCGTATGAGTTCGCCGTTCAAAATTGCAGTGATCAACGACGAAATCACACAGGATTTCGGCCACGCCTGCGAGGTCGCTGCCCAGGAGTTTGGCATGCAGTGGATCGAGCTGCGTGGCATGTGGAACAAAAACCTCCTTAAGCTCGATGCCAAAGAGATCGAAGAAGCGCGGCGCATTTTGGAACGCAACAAGCTGCGCGTGACTGACATTGCCAGTCCGCTCTTTAAAGTGGACTGGAAAGACGCCCCCAAGTCGAAATACAGCCCCAAGCGCGATCAGTTCAATGCCGATTTTACTTTCGACCAACAGGACGAGGTGCTCGAACGTTGCATCGAGTTGGCAAAAGCTTTTCGCACCGACCGTGTGCGCTGCTTTGATTTCTGGAGACTTGAAGATCAAGCGCCCTATCGCGCGGCCATCAATCAGAAGATCCTGGGGGCGGCCAATACCGCAGGAAAAAAAGGCATTACCCTGGTTCTGGAAAATGAGGGCTCATGCAACACGGCTACGGGAGCAGAAGCAGCCAAGCTCCTGGCCAGCATCAACTCTCCTTATTTAATGCTGAATTGGGATGCCGGAAACGCCGCCGCCCGAGGCGAGACGGCCTTCCCGGATGGATACAATCTTCTGCCCAAGAACCGCATCGGCCATTGCCACTGCAAGGATACGGTCAAAAAAGCCGATGGCAACGGTACCGAATGGGCCCCTATGGGAGGCGGTTTTATCGACTGGGTAGGACAGTTCCGCGCCCTTCGCCAGGATGGATATCGTCATGCCGTAAGTCTTGAGACACATTGGCGGGGCGCGGGCACGCCTGAAGCATCCACCCGGAAGAGTTGGGCGGGTATGAAAGATCAACTTCAGAAGGCCGGAGCGTTGTAAGATTGCAGCAACTACATCAAGGAGGCACATCAAATGGCAAATCATAGGATGAGACGGCGCGATTTTATGAAGACGGCGGCTTTGGGCACGGCCGGCCTCCTGATTAAGCCAAACATGGTCCAACCCACCATGCGGGTTTGGGGCGCGAATGATCGCGTCCGCGTCGGCATGATCGGCGTCGGTGGACGCGGTCAAGAGCTTCTGAAACAAGTGGTGGCCGTTCCTAATGTTCAGTTGGCCGCCATTGCCGATATTTATTCGGCCCGATGCGACGAAGCCCGGCAGTCGGTCCAGGGACTCGAGACTCTGGACGATCATCGCCGCTTGCTCGATGTGAAAGACATCGATGCCGTAATTGTGGCCAGCCCTCTCCATCTTCACGCCCGCCATTTTCTCGATACGCTGGCGGCCGGAAAAGATCTGTATTGCGAGAAGACCATGACCTGGTCGATTCCCGAAGCGGACCAATGCCTGGCGGCCGCCAAAGCTTCCAAACAGGTCGTGCAGGTCGGGCTGCAGCATGAAAGCTCCGGCTCATTGGCGGACACCAGGAAGTGGATTCAGCAGGGAATTGTGGGCAAGGTAACGATGGTCGAATCCTGGATGAGCCGCAATACTCCGCACGGAACCGGACAATGGGTGCGTCAGGTTCCACACGACTGTTCCGCGCAGAATGTCAACTGGCACGCCTTCCTGAATGGAAGGTCCGTGCGTCCCTTCGACGGCTACAAGTTCATTAACTGGCGGTTGTTCTGGGAATTCTCCGGCGGAAATATCACCGAAAATATGGTGCACCAGATCGCCTGGATCATGACCGCCCTTGACCTGCCGCTGCCCACGGCTGCTCACATGTCCGGCGGCGTGTTCTCTGAGAAAGACGGTCGTGAGGTGCCAGATACGATCGCGGTCACGCTCGATTACCCTGGCGACATAACCGTAACCTGGCGATCCACCTTCAGCAACAGCCGCTATGGCCTTGGAGAACATATCCTGGGAAGCGATGGCACCATCGAACACCTCTCGGGCGTGACCGATATGGTCACCGGCCGCTCCGAGTCATCGATTCGCTATTTCCCCGAAAAGGCAAACCGGCGCAACGGCGCTGCATTGACCGGAGATACTGCAGACCAGAATCACATGGCCAACTTCATCGATTGCGTGCGCAGCCGAAAACAACCGAATGCCCCTGTCGACATCGGTTACCGCTCAGCGGTTGCAGCCCATCTGGCGAATATGGCGTATCGCGGAAAACGGAGAATCACGCTGGAGGAAGCCAAAACGGCAACCCCGGCATAGCGTAACCAAAACCTTTTTTAGCCACGAATACACACGAATGAACACGAATGAAAAGCAGGAATCGGAGTCAAGAAATGTTTCTTTTTAACCCCTCTCGCTGCTTATCTCTTCTCTCTTTCTCTTTATTGTTTTGGTCTTGATTCGTGTTATTTCGCGTGTATTCGTGGCCCAAAGGTTTTGGCTTGATCTTCAAATTTACCCAATCCTTAAAGGACAGATCGTGCCCATCGACAGACGAGAACTTTGCGCACTGATACCCGCTGTTTTGCTGTCGGCGGGCTTGAGCTCTTCTGATTCTCCAGCGCTGGCTTCTTCGGCTTTCCCATTTGCCGATTTGCAACCACGAGCTAACCAAAACGGCTCGGGCGAGGTACGCGGCATCGTAAAAGGCAACGTGCCAACCGGCGAAATGGTGGAGGTTCACGAGACCACGCTTCGTCCGGGAGCAACCCCCCATCCTCCACACCACCACAAGCACAGCGAGTTCTGGCTTATCCGCGAAGGCACAGTGGAAATCACCATCAACGGAAAGGGCCACCAGTTGGGACCGGGATCAGTTGCTTTCGCAGCTTCGAATGACGAGCATGGCATCAAGAACATCGGCAGCACGTCCGCAAACTATTTCGTCGTCGCGATTGGCCCGATGTAAAGCTACCCTCCATTCTATGGTTCGAATCACAAATCGAATCGTCTTGTTGCTTGTGTTGCTGTTCCCAATAGCAACCATGGGCGCGAAGGACGAGCCCAAACGCCCGCGCATTCTGGGTGTGGCCCACATGGCGCTGAACGTAAGCGATTTGCAGAAAGCGCGCGCATTCTATAAAGATTTTCTGGGATATCAGGAACCTTATACGTTGAAACGAGATGACGGCTCGGACCGCATTGCATTTATCAAGATCAACGAAGATCAGTACGTGGAATTGTTTGCTGAGATCCCGAAGCAGGATGGAAACCTGAATCACATCTCATTCTTCACGGCCTCCGCCGAGAACATGCGCGAATACCTTGCCTCTAAAGGTATCAAGGTACCGGACAAAGTCGGCAAGGGCAAAATTGGCAATTCCAACTTCAACATTACCGATCCCGACGGTCACACCGTTGAGATTGTCCAATACCAGGCTGATAGTTGGACGCGGCGCGAAAAAGGCAAATATCTGCCGGAAACTCGCATTTCAAACCGCATCATGCACGTTGGTGTAACCATTGGCGCGCTTGGCCCAGCGATGAGTTTCTATCACGATATTCTTGGCTTACAGGAATTCTGGCGAGGCAGTTCGTCAGGCAAGATTCTAAGCTGGGTAAACATGCGGGTACCCGAGGGCGAGGACTATCTGGAATTCATGCTCAATGCAAAGCCACCGGATGCCAGAGAGATGGGAGTCAAGAACCACATTTGCCTGGTCACGCCTGATATTGAAAAAGCTGTTGCCACGCTGGAAGCTCGTCCGGCGCGGAAGAATTATGGGCAGCGAATTGAAATCAAAGTCGGCGTGAACGGAAAGCGGCAGGCAAACCTCTTTGACCCCGATGGCACGCGCATCGAACTGATGGAGCCAAACACCGTTAATGGACAGCCGGTCCCTTCGTCTACAGTGCCACCACCGAAATGATCGCCGATCACAACGTGAGCAAAAATCAAATTCGCGAAGCCAACCATGCACACGACACTATACTTCTTTAGCCCGAACTGTTTCGTGGGCTGAATGCTGAGTGCTGAATGCTGAGTGCTGACAAGACCATTCATATAGGCCTAATTGGTGGGGGCAACATCACCAGCACCCACGCACGGGCTGTTGCTGCGATTCCCGGCTTGAAGATCGTGGCCTTCTGCGGTTCGAATCAGCAGAAAGTTGAGCAGCTCTGCAGCCAATTCGGCGGCACTGCTCACACCAACCTGAATTCCTTTCTTTCCCATCCCTCCCTCGAGACGATCATCATCGGTAGTCCTTCGGGTCTGCACGCAGAGCAAGGAATCGCGGCAGCCCAACGCGGATTGCATGTGCTGGTTGAAAAACCGATTGACATCTCCACCAGCCGGGCCGACGCACTGATTAGCGAATGTAACCGGGCAGGCGTCAAGCTGGGTGTGATTTTTCAAGACCGTCTCAAGCCCAACATCTACCGGCTCAAACAACTGATTGTTGAAGGAAAACTCGGCAAGCTGCTGCTGGCCGATGCGCGGGTGAAATGGTATCGTCCACCTGAGTACTACAGCGGTTCTCGCTGGCGCGGCACCTGGAATCTCGATGGCGGCGGAGCCTTGATGAACCAAGGTGTGCACACGGTGGACCTGCTTCTCTGGCTGCTTGGTGATGTGGCTAGCGTGGAGGCGCGCACAGGAGCACTGCTGCATTCGATTCAAACGGAAGATACGGCCATCGCCCTGCTCGAATTCTCCAGTGGAGCATTCGGTGTGCTACAGGCCACAACGGCAGCCTTTCCTGGGTATGCTCGCCGCGTGGAGATTACTGGAACAGAGGGAACTGTGATCCTGAAAGGCGATCTCTTGATTACCACTGGCTTGAGAAATGCTCAAGATGACCTCCCCGTCAACCAATCTTCAGACGGAAATGCAAGCTCTACATCTCCTGTAGTGGATGACATTCGCGGACATCAACGTGTCATAGGTGACTTCATCGAAGCGATCATGAATGACGGCACACCTGCTTGCGATGGCCCCGAAGGACGCCGCAGCGTAGCGCTCATCGAACGAATCTACGCGGCGTCTGAAAAGGCACGATCCCGTTGATCGTAGGCTGATCTTGCGCAGTTACTTTGTTAGATCTTCATCAAAGACAGAAGCCAAAGGAAGGGTGAATAAATTTCCCTCGAACAGCCTCTCTTCCTGGAGGGAGCCAGGAACTCCAATTTCGCTGATCCCACTCGCATCATGGATTTCGACCAATTTCAGGGTTGGATAAAACACCCACACAGCTTGGCACCCGGCAGCGAGATATTGGTGTACTTTTTTCAACATATCTTGCGCTGAGTTGCTTGGAGAGATCACCTCCACGGCCAAATTGGGAACCCCCTCCAGCGGAGACCGGTCAATATCCATACGCCTCAACGGCTTGAGCGCGACAAAAGCAACATCAGGACGGCGAACGACGTTAGGAGCGAGCCGGAAATCAATGTGTACCGCGATGTTGCCTAAACGGTGTGACACCACAAAGTCTTTCAGGGTACGAGCGATGCGGTCACGGATTGCATTGTGTCGAAGGGTTGGCGACGCCTCTACGATCAATTCCCCCTCGTCTAGCTCGAAGCGCTTCCCGGGTTCCTCGGGAAGCTGTACGAATTCCTCAAACGTTAGTTTTGTTGTGGTACCCATCCAGATGCCTCCAAAGTGGTCCATCTTACCGGGACGTATGTATTGTATCCAGCAAGGTGTACGAAGCCCAATATAACCTAATCGCGTGAGCGAACAGGATGAAGTTGTGCTCTAAGGTACTCTCCCGGTGAGATGATCAGGATATCGCTAATCCGTTTCCCGAAATAGGCCCCAAAGTGTTTCAGATCGCCGGTTAACAGGTGGGTCGCTTGGGCTTCGATCGCGGCGAGCATGATCGGGATGTCCTTGTCGGGCAGTGAGATTCCGGGGGGAAGTTTTTGTATTGCCGCATCAAAAAAATCCAGCTTCATCGAGAGCTTTTTGAGCCGTTCCCGCTGGATTTCTTCCGAGAGGTTTATTCTGGCTTCTTCCAAAGCATA
This sequence comes from Candidatus Angelobacter sp., assembly GCA_035939495.1. Lineage (GTDB taxonomy): Bacteria > Acidobacteriota > Terriglobia > Terriglobales > Acidobacteriaceae > Angelobacter. The sequence continues at coordinate 352 of DASZFU010000097.1, read as the reverse complement.
GGGCGAAGTACACAGCGTTGCTGTTTTTAACTTCCAAAGATCCAGAAGTCCCGCATGGGGTCGATAAGCAGCAGAAAATATGACATTTGCGTCGAGGAATAGCCGATCCATTTACGCGGAGCGCCGATGTGGTATCGCATCGGGGTCAAGGCCGAGTTTCGCGACTTCCTTACGAGCTTTCTTGTAGTCTGCCGGTGTGGTTGCATTAGATAGGAGAAATTCAGCTTTGCGGGCGGGAGTGTACTTTTCCACAGGTACGACTATTGCTGGACGAATAAGAATACCGTCTTCCCGCTCTTCGGCTGTAACCATCATTCCCTCTTCTATGCCGAATCGCGCCCGCAACCTGGCT
>DASZFU010000096.1:0-59929 GCA_035939495.1 Candidatus Angelobacter sp. | reverse complement strand
GCCATGACCATCGCGGCGACGGCGCAAGCCAACAAACCCATTCAGTTATCGGAGCAGGGGCAGGCGAACCCGGAAGAATCGAAGCAGATTCGCAAGGCTGTGGCGGAGGTGCCGGCCGTGGAAGTGAAGAGCATGGAGGATTTGCCGCGACGCATTGCGTTTCTGCCGCATGCGGCGTTGGTGGGTTGGATCAGCGAGAAGGAATTGCTGATCGTGGAGGATCATGTGCTGGTGGCTTACAACGTCGGGACCGGCGCGCGGCGCAAGTCCGCCATTCGCGTAGAAGATGCGGCGCGCGTGTTTCTTCGCTAGAAGAGACGATGAGACGAGCGAGCTTCGCTCGGCGGGACAGCCGAGGACGGCTGTCCCCCATTTTTCACTCGTCAGAAGCTCGGTCCCGATAAGCTGTGCCCCTTCGGGGAGCTCGTCCAGATCTTAATGGAAAGTTCTGAGAGGAGTACATTGAAGCACGGCGGGAGCCGCGCCGGATCGGTAAACGCTGCGCGACTGATCGGGCGGATCGAGCGATGCGGATATTAAATTAAGATGACCAGGCGCAAAGCATTCCCGGCCATTCTACGGCTACGAGGCCGTAGCCACAGAAAGCCGATTCAATAAGTGCAGTGGAAGCCCCTTAGGGCTTTGCCGGCAGCGGCTGCCAGAGCTCAATCTTATTCCCATCCGAGTCATAGATCCAGGCAAAGCGACCGTAGGATTCATCCATTCGTTTGGCGTCAATCTTTACTCCCTCTTGTTTTAAGCGGTCGAGCAAAGCATCCATATCGTCCACGATGTAGTTGATCATGAACGGTGCGGGGCTGGGATCGAAATACTTAGTGGAGGTGGGAAAAACAGTCCAAACTGTAACGTGTTCCTTTTGCGGGTCGTCGTGTTCGCGCCACCGAAGCATCACGCCTTGGCCTTCGTCAGCCAGTCCAAGATGTTTCGAATACCATTCCCGCATCTGATCACGATTAGCGGATTTGAAGAAGATACCGCCGATTCCAAGGATGCGCCCGCGCTGCTCCATTTTGACAGGCGGCTTCGACTTTTCAGGTTGCGGAGATTGCACTTCCTGTCCTCTTTGTAAGCCGGCCAAGATGAGCAACAGCGAGCCGAGCGCAATTGTGCTCCAGAGTGTTCTTTGCATGTGTGGATTATATAAGTTTCGAGCCAGCGAAGCTGGCGACATTCTTCCTAGCCCACAACGCAAGTTGTGGGGTACAGACAGAATAGAAGCAGAGCTGGCGAAGCCAGCGACATAGCAGGGTTCCTTCTACACCGCCATCCATCGTCTTGAGCGCCGGGGCTGGATCAAAGACGAGTGGGGTGTGTCGGAGAACAATCGCCGCACCCGCTTTTACCTTTTAAAATCAGTAGCAGTAGATAGCGTTTGGTATTTGGTAGCGCTACCGGGAATCGAACCCGGGTTTTAAGATTGAGAATCTCACGTCCTAACCCCTAGACGATAGCGCCACTCTGGGTTGAGTTGAAGCGTAAATTAGTATAGCAAAATTGAATCCAACGAGCAGAGCCACAGCCGAAGAGTCAGCCGCAGATATCGCAGACGAACGCAGATCAAAAAAACAATTTAGTTAGCCACGAATCCACGCGAATTGCCAAAATTGCCAAAATTGCCATAAATGCCAAAATTACCAAAATTTGAAAACCAACTGCAATTCTTTGCCGTACCGAGGGTGTGCTGATTCTAAATGGTTTAGCAAAGAGTCACAGGGCAGGGCGCTAAGGACGCAAAGAAAGTCAAAATCAATCGCAGAGTCCGCAGAGATCGCAGAATTGCTCAGAGAATTTTGGGCGGTTTTGACGGCGATCCAAATTTGCGGATCAACCCACGATTTTGAGGCACAGACAATGCAGAGCAGCAGAGCCGCAACCAAAACCTTTCTTACCGCGGATCAACGCGGAGGAACGCGGATCAATACCTGCTACCACTGATCTCCACTGACACCACTGATTTGAATGCGGTTTGACAGATTCCTTCGCGGCTCGGCAAGAATTTGATTGTTAGCATCGCAGAGGGTCTTGAATATAATTTGGGAAGCTCTGGAAACTTGACCTGCCTGATCTTTAAGCAAATCATCAGACGGTGAACGCTGATTCCTACTATCAACGAACCGGTGTTGACGTACCGCGTGTACTTACTATCGCGTTCCGGATTCTTACGGCCTTGATGTTTTTCTCTGGTGTGTTTGGGCTTTTGCAGTATCGCCGGGACCTCCAGAGCGCCAAGTGGCCATCGGTCCAGGGGATCATCCTACACGCAGGAACGCGGCAATGTTATTTCCGGGGGTCTCCATTGGGTCTGTCGCCGGATGTCGCTTATAAATACCTGGTGAACGGACAAGAATGGATTGGGACACGTATCGATATAAAGAACCATTGCGCAGCGGATGCGGTGGTACAAAACTACGTCGCCCAGTTTCCGGTACACTCGAAAATTCTGGTTTTCTATAACCCCACTTCGCCAGGCGAATCCTTGTTGCATCCGGGACCCGGTGGAGAGCAAATCGACCTTTTCCATATTGCCGAGATTCTTGTAGGCCTTTCGATTCTGCTGACATTATTTTTTCTCTGGGATGGTCGCCGACAGGGCGAGAAGCGGAATACGACTCTACGGGTGTAAGCGTACACAACTGAAAAATCAGCCGCAGATTTCGCAGATGAACGCAGATCAAAAAAGCAATTATTGAGAACTGCATAGATTTAGAATTATGCCTGTTACAAGTCTTTACACGAGATGACATACTTGCCGCCGCTCTATCCCATTCTCGATGCAGCACGATTTTCTTCCGCGCCCGATCCTTTAGCGGCCATGGCACGCTTTGCCGAAGAGCTGATCCGGGGCGGGGCGACCCTGATTCAATATCGCAACAAGTCAGGTAACGGCCGCGAGATGTTGAGCCATGCGCGCGAGCTTCGCCGGATTACTTCGGGCCGCGCTCGACTCATCATCAACGACCGCACCGATATTTGCATGGCTGCCAACTGTGATGGCGTGCATCTCGGCCAGGACGATCTTTCTCCAATGGCTGCGCGGAGCATTCTCGACTCTGCGTTGCCGGACGCATCGGGCGAAAAGCCAGCCTGGTGGATCGGTTTTTCCACGCACAATCTTCAGCAGGTAGTCGAGGCCGAGTTGCTGCCGGTGGATTACATTGCCGTTGGTCCGGTCTTTTCCACCGGCTCCAAGGCCAATCCCGATCCGGTGATTGGATTGGAGGGCGTGCGACAGGCGCGCAAGATTACGTCGAAACCCTTAGTGGCAATTGGGGGGATAACCCGTGAAAACTGCCGCCAGGTGATCGAGGCTGGAGCAAATTCTGTCGCTGTGATCGCCGATCTTGTAGAATCTCCCACGACAGCTACGGAACAGTTTTTGAGCACCCTGAGGTAAGCCAAGCCATGTCTACGGCAGATAGGCAAGTCCGCGCTAACGATCAGGAGAGCAATCCTGAACTGGTCAAAGGTCTGGGCCTGACCAGCGCCACGACCCTGGTGATGGGATCCATGATCGGTTCGGGCATCTTTATTGTCTCCGCCGAGATTGCTCGCGAAACCGATTCACCTGCCTTGCTGATCGGGGCCTGGCTGGTAACCGGCTTCCTGACGATTGTCGGCGCCCTCAGCTATGGCGAACTGGCGGCCATGATGCCCCGGGCCGGGGGACAATATGTTTATCTGCGTGAATCGCTCGGGCCGCTCTGGGGCTTTCTTTACGGCTGGACGCTCTTTCTCGTAATCCAGACCGGCACCATCGCTGCCGTAGGCGTAGCTTTTGGAAAATTCCTGGGACATTTTTTCCCGTCCGTCGCTGCCGACCATTGGATCTGGCATATCGCGCACGTGCCTCCCATCAAGATCGGCCAGATGGTGCTGGGCAACATGGATGTGGGATTGAACACCCAGAACCTGTGCGGCATCGTGATCGTGGTGGTGCTGACCATCATTAACATCTTTGGCCTGAAGACCGGCGCTTTTGTCCAGAATGTATTCACCATTGCCAAGGTCTCGGCGCTGCTCGGCTTTGTGCTGATCGGTATTTTTATCGGCCGCAATGCCGGCGTCATCGCCGCCAACTTCGGCAACTTCTGGCGCAATGCCGGATTGAGCGCGCAGCACGCGGTACAGGTCGGAGCGGGTGGGGCAACTGTTATGGTAAGTACTCTGACCATTTTGGCCGTCGCCCAAACAGGCTCATTGTTTTCTGCCGACGCCTGGAACAACGTGACCTTTACCGCAGGAGAAGTGAAGAATCCCCGCCGAAACCTGCCAATCGCCCTGGCCCTGGGCACGTTGGTTGTGATTGCGCTGTATGTGGCTGCCAACTTCATTTATCTGGGTGTGTTGCCGCTGGATGCGATCAAGACGGCCGCAAATGAACGGGTCGGCACCGCCGCCATGCAGCAGATGATCCCCGGCCGGGGGGCGGACCTCATGGCCGTCGCCATCCTGCTCTCTACCTTTGGCTGCTGTAATGGGCTGATTCTGGCAGGAGCTCGCGTCTACTACGCCATGGCCAAAGACCGGCTTTTCTTCAAGCGCGTGGGAGCCATCCATCCAACTTACAAGACTCCGGCATTCTCTCTCATCGTGCAGGGTATCTGGACCTGCATCCTCTGCCTTTCCGGCTCTTACGGCCAGTTGCTCGACTACATCATCTTTGCCGTCTTGATCTTTTATATTCTTACGATCGGCGGCCTCTTCGTTCTTCGTTTTAAGCGGCCGGAGGCCGAGAGACCTTACAGGGCTTTTGGATATCCCATATTGCCCGCCATTTATATCGTGATGGCTTTATTCATCGATGTCGTATTATTGCTTTATAAACCACAGTACACTTGGCCGGGCCTGATCATTGTTCTACTCGGAATGCCAGTGTATTTGATCTGGTCGAGCAGGAGTCCAAAACCGGCGCCAAGCGTCACCACAAAAGGATAAATCGAATGGCTACTCAAGCAAGGACCACAGGAAGTCCAGCATCGAACTCGTTATTCAGGACCAAACCAATCGATGGTTTAATTTCTGAGGGTGATCTGAAGCGGACATTGGGTCCAATGTCTCTCATCGCCCTGGGCATTGGAGCCATCATCGGCGCCGGTCTCTTCGTGCGAACCGCCGCCGCTATCGCCGATCGCGCCGGACCGTCTGTGACCCTGGCGTTTCTTCTCGCGGGCGTCGGCTGCCTGTTTGCCGGCCTTTGCTATGCCGAATTTGCCTCAATGATTCCCATCGCCGGCAGCGCCTACACCTACTCCTACACCACCATGGGCGAACTGGTCGCGTGGATCATCGGTTGGGACCTGGTGCTTGAATATGCAGTCGGCGCTGCGACTGTCTCCATTGCCTGGAGCGAGTATTTCAACCGGATTCTGCAATACATGGGTCTCCATGTTCCTTATCAATGGTGTCATTCGCCCTTCGAATCGGCGGGCGGCGTTCACGGAATCATGAATATTCCGGCCGTCGGTATCCTGCTGATTCTTTCTCTTTTGCTGGTTCGAGGCACGCGCGAGTCGGCCTTGGTCAACAGTCTTATCGTGATTACCAAGGTTGCCATCGTGCTGATGATCATCGTACTCGGCTGGGGATTCATCAATTCGGCCAATCACACGCCATTTATTCCCGCCGCTACAACCTATGTCAACAATGTGGGCGTGACCCATGCCTATGGCGGACTGATGGGAATTCTGGGCGCTGCCGGCGTGGTGTTCTTTGCCTTCATCGGGTTCGATGCAGTTTCGACCGCGGCCCAGGAGGCCAAAGACCCCAAGCGCGATATGCCGATCGGCATCCTTGGGTCGCTCGCAATTTGTACTCTGCTGTACGTATTGTTTTCGTATGTGCTGAGCGGCGTGGCTCCAGTCGAATTTTTCCGCGGCGCCGGTCGAGAGGCGTCGGTTGCATCCGCCATCACTACATATATGACGGGTTATGGGTGGCTGGCGAAGTTTGTGACCATCGCAATCCTGGCTGGGTTCTCATCGGTCATCCTGGTGATGTTGCTGGGACAATCGCGCGTGTTTTACTCGATGAGCAAAGACGGCCTGGTATCGAAGGTCTTTTCCGATGTTCATCCCAAGTTCAGGACCCCATGGAAATCCAACATGCTGTTCTTTGTGTTCACCTCTCTTTTCGGCGCCTTCATTCCCGAAGATATAGTCGGTGAAATGACCAGCATCGGGACGCTCTTCGCCTTCATCCTGGTATGCGCCGGAGTATGGATCCTGCGCGTCCGCCGTCCTGATCTGCCGCGCAAATTCAAAGTGGCCGCGCTGCCGCTGGTTTCTATCCTCGGCATCTTTGTTTGTGGCGCCATGATCTATGGCCTGGGTTGGACGAACTGGGCGCGCCTCGGCGTATGGCTCGTCATCGGCTTGGTTCTGTACTTCTCCTACGGCAGAAGGCACAGCGTTCTTAACACCGGCCGCTAAAGACAACCCACCCTTCACAAAGAAACGTGAAGGGTGGGGCACCACCGCTGTATATGAACCTTAAGACATTTTCTAAACCTCAGGCGGCCCAGTTTGTAATCAGTGTTGATCAGCGCAAATCAGTGATAAGAACCTCTTGATTGATATTGATTCGTGTTAATTCGCGTGTATTCGTGGCTAAATGGTTTGGTTTTTCTCCGTATTACTAGACTTTAAAAATCTTGTTTTCCCGCGAAGAATCTCTTTGCTTTTTTCCTTCGTGTCCTTGGGTTTCTCTTCGTGTTCCTTTGTGGTTAGGATTTTGGTTTTCCTTTGCGGCCTTCGCGTCCTTTGCGATGAGTAACGGGTTTGCGCTTGTTACCCGCGTTGCGGTCTAATGGTTACCCAGATAAGGAGCCAAGTATGTCCACAAAGAGAGTTGTGGTCTTCAGCATGCCCGGGTGACCGCCTTGCGAATGGGCAAAGGCCCACCTCGCGGAGCGAGGCATACAGTTTGATGTTAAGGACGTGAGTGTCGATCAGCAGGCGGTTTTCGAGTTGGTGCGCAAATACAAGAGCCAATCGACGCCAACCATCGTAGTGGGCGACGAAGTCATGATCGGCTTTGATCCCGAGCGATTGGACCAGATGCTTGCAACTTGAGTCCCCTCAAATACGAATCCAAGACACAAAAGAATCAGGCCCGCCGGTGGCCAGCGCCAACCATCGGTGGCGCGGATATTTCCTGATAGCAGGCGCTACTCTTTGCTGGGGGGCGGCGGCCACAGTTTACAAAGCCATTTTTGCCGGACGTTTATTATTTGCAGGGCTGCCGGCAATCTCTCCGCTGGTGATCACTCAGACCCGCACCACGTTTGCGGTGTTGGTCTTGCTGGCTTGGCTGCTGTTCCGGCATGGGCGACCTTTTTTCAGGATCACCAAACACGATCTCCTGCTCTCTGCGCTCATTGGTACGCTCGGCATTGCCGGCTCCAACTACTTTTATTATGTGGCCATCCAGAAGACCACCGTTCCGGTGGCCATTATTCTTCAGTACACCTCCCCGGTATTGGTGCTGCTTTACATGCTCCTACGCGGACTTCAGCGTCCCACCATGTCCAGGATTTCCGGTGTCATTCTGGCGCTGATCGGCACCGCCCTGGTCGTTGAACTCTTTCACTCCGGCGCCGGACTTAATTTGCAGGGAGTGATTGCCGCCCAGGTTGCGGCTTTTTGTTTCGCTTTTTACATCGTGACTGGCCAGGGGCTGGTCTCACGCAACCATCAGCTCAAAATCATGACCTATGCTCTGCTGAGCGCGGCGCTGATGTGGCTGGTCATCGATCCGCCGTGGCGTTTGATCGCCCAGAATTTTTCTCGAGGGCAGTGGCTTTTCCTGTTCGTGTTTTCCTGCGCTTCCTATCTGCTGCCCTACATCCTCTATTTCAGCGGATTGAAATATTTGGACCCAACCGGAGCCGTAGTCACAAGCTCCCTGGAACCGGTATTTGCCACGCTGTTGTCTGTGACCTTCCTCCATGAACCCATCCACATTGGCCAGATCATAGGTTTCGCCCTAGTCGTGGCAGCAACGATGATGGTGCAAGGAGGGGACACTAAAAAATTAGTAAGCACTTTCGAACATTCAGCGGAAGGGTAGAATATACCGAGGTTCAGGAGACTTTCATGTCTAGACCTTTTTCATCGAAGCTTCGCTCAATTCCCCGATGGATCGCCGTTTTACCCTTGCTCATGGCCCTGGCCTGCAATGGAGCGGGCGCGGCGGTCGTAATCCCCAACCCGGTTGTGGATGAACCTATGGCCAAATCAAAGGGCCAGGCGTCGATGGTGGTCGCAGGCGGTTGCTTTTGGGGTATCCAGGCGGTCTTCCAACATGTGAAGGGTGTTCAAAGTGCGACCGCTGGCTATGCCGGAGGCGAGGCGAATACAGCGCACTATGAGATGGTTGGAACCGGAACCACCGGACACGCCGAATCCGTCAAAATCGTCTACGATCCCTCGAAAATATCTTACGGGCAGCTTTTAAAGGTGTTCTTCTCGGTCGCCCATAATCCGACCGAGCTAAACCGCCAGGGACCCGATGTCGGCGAGGAGTATCGCTCAGTCATCTTTCACGCCAATGAAGATCAAAAACGAATCGCGCAGGCCTATATCGACCAGCTCAATCAGGCCAAGATCTTCTCCAAATCCATCGTCACTCAGGTGGTACCCTTGAAGGGCTTCTATCCGGCCGAAGCCTACCATCAGGACTACGCCTCCCATCATCCCGACGATCCATATATAAGGTTCAACGACCTGCCCAAGCTTGAACACCTGAGGGAACAGCTGCCGGAGCTTTATGTTGGGAAGTAAGGCTTATTTCACTCCCAAGTACGTCGTATAACGGCTGCGCCGGAATCACCTCTGCGCTCTCATCGGAAACCGTTACTGCCAGGATGCGAATTCTGTCATTGTTTGGCAGAGTTAGAGAGCGCGCATTCGCCGGGAGAGCAACGCTGTAGGCGAACAGATAAGAATAGGCATAAGGTTCGTTTGCGCCGTCAGGCGTGTGGTGATGTGACGCATACCAGGCTACGGGCGCACGCTTGATAAATCCAGCTGTAAGCCCTTTGTATTCCAGGATCGTTCTCATGCGTGGAGGATTGACTGCCGGAGCGCCGGGACGAGGAGGAACAGGCTCCTGTTTCTTATTCCAGTTGCGATTGTCCCATTGTCCGATGAAGCCGCCCCAGTCCTGAATGGTGAGATCAACGGGCGTGTCGCCAATCTTGAATGCGCCCTTCTGATCGCCATCGGCGGCCGCCAGAATATGGAGACGATTGAACTTGCCACTCGGCAGAGAGATGGTTTGACCTTTATCGGCAACTGCGTTCGGTTTCCCATCCTGGGCGGGAGCGAGTTGGAAATGGATTCCGGCGTAAGCAACATCGCGCGGCAGCATCTCGGCCGGCAGAGCATTGCCCTGTGCGTCGAAGCCGCCTGAAGATTTGGAGCCATCCATGCTTGCCGCAGCAAGGTCATAGGACAAGCTGACTGGCTGTGATCGAGGCGGCGCGACTTTTTTCTGCGGCGTTGCCAGCTTCACTGCAAAGGTGCGCGGCTGATATGGCCCCAGACTAGTAATCAGGCTGCCCTTGGCTACAGAGGCTTTATTGCTGTTGCCTTCGATCGGCAACTCCTGAGCATTGATCTCCCTGGCCGCTGTGACAGGAGCAGCGAAGCTGATGTGCACGTCCTGCGCAGGCTTGCCATCGAGTTCGACGACGCGCACAACGATCTCATCGCTTTGCTCCGCCTTCTTCGTAGCCAACACCCGTACCCGGCTGTTGTTCAAATGCAGCAATGAAAAGCTCTTGCCCAGAGTGCCAGGGTGCTGAGTAGTCTGAAAGGCGATCAAGGGCTGATTCAAACGATGTCCTTGCCAGTCGGTTTGCTCTTTGCGCCAGTCACCGGCATGGCCGGCCAGTCCGTAGGTGAACTCATGGTGTCCCCAATCCTGCGTGGTCTGGTCGCTGTAGAACCTGCCGTTGCCATCACCCAGGCCGGGCGTATAGATCAGCGTCAGGCGCAGAGTATTGTCGTCGGGTTTATCGGAGCCATTCTTGCAATCGGAAAGAATGGTGACGCCGAATTCTCCGCTCTTGTCGGTCAGGTCGAACCATTGATGCGAAGGCACTTCAAATTTCTTGGGATCATTGTTGCCTCGCTGAATCGTGCCCACATCCCAGTTATACGTTGCTTGAGGATTGGTTGCCGCCAGGGGGAAAGTGGCCTTCAGCGCTGTGGCCGCAGTTTGCCAATCGATCACGTTGCTGAATTCAACCCGGTTCCCCGCTTCCCCGGCCGAGAGGCGAATAGTCTGGACAAACTTCGAGCCTTCCGCTTCGCGCTCCACTTGCAGGGCCACGCGAACAGGGCCATTTTCAACGATGTTGACTTTGGCAGGACCGCCAAGGTAGGTTCGTGGAGGCTTCTGCTGGTCGGTCCAGTCCATGTTCCACGCAGGCCAATCGTGGGGTTTTTCGGTCTGAAAAGCCAGCCGCGCAGGAGCAGAGAGCAACTCTTTGTTGAGGCTCTTGTCGAAGATGCTGGCGACATCGCCGTTCTCATCGAGACGAACACGATAACGGCCATTTTCCAAAGATGATTGATCAACCCGTAGAGGAGTATCACCGGCGGCGTCTGTTGCAGGCCGAATGTCATAAACTGCATAGCCTACTGACGGAACCTTCGCAGGAAACAGGATCTTTCCGCGCTGCACCTGTGTGGGGACTGCCCTGCCATCTGGTCCGAAGACGAGAATACCTCCATTGTCCGGGGCGCTGGCCTCCACCACATCTTCGCGCTCGATGTTCAATGGGTTATAGACCACCAGGGGCGTTCCTTTTGTTTGTGTATCGAGTGCAGAAGCAACGGCCTCCGTGGCGCTGGTCAAGACGCCGGCAAACTGGTTCATGGCTACGACGTCGTCGTTCCAGGAAAACTCATAGGATTTTGGCGTGGCCGTGCCCGCCATAATGTCGTGAAACTGTCCGCCCATGACCAGGGTCCAGGCATCGTTCAGCCGCTGCTGTGGATACTCGCGTCCGCCCAGCCACATCGCGGCGACTGAAGCTTTTTCCGCGGCATCAGCCAGCAACTCGTTTTTGCGGTTCCAGCGTTTTTGATAAGCCTGAGAAGTCAATGAACCAGCCGAGTGCTCGGTCAATTCGAGATCGCCCTGGTAGTGGGGAAAGTGCGCGGCATGTTCGGGCGGGATATCCAGAAACATCTGGTCGGCCGTGGCTGAGATCACCCGCAGCGGACCATCACCCACCTGGACCTCTGGGCCGGACGTCGCAGGAGGCGGCTGCGGACCGGGAAGGATTTGCGGCGCGGGCAGCACCGCTTTGCTTTTGCTGACGATGGCTTCGAGAAGGCTAACGGAAGGCTCGCGCGGCGCTCCGCCGGTATCTCCGACGCCATAATAATGATAGTCAGTGAAGATCCCGCTGGCTTTGCCGTTCACCTCGACACGCTTGGGCCAATCCACATAATCGCGCGCCTTCGAGATTGGATCGCTCTTGCTGAGGTCTTGTCTGATGTCGCCGTTGTAGCTTCCGGGATTCATGGCGGCCAGCACACCGTTGCCATCCGGCCCTTGCCAAAAGCCGAGATTGAAGGGAATGCCAACGGGAGTTTCTTCCACCGACCCAGGACCACCTACCTGGGCCGCTGAGTGCCAGGTGAGCTTCTGGGTGGAAAAGCCTTTGATTCCCGCATGGGCCAGGATGCTCGGCAGCGACGCAGGAAAGCCGAAGCAATCAGGCAACATGTATTCGGCGCTGGCCTTATTGAAGTCGCGGCGGAAATACTGGTTGCCATAAAGCACCTGGCGGAAGATGGATTCCGCTGAAGGTCCGTTGACATCGCTTTCTTCCATGGAGGAGCCTGCGGGAAACCAACGTCCGGCAGCAACAAATTGTTTCAGCTTCGCATAATCCGCGGGGTAATACTCTTTCATCAGGCGATAGCGGTTCGCCCCACTGAAGTTGAAGATATAGTGCGGATACTTGCCGAACAGATCAAAGTTGTCGTGCAAGGTCTTAGCCAGATATTCGCGGATCACCTGCGGATATTCCCAGCGCCACTCCGTATCCAGATGGGCATAGCCGACTACGAACAACGTTGGTTGCTTGGTCAGGTCGAGGCCTGGATCGGGTTTGGTTGCTGTGCTTGCGCTGGCCTTGGCGGGCTTGTTCTCGGCAACGACCTGGCACGCGAGTAAGGACAAGAGAAAGACAAGGGCCGATAACCTCAAATAATGCTGCACGAATAATCTCCTGAGATGAAAGCTTCTGCAGACGATAAGTTTAGAAAATCGTCCGGTTTTATGCGATGTCCTTATCCCCCTGTCATCCCGAACGGAGCGCCACGAAAATCTGAGCTTTTGGCAATAAAGACGGGCGCGGAGTGAGGGACCCCGAGAATGTGGCAGTCTAGATCGCTGATCCGAGGTATTCGACCCAGATTTAACGCGTCCCGGACAATTCTTGTCCAACATTCCTGCCATCCTCTTAACACCTTGCTTGTGAAAAACACGGGTAGAACACCTCGTATCTGCAATTAAGCCCGAAACATGATCGGGGTCCCTCACTCCGCGCCTATCATATTTGCAATTGTAGAATTCATAGCCGCGCTGCGTTCGGGATGACAGGGTGTAGTGGTTTATGAAATGGAGACACATCTTACAAATAAGCGACATTAGGGTGCGGCCCCAGGAAGCAGGCCACACCCCGTCTACTGCGCGCAACTAGAAAAGTACCTTCAACGACAACTGCATCTGTCTGGGAAAGTTCTGTTGGGTTGATCCGATGGTGCCGTATCCGGTGAACGAACCTGGCTGTCCAGCGATCACGCCGGACACCGGCGAAATCGGTTGATTTGGATTCCCTGTGCTGGGGCCGCCAAAGATCGGCGTATTGGTTAAGTTAAATGCCTCAGCCTTGAATTGCACATTCAGGCCTTCTCTTACCGCGAACTGCTTTCCGATGCCGAGCGCCAGTTGCGGAGCATAGGGCGCGCGAATGGCTCCGGCTCTCGGAACAATCGTCAATGGCTGCCACGAGCGCGTAGGAATCGGAGTGAAACAGCCTGGGGTTTCGTTATAGAGCCATTCGGTAAAAGTCTGGTGAGCAGGCAGAAGATTATTATTGTTCTGCGAGCAGTTGAACGTAAATCCCTGAATATTGCCGAGGCCGATCGGGGTTCCAGAATCGGCAGTCAAAATCCATTCAGTATTCCAGTTGTTGATGAGCATGCCCAGTAGTCCGGAAGCATTGCTGGCCACCAGTCCACCTTTTCCGACCGGCAGTCCCCAAACACCGCTGAACGCCAGGTCGAAAGTGCGGTCATTTCCTTCGAGGGCATAGACCGGATGGCTGTCAAGACAGGTAGGGCAGTTTCCTTGAAGGTTGTTCAAGTAACTGGTGGCTGCCATGTTCTTGGACCAGGTGAAAGAAGTTAGGAAGCTCAGGCCGCGAATCAAAGCTCCGCTTCCTGTGATCCTCTTGTTGACCTTGACCTGCAGAGAGTTGTAATCGGAATAACCGACCGGCTCGGTGTTGGAAAACACTGTACCATTGAACTGCGGGAAAGGCTCCCTCAGGATGAAGGCGCGCACTTGCTTCTGGCTTCCCAGCGTGCTGGCCGGCGGCAGGACGCCGAAAAATGGGTTCGAGACAAGCTGGCTGCACGCAGTTGGATTTGCCTGGCATTGAGCATTGATCGCTGCCGGCATCCCTTCCAGGTTCGTGCCAACGCGGAGATTCGAACTGTAGCTGCCTACATAAGCAGCGTCGAAGATGATCTGGCCAGGAAGTTCCCGCTGGAAGCCCAAAGAATACTGCTGCACGCGTCCAATTCTGCGGTTGCGCTGATCGAAGGATTGGCCATCACCCGCTGATGACAGCAACCCCAGCGCCGCGCCCGCAGGTTGGAGCAACCCGCTGGGATATGGATTGCCAGAGTTGAACAGGTTGGTAGGGGTGACTCCGTTGTTTCCTACCGTTGCCTGGAAATTGGTGGTCTGGGTAAAGGTAGTATTTCCACCCAACTCGAAACCAAAAGCCCAGGAAACACCATATCCGCCGCGAATCACGGTTTTAGGAGTGATGCCCCAGGAGACGCCAACTTTCGGCGACCAGTGGTTCCACTGAGTATCGTAAGGCGCTCGTCCGTTGCCGATGAAGGTGAAGCCGCCCAAAATGGGATTGGGGATGTTGAAGCCATTGGGGAGGGTATTGTTCGGCGGGAATGTGATCTGGTTGGTGACCGGATTCACGCACGTGAGGCAGAAGCCGCCATTGAGGTTGTTGTTGCGTTCATCGGGGGAAAGCTCTGCATCCCAGCGCAATCCCAGGTTGAGCGTGAGGTTCTTCTTTACTTTCCAGTCATCCTGGAAATAAAACCCAAAGTAGGGATAGCCTTCATAAACAGGAGGAGTAAAGGGGACATTTCCTCCTGAAGGAACGCCCAGCAGCAGGCTTGCCAGACCTGTACCATCGTTATTGTTTTTGTTGGGATCCCTTTGTGTGAATCCGTTATCAAATGTGAAGCGTCCACCTGGGCCGAATCCGTTGCCTTGGGAATCGCCAGCGCCGCAGCAGGGGACAGCATAGACTTGCCAGAACGATCCGCCCATCCTGAACGTGTGGCTGCCGTGAGTCTTGCTCACCGAGCCCGACAACTCAAACAACTCATTTAACGGTGGATGCCCAAAATCGGAAAACTCGCTGTTGCCGATAATGCTGGAAAGGCCGCCCACACTGATCTGTGGCGCCAGGTTCTTATCTGTAGTCGGAGGCACAGGATAATTGGCGATGCCCAGGTCCTGAGGCGTAAGTTTGCCCAATCCGGCGGCCAGGCCGCCGTTGGGCGAGCGGTCTTTGGCGCGGCTGAACGAAAATTTCAGATCGGCCAGCAGTGTGGAGCTGAAGGTGTGAGTCAAGTCTACAAGTTCGTTCTGGAAAGAACGGTAATTGTTGATGTTGCCAGTCTGGATGCGCGGGTCGGTGTAGCCTGAGTTGTTTCGGAATTCCGTTCCTGACCACCAGGTGTAGCGAGCATAGAGCCGGGTCTTTTCGGAGAAGTTATGGTCGATCCGGATCATGGGCTGGTTGTACTGGTAACGTCCAACCGTGTTGCCGATCAGGTTATTGTTAAAACCGGGCGCATTGGCTTGAGGATAGAGAGCCAGAATCTTCATCCCAATTGGACTAACCAAACCTGGCGGGATCACATCATTCTTTCCGTTGAATGAAAGCCGCTGCCGCGTTTTGCAGCTTCCATCGCCATTGGTAGTGGCGCAAGCGAATGGATTGTAGATTCCGCCGGTAATGTTCTTTCCAGCAAGGTAGGCGCTCAGATCCACACTGCCATCGGGGTTAACCACCACGCCCGCAGGCACGGTGGTATTGGTCGTAGGAATGGGCAGCACTTCGCGCCAGCCCTCAAAACTCGCGAAGAAATAAGTCTTGTCTCTCTTGATCGGTCCGCCGAAGGTGCCGCCGAACTGATGTTGATTGTGGCCGCCTCGGGGAAGGTTTCTCTGGTTGCTCTGGAAAAAGTTGGCATCCAAGACAGCATTGCGCCAGTAGTCAAAAGCCGTGCCATGGAAAGCGTTGGTGCCGGCCTTGGTGATTACGTTGATGGTGCCTCCGCCAACCCGTCCGTAGGTTGCATCGTAGTTGTTGGTCTGGACTTTGAATTCCTCGACAGCATCGACGTTGGGCGCCACAAACCACGATCCCCGGCCAGTGCTGGTCTGTTGGGAAATGTTGCCGCCATCCATCGTGAATTGGTTCAGATTGTTGACCACGCC
Source organism: Candidatus Angelobacter sp. (assembly GCA_035939495.1). Taxonomy (GTDB): domain Bacteria; phylum Acidobacteriota; class Terriglobia; order Terriglobales; family Acidobacteriaceae; genus Angelobacter. The sequence continues at coordinate 44,119 of DASZFU010000096.1, read as the reverse complement.
ATTGACCTGGTAGGCGTTGGTCTGGTCCCAGCCACGTGTCCCGGAATTTCCATTCGGACCGAAGGTAGTCGTGGTAAAGCGCACGCCGGGAGTCAGCGAGAGCAGCATGTAAACCTGCCGCCCATTCAATGGAAGGTTTTGTACCTTCTCCGGATCCATCACCGTGCCCCCGGATGCATCCGCCGTATTCACAGCTACGGCATCGGCTTTTACTTCTACGGTCTCCTGGGTTGGCCCGATCTGAAGCGCGAAGTTCACGTTGGCCTTTTGCGATACATCGATGTTCACTCCGCTCTTCAGTTCTTTCTTGAAGCCTTGTGCTTCGGCAGTCACGTTGTACACGCCGGGCTGAACGAACGGGATGGTGAAGTTGCCGCTCGCATTGGTCTTGGTCGTATATTTCTGCTGAGGGCCGGTAGCCGTAATCGTGACGTTAGGAACCACAGCGCCTTGCTGGTCTGTGACTTGTCCGATGATCAAGCCACGAAATTCTTGAGCGTGGAGGAGGTTCAAGGAAGCTACAAGGATGATCAGCAGGCACAAAAGTTTGATGAGGGAGTAGACACGATAGGTCATATCGAAACCTTCTTTCTTTTGAATTGCTGTATTGCAGATACGAACCAAAAACTGCATGGCCGACACTGCCGTGATACGCACACTAGCAGCATCATCAATGATGACGGCTAGTATCGGCGCGCAAGCCTCAGCAGCGAAATAGTAGACATGAAACATTTGTTGTACTAGAGCAACAATTTAAAGAAGATCACCGCAGGAGCACAACGTAGCGGAGCCACAGCCAAAAACTAACTCACCGCAAAGGACGCAATGGACGCAAAGGAAAACCAAAATCAACCGCAGAGGCCGCAGAGAGCGCAGAGGAAACAAAGGCAAACCGATCACCCGATGATAGGCCTGCACTGAGGCGCGCCGAAGTGATCACCCGATTCTTAAACCCTTGTGTATCCTGAGGTTGCAGCGATATCATGCACCGTTCTTCCAAAGGTGAATTTATGACGAATTCTCGTTCTCTTTTCCGTCAACGCTGGTACTTGATCCTCTGCACCTTGGTCTCTGCTGCGTTGCTTTGCGGCAGCATAACAATCAGTGCCAGCCCCGCTGCCGACGATACGATCTCCATCGGCGTAGTGTTGCCAATCACAGGCCGTGAGGGTAAACCCGGCCAGTTCCAAAAAGAAGGCATCGAGCTGGCGATCAAGAAAATCAACGATGCCGGCGGAGTTTCAGTGAAGGGAAAGAAAATGAAGGTGAAGGAAGTCTTTTATGACGACAGCTCGGACTCTCACAAATCCGCGGCCCTCGCCGAGCGCGTCATGAGCTCCGACAATGTCACCGCTGTCCTGGGCGGTTATTCCACCGCGCTGGGCGAAGCCGAAGCGGTGATGCCCGACCGCTATCAAACTCCCTGGATCGCCACCGGCGCCGGAGCCACGAGCATCTTTGCTCACGGCTACCAATATGTATTTGGCATTTTGAGCCCAATCACCGGATTAGGAACAACCACGGCGGAGTTCCTAGGCAGCCTGGTGGATCAGCACAAGCTCAAGAAGGGACTCAAGCTCGCTCTGGCCGTGGAGAATACCGACCACGGAATTGATTACGTCAATGGGATTCAACAATGGATCAAAGACCATCCCGGTTATTTCACTGTGGTCTTCAATGAAAAATTTGAGTTGGGTGGCGCTGATTTTTCCCCATTGTTGCAGAAGGTCAAAGCCGCAAGGGCGGACATCTTCCTGAGCGACGCCCACCTGCAGGATTACATCACCATGCACCGGCAATACTTGCAGAGCGGCATGCGCCATCAGATGATCAGCTATGGCGCTCGTGGTCCCGAAGCCGATGCGCGTAAAGCCCTTGGCGATGGCATCAATTACATCTTTGCCGGAATCTGGTGGTCCGACAAGCTGCCCTATCCCCAGGTGCAGCAATTCATCAAGGACTACAAAGCCTTCACCGGGCGTGATCCGGATTCCTGGTATGCAGCCACAGCTTATGATGCCATGCGCATTCTTGCCCAAGCCATTAGTCAAGCCGGATCAACCGATAAAACCAAGGTCCGCGACGCGCTGCGCAAGGCAGTGTTGAAAGACTCGCTGCTCCCAGGCGGAACAGTCAACTTCGGCCCCAACGGCCAAGTCGGATACCCCTTTGTGATCGTTCAAAACCTGCCTGGAGGAAAAGTAGAAATCGTCTTCCCCAAGAACGGAGCAACGGGAACGCCGATCGCACCAACCCCGTAGAGACAAGAATTAACCACAGAGGACACGAAGGTACACGAAGGAAACCATGTCATAGATTCTGAAGCCCCACCAACGTTGACTGAGTTTATTTTTTATCGATTCCAATGGTTGACACGTCTGGGCTTGAATGGAAAAGAAGGGCATTTCCCGGAATTAAAAAAGACCTTCGTGTTCCTTCGTTGACCTCTGTGGTTAAATTTTTGGAATCCAAAATTTCACAACGAAAGGATGAGAAAGAAATGCCACAAATAGTAGGTGTCAAAGCAATGAGTGCTGATGATGTGAGCCATGGAATCATTTATCAATTTCCATGTCTTACATTTAAGGAACGGGATCAAGCGTATGGTTGTTGGGACTGATTGGAGATAACCTTCGTGCTCCTTCGTGTCCTCTGTGGTTAAATTTTTCCTATGACCTTCGAAGACTTTCTTGACCCCTTCATATCGGCGTTACTGCTGGCTGGCATTTATGCTGCCATGTCTGTGGGCATGACTATCATTTATGGCGTCATGAAGATTGTGAACCTGTCCCATGCGAGCTTCATGATGCTGGGCGCCTACTTTGCTTATGAGATGTTCCAGCGGCTGCATCTTGATCCTGTGCTGGGTGCGGTGGCCGCGCTTCCGGTATTCTTCGTGTTTGGCATGGGCGTTTATTGGGCGCTGGTGCGATGGCTGCCCAAGTCCAACCAGCCGACCCTGCCGTCGCTGCTGCTGATGTTTGGCCTTTCGCTCGTATTGCAGAACATCGCCTATCTGATCTGGCAAAACGAAGACCGCTCGATTACCACCTCTTACACACTTTCGGCTTTTCATATTGGTCCTTTTGATATTTCCAAGGTGCGCGTAATCGTATTTGTAGCGGCTGTAGTCTCGATCATTGTCTTGCAAATTGCACTGCGGCGAAGCTGGTTTGGAAGAGGCATGCGCTCGCTCGTCCAAAATCCTTATGCCTCCCAGATCGTGGGCGTCGATGAGCGCCGAACCAGCATGTTGACGTTTGGATTGGGCACGGCCTTTGCCGGTTTTGCTGGCGCGCTGCTTGGGCTGCTTTTTTCTTTCAGCCCCGATTTTGGGCGGCCTTTTTTACTGCGTTCTTTTGTGATCATCGTCCTCGGGGGACTGGAATCGTTTTCCGGCGTCGCTCTGGGAGCGTTGGTTCTGGCTTTGCTCGAATCCTTTAGCATTTTTATCCCTAAGATGGAAGCCAGCTACCAGCCGGCTATCTCCTATCTGTTGCTGGTGGTCGTTTTGCTGGTTCTGCCTAAGGGCATTGCGGGCCTGCTGGAAAGGAAGTGGCGGTCAGGATGAAACCTGCCATCCGGCATCTCCTTTCTCAGTCGATCTTGCCACTTCTGCTTTTGCTGGCGCTTTTGCTTTTGCCCGCCGCAGGGCTGAAGCCTAATGTGATCCGCCTTCTCTTTATTACATATGTCTGGACGATCACCAGCATTGCCTGGAACCTGGTCGGCGGTTTCACCGGCCAGGTCTCCTTTGGGTTTGCTGTCTTCTACGGACTGGGCGCCTACACGACCGGATTATTCATCAACGCCGGCGGCAGCCCCTACTTAGGGTTCATCGAGGCTGCGGGAATCGCCGCGCTTGCATCCTTTCTTATCGGACTTCCGACATTTCGACTGCGTGGACCTTACTTCGCCATTGCCACCATCGGAATCACTGAAGCCGTGCGCGTGATCATGAGCAACCTGCAGATCACCGGCGGAGCCAGTGGTCTGAGCATCATCGAGCATCGCCAGTTTCGCCAGGTTGAGCACTACTACTCCGCACTGGTGGCAGTTGCGCTGGCAGTTGTCGTTTCAATTTTGATCGCCAGAAGCCGCTTTGGCTTGGCGTTGCGGGCCATCAAGCAGGATGAAGACGCGGCCGCCGCTCTGGGAGTGAATCCTTACCAGTCAAAGTTGTGGGTACACGCCATTGCTGCGGCCCTGACTGGAATTGCCGGCGCGCTCCATGCTCGCTATCACGTGTTCATCGATCCAAGTGGAGGCCCGGGCGGCGTGTTTGCCTTTCAGACAGGAATTTCCATCTTGCTGATGCCGGTCATCGGCGGGATCGGCACCGTGTGGGGGCCGGTTTTAGGGGGAATGGTTTTTGGCATTGTGGAAGAGGAGCTGGTCGTCAATTTTCCCAATTTCCATCTGCTGCTTTATGGAATATTGTTAATCTTGATCGTCCTGCTCGAACCCGATGGCCTGGTTGGGCTGCTGCGAAAGATACCTCGCTTGATGAGGAGATCCAAAAGCGATATAGCCCTCCTCGAACCTGAACATGGTTTGGTTGGGTCGCTGCGAAAAATACTTGAATCGATGTGGAGTTCCAATGGCGATTCTAAGAGTTAACAACCTCACCAAGTACTTTGGAGGCGTAGCCGCGCTCAAGGACGTAAGCTTTGAGATTCCAGAGAAGCAGATTTGCGGCTTTATCGGCCCAAACGGCGCAGGCAAGACGACCCTCTTCAGCCTGATCACCGGGGCGGTTCGTCCCTCGAAGGGACGTGTTGAGTTACGCGGAAGAAATGTAACCGGCAAGAGCTGTTCTTCGCTCGTAAAAATGGGCGTTGCACGCACCCATCAGATCGTTCGTCCGTTTCGGGCAATGACGGTGGTTGAAAACGTCCAACTCGCCGTACACTTCGGACGGCAGGGAATCGGGCGAACTTCCCACGCTAAAGAAGTAGCCATAGAAGCTCTCAAACTGGTCCATCTCGATAAAAAAGCCTACCTCCTCTCTTCGGTCCTTTCTTTGGGAGAACAAAAACGGCTGGAAGTAGCGCGGGCCCTCGCCACCAGTCCCGATCTGCTGCTTCTCGACGAAGTTTGCGGCGGCCTGGCTCCATCGGAAACGCAAGCCATGCTGGACCTCATTCAGCAGATTCGCGCGCGCGGCACAACCATCATGTACGTGGAACACGACATGAAAGCGGTCATGTCGGTCTGCGACCACATCACAGTCCTGAACTTCGGCCAAAAACTGGCGGAAGGCAAGCCGGAAGAAATCCAAAATAACGAGGCGGTGATTGAGGCATACTTGGGGAAAGCACATTTGGGAGATGGATTAAATGCCTAAGAATGTTTTGAATTCCAAAAAGAGCCGAACTGTTGTAGGTGGAAATGAAAAGGTTTGTACGGGGCGAGATTTGGCCAAAGCGCTGGATAAAGTTGATCTGCCATCACGCGAAGCCAAAGCATGGCGCCGCGATTCAAAAGCTGCGCGCAGAATTCTTAAAGAGCCGAAGAACCGGTGGCGATGAATGCAGGAGAACGAAGAATCTTCTCTGCGCTCCCTGCGGCCTCTGCGGTGAGCTCGTTCTCCTTCGTGTTCCGTAGCCTGCCCTCGAGCGAAGCGAAGGGTGGCCCCTGTGGTTGAGCGTCTTCCTTTGCGTCCTTAGCGTCCTTTGCGGTGTAATGGTTCCCCATGGGCGAACCGCTTCTCATGGCTGTGAATCTCGAAGTCTGTTACGGCGCCGTGCGAGTCCTATGGGGAATCTCGTTTTCTGTCGCCCAGGGACAGGTCACGTGCATTATCGGCTCTAACGGCGCAGGAAAGACGAGCACTCTCAACGCTGTCGCAGGAGTGCTGCCTATCCGGTCGGGGAAGCTCATGCTTCGAGGAGAAGATGTTACTTCGTTGCCGGCGACCGAGCGGGTCAAGCACCAGATCAGCCTGGTGCCCGAGGGCCGCCAATTATGGCCGGGAATGTCGGTCGAAGAAAATCTCCTGATGGGATGCTTTCTCCCGAATTTGCGGAGACATGCCCGCACTCGTCTTGCCGGAATTTACGATTTGTTTCCGCGCTTGAAAGAAAGAAGACATCAACTGGCCGGAACGCTCTCCGGCGGCGAACAACAGATGTGCGCCATCGGGCGAGGACTCATGCCCGAGCCGCAACTCCTGATGCTCGACGAGCCATCGCTGGGTCTGGCCCCCAAACTGGTCGAAGAAATCTTCGCGCTGATCCGCGACATCGCCAACCAGGGTGTAACCATCCTGCTCGTAGGACAGAACGTGAACTACACTCTGCAGGTCTCCGACTACGGCTACGTCATGGAGGTAGGCCGCATCACCCTTGAAGGACCCTCTGCCATGCTTGCGAGCAATGAGCATGTGCGCGAGGCATATTTAGGAGTTTGAAGGTTCCAAAGGAACGAGGGAAAGCAGCCGCTCCCGGCTGGGGACGATCGGAATTACCCAATTACCAAATTCTTAACGAATTAATTCTTCGGATAGGGCATATTCAACAATTTCAAAATCTCTCGAATGACTTCAAACGGATCCACGCCATCCATGTTTGCCAAAGCTGCTGCTGCGAAATGCTTTCCAGGGATGATCGCCATGGCCGTGCTGGTTCCCTGCTGGCTGCCGTTGTGGGTAACGTACTTCTCTTCGCCGATCATCAGCACGCCAAAGCCAAGGCCGTAGTTTGATATCTTGCCGCCGGTGAGCTTCGTAGGATTCCACATCAGCGCTAGTGTTTCCGGCTTGAGGATCTTGCCGTCCATAAGAGCCTGTGCGAAATGCATCAGGTCTTCAGCGGTTGTTACGTATCCGCCGCCGGGGATTTTGTAGCTGCTGTCCATCAACCCGGCGTTCTTCACCTGGCCGCCGATCTTCTGGTAGCCACGAGCGCGGTGAGGAACAATTTCAAAGACATCATCGACAAAGGTATGGGTCATACCAGCAGGTTTCAAAACGTGTTCGGCAACATAGTCGCTAAATCTCTCGCCGGATGCGCCCTCAACCACGCAGCCCACCACGGTGTAACCATAGGTGCTGTAGGAATACGAAGTGCCCGGCTCGAACAGCAGAGGATCGTTGGCGAAAATCGAAAAGCCATCCGTCATCGACTTGTAGTGCCGTGTGCTTTGGGGTTCATCACCTTTGTAGTGGCGAATGCCTGAAGTATGGCTGAGCAACTCGCGCGTGGTGACAGCCCACGGCTTGACCGGAAATTGCGGACAGTATTTCTGCACCGGAGCTTCAAGGTCGAGCTTGCCGGATTCCACCAGCGTCATGGTAGCCACAGCCGAAATCGGCTTGGCAATGGAACCGGTGCGGATCAGCGTCTCAGTAGTGGCTGGAATACCGTTCTCAAGATCGGCTGTCCCAAAGGCCTTCGAATAAGAAATCCGACTACCCACCGCAACCGCGACAGTCATGGCAGGAATCTGTTGCTTGTGCATGCTATCGGAAACGATCTGATCGATCTGCGCACTTCGCTCTGATGGCACAGCCGTTTGTGCAGCTGCAGACATTGCAAAGATAAAGGCAGCAAGAATGAATCGACGCAATTTCATGCCAAGCAGAATATCCCAACATCCCACTCCTGGCCAGAATTCCTGGAACCAACCCGCTGGGAGCCTGAAAAGTCATGCACAAAGGCCAGTTGCAGATTCCGTTGGTTTGTTCGAAACCGACAGGAAATTCCTGGGGCAGAGTCTTTACTAACGGCTTGAGTCGGTAGCCTGTAGCGGCACTTTCGAACATCTGCGACGGGCTGGGATTGTGATCGGAATTCAGCAGAAGTTTGGTCTTGCCAAGAGCCAACAGATAAGAGCTAATGGCTAACAGCTAAAAACGTAAACTTTGCAAGGTATCGCCCGTCTAAAATAAGGGCAACTATGGAAACGCGAAGATTATCCGCTGCTCTTGCTATCCTGGGATTCTTGTCCATCTTTGTTTTGACGATCAGCCTGCCGGCGCAGGAGCCGCCGCTGATACCGCGGGCAGTCTTTGACTCTGCTGCGGAACATGACTTTGTGACCATCTCGCCGGATGGCAAATCGCTGGCGTATCTCGCGCCGTCGGATACATCGGTCGCCAATATCTGGGTGGAAGACCTTGCCACGCATGAAAAGCGCATGGTCACCCACGATCAGCATCGCGGGATCGGCGGATACCAATGGGCCTATGACAGCAAGCATCTTTTGTACCACTCGGACGAGAATGGCAATGAAGACGATCATCTCTATTCCGTCGATCTCAAGAGCAACAATACCCGCAACCTGACTCCGTTCCTGGGAGTGCGCGCAGAGCAGACGCTGCTTTCGCCTGCGCACCCGGACGAACTGCTGGTGGGAATGAACCTTCGCGACCGGAAGCTGTTTGACATGTACCGGGTCAGCCTGAGCAGCGGAGCCACGGTACTGGAGGCACAGAACCCTGGAGACGTGATCGGGTGGACGGCGGACTGGGACCTACATGTGCGCGCCGCCACCGCATTTACAGACAATCTGGATACAGTCGTACGCTCCCGCGAAAGCACCCAAGCACAGTGGCACAGCATACTCAGCATTCCATTCGAGCAGGCTCCTTTCCTGGGACAGGTGAATGGCGGCAACATCGTCCTGGGCTTTTCCCGCGATGGGAAAAAACTATATGTCGGCTCCAGCAAAGATTCACCTACGATCAAGCTGCTGGAGTTGGACGCAGCCTCGGGGAAAACGCTCCGGACAGTTGCCAGCGATCCCCTGGCCGACCCGTGGCAGGTTTTTGCCACCGGATTCATCGTGCTGGGTGATCCGCAGGACCATCATATTGAGGCCGCCGCCTTCAATTACCTTAAACCGGAGTGGCGGGCCGTGGATCCTGCAGTCGAACCGGACCTCAAATACCTGGCGGCCTTGCAGCCGGGCGCTTTCCTGGTTGGCACCCAGGACCTGAGCGGGAAGAAATGGATCGTCTGGTACTTCAGTGACTGCGCGCCGACATCGTTTTATCTGTACGACCGGGAGAAGCATCAGGCGCAGCTCTTGTTCCGTGACCGTCCGCAACTTGAGCGATACACGCTGGCGGAAATGCGTCCCCTGGAGATTCCGGCGCGCGATGGTTTCAAGCTGGTCAGTTATCTCACGCTTCCGCCGGGCGCCCAAACGAAGAACCTGCCTCTGGTGCTGCTGGTACATGGAGGGCCGTGGGCGCGCGACGAATGGGGTTACGATCCTGTTGCGCAGCTTCTGGCCAACCGGGGCTATGCGGTCTTGCAGGTAAACTATCGCGCCTCGATTATCAATGAACCATATATGAATGCGGCGAACGGGAAGATCGGCACGCTGACCGATGACGATCTTACCGATGCGGTTCAGTGGACCATCAAAGAAGGCATCGCAGACAGGAAGCGAGTGGCGATCATGGGCGGCTCGTTTGGTGGCTACTCGACGTTGCGCGGCGTCACTCTTCATCCCGACCTGTACGCTTGTGGCGTGGATATCGTTGGGCCTGCGGACATGGCAACGCTGATGAATTCCATTCCCGAATACTGGAAACCGGTGAAAAAGAGATGGCTGCGGCGCATCGGCGATGTGACTACGGATTCGGCACTGAACCAGAAGCTTTCGCCGCTGTATCACGCGCAGGACATTCGCGTGCCGCTGCTGATCGGACACGGCGCAAACGATCCCCGGGTGAAGCTGTCGCAGTCGGAAAAAATCGTGGAGACTATTCGCAAAAACGGCGGCAAAGTGACTTTTGTGACCTACAGCGATGAAGGCCACGGATTCGCCCGCCCGGAGAACCAGTTGGATTTCGACGGCCGGACAGAAGAGTTCCTGCACTCCTGCCTTGGCGGAAGGTTCGAACCATGGCAAAAAGTTCCGGGATCGACGGCGGAAGTGAAGTAGGGAGCATGCAAGAATGGCCATACACAAAAGGTCTGCACGAGCTGGGGAATGGCTGCTATGCCTACCTGCAACCCGATGGTACATGGGGCTACAGCAATTCGGGGCTGATCACTGCCGACGGCGAAACGCTGCTCGTCGACACGTTGATGGATCTGAAGCTCACCACCGAAATGCTGCGGACCATGCGTACTGCGGTGCCGTCGGCAGCCTCTATCCAGACCTTAGTGAACACGCATTCGAATCCCGATCACACCAACGGCAACCAGTTGGTCCAGAGCGCCCGCATTATTTCCTCCACCGCATGCCGGGACGAGATGCGCGAACAGGCTGCCCGTCCGCGGCCCCGCCTGAGTGAGGAAGCCGGCGCATTCTTTCAGGAAGTGTTGGGCAGCCGCTTCGATTTGAGCAACATCTGCGTTACATTTCCTTCCGAAACCTTTGACGGCGAACTCCATTTAACTGTCGGGACCAAGGAAGTGCGCCTGCTGGAACTAGGTCCGGCACACACGCGCGGAGACATCGTCGTGTATCTTCCGGCGGAACGAATCGTCTTCACCGGAGACATCCTGTTTCACGGGGGCCATCCAGTCATTTGGGCCGGACCGGTGAGCAACTGGATCAAAGCCTGCGACAGGATTCTCGGCTGGGATGTGGAGGTCGTGGTCCCCGGCCACGGTAGCATCACCGGCAAGAGAGGCGTTCGTGAGTTGAAACACTATCTCGAATTCGTGCGGGACGAGTCGCACAAGCGGCGGGAAGCGGGCATGGACTATGAAGCTGCCGCCCGCGACATCAGCTTGGACGCTTTCACTGGCTGGACTGATCCCGAGCGGATCGTGGCGAACGTGTATGCGTGTTACAGCGAGTTCGGTGGCGGCCAAAACCGGCTGCCAATGCAAGCCTTGTTCGCAAGCATGGCGCGTTATCATTTCGAAACCAAACGAAACTCAACCGGCGTACGTACTTAAATTCTTAAGAGACAATATCCAGGCAGCGCTCAGCCGTCATGTTTACTACTCGCGCCACGAAGAGGATTGACGAGGTCGATACCCGGGAAGTGCCGCTCTTTATCAGTTACGAGGATGCAATTGTTGGACTGAGCGATCGCAGCGATAACCATGTCAAGTGCACTGCGTGGCCGACCGGTTCTATGGCCGGCCGCCATAAGATGGCCCCAAATGAGCGCCGCGTTTTCGTCGAATGGCAAGATTCGTCCCCGAAAAAGCGCCTGAGGACCTTCGGATCCGCTAAACCATTCTTCGAGTTCCCGGCGCTTTTTTCCTGCCGGTTTTTCCAGTATCCCGCGCCAGATTTCTGCCAGGCTCAGCGACGAGACTAACAGAGATTCGTCTGTTTGCTCCGCCATCCATGCAAGGAGCGGTGGGGAGGGCAAAGGCTTTATCGCATTGCTGATGATATTGGTATCCAGCAGATACCGCGTCACAAGTCGACCTGTCTACCGGCATCAAAAGGGCGCTCAATCTTCAGGTCGGAACCGACTAGAGGTGAACGACGAAGCGCCGCAATGATTCCACCCTTCTTGGTTTCACCTGAGACAGCGCACGTGATTTCCGAACGAATGCGTTTCGCCTCTGGGTCATCTTGCGAAAGCCTCTTGGCTAGTGAACGAATTAGGTCGCGATCTGCATCGAGGCCGAGGACCTCGAAACGAGCGACGCCCCGTTTCTGTAAGCGACGTCTATAGTTCTTGATGGCGCGTTTTTGGGCTGCGTTGCTCATTGTTTGAGATCTCTCTATCCAGTAATATATCCTGATTCGGATACACAGGCAAGACATTGTGTGATCTCTTGTAACCCCTCAACCTGGTGAATATTCCAGTCCATTCATTGCGAAGATTCATTGCAGAGCAGCTTCTCCAGCAACGCGTCTACTTCAGCATCAGAAAGATTGTCTACGTCTACGTTCACATTCAAGTCCTGTGACGCCGGTTGGATTGGGTTAATCGTGGGCAAAATGGCCGCTTGGGGTTGGCTGCAATACTCCTCTACGCACTTGGCAAGTTGCGCGATGGTTGGTCCTTCAAATATTTTGCGGATAGGGAGCTCAATTTCAAAACTTTTCCGGATACGGGAAAAAAGCTGCGTTGCTGTCAGGGAATGGCCGCCAAGCTGCGTAAAGAAATTGTCGTGGACCCCGACCTTGGACAAGGCGAGCACTTCACACCAGATGGCAGCTAGTTTTTCCTCTACCGGCGTGCGCGGGGCAACATAGGAGGCGGCGAAATCGGGATGGGCCTGCCCAGGTGTCGGCAAGGCCTTCTTGTCAATTTTGCCGTTCGGGCTCAATGGCAGCTTGTCCAGCAACACAAATGCCTGGGGAATCATGTATTCCGGCAGACGTTGCTGAAGAAATTTGACGATCTCGTCATGAGCCTTTTGCCACTGCGCGGCGTCAACATCAAGCGCGTCAACCGTACCTTGGCCGTTGGCCTCAACGGTGAGCGGGTTCTGCACTATGTAGGCGACCAGCCGGCGAGAACCGGGACTGTCCTCACGAATGACGGCCACAGCATCTTTGACTGCGGGATGTTGAGCGAGTGTGGCTTCTATTTCTCCCAACTCAATGCGGAAACCACGTAGCTTGACCTGATTGTCGATACGCGACAGGAAATCGATACAGCCATCCGGGAGATAGCGGACAAGGTCCCCGGTTTTGTACAACATCTGACCTTTCTCTTCCCGAAAGGGATTGCCGATGAAACGTTGGGCGGTGAGTTCAGGGCGGTTCCAATATCCACGGGCTACACCCGGACCGCCGATGTGAAGCTCTCCGCGAACACCAATCGGAACCGGCTGGCCGTACTTGTCAAGGATGTAAACCACGGTGTTTGCGATTGGCCGGCCAATCGGCACGCTGGCCGCCCCCGGCGGGACGTTTTGAATAACGTGGCATACGGCGAAAGTTGTGGCCTCCGTGGGGCCGTATCCGTTGACTAGACGGGATGGTGGCTCCTCCGACTCGATAACCCGCCGGATCCATTTCGGATCCAATGCCTCGCCGCCTACCATCAGGGTTTGCACCGTCCGGAACATTCCGGGGTCCTCGCGCGCCAACTGGTTGAATAATGCAGTGGTCAAAAACATTACCGTGATCTGGCAACGCTCCAATTCCGCCGCAAAGTCAAATGTTGATAGCATCACCTCTTTGTCGAAGCCAACTAGCTGGCCACCATTCAACAGGGCGCCCCAGATTTCAAAGGTAGACACATCGAAGCAAAAATTCGAAACCTGCGCGATGTGATCGCCGGGGCCCAGTTTGACAAAATTGGTGTTGAGCACGAGCCGGCCAACTGCCCGATGCTGAATACACACGCCTTTGGGCGTACCCGTGGAACCGGAGGTGTACATCACATAGGCAAGATCTTCGCCGTGATTGATTGCTCCCGGATTTTCCCGGCTGGCTGTTGCCAGCAACGATGCGTCCCGATCAAGGCAGAGGATGGGTATGGCTGTCTGCGGAAAGCGGTCCAGCAGGTGCTCTTTCGTGATCACCGCCTGAAGTTGCGCATCGGCAATCATGAAAGCCAGGCGATCACGCGGGTAGTCCGGATCAAGAGGCACATAGGCGCCGCCGGATTTCACTACGGCCAACAAAGCAACTACCATTTCCGGGGATCGCTCCAAGCAAATGCCTACAAGACTCCCACGCGTTATATCGAGCGAGCGCAGGCGCCAGGCGATCTGGTTCGCCCTGATGTTCAGATCCGAGTAATTCAATTCCCGATCGCCAAAGCTTACGGCAATGGAGCGTGGCCATTGAGCCGCCTGTTCTTCAAATAACGTGGCCAGGCTGAGCGCAGAGGGGTACGGAGCCTCAGTGACATTCCAGTCCACCAGAATCTGTCTGCGCTCCGCGGGAGTGAGTATGGTCAATTCTGAGATTCTCTCCGACGGTTTGGCCGCGATACTTTCAAGCAGGGTCTGGTAATGGACCGCCATACGCATGATGGTTGAAACATCAAAGAGGTCAGTGTTGAATTCAAATGATCCAACCAAAGCATCCCCTGTCTCCAGCAACGTTACGTTCAAATCGAATTTCGATGTGCCCGCCTGCAGATTGACCGGTGGAGAACTCGGCGCAGGCGGCTGTGCTGCTGTGGCCGGCGCATTCATGAGTTGGAAAATCACCTGGAACAGCGGATTGCGGCTGAGATCACGCTCCGGCTGGAACTGTTCCACCAGCATCTCAAATGGAAGATCCTGATTGGCATATGCGCCAATGGCAGTTTCACGCACCTGGGCCAGCAGCGAGCGAAAATCAGGATTGTCTTCAAAGTCTGCCCGCAGGACAAGCGAGTTCACAAAGAATCCGATCAGCCTTTCGATGTCGGGCCGGTTGCGGTTGGCGACTGGAGAGCCAACGGCAATGATGTCCTGCCCAGTGTAACGATGGAGCAATGTATGAAATGCGGCGAGCAGCGTCATGAATAGAGTTGCCTCACACTCGCCGCTCAGGTCTTTCAACCGTTGCATCACTTCCAGAGGCACCGTTAAGGTGCAGACGTCCCCTCGAAAGCTAGGCATGGATGGACGAGAACGGTCTGCCGGCAAATCCAATGTGGGAATTCCCGCTAATCGCTCGCGCCAATAGGAAAGCTGCTTCTCCAGCACCTCTCCCTTCATCCATCCACGCTGCCATAATGCAAAATCGGCATACTGGATCGGAGGCTCGCGCAGGGGTGAAGGCTGGCCCGTGGCAAAGCACGTGTAGAAGACATTCATTTCCTGGAAAAAGATGTCCATCGACCACCCATCGGAGACGATGTGATGGATGGTGGCCAGAAAGAAGAAGTCCTGCATGTCAAGCTGCAGCATCCTGACCCGGATCAGCGGGCCTTTGCTGAGGTTGAATGGCGTGCTCGCCTCTCCACTGGCCAGCTTAGAAGCTTCCGCCTCGCGCTGGCTTTGGGGAGTCCCACGCAAGTCGGTAACCGGCAATTCCAGGATCAACTCCGGCGAAATCACCTGAACCGGGACCTCGTCCTCTACTGAAAATGTGGTCCGCAACGATTCGTGCCGTCGCACGACCTCATTCAGGCTTCGGCGGAACACATTCATGTTCAGGGGGATATTGATCCGAATACCGCCCGCCAGGTTGTAGAAAGGATTGCCGGGTACAAGCTGGTCAAGAAACCATAATCGCTGCTGCGCAAATGAGAGCAACAGCCGATCGTGGAGTGAACGCCTGGGAATCATGGGAGATGCAGAACGACGAACACTCTGCTCAAACAGTTTCCTTCGTTCCGGTGAAAGTGCCGCCAGGCGTGTAGTGATATCACTCATGATTGCCGGCTCCTATAAGACCAGGGGCATTTCCGGTTTTGCAAAAAATGCTCTTTGTCGTTGTATAAACGACGTGCTGGGCTATTGAAACCTGCATTAAGAATGTCCTGTTTGAACAAAAATTATGTCACCCGCTTCGCGGGCTCTGGGGTTTTTTCTTCTGTTCCCCCACAGCTTGCGCTGTGGGCTAGAAGAATATCGCCAGCTTCGCTGGCTTAGTTCCTTTATGAGATGACTTCTACTCTCCTTTCTGGCTTAGTTGCGCTTTCACTTCATCTTCACTTAATTGTTCGAGGTCGGCTACAAGCCGCGCTAATTTTCTACGCTCATTCATGCCGCGCTCAATCGAGTTTGCTAATCCTGCAATCGTAGGCGTTTCAAAGATTTCGCGAACGGCCAACTCCACGCCAAATTCGGAACGGGTTCGGGAGACAAGCTGGATGGCCAGCAATGAATGGCCGCCCAGTTCAAGGAAGTTGTCGTGAACACCGACCTTCTCAATTCCCAGCAGAGTCTCCCAAATGGCGGCCACTGACCGCTCGATTGCGGTAGATGGAGCTACAAACTGGCTGCGCAGTTTAGGACGTGGATGACGGGCTTTGTCGGGGATTGCAACTGCCTGATCTGCCGCAGTCATCGCCTGGGCGGGTCTGCGGCCCTGCTCTATGCGCAAATGAAGAGGCAAAGTTGATATGCATAACTGTGGAACCCGCGCAGCCAGCGCCCGCCGGAATACGCTCACCCCCTCAAGAGACAGCATTCCGTTCTTGAGGGCTTCCGCACGCAAACCTTCCATTTCCGCTGGAACCACCGTTTTCACCGCCATTCCTGCTTCGGCCCAGGTATCCCAGTTGATTGAAACCGTAAGCCGGTTCCGGCGAGGCGCTTCGCCCTGCGCGTAAGCATCAAGGAAACTATTCGCTCCGCAATAATCGGACTGGCCAAAGCCACCCAGCACCGATGCCAGAGAAGAGCAGCAGACGAAAAAGTCCAGCGGCTCATTGCGCAATAGTTCGTCCAGCACCAGGGTGCCGGTCACTTTTGGCGCGAGTACTTGTTCTGCTGCCGCCTGCTGCTTTATTTCGATCAAGCCGCCGCCGGCTACCCCGGCCGCATGAATCACTCCGTGTAAATGTCCAAATCTGGCATGAATTTTTACCAGGGCTACCTGCATGCTGTGGTGATCGCAAACATCTGCCGCGCACAGCATCAACTCCGCTCCCGCCTCTTCCATCGCCCGGATTTGCTGCAGCACTTGCAGGTCCTCAGCAGGAATGTGCCTGCCTACCAAAACAATTCGTGCCTGATATTCATAGGCAAGATGCCCAGCCAGGGTCAGGCCAATTCCACCGAATCCTCCAGTAATCAGGTAAACGCCACGTTGCCGCAATGGAGGTTCAACGCTTACAGGCAAAGGAGTATATTCAACCGTTTCGACCCAGCGGCGGCCGCCTCGATATGCGATCAGCAAATCATCGCCCTCAACCGTGGATTCAGCGAGAACTTGCTCGGCGGCGTTGAGGCCCGGCCAGCTTATATCCAGGCTGCGGCAGCGTATGTTCGGATGCTCGAGAGGCAGAACCCGGCAGAGTCCCAATACCGTTGCTTTTTCCGCGTGAACTGGTTCCTCTCCCGTCACTGATTGCATATTGCTTGAGACCACCAGAACATCCAGCGGGCCGTGGCGGGAACAGAGAGCCTGCGCGAAATTAAGCAGGCTGTGAAAGCCGCAGCCGGGAGCCGATGCTGAAGCACTCACATTCCACAAATGCAGAAATTTCTGAGGCATACCTCCGGCTGACACGATGCGCAACAGTTCAGCATGATCTTCGGGAGAATTCGGCCGGATGGCAAAATGCTGGTTGTTGTACTGGATGAATTTTTCCCCAGCCTCTACTGTTGTTACCGGACAATCTGCGGCCCGTAACTGTGCTGCGACTTTCTCTCCCAGGCCCATAGCATCAACGAACACAACGTAAGAACCTTTGAGTTCGACCTGAATCGGTGGCGGAGTTTGGCGCCAGGAGGGCAGATAAAACCACATCCCGATATCGGGATTCCTGGCAACGACAGGCAAGGCAGGGGCCGCAGGCAAGTCAACGCTATATCGCCGCCGTTCGAAACGATAGCCAGGCAAAGCAACGCGTTGACGCCGTTCGCCGGAATAGTAATCGTTCCATGAAACTGTGCCACCGGCAAGCCAGACTTCTCCTAATGCCTTGGCAATACACTCCGTATCTGTGACCGGCTCATTCACGCGTGGCAGCGATGGAATGGCTATGCCGCCGCCCGCCGCCCGCAAACATGGTTGTAGCAAGGCGCCCAGCGTGTTCCCCGGACCAACTTCTACGCATATCTGAAAGCCACTCTGACACAGTTCGGAAGCCGCATCTGCAAAACGCACTGTGCGCCGCAAGTGCTGAACCCAGTAATTTGGATCGGCTGCTGCCGCTGTTTGCCAGGTCCCTGTGAGATTTGAAAAATATGGAATCACCGGCGGCTTCATCGCGACCTTCTTGAGGCGGTCACGAAACTCATCGAGAATCGAATCCATCGAGGCGGAGTGAAATGCGCGCGAAGTGTGAATCCGTGAGCCCTGTTTTTCCTGTTCCCTGAGCAGCTCGTCCAGATGAGCAACTGCAGCCGCTCCTCCCGAGAAAACGCATTGAGTTGCGCCGTTCACCGCCGCCAGTGACAATTCATTGTTTAGAAACTTGAATGCTTCAGCTTCCGGCAGGGATGCGGCCAGCATGGAACCCCCGGCGGTCCGCTGCATCAGCCTTCCGCGTGCAGCTACAATTGCCAGGGCGTCCTCAAGCGAAAACACGCCCGCCAGACATGCGGCCACATATTCCCCCAAACTGTGGCCGAGCATTGCTTTGGGCACAATCCCCCAGGAAATCAACAACTGGGCCAGCGCATACTCAATGATGAATAGCGCAGGCTGCGCCAGCTCCGTTTGTTGCAGCCGGTCATCATTGGCATCTGACCCGTAGAGCACCTCCAGGATGTCAGTCTCCATATGGCGACGCAGCATTTCCGCACAACGATCAACCTCGGTGCGAAAAATGATTTCCTCCTCGTAAAGCTCGCGCGCCATGCCTGCATGCTGGGTTCCCTGTCCGGGAAATAGAAATGCAACTTGCGGATTCTCCTCGATCTTGCCTGTGCGCAATCGCGGTGTATCGGCAAACTGACCATCAGTGAGCTGGGCGGCATTGAGCTGACCATCGCTGAGCAGAGCAATGGCCTCTTCCGTGCTCCTTGCCAGGAGAAATCGCCGTTGGGCAAACCCCGTTCTTGCTACTGACAGCGTAAAGGCGACATCAGCCAACGGACGCTGCGGATGTTTCCGTAGATTCTCCAGCAAATTTGCGGTGGCGTGATCCAGGGCAGCTTCACTACGCGCGGAAATGGGAAGCACCTGTACTTTGCGAGAGGGGCCAGAACTCTCAGCGGGCGGCGCCTCTTCCAGCACTGCATGAGCATTTGTTCCCCCGATGCCGAAGGAACTCACGGCCGCCCGCCGGCGTGTTGCGCCCGGCTTCCATTCTGTAAGCTGGCTCTGCACATAGAACGGGCTAGCCTTGAAGTCGATTTCCGGGTTGGGATGAGCAAAATGGAGAGACGGGGGAAGCTGCCTGTTTTCCAGGCACAAAACAGCCTTGATCAATCCGGCGATGCCGGCAGCGGCGTCCAGGTGCCCAATATTGCTTTTTACTGAACCGATAGAACAAAAACTCTTCCGTTGCGTGCCGGCGCGAAACGCCTGCGTGAGTGCTTTTATCTCAATTGGATCGCCCATCGGAGTGGCGGTACCATGTGCTTCCACGTATCCAATTGTGTCAGCGGAGACATTGGCAAAGGCCAGCGCAGCGGCAATCACCGCTGTCTGTCCGTTAACACTGGGCGCGGTGTAGCCGACTTTTCCAGCTCCATCATTATTGATGGCTGATCCGAGAATGACTGCACGAATCCGGTTTCGATCACGGACTGCGTCAGACATCCGCTTCAGCACCACAATTCCCGCTCCATTGCCAGCCACGGTTCCCTTGGCATCCGCATCAAAAGGGCGGCAATGTCCGTCCGGGGAAAGAATGCCTCCGTTTTCATAGAAATAACCTCCATGCTGCGGTAGCTTGACCGATGCGCCACCTGCAAGCGCCACATCGCATTCGTGATTCAACAGCGATTGACAAGCAAGGGAAACAGCAACCAGTGAAGTGGAACAAGCGGTTTGAATAGACAGCGCCGGTCCTCTTAAGTTCAGTTTGTAGGCGACTTGTGTGGCAAGATGGTCTTTGTCGTTGCCGATCATGATCTGATAATTGCCAACTGCCTCAACGATCTCTGGATGGGCATACAAGCGGTACAGATAAGAGCTTGTACTCATGCCGGCAAAGATACCAATGGGAATGTCTACAGCAACCGGATGTGCCGCATCCTCGAGCGCGTGCCAGGCACATTCCAGGAACACTCGCTGCTGGGGATCCATACTTTCCGCTTCACGCGCAGTAAAGCCGAAAAAGGACGCATCAAACATCTCCGCGCCATCGAGCGGAGCGCCGGCATTTACAAATTGAGGACTGGATTGCGAAATGGAATCTACACCGGCGGCCGCGAGTTCTTCAGGGGTAAAGGCACGGATGGATTCGACGCCACCGCACAGATTTGCCCAGAACTGCTCCAGATCGCCAGCGCCAGGAAAGCGGCCGCTCATCCCGATAATGGCGATTGCTGTGGCTGATTCAGCGGCGCGGCTCATTAGTGCAAAACGAGAAATACTTGTAACTCCTGCGAAGCTCATGAAGCCGAACAGACTTTATAGCCGTATGGGCCTCTAAAATTCAAATTAATTTGTGATTTCTAATTCCAATTTGGCTTTTAGCTACTAGCCGGAAAAGATTCTTAGCGAGGCATTAACGGGGAATCGAGTGCGGATTTTAGTTTCTTAATTTCTCCCGGGTTAGCTTCTCCCGGAGTACCAGCATTGATTGTGTGACTTTATCTATCTCGCTGGCGCGAAAGCCGCCGGATATTTGGGGTAGATATTGCCTGAAGGCAAGCTTTGTCTCTTCTCCGAATTCCACGCTTCCATTGGAGAGTATTTTTACTCCATCCGCGACTGCAATTCTTTCGTTCCACGTAATCGCCTCACATTCTGAAAGACCAGCCGGTAAATTCAGATCCATGCGCGCGCCCACTACTCGGACCGGATATCCTCCGGGGAGTCCAGATGGGCCGGGTACGTGGGTTTCCACCTCGCGTCCCTCGATGATGTTGCTCAGCAAAACAGCGGCTGTACACCCAATCACTTTATTGACCTCCAAACCACCGCTTGTCCGTTGGCCTGCCAGCAAGTCGTTTACGTTTTCACAGCGTTTCCCATCAACCCAGGCCTGAGCTTCATCCACTCCAGGTTTTGGCGTGTGTAAATGCAGGTGATGAGCCATGACTTGCAGGCGTTGCTGGGGCATAAGACCAAGAGAAGACCGCAAGCTTGTTGCCACAAGAGCAATATTGCCGATGCCGCAAAAGACGGGAAGATCCAGGGCGCGCAAGAGTGGATTGACTGCATCAGGATAGCAGCCGTTGATAAAAAGCACTGGTCGTGAATGAGCGGCCACGGCTTTAGCAAACTTGATTGCGAAAGGCGCCTGCAATGGTAATGTGAAACCGAATCCCGCGCTGCGGAGCAGATGTGTCCATGATGAAGGCCGGTGAATCCCTTCCCAGGGAGAGTAATGGGAAGCACAATTCACGATTACGTCAGGTTGTAACGTTGAAAGCAGCCTGCCGGCATCACCCGATTCGGCTTCAAATTCGACGGAATCAAATTTGAGCGGCGATTGCGCGCTTGCAGCCTTTGCGCGTGAGACGTAGATAATTTCATTCAATTGATCCCTGGATCGGGCGCAAACTATCACGCGATGTGGGCGATCCAGCAATAGAGCCAATGAATAAGCGATGGCCCGCGCCAAAGATCCACTGCCGACGATCAAGATGGTTGCGTCCATGAAGTGTTGCGTTGTCCTTTATTCTTCTCTCAGGGCCACAATCGGATCAACCAAAGTGGCGCGCCGGGCGGGAAGGTAACAGGCACAGAGCGAAATAACAATCAATGCTGCAACCACGCCCACCAACGTCATGGGATCGTAAGCAGGGACGTTGAATAAAAAACTGGACACAAAGCGAATAAGGAGGAATGTGCCGGCGAGTCCAATGGCCACACCCACAAGCGTCAGGCGCACGCCATGGGCCATGACCAATTGCAGGACCCGGCCACGCGACGCCCCCAGCGCTATCCGCAGTCCTAGTTCTCGAGTGCGCTGGGCAACCGAGTATGCCATCACGCCGAAAATGCCAACCGCCGCAAGCGCCAGAGCGATGCCGGCAAAGACCGCCAACAGAACGGTGCGAAATCGCGGCTGAGAGATGGACTGCGCGATGTTCTCTTCCATGCTTCGGATTGCGGTAAGCGGTTGATTCGGATCGATGTTATGTACGGCCGAGCGTATGGGTTCGGACTGCGCCAAAGGGTCCGCGACAGTGCGTACCACCAAGGACAGTGTCGTGACTGGAAGCAACTGGTCCGCCTGACGAAAAGGCAGGTACATCTCGGAAGAAGACTCACTGGCCAGAGATTGCTTTACATCAGCAATGATTCCGACAATCTCCATCCAGGGAACGTTGGGACTAGGTGAGGCCCCAAGCTGTATGTGTTGGCCGATCGGAGATTGATTAGGAAAGTATGTGCGCGCAAAGCTGGAATTCACCACGACCACGGCCGGGGCACCTTCACGGTCGCGATCTTCGATCCACCGGCCCGTGATAAGCGGCACTCCCAGCGTTTTTAAGTAGCCTGCGCTGACCGCACGATAGCCGCCAATTGTGTAGTCCGCAGGGGACCGGGGAGGCCTTCCCTGAATATTAAAGTGGAGAGCCGCCCCGGCGCCGGTTACAGGCAGAATGGTCACAGCCCCAACCGAGCGCACGCCCGGCAAAGCTGACAACTGTTCAAAGAGGCGATCAAAGAACGCCAAACGTACATTCCGATCACTATACGCCGCCGGCGAACGCACTATATTCGCGATCAGGATGTGATCGGTAGAGAAACCCGGAGAAACCTGGGACAGGCGGGCGAAGCTCTTGAACAGAAGACCGGCCCCGACCAGGAGAAACATGGCTATGGCGATCTCGGCAACAACCAAAGCTGCTCGGATACGTAAGACCGCACGCACCGACCCGCCGCGGTTGGTTTCATTCAGAGTTTCACGCAGGTCGATGCTCCATGTATGGCGCGCGGGGGCCAGTCCGAACAGGATGCCGGCCAACAATGCAATCAGTGCAGTGAAACCCAGGACCCACAGATCAATAGAAATGTTATTACTGCGGGGAAGGCTGCTTCCCGCCAGTCGCACCACAAGAGGCACTGCGGCCCAGGCCAAGGCAAGCCCCAGAAGACCACCAGCAATAGCCACCAACACACTTTCTGTCAACAACTGCCGAATAATATCGCCCCGGCGGGCTCCCAGAGCGATGCAGACTGCCATCTCGCGCCGACGTCCGGTGGCGCGGACGAGCAGAAGATTGGCGACATTGGCACAGGCAATCAGGAGCACTGCGCCAACTGCGCCGATCAAGAACCAAAGCGCGGTGTGAACGTTTTGCACAATCTGCTCCAGCATGGGATCGACCAACGATGACACATTGTTGTTGGTCTGCGGATATTGCTGCTCCAGGCGTTTGGCAATGACGGCTATTTCCGAACGGGCCTGCTCGAGTGAAACATCCGATTTCAGACGGGCTATAGGAAAAATTCCGGGATGCCAGCTGCGATCTTCCGGCAGCGTTCTGGCCCAGGGCTCGAACGGCAGGAAGACATCGACCGCCTGCTGAAGAATCTCGAACCGGAGCGGCATCACACCAATAATGGAATAGTTCTGATTATCCAGTGTGATGGTTTGGCCGAGCACGCCTTGAGAAGATGAAAACCGCCGTTCCCAGAGACTATGACTGATGAGCGCCACAGGCGGCGCCCCTGGCTTATCTTCCGCGTCCGAGAAGGCGCGACCCGATTCCGGCTTCACTCCTAACAGGTCAAAAAGATTGGCAGTCACATATTGCGAGGGCAGCCGTTCGGCTTCGGAGCCCCCAGTCATTGTCATGAGATCGTTCCGTACCGCTCCTATTGCTTCAAATGAATGGCTCTGATCGCGCCAGTCCTTGTAATTGGGATAGGAGAGCGAGAGCCTGGGGAACTGCGGCCAATGCTCAGCAAGCAACATGAGTCTTTGCGGATCACGATAGGGAAGAGGCCGAAGCAGGACAGCATTGACAATGCTGAACATCGCGGTATTCGCGCCGATTCCCAGGGCCAGCGTGAGCACGGCAACAACGGTGAATCCGGGATTATTTTTTAATCTGCGAAGCGCGAACCTAAAATTCTGTGCGAGTGTCAACATCTAGCCTCCAGAATTGTGAATCAAGCAAATTCAAAGGGATGTAAATCAAATTAAGCAGTATAGCGAAGATTGGTCCGGCATAAGCAGGGGCTATTGAAACCGGTACTAAGAGGGATTGAAGACTTTCAGAGTCCTCCCGGCAGATGCAAGCAGTGATCTCCAGCGTGCAAAGTGTCCGGCATTTTCGGTCACGAGCGTTGCCCCTGCACGTACGGCTTCCGTTGCAATCAGCAGATCGCGAAAATGGTGTATAAAAGTCCATCTTTCCAAAACCGCTGCGGGCGCGGCGAAGCAGAATGCCGGTATCAATCCATGCATACGCAGGTGGTGATGAGAAGTGGCCCAATCCACGATGCGCGCGGCAGAGTCTGGCAACTTGGGAGGAAAAGTGCGGTAAGGCGCGAGCAGCAAGACTCTCACCGGAAATGCGCACAGAAATAGCGCAGTAACAAAAATCGCAGGACTAAGGGAAAAAGACAGCTGGGGACACATTGAAGCGCTCTGACAGACGCTTAATGTGCTCAACGGTCAAACCTCTTTTCCCGCTAAGAATTTCAGACACAACACTTTCAGTAGGAAAAATGCCAACCAAATCTTTGTTCTTTAATTTGTTCGCTGCCATCAGTTCTTCAATCACATCAATTGGCGTTGCGGCATCAACTTTATATGTACGCTTCTCGAAGTCTTGAATGATTAACACTAGCAACTCATGGAGTTTTCTTTCGTCCGCAGATAGTGAGTCCCAGCGTCCATCAAGATCACGAAGAACACTGATAAACCTTTCGTTGAGTGCCTCATCATGCACAACTTCAGGCTGTATCTCGGAAAGCAGCGTGGGATATGACGTCGCGTAAGCCGCATTCATTTCCACTCTCCTTTGTCGTATTCTGCATGTGTCAAAACGTGTTCAATGAACAGTGTTTGACTTCTAAAATTAATTGTTGCAATCAAACGATAGCTGTTTCCCTTGATGTTAAATACAAACTTTCCGGCGACTCCATCGGTACTCGGAAAGGTCTTGCGGATGTCGTTTAGTCCTTCCCAGGTTTCCGTCGATGCGATCTTGAACCAAGCAGAAAGTGGGCCGGACAAATCACCATGCTTCTTAATCGCTTTGTCGATAACACCTTCACCGATAACTCTCAATTGTGCATCCGTTTAGGTTAGAGGCTTCGCATTACGAGAAATTACATTAGGGATAAAATCTTCGCGCTATGCGAAGAAAGTAGCCACTAAACTAGATGATATCAAGAAGATTCGCAATCTGCGAATTTTTATTAGTGCATGAGATTTTGCTTAAGGGTTTGATCAAATCTAAAAAAATGCCAAACGATCCCGCAGCGGGTTCAATGCTTGGCAAGAGCGGCTTTGAGTTCTTCGGGTGTCATCCGGTGAACTCCAAGCCACATCTCCGCTATTTTTTCCAATTCCTCCGGGTTGCGTCCGGAAATGGATCGCAGCTTCTGCGCAAACTCCATCAGCACCGAATGATCAAGAAGGGCCGGCACAGAAAGCTCCGTCTGGAAGCAGTCATTCACGCGAAACAGTACACGGAGCGCGAGCAAAGATTGTCCACCTAATGCAAAGAAGTCATCGTGACGACCCACCTGTTCCAATTTGAGAAGCTCCGCCCAGATTACCGCCAGGGCGGTCTCAAGGTTTCCCTGTGGCGGTACATGCCTGCGCATTGCGTACGCATTCGCCGTGGGCACCGGCAAAGCCTTACGCTCCAACTTACCACTCGGTGTCAAAGGAAAAGACTCCAGCAACACATACGCTGCCGGTACCATGTGCTCCGGCAAACGCCCAGAGAGGAACGCGCGCAGATCGGAAGGACCCGATTCGGGAGCAGTGAGTGTGTGCAGAGCTGAAGGAGTATAGTAAGCCACCAAGCGCTTCTCTCCAGACGCCTCCTCCCGCACTATCACTACTGCTTCCTTCACTGCGGGGTGCTCCTGTAATCGCGATGCTATCTCTCCAAGCTCAATTCGAAACCCGCGAATCTTTACCTGATCATCGTTCCGTCCCAGAAATTCGAGGTTCCCGTCCGAAAGCCATCTGCCTACATCGCCGGTCCTGTACATGCGCGCACCCGCTTGTGCTGCGTACGGATCGGGGACGAAACGCTCCGCTGTCAGCTCAGCTCGGTTCAGGTAGCCCCGGGCTACTCCTGCTCCCCCGATATACAGCTCCCCCGCTACTCCAATCGGAACCGGTTCTCCCCACGTATCTTTTCCCCGCGTATCTTCGCCCCGCGTATCAAGAATGTACACCCGCGTATTCGCAATCGGGCGTCCGATTGGCACTGATTGTCTGCCCAATGGGTAGGAACAACGGTGCACGCTCGCCCACACCGTAGCTTCGCTGGGCCCGTACTCGTTGAATAGCTCAGCTTGAGGTTGCTGCAGGGCTGACTTTGCCACTAGGTCCGGGGGACAAACCTCGCCCGCAACCATGACCCTGGAAAGCTGGTTCTTGTTTTCGGAGCCAACGGAGTATTCCAAAAAGTGCCTATATAAAGACGGAACACAGAGCAAGCTTTCCACTCCCAGGCGCTGCACCTCCTGCTTGAGACGCAATGGATCGCGAACTACATCGCTACTGGCAATGATCAGCGTACCGCCCTGGAGAAGGCTTCCAAAGATACCTGCCACCGAACTATCAAATGAGATGGAAGACAGCAGCAAAAAACGGCCCAGCCCACCGTAAACCAGCTTCCTGGCAAAGGTTGAACTCACAAGATTCAGGTGACTCACCATCACGCCTTTGGGCTTGCCTGAGGAACCGGAGGTGTAAACGACGTAGGCCAGATGCCCTGGGGTCATCCCCATGCCGGCAGCCTCGGGGTTGCTCTCCGGCTGGCTGGCCCAGGTAGAAGTATCGGTCAAATCCACTGTGGGCAGGTTGGCAGGAAATGGCCCCAGCCGCAGCCGGAGTTGAGCTTGCGTTAGCAGAGCAACCGGCTCACTATCCTCCAGCATGTGCTGCAAATGTTCCAGCGGATAGGCCGGATCCAGTGCCACATAAGCGCCCCCAGCCTTGAGTATGGCCATGAGTCCTACGATCATCTCCAAACCACGCTCGACACAGATCGCCACTCGCATCTCAGGCTTCACCCCCAATGCCTGTAGATGATGTGCCAACTGATTTGCCTGCCGGTTCAGTTCGCCATATCTCAACTGCCGGCCTTCATATTCCACCGCCACCGCGTACGGAGTCTTTTCCGCCTGCTCCGCGAACAACTCGTGAACGCTCTTGTTCAACGGATATTCAACTGAAGTCTCATTCCACTGGTATACGATCTGCTCCCGCTCGCTGTCACTGAGGATGCCCAGGCGATCCACCAACTCCGACTCCTGCTCGACCATCCCCTCAAGCAGCCTAAGGAAATATCCGTGATAACGCCTGATGGCGCCGGGATCAAATAGCGCGGTGGCGTATTCCAATTCACCAGTGATCGTCCCATTCGCCTCGCGCATATAAAGTGTCAAGTCGAATTTTGCCGACTGGTAAGGCACCGATTCGAGCGGCTTCGCTTCCACGCCGCCCAGCATAATGGCCCCTTCCGGCGTGTTCTGCCAGGCGAGCGAAACCTGGAACAAAGGATTGTGGGCCAGAGTCCGCTCAGGACGCACTATATCCACTACGCGCTCAAACGGCAGGTTGTGATTCTGTTGCCCTCCCAAGGCCACTTCCTTCACGCGTTTCAGTAACTCTTTCACTGATACTGAGCCGCCTACATTTATCCGAAGGGCCAGAGTGTTTGCGAAAAATCCAATTAATCCTTCGATCTCTGCCCGTCCTCGGTTCGCCACCGCCGTGCCAATCACCACCTCCGCCTGGCCTGACAAGCGCGCGAGCAAAGCTGCCCAGCCTGCCAGCAGCGTCATATATAAGGTTGTTCCCTGCCGCGCGCTCAGCTTTTTCAAACCGGCAGTGAGCCTGTGATCGAGCACAAGT
The DNA here is from genome assembly GCA_035939495.1 of Candidatus Angelobacter sp. GTDB lineage: Bacteria > Acidobacteriota > Terriglobia > Terriglobales > Acidobacteriaceae > Angelobacter. The sequence continues at coordinate 16,494 of DASZFU010000096.1, read as the reverse complement.
TCCTCAATTGCTCCTCGATAGTCCTGCTGCGCCGGGCGTGCGTGGTCCGTGGGCAACTCAAGAAGCGCCGGGGCGCCCTGCAAAGCTCCTTTCCAGTACTCGCCCTGCTGCTTCAGTACCTCGCCTTCCAGCCACTGCCGTTCCCACATGGCATAGTCCGCGTACTGGACTTGCAATTCCGGCGATGGGTCCTCTTCCCCGCGCCGGAAGGCGCTGTACAATTTGCTCAATTCACTAAGGAAGACCCCCAACGACCAACCATCGGAAACGATATGGTGCATGGTGATCAGCAAGGTGTGCTCAGGCTCCGACTCGCGGACCAATAACCCGCGAGTCAATAATCCGCGAACCAGGGGTCCGGTTTGCAGATTGAAAGGTGCGTTCGCGTGGCCGGCGAGAAGACGATTCAGTTCCGCCAGCGCATCCTGACGCCCGCGCAGATCGCACTCCAGCAGATGAAACCGGCTGCCGGCAGCGGAGGCAATGCGCTGCACAGGCTCTCCGTCAATCAAGACAAAAGTGGTCCGCAAAGCCTCATGCCGCGCCACAATCCGGTCCAGCGCCCGCCGCAAAGCGGCCGTGTCCAAATCGCCCTTTAAATGCAAGCCCAAAGGCACGTGATATGCCTTGCTCGCCTCTTCCATCTGGGCCAAAAAGAACAAGCGTTGCTGCGCAAATGACAACGGCAGCCGCGGGCCTCGCTCTACACGCACAATCGGCGGCAGCTTGGCTGGCGTTGCGCCCTTCAGACTGCCGGCCAAATCCGCCAGCACAGGGTGCGCGAACAGATCCCCTACCGTGATCGCCACATCCAACCTTTGCCGGATGCGCGTCACCACGCGTACCGCGTGCAGTGAGTGTCCACCCAGACCAAAAAAGTTATCGCGGCGCCCGACGCGGTTCACCTGAAGCAACTCGGCCCAAATGTCCGCCAACATGTCCTCCGTCTCCCCTTGTGGCGCTTCATAGGCTTGCCTCGCGTAGGCATCTGCTTCGGGAGCGGGCAACGCCTTGCGGTCGAGTTTCCCGTTGGCTGTGAGCGGCATCTGCTCCATCCGCACATATACTGCTGGCACCATATACTCCGGCAATCTATCCTGGAGCCAGCGATGAAGTTCGCGCACATGCTCGGTCTTGAGCTCCTCTCGTGTGCCATACTCTTCACTGCCGCGCCAGGCTCTGTCCATCACGTAGTAGGCCACCAGATGCTTCTCTCCGGGCACGCCTTCCTGTGCTACGATCACCGCCTCCGCCACCGCCGGATGCTCCTCGAGTCGCGCTGCTATTTCGCCAAGTTCAATTCGGAACCCGCGAATCTTCACCTGATTGTCGTTCCGTCCCAGAAATTCCAGATTTTCGCCCGCCTGCCATCTGCCAATGTCGCCCGTCTTGTACATGCGCGCACCCGCTTGCGCTGAATAGGGGTCGGGTCCAAAGCGCTCCGCCGTCAGTTTAGGACGGTTCAGGTAGCCGCGGGCCACTCCGGCTCCTGCGATATAGATCTCGCCCTCTACTCCCGCTGTAACCGGATTCAGCTTCTCATCGAGGATGTACACACGCGTGTTAGCGACCGGCCTACCGATATGGGCGACGAATCCGTTTTCCCGCGTCATCTTCACCCACGTCGAGTAGGTCGTGGTTTCCGTGGGTCCATACAAGTTGCAAACCTGCTTCACTTCCGTAGCTGCAAAAATGCTTTCCACGAGTTCCCGCCGCAACGGCTCCCCAGCGACATTCACCGCCTGCACCGCCGGAGGCACTACGCGCTCTTCCAACAGTATCTTCATCACCGACGGCACCGTGTTGATCAGCGTTACATCCACTCCTCCTCCCGCCAAGTCCAAGGCATCGGCGACGATGTGGATACTGCCTCCGCACGTCAGCGGGACAAAGCACTCGTACACTGCCAGATCAAAGTTGAGGGAGGTGGAAAATAACGTTCGCGAAAGTACATCGTCACTAAAAGCCCGATGTGCCCAGCAAATCAGGTTGACTGTGTTGCGATGTTCCAACATCACTGCCTTAGGTACACCGGTAGAGCCAGAGGTGTAAATCACATACGCCAGATGGTTCGGTGACAGTCCAACGCTTGTGCGATCGGGATTTGCCTCTGTTTCACGTCCCTGCGCGTCTCCGTCCAATCCAATTACCCTGATTCCATTCCCGATTTTTTTCAGTAGTCCTGCCGTGTTCCTCTGCGCGAGCACTGCCACGGGCGCGCTGTCGTTCACGATGTATTGCAACCGTTCCGGGGGATACTCCGGGTCCAGAGGCACATATGCCCCCCCGGCTTTCAGGACCGCGAGCACGCCCACGACCATCTCCACGCCCCGCTCCGCGCATATTCCTACTCGCTCCTCCGGCTTGACTCCATTCTTCCTCAGAACGTGCGCCAGCCGGTTTGCCCTGCGGTTCAACTCGTGATAGCTCACTCGCTCGTTGCCAAACACCACCGCCGTGGCTTGCGGCGTGTGCTTCACCTGGGCTTCGAAGAGTTCGTGAATGCACATGTCCTCTGGGTATTCCGCATGTTGCTGTCGCCGTGCGTCCGGCGGCATCCCATTGGGTCTAGTCATCATTACTCCTGAAATCCTGGTAGTGGATATCCACGACCTTTAAGCAAGGTGCGCAGGGCTCCACCCCTATGACAAAACCGGGTAGAACGCCCCGTATCTGCAATTAAGCCCTTAACGTTATCGGGGTCCTTCACTCCGCGCCAATCATATTCGTCGGTGGGAGGCTCTTGCCGCGCTTCGTTCAGGATGACAAGAGGTATAGGGCATCGTAAAAGTTGAGACACTTTTCAGTAAGTGACATTGAGCTAAAGCCCAATTATTTTTCAACGCCTTCGGCCCGACTAACGTTTCCTTCGCACGTTCAGGACAGGCTCTTCGGCGCACCTCAGGACAAGCTATGTCTGTTACAAGTCTTCACGCAAAATGACCCACTATTTTCATTGTGCAGAGAGGGCGGCTTTGCGTTGCTCGGGGGTCATCCTGCGGACTATCAGCCCAATTCTGGCTATTTTTTCCATTTCCTCGATGGGGCGCGCTGAAATGGAACGCAGCCTCTGGGCAAAATCCATCAGCACTGGATATTCAAGAAGCGTCCGCACCGAAAGCCCCGTCTGGAAATAGTCATTGATGCGGGATACTACGCGGAGCGCGAACAAAGAATGTCCGCCCAGGTCGTAGAAGTTGGAGCGCGCTGAGACGCGCGCAACTCCCAGCACTTCTTTCCAAAGGTCTGCAAGCAATTCTTCGACAGCAGTCATTGCCTCCGGCGCGCCTTCCTCGGTCTCCGAAAGCGCGCTGTCGTCTACTTCCGGAAGAGCTCTGCGATCTACCTTGCCATTAGTGTTGAGCGGCAACTCGGGCAACATCACGTAGATACCCGGCACCATGTACTCGGGCAGCTTGGCTTTCAAGTAATTCTTTAGTTCGTCAGCCTGCGCCTCGCCGGATACGTAGGCCACCAACTGCTTGCCGCTGCCGAGGGTCTTCATCACCACGGCACAGTTGCGTACTCCGCCATGCTGCAGCAAGGCCACCTCAATCTCGCCCAACTCCACCCGGAAGCCGCGTATCTTGATCTGATTGTCCTCGCGACCAAAGAATTCCAGATTGCCATCTTCCATCCAACGGGCAAGGTCCCCACTGGTATAAAGGCGTCCTCCGGGTTGGCCATAGGGATCGGGAACAAATCTCTCTGCTGTTAATTCCGGTCTTCTCCAATAGCCTCGCGCCAGTCCTTCGCCACCGATGTACAACTTGCCCATGATTCCGATGGGCTCAAGGTTCAGGTTGCGGTCCAGCACATAGAGTTGAGTATTTGCGACCGGCTTGCCGATGGGCACACTCGCTGCGTCCCTGGCTACTTCTCTTGCGACATACCAACCGCTGAATGTCGTACACTCGGCAGGCCCATAGGCGTTCACGAGCCGCTCCGGTCCCCCATGCTCAAGCACGGCAGCCGCAGTTACGGGATAAACGGCTTCCCCTCCGAACAGCAGGCTCTTTACCGAATTGAACATGCTGGGTTTCAGGCGTCCCACTTCGTTAAACAAGGCGGTGGCCAGAAACATGACTGTCACGCCCTTGTCTATGATCTCTGCCGCAAATCTTTCTACATCCAACAGCACTTCATTGCCGATGATCGCCAGGCGGCCACCGTTCAATAGCGCTCCCCATATCTCAAATGTAGAGGGATCAAAGGACATGTTGACGGTCTGAGCTACTACCTCATCGCCCATAAGTTGAATGTAGTTGGTCTCGCGCAGCAGCCGGATCATGCTGCGATGGCTTACTGCTGCGGCTTTAGGCTGTCCCGTCGAGCCTGACGTGTAAATAACATAGGCGACGTTTTCCGGAAACACCAGGGGTTGCAAACCCTGGCCGCTTTGTTGCGCGATCTCGTCCCAATCATGGTCAAGGCATACAACAGGCGTTTTCAACTTGGGGATGCGATGGGCCAAGTGTCTTTGTGTGAGCCAAACTCCAATGTCAGAATCCTCGGCCATAAAGCGCAGCCGATCCGGTGGATATGCGGGATCGATGGGAACATAGGCTCCCCCGGCTTTGAGAATGCCCACCATGGCGAGCACCATGTCTATGGAGCGCTCGACGCTGATGCCCACCAGCTTTTCCGGACCGATGCCCAGGTTCCTTAAATAGTGTCCCAGTTGGTTCGAACGGCGGTCCAGGTCGGTATAGCTGATTTTCTCCTGGTCGCAGATCACCGCCACTTCTTCCCCACGGCGCTGCACCTGCTCTACAAACAACTCCATCATGGTTATGTTGCGCGGATACTCTGTATATGTCTGGTTGAAGTCCACCACAATCTGCCGGCGTTCACGCGCATCGAGTAAATCGATGCAGTTGACAAACTGATCGGGAGCTGTGGCAAACGCCGCAAGCAGGCGCATAAAGCGGCGGCTCAGAAGCTCCACGAAATCGGCGCTAAAGTGGTCGGGGTGATACATAAAATACGCGGACAGTTTCCGGCCGGGAGCAACGATCACAGTCAACGGATAATGTGCGGCATCGTTGAGGTCCATCAATGAGAGCCGCAGACCAGGGGACGGGTGCGCATCCACTTCCGTTCGGCTTTTTCCTCTAGGGAAGTTCTCAAAGACCACCAGGGTGTCGAATAATTCATGCATTTTGGCCAGGCGCTGAATTTCCACCAATCCAAGGTATTGATGAGGGAGAAGGCGGGATTGTTCCTGGTTCAACCGGCTAACAAGATCGTTGAATGAATCGGCAGAGCGCAGGGTTACGCGTGTGGGCACGGTGTTGATCAGAAGTCCAATCATGCTTTCAACGCCCGCGATCTCCGGAGAGCGTCCGTTCACGGTGCTGCCAAACACTACATCTTCCCGGCCGGTGTGACGTGACAGCAGAACAGCCCAGCCGCCCTGGACTATGGTGCTGACGGTCAAACTGCGGGCGCGGGCCCGCTCTGTGAGCTGCTGTGTGAGCTCTTCGTCAAGATCAACAATCATTCGTTCCGGTATTTTCGGATCGCCCAGGGAATCTCGTGGGCTGAGCCGCGTGCCTTCTTCGAGTCCAGCCAGCGCTTCCTTCCAGGTAGCTTCGGCTGCACTGCGATCCCGGCTGACAAGCCACGCCAAGTAGTCACGGTAGGCCGTGACCCGGGGCAAGACAGCATCGCTGCCATGATGCTCGTAGAGTGTCTGCAACTCGGGAATGATCAAGGGCACCGACCATCCGTCTACCAGAATGTGATGGGTGGTCATCAGCAGGCGGGATTCTTCCGGCGCAAAACGGACCAGAAGAAACCGGAACAGTGGCGAGACATGCGGATTAAAACGGGCGAGACGTTCGCGTTGCACGAGCTCAGTCCAGCGGCGTTCGCGTTCGGACGGCTCAAATGTGGAGAGATCCAGAGTACTCCACGGCAAAGAAAAATCTTTTGGTATGATTTGCACCGGCCGGTCCAGATCTTTGTACTCGAAAGCTACGCACAAATTCTTGTGGCGACCCAGCAAAGCTTTCGCTGCATCGTGAAGCGCTTTTTCGTCGAGCAGCCCCTCCAGCCTGAGCATGATCTGGACGTTGTAAATATCGGGTCCACCGGCATCATAGAAAGCGTAGAAGAGCATTCCCTCCTGCACCGGTGTAAGAGGCAATATGTCTTCGATCTCGCCGTGCCGGCTCTCGATCCGTTCAATTTCAGATTGGGAGAGAGCGGCCAGGGGAACGTCCGATGGAGATAGCCCTCCCGCTTCGGGCTCTTCGCTATGCTGAACAAGCGCTTCCAGCATATGGAACCATCCATCTGCGAGCAAACGAACATCATTTTCTGAAAATATTCCCGGCATCCACGTCCAGACGGCCGTAAGCTCCGGACCGGCAGCGCGCTCCAATACCGTGGAATCAACTTGTAATGGATGATGGAAGGCCATTTCAGGGTCCAGGCCTCCACCGAAAGACTCAGAGGGTGTCCAATCGGCGGTTTCAGCCACGGGAAAACGTCCCAGGTAGTTAAAGTCGATTTGGGATTTAGGCAGACGAGACAAAACCGGCGCAGTCTCAGGATTCAAATAACGCAGCAATCCGTAACCGATCCCGTTGTCAGGAATCGAGCGGAGCTGTTCTTTGATTGACTTGAGCGCTCTTCCCAGGGCTTCGCCTCCCGCCCAGGCTTCTTCAAGATCCAGTGGGCCAGGGTCAAGACGCGCGGGAAAGATAGTGGTGAAAAATCCTATTGTGCGGGAAAGATCAAGGCCGTCAAAAATGCTTTCCCGTCCATGGCCTTCCATGTCAATCAATACGGATGTGCCATCGCCGTGGCGGCCCCGCCATTTCAGAATGCTAAGAACCAAGCCGGTGAGCAGCACGTCATTGATGCGGGCATGAAATGCCCCGGCAACGCGGTTCAACAAAGGAGCCGTAACTTGGGGCGGCAAGGTAAGGACGATCTGTTGAGCACTGCCCACAGTATCGCGGCTGGCAACAAGCTGGCGGTTGGGAACAAGTTCCGGGGCGTCTTTCAACATGTCAGTCCAGAAGGACAGTTCCTTCACTCGCTCTGGACTCAGCGCCTCGCGGTTTAATCGTTCCGCCCAGCCACGGAAGGAGACGGGAGATGGTTCAAGAGCCGGAAGATTTGCAGCGGAGATTGCTGCATAGGCAGCCGCTAGATCTGGCAACAGGATTCGCCAGGAAACTCCATCTACGGACAAATGATGGATGGTCAGCAGCAAATGTCCGGGTGAAGTGCGGCCCGCGTCAAACCATACGGATTGCAACATGAGTCCACTCTCAGCAGAGAGCCGTCTCGCGGCAGCCAGAGCTTCTTCCTGTATTTTCCGGCTGCGTGCATCATCGTCAAGTCCTGTTACGTCGATTGCGTGCAGACACGATTCGGCTTGCACTGCACCTGGCGGCTGGACCTCCAGACTCCACTGCTCTCTGCTCTTCTCTGCACCGGTGAAACGCAGTCGCAGCGCATCGTGATGATCTAGTATCGTCTGCAAAGAGCGCGCCAGATGTTGACGCTCGAGATTGACCGGAACTTGCAGCACAATCGACTGGCTGAAGCTTTGCAGCGTGCCGCCCGATTCCAGGAACCAACAGACGATGGGAGTGGGAGGCATTGGACCGACTCCGACGTCGGCTACAACCGCCACCGCATCCTGCGCGCGAGAAAGACCTGCAAGAGCCTCAATCGTCGGTTGTTCAAAGACATCGCGCAAGCTGAGGACCAATCCTGACCGCCGCGCACGGCTGACCAGTTGAAACGCCAAAATGCTATCGCCGCCAAGCGCGAAGAAGTTGTCATCGGGGGTGATGTGGGAAAGACCCAGCACCTGCATCATGAGCGAACAGAGAACTTCTTCCGCGTGGGTGCGAGGTCTGCGCCCCACACCGCTTCTGTTGATTTCAAGCGCGGGCAATCTCTTACGGTCAAGCTTGCCGTTGGAGTTCAAAGGCAGGGAAGACAGGACCGTGATGAAGGCAGGCACCATGTAGTTAGGCAGCACACGAGCCAGGGACTCGCGCAACTCATCTGCGTTGAGGCTTTGGCCGGAAGCAGGCACTACATAGGCAACCAGTCGCTTCTCGCCTCTGCTGTCCGAATGCAAAATCACGGCTGCCTGGCCTGCGCTGGGGCAGCCCAAAAGGGCGGCCTCAATCTCCGCTAACTCGATGCGATAACCGCGAAGCTTGACCTGCTGGTCAGTTCGTCCCAGGAACTCTATCTGCCCGTCTTCTCTCCAACGCACTCGATCTCCGGTGCGGTACATGCGCGCGCCGGAGTTTCCGAAGGGGTTCGGAACGAAACGCTCTGCGGTAAGATCAGGCCGCCGCACATATCCGCGTGCTACTCCATCGCCGGCGATAAATAACTCACCGGGAATACCTACCGGGACGGGCCTGAAAACGGAGTCCAGAACATAGACATGGTGGTTATCCATGGCCCTGCCGATGGGCACATTGCCGGTCAACTTCTCAGGGTTGGAGACTGCATAGTGGGTGGCAAAGGTGGTGGTTTCGGTTGGGCCGTAGCCATTGCACACCAGGGTCTCGAGGCGATGTTGGTGCAGCCGCTGGACGGCGACGGCGGAAACAACATCGCCACCCGCCCATATCTCAGGGACGCTGGCAAAGCATTCCGGGGATTCCTGAACCAGTGCATTGAAAAGCGTGGCAGTAAGGAAGGTAGAGGTAACCTTTTCTTCCTGGAACAAACGCCGGTAAGCAGCACTATCCAACTCGCCGGGTGGGGCAACGATGACCTGTTTACCGCGCAGCAATGGGACCCACATCTCAAATGTTGAAGCGTCAAAGGCGTGGGAAGAATGAAACAACACTCTTTCCAGACTTGCCTCTCGCCAGCTACGGTCGAATGCCAGGCTGAGAACATTGCGATGGGTGACGGCAACGCCTTTGGGCGCGCCAGTGGATCCCGATGTGTAGACCACATAGGCAAGCTGATCAGGATCAACCATGATATCGGGATCACCATCGTTTTCCACCGCCAGAGAAGCGTCGTCATCAACCACGATGACTCCGGTGTGACTCAGCCCGCGATTTGCCGTGGCACGGTCGAGGAGAAGCACAGCCGCGCGTGCCTCGTCCATGATCAGACTCATGCGCTCCAGCGGATAGGCGGAGTGCAGCGGCAGATAAGCGCCACCAGCTTTCAATACCGCCAGCGTAGCAACAACCATGTCCACAGAGCGTTCCATGAGGATGGCCACCGCGGTCTCAGTTTTCACGCCGGTTTTTATGAGCGTGTGCGCAAGACGGTTGGCCCGCTTGTTCAGCTCACCGTAAGTCAGTTCCGCTTCCGATGATCGAACAGCAATGGCGCCTCCGGCCTTTGCGACCTGCACGGCAAAACAAGCTTGAATTGTCTGCTTGGAGGGATAAGGTGCGTCAGTGTCATTCCAATCGGCAAGAATCTGTTGCTGCTCACGATCATTGAGCAAGAGGAAGTCACTCAGCCGCTTCTCCGGATCGGCGGTCGCCTGCTCGAACAGGCGCTGGAAGTGCTGCATCATCCGCTCTCCTGTGGAATCCAGGAAGAGGTCGACAAGGTAGTCATAAACGACCACGGCGTGATCGGTGTTATCGTTCACTCCGAGATTCACGTCGAGCCAGCCGGACTGGTAAAAAGGATTGAATTCTTCCATGGCCATTCCAGCCGGAGGCTCAGGCGGCTTGTGGTCGTTGCCGAACGCATACGAGCAATCCACCAGCGGCGCGCGACTGGGATCACGCTCTGCCTGGAGCTTGTTCAGCAGAGACTCAAAAGGAAAATCAGAGTTCGCCATCGCTTCCAGGGTGACCAGGCGCGTTCGCTGCAACAGCTCCCGAAAGGTGGGATTGCCCGATAAATCCAGACGATACACGATGGTGTTGAGAAAGTAGCCGATCAAAGGTTGAGTTTCCCGGTGCTTGCGGCTGCTCACCGGGGTGGCGATGGGAATATCATCTTTGCCGCAATACTCGCGCAAGAGCATGGCAAAGACGACGAGAAAGCCGGTAAACCTCGTGACGCTCTCAGCAGCCGACAGGCGCTTGAATTCCAGCCACAACATCTCCGGCAGGTTCCAGACAAGACGCACGGCGTTAAAAGCCCGGTTATGCGGACGTGGCATGTCTGTTACCAGGTCCAGGCGCGGAAGGTCGGCGAGTTTGCGGGTCCAATAGTCGGCCTGCCGGGCGGCTTCTTCAGACTTCATCCATTGGTCCAGCCACCAGGCAAAGTCGCCGAATTGAACCGTGAGTTCGGGAAGAGGGGACGGCAATCCTCGGGAAAAAGCATCGTAGAGAGCAAAGAACTCATTATCAACCAAGTCATAGGAGACAAAATCCGTGACGAGGTGATGGAGCGTAATCATGACTGCATGATCATGTTCCGCGACGCGGAAAAGAACGGCTCGAATCAAAGGGCCATTCAGGATGTCAAAAGGCCGGCGGGTGTAGGCTGTAACCAGGGTCTGAAGACGGTCGTACCGGTCTTCCACGGGAAACTCCGGAACTTCTACTCGTTCCAGCGGAGTCTCCAGTTGGGGAGCAACTACCGCTCGGGGCTTGCCGTCAATTTCCGGGAGTGATGTACGAAAATTCTCGTGGCGGCGCACCATTTCATTGATGGTCCGCTCCAGCGCAGCAACATTCAACTCGCCTTTCAGCCGGTAGGCGTGACTATGGTTGAAGTAATGGACATTCGGATCCATCTGTTGCAGCAGCCACAGGTGTTCCTGCTCGGCAGTAATGGGATAGTCCAGAGTGGGACGACGCTTGATGGCGGCTTTGGACGCGCTTTTTGGTCCTTCACCCCGCAGCCGCTTCGCAAGCATTTCGCGCTGGGCTGGAGTGAGCCGGGAAATCCGCTCCTGATGCTCTTTGCTGTGAACTTCGTTGCTCATGTGTTTCGAAAACTCCCATTCTCACACGGCTGCGCCCTCCATGATATCTCTGTTTACGGCAAATGTTCCGAGCCAAATATTTCGTGGATTCAGCGATAGAGCCGGATCAACGCGCGTTGCGCCGAATGCGATGACGGTCCAGGAGTTTGTATTCCAAAACAGCCGCTCAAGCAGATGTTCTTGTTCAATAGCGATCAAATATCGGAGTGGTGTAGTGTTGGAGACCGCTATCATCCGGAAAGTACGCTAATTCAGGTTGCGACGTGACGCTGCTTCGAATAGGGCAGCCTCGCGGTCGAGATCAGCTTCATCGAGCCTGGCGAGCGGAACCTGGTGTTGGCCGAGAAAATCTTCCGCCTCGATGCGAGAGAACCCGAGCATTTCCGAAACCTGATAGAGTGTTAGTGTTTGCTCGCGATAGCCTTCCAGGGCGATTGCCTCGAGTGCGCGTCGTGAAATATCTCCACCGGCAGCGCAAAGCTGCTTCGCGATGTGGTCGGGTATGCTCAGGATGACTTCCATTTTTTAAGTCTAGCACGATAAGCGTCGCTAACTAACAATACAATGCTGTTCAGTCTTCGACTCTCACCGATATGTAATCTGCCATAGGAGGAATCGAAGCCAGACTGTGCTCAAGAATCTGGGTTCCTCCTCTATTCTCGATTTCGGTAAATCCGGCAAATTTATATGTAACGTACATCATACGGTTGCGGTCGTTGGAGATGAATTCAGACAGCAGCCGCACACCGGCCTCCTTTGCCTTTCTAAGGATGTGGTTCAACATAATCGTGCCCACGCCCCGGTTCATCACACGGCATGACATAAGCAGCAGCTTGATCGTCCAGATATCTGGACTGCATTCCACCAGGGCAAGGCCGATTTTTCCGTAACTACCGAACTTGTCAGTCAGCTCCGACATGAGCAGGAGATGACGATCGGAGAAGCGCAGCTCGTCCAACTCCTCACGGGAATAGGTGCGACCGGTGGTGTTTAGCTGATTGGTGCGGTTGGTAAGTTCTTCCGCCCGGGCCAGGTCTTCGGCGCGCGCAGGAGAGATCGTGAACACCATGCCGAGGGTGGCGAGAAATTCTTCCTGCGGTCCGGTGAATGTCTCCTCTGTCTGTTTGCGCAGCATTTCGCCCATATACATCCGGCGTCTCGTGCGGGACTCTGCCGTGATAGTTTCAGGGTTTAGTTCCGGCATCTCGAGCAGATGGGGCAATTGGACATGCTCCATACAAAGGACCTGCGGCAGTGCAGCCTGGACTTCCGCAAGTTCAAAAGGCTGATCGTCTATAAAGCAGATACTATCCAAACCGATGTTGAGGCTTTCCGCGATGGTGCGTATGGAAGCCGCCTTGGATCCCCAGTTAATCTGCGGATACAGGAAGTATTCTTCCAAATCCAGTTCCCGCAACCGGGCGAGCGCCGACTCTGCATGATTGCGGCTGGCGATGGAGTGCAGAATGCCGCGAGCATCGAGCGCGTGGATAATTTCCCCAACACCGTCGCGCAGACGCACCTCATCACCTTCAAGCAGGGTCCCGTTCCACAGGGTGTTATCGAGGTCCCATACGACGCATTTAACTTTGCGTCGCTTAGCGGGAACCACTGCACCGCCTGAAGTTTTGCTTTTGGTTCCGAGTTCAGTCACAAATAATTCTCGTCTGGATATGTCAATTTCAACTGACTCTCTTAATCCCCGTATCTCGTCTTCACCTCTGCCCTTGACGCTTTCCAAAGAGATCTTCAGCTCAACCACAACGACCATTTTCATCGGGAAGTTGGGCCTTCAGAAGTCCCCTGACGCGCACTTCTGCCCCTGAATATGGCGCAATGACGAATGGCGTTACATTATGTACCACTGTGTAGCATGGAGGGCTGTTATTCGGTATCCTCCTGATATATCCGGATCCGGCCAAGCTCAATAATCCAGAGGTGGCCGTCGAGCGTATCTCGTGACAAGCCGCCAAGCATAGTACTGCACAGAAACTTGAGTTCATCTGGCGATGCAGGGCTTCGCGGACGTAGTACTGCGATTCCTCGGTTCGCGGAGGGTTTGAACAACAGGGGGTTAGCAAAATCAAGGTCCAACGTCACGAGTGCCCTGCCTTCAGTACGGCAGCGCATCATCAGGGCGGAGTCACTAGATCCTGAAAGTCCCTGGCTTAAAACGGTCGAACAGTCATAACCCGCCTCAACAAATAACTGGGCACAACGACGGCCGAGATTTTCATCGAGTTTAAATTTCAAGATCTGCTTTCGAGCGGAATATCCACAAAACGCTCCCGCGACATCTCCGCACCGTATGCAATACACGCCATGATGTCAGACCCATCGAGCTGCGGGTAATCCTGCAAAATGTCTTCAACGGATGCTCCGTTCGCGAGAAAGTCAAGGATGAGCGAAACCCAAATCCGGTGCCCTCGGATGCACGGCTTTCCGAAGCAGATGTCAGGGTTAATGCTGATTCGCTCCAGCAATTCCTCACGGCTCATACATGTCTCCTGCAATTCCAGTCTTCAATTCTTAATTGTATCTGCCACTGATGTTCTGCGTACGTTTTTCCACAGCTACATCATCCCTGAAAATGCTCTATCGTCGCGATGTCGGTAACTTCCTCATAGGCGTTCTGCGCAATCGTTATCTCCTGGATCTCGTTGCTTCCTTCAATGATTTCCATGATCTTGGCGTCTCGATAAAAGCGTTCTGCCGGATATTCGCTGCTGCATCCGTTTGCACCGAGAATCTGAACTGCGTCCCGGGCAATCTCCACGGCGGTCCTGCAGGCGAAATATTTGGCAATCGAGGTCTCAATCATAGAGGTTGGATCACCTGCATCCTTGAGTTGTCCGGCGTTGTAGCAGAGTAAACGGGCTGCTTTTACGCCTACCACCATGTGCGCGATCATGCGTTGGACCAACTGGTGGTCGCGCAAGAGGGCGCCGAACTGTTTTCGCTGGCCCGTGTATTGCAGGCAGGTTTCCAGACATGCCTGGGCGATGCCTAAACAGCCCCAGGCCACGCTGTAGCGACCGCAATCCAGGGCTGAAGAGGCGACAAGAGAAAGGCCGAAACCGGGAGCACCAACCAGGTCCTGTTTTGGAACACGGCATTGCTCGAGGTGAAGTTCAGCCATCATGGAGGCGCGCGTGCCCAACATGCCATGCACGGGCGAGATCACCAGGCCGGGCGTGTTTCGCTCCAGCAGGAAGGCACACGGCCCGCGCTGGCTTCGGGCGAATACCAGAAACAAATCTGCAATCTGCGCAAACGTGATCCATTTCTTGTGTCCGCTAAGCAAGAAATCATCCCCGCTGGCAACGGCCTCCGTCCTGATCCCCCCTGCGTCACTCCCGGCTTCGGGTTCAGTGAGGGCAAATGCGGCGATTGCCTGCCCTTGTCTGAGCTTTTCGAGCCACTGGGTTTTTTGCGCCTCCGTTCCCCAGCGACCTATTGTCAAAGCAACCATGCTATGCACAGTCAACAAACTACGGATGGAAGAACAACCTCGCCCCAACTCCTCATTCAGCAGCCCGAATTCGACCATATTGAAGCCGGTGGCCGGCAGTACAGCACCGAGCCAGCCCTTATCGGCCAATTGCCGCACCACTTCTGCCGGCATGCATTCGGCCCGGTCCCAAGAATTCGCGTGAGGCACGATATGAGCGTCTGCAAATTCGCGGAACGCGGTTCGTAGCCGTTGCTGTTCAGAAGTCAGTTCCATTATGAATTCGAACCGTTCTTTCTTTCTATCAGCTCTGCCATGGCGTTGATACTCTGGAAGTTCTTCAGTTCCAGGTCTTCGTTGTCAATGGCAATCTTGAAGTTTTTTTCCAGAAATAATACGAGTTGCATGGCAAACATGGAGTTGACAAAGCCAGCCGCAAAAATCTGGTCCTCGTCGGCGATCGTCCGGCCAGCGATATGCCGCGCCAGGAAAGCCCTCAGTTTTTCTTTTGCGTGCTCCATGAACTTCCTTTTGAAAACTATGTCGCCCGCTTCGCGGGCTCTGCTTTGGGTATTTCCGTCTACCCACAGCTTGCAAGCTGTGATTCCATGAGGAGTCGGCTCGATCATCCCGAGTAAACTTAGGTTGCTTAAAAGACCAAGGCTCGGGAGAAAGGAGCCGACATGTTGATTATAGGTTGTGATTATCACCCGAGCGTTCAACAGATCGCTGTTTTGGATCAGGAGACGGGAGAGTACCAGGAGCTGCGCTTGGAACACAAGAACGGAGAAGCGGAACGCTTTTACCGCAAACTGGCGGGCCAGCAAGTGCGGGTGGGAGTGGAGGCCACCGGGGGCCTGCGCTGGTTTGAACGGCTACTGGGAGAACTGGGGTTGGAACTGTGGGTGGGCGATCCGGCCCGCGTTCGGGCGGCGGCGGCGCGCAAGCCCAAGACGGACAAGGAGGATGCACGGTTGTTGTTGCGTTTGATGGAGGAAAACCGTTTTCCTCGGATTTGGGTGCCCAGCTTGGAGCAGCGCGATACGCGGCAGTTGGTGTTGCATCGCCACCGGCTGGTGCAGACGCGCACCCGCGCGAAGAACCAGTTGCAGTCTTTGGCGACCAATGAAGGAATCCAGAAACGGGTATCGACGCAGGCCGGCCAGGCGGAGTTGGACAAAGCCGCCTTGTCGCCTTGGGCCCGGGTGCGACGCCAGGACTGGTCGGAATTGCTGACGGAGCTGAACCAACGGATTGTTCCCTTGGATCAAGCCCTGAAGCAACAAGCCGAGCAACGGCCGGAAGTGCAGTTGCTGATGACGCATCGGGGAGTAGGACCGGTGGTAGCGACGGCCTTTGTGGCGACGTTGTGCGACCCCAAGCGTTTTGCCAATAGCAAGCAGGTGGCCGCCTATTTGGGGTTGGTACCGCAAGAAAGCTCCAGCGGCAAGGGCCGACAACGACTGGGGCACATCACCAAGCAAGGCAATAGTCTGCTGCGGGGATTGCTGGTCGAAGCCGCTCACGTGGCCGTGCGTTTCGAAGCGGAGTGGAAGCGGAAATACACGCGTTTGGCGATGAAGAAAAATCGTTCCATTGCGGCGGTGGCCATCGCACGTTGCCTGGCCGTGCGTTTGTGGTGGATGTGGAAATTGGGACTCAATTACCAGCAGTTCGTGGCGCAGAAGAAGGAGTCCCGTTCGCATGCAGAGTAGCCTGGGTAGCCCAGTGGGGTTTAGTTGATCCTCGACACCCTTGATTAGGCACTCTGCCTCCCTTCGTGGCGAGGGGAGTTTGAATAAGAGAATCATGGTCCTACGGTAAGGGGATCGAATAGATGGCTGGTGGAACGTAAGTTGAAGTTTCATCTCACGATTCATTGGAAGGCGAGCCTTGGTCGGCAAAAGCAAAAAGCAAGAGCAACACCAAAAGCAAAACCCGCTGGGGAAGAGAGAAAGAGTCTCTTCACTCCAACGCATTCGTGTACCCAAAAGAGCCTTCTGAGGGAGAAAAATGTTGTGCAAACGGTCTTGACAAAGCCGACTTCCTCATAGATGGGCTAGAAGAATAGCACCAACTTCGCTGGCTTAGCCTCTTCCTGGCTCACTGATGTTCGGTGGGTCACTTTCACCGAAAG
>DASZFU010000095.1:0-4251 GCA_035939495.1 Candidatus Angelobacter sp. | reverse complement strand
TGAACGGCGCCAAGAACGCGCCGCCCTTGACACCATTTTCAACGCGATACCCCCGTCTGTCTTTTTTTAGCTTGACAGGAGCCGTCGTAGTCATAGACGGGATGACAGGGTGTAGCGATTTTATAGAATTAGACATCTCTTACAAAGTGAGTGGCATTAGGCTAAAACCCTGTAAATATAAGGCTTCTTCGGCACGACTAAAATTCCTTCGGCGAAACCTCAGGACAGGCTACGCCCTGACACAAAGCAGATACGACTTCTAGGCGGTCAAAGCACTAGCAGCCTTAAATCAGGGCTTTCAAATCTTTCAAATTACAAATTTGATCAATTTAAATTTCCAAATCTCCCAGGAGGTTCCATGTCTTCTTCATCGACTGGCACTATCTCGATTTTGAAACGTCTCGGGCTCCTCGATCGACTCATTGATAGCGCTCTTCGCAACCAACGTGAACCGCGCGTTTCACCGAGAGCGAGCCGTCAGAAACCGGAAATCGTCCACACTGAGGATCGGGCCCATACTGCCGCCGGGCAGACACCGGCGGTCTCTGATCGGGTGAAGCCAAAGGATGAGTCCAAGCTTCAAGGCAATCCCCGGTCTGTAACGCTGGCTGAACGGCAGCGCGTTGGAAAAAAAGATCCCAAGAGTGGCCGGCAGATTCTGCAACCCACGCAGTCGCCCATTGAAAACGAGAAGCTTGCGGCGGAGAATGCGCCGAAGCTGGAGACCAGGTTGTCTTCAATTGCAGCCCATGTTCCGGGGGCGAGGTTTGAACGATTACGTCCGCAGAAAAATCTCGAACGGGTGGATGAAAAGATTCAAGAAGGCAAGCCTGCCTCTACCATCTCCGATTATCTGGCCGCCCAGATCTCGGTTGCAAATCCCGAGGCTAAAGACCATCTGATGGATGAAATCGAGAGAGAGTTTCCAGTCATCAACGTTGACGATCAATTTTTGCAGGGACGCAAAGATAAAGCCGGATATCCAAGCACGAATTTACAGGTAAAACTTCCCAATGCAGCCACCGCCGAGGTGCAGATCGTACCCACTGAGGTGCAGGAGATCACAGACCAAACCCATCATCTATATAAGGAAGGCCGAAATGCCCGCGATGCCGGTGAAAAGCAAGCGGCCAAGACCGCCTTCGCGACAGCCGAAAAGATGAATTCCGAAGCTGTAGAGGAGTTCCTCGAAAGAAACAAGCTACCGCCAGAGAAACAACCGAGGGCGAAGCACCAGCCGAACCATCAACCGGCAGACAGAAAGATCAGCAAGGGACAAGAAGTGACAGTACTCGGACGTGGCGATGCCAAAGTCCTTTATGTAAGCCCTACTATGAAGATAGCCAGAGTGCGTTTCGCCAATGGGAAGACGCGCACTATCGGCCTATCGCAAATCGAATCCTAGATCGACAACCAAATCTTCCCTGCTTCCACCAGGCAGATGAAGATTCCTATCCCGAAATAGAGATTTTGGGCCACGGCGTCGCTGGGAGGCTCTGGAAGGGAGATGCCGCGACGGCGGAAGTAGCCGTCGAGCACGCGTTCTTGGGCCATGATCGTATTGGCCAACGGGCGGTGGAAAATGGCAATTAATACTCCTAACACTAATCTTGTGATCTCCACCACCATGGCTAGACTCTAAGCATCTCAGCCGAGCGCTGCAATCGGTAGAAAAACTTATTTAATGGGGCAAATCTTTACCTGAACAGCATGTTTTCGCATGTTAAGATTGAAGTGGCCTCCGTGGTGCGCAATCCATGAACATTGACCTTGAAAAACTGATCGAACTCGAAAAAGTCGACCGGGAAAGTGCCCGGTTGACGGAAGAGGTCGCCGCATTGCCGAAGCGTGTGGCTGCCATTGAAGAAAAGCTTGCCGATGACAAGGCTGCCGTGGAGAGCGCCAAAGCAGCCATCAAAGCCAACGAGGCCAGCCGGCGCAAGCTGGAAGGCGAGATCCAGGGGTATCAGCAAAAAATCATCAAATATCGTGAGCAGTCTTCCGGCGTAAAAACCAATGACGAATACCGCGCTCTCATGCATGAAATCGGTTTTTCCGAGCAGCACATCAGCGCCTGTGAAGACAAGATCCTGGAGCTGATGATCACGCTCGAATCCGAAGAGAAAGCGCTTAAGGCTGCCGAAGTCTCTTTGAAAGCGGAAACGGCGGAGGTTGAAAAAGAGAAGTCCAATGCTCGTCTGCGAACTCAGGAGGACGAAAAACTTCTGGCTGAGCTCTCCGAAAAGCGCAACCAGCTTCGTCCCTCGGTGAGTGACAGCTCGCTCGCACACTACGAGCGCGTGATGCGGCAGCGCAAGTCCGCGGTAGCGGAAGCCCGGTCGCAAAAATGCATGGCCTGCTTCGTGATGGTCCGTCCGCAAACCTGGGAAGAGATTCGCACCAACGATCACATCATTACCTGCAGTTCTTGTGGCCGCATCCTCTATTATGATCCCTCCAATGAGCCACCGGTCGAAGCGCCTCCGGTGAAAAAGAAGTCCAAAGCTCCCGCATCTGCTTCTCAACCCGAAACCGAACCTGAGACCGCTCCTACTCCTTGATCTCGCGTATCCTGCTACTGCATGGCAGTAACCTCTCTCTCTCAAATCGCGGTCAATTCCCGTGCTGTGGGCCGATTGCGCTCTGGCCATGCATGGATTTATGAATCCGACCTGGCCGGTGGGGGTAAACCAGAGCCTGGAGCCCTGGTGCATGTAATCGATTCCAAAGGCAAGCTCCTGGGAACCGCTCTTTATAGCAGCAGTTCGCAAATTGCATTGCGCATGTTGACCCGCGAATCCCTGAGTTCAGAAGAAGAATTGATTCAACTCATGCGCAAGCGACTGGCTGACGCTCTCGAGTATCGAGGCCGCGTGGTCGAAGGTTCGAACGCGTATCGGGTGGTCTTCAGCGAAGCTGACCGCCTCCCTGGCCTGATGATCGATCGCTACAACGATATCTACACCGTGCAAATTCTTACCCAGGGATGGGATCAGCCAACGCGCAAACGCGCCCTGCTTAACTATCTGCATGAGATCACCGGAGCAGAGCACATCGTAGAGCGCGCCGATGAGCGTATTCGAGAGCTGGAACAACTTCCGCCGCTTGCGACCCGTGTCGTTCATGGCCGCAAGAGTGCCACGATTTTTTCCATGAATGGAGTGCAATTTCATTACGACGCGGCCGTAGGACAGAAGACCGGAGCGTTTCTCGACCAGAGAGAAAACTATGCAGCGGCTGCCCGTTACGGTCGCGGCGAAGCTCTCGACGTTTGCACCTATCAAGGCGGCTTTGCCCTTCATCTTGCGCGAATGTGCGAAAAGGTAACGGCCATTGATATCTCCCGCGAGGCCCTGGAGGTAGCGGAGCAGAATGAGAAACTCAATGCTGCCTCCAACAAGAGCGAAATCGAGTGGATGGAGGCCAACGCCTTTGACTTGCTCAAGGATTACGCTGCTGCCGGCCGCCAGTACGACACGATCATTCTTGATCCCCCGGCCTTCGCCAAATCGAAGCGCAACCTCGACCCGGCTCTTCGCGGCTACAAAGAATTGAATCTACGCGCCTTAAAGATGCTCAGGCCCGGGGGTGTTCTGGTCACATGCTCATGTTCTTTTCACGTCAGTGAAACTGATTTTCTTGACGTCGTAAACTCGGCTGCCCAGGATGCACACCGCTCCGTCAAGCTCCTCGAAAAGCGTGGCCAAGCCAAAGACCATCCGGTAATTTTAGGAATTCCAGAGACGCACTACCTGAAATGCCTGATTTGCATGGCTGGATAAGGGTCTCGACACCGAGAAGTCAGCAAGGCGTCCCGAATACCCCCGCCCTATTATTAACCTGTATCTAACCCGTATCTAACCGCTACCTACCAATTGGGATGGCCGTCCTGAAAAAAAATCTATTTAAACCATTGAAAATGAAAGAAATAGTTTTCGGATTTCATACTTGACAATAAATAACTCATATTTTATGATCATGTTGTACTAATCACCGTATCCAAATGCGGCAGAAAGCTAAAAGACTTAAGTTCATTGGAGGAACTCACATGACCACGATCACCCGAATCGATCCTTTCCGCGAATTGGCCAGCTTCTTTCACAACTTTACTGAGCCAACCGGCAAAGAGCAGCTCTCGGCGGGAACCATTGTTCCGCCGGTGGACGTTTACGAGGATGAGCATAACCTGGTGCTGAAACTCGAAATCCCAGGCGTCAACGAAGAGGACCTGGACGTCCAACTGGAAAACAA
>DASZFU010000094.1:0-15899 GCA_035939495.1 Candidatus Angelobacter sp. | reverse complement strand
ACGATTGGATGCAAGTTTCAGGCTTCAAGTAAAGCGGAATGGTGACTCTAATGGAGTATAAGTTTGGGGTTTGCCTATGCTGTCGCTTCTTAGGGCGAACGGTACGTCGCCCTGTTGCATCGTGGTATACCTAAATCTGCTCAAGTTCTAGCATCGTCGTCCGGGGTTTGACCGGGCAAAAGTTCTAACATCGTCTTCTAGGGCGCGCCATTCAAACGCTTCAGCATCAACACTTGCCGGGAATTCCCCCGCTTCAAGCAATTTTGTATTTTCTGCACTGTGCCCAAAATTGTGCCCACTCACGCCAATTGACATGCTCCCAGCGCAAAGCATACGCTGTCCTTCGCGTCTGTCAGATCCACCTTGTAATCGCTTGATTCTGTGGGCCAAGAGATTCCACAAAAACAACACTACTCATCATTGATCCGAGCGTAGGCGTTACTTTCAGAGGTGGACTTCGCGTCTGGCGTACGGGTAGGCAAGGATATATGCTCCAACATTTGGGATTCCTCAAAGGCTCACTTTGATGTCGCCCACCCGAGCTAAAGGTTCGTATGGGAAGATTTGCTATGTTGTGGTATCTGCGCCGTCCTTATTTTACCGATCGAATGAAGCGTCAAAGGCGATGAGCCGGCCACAGACGATCAGCCCGGCCCACAAGATCATAGAAAGTGCCGCCGCCAGCCTTGCCTGCCCGGTGATCTCGGAATCGAGTTTCGCTGGATCTCGATAAACTGCCGGACGGAAGGCCAACGCGTGAAGACCCACCAGAGCGAAGAACACCATCTTCACCCAGAACGAAGGGCTGTGATATAGCCGGATGGGTTCGGACCACATGAGCAAAATGCCAGTTACTGTGACTACCACAAACCCGAGCTGCTTCCACCGCCGGAGCTGCACCATCACCTCGGACACCTTGCGATCACGCATGGCCCAACCCAGCAATCGCAGGTCAGTGAACAACAACATTCCTCCGAACAGAGCAATGGAAAGCAAGTGGAGGCCACCAATCACCGGATACGGCAGCCCGCCCTCGCGGATTGCCTGACTTAACCAGGTGTTCTGTATCCATTCAAGAATTGCAGGTTCAGTCATAGTCACCTTAAATTTATACGAACGCAATCATGCGTCCAGCCGCTAACACCGTGGTCCACAGCAAAAGTGAAGTGGCGGCAGCCAGCTTCGCGCCAGCCGCACCTGCGCTGGGCCGCACCGCCCGCCGGTGAAGCGTAAAGTGAAAAACCAGCGCTACCATGAGACAGGTCATCTTGAACTGAAACGACGGATTATTGTGGTAGGTAGCAGCATCGGTCGAGAACATGAGAAAGCCGGTGACGAACATCATGGCGATTCCCAGCAGCGTCCACCGGCCCAGATCGGCAGCAAGTTCAGCGGGCGTCTGGCGGCGCATGCCAAAGCCAAGCAGCCGGAGATCAACCATGGCAATAGTTCCAATCGAAACGGTAAACCCGATAAAGTGCACACTCTGGATCGCAGGAAAAACCCACTCATATTTGTTGATCCAGTGGGACCAGGGACTATTTACCAGCCAGCGCAGAAGACTGTTAAGCATGCGAATGCAGCAAGTGTATCGCATTCATGACTCATTGGGGCACGATTCATCATGATAGGGTCCGCGACATCAAAGTGAGCCTTTGAGGAAATCCCAAATGTTGGAGTTTCAAAGTAGTCCTTGCAAACCGGATCGTAGAGATTCGCGCCCAGTGAGGTAGAATCCGTCAATCGCTACTTTCATCATTTTTTGAGAGGCATAACTAAACAATGAGGTTAACCACAGGAACTCTGGCACAGCGCGCAATGAGGCTGATCGCAGCCAGCGCGGCCAGCGTCGCTTTGGCAATCATGGCGATGACGTGGCCATTCAGTAAAGGGTCCGCAGCGCCGCAGGAGAAAAAAACCACCGCCGACCAGGTCTTCAAGAACGTGCAGGTCTTGAAAGGCACGTCTATCGACGAGTTTCTCGGGACCATGGGGATCATGTGCACTTCGCTAGGCTTTGATTGCTCCGAGTGCCATGTGGGCGCCGGCACCGAGAAGGTGGATTGGGCTGCGGATACGCCGCGAAAAGTCACGGCGCGAAGGATGGTGCGGATGGTGCAGACCATCAATCACGACAACTTCTCTGGGCGCCAGATGGTGACCTGCTGGAGCTGCCATCGCGGTCGTGACCGTCCTCTTACCACCCCGACTCTGGCGAACGTGTATGGACCCGTGCCCGAAGAGATGGACGATTTTCTTATGCCAACGGACCAGCCATCGGCGGACCACATCATCGACAAGTATCTGCAAGCGGTGGGTGGACAGCAGCGGTTGAGTACGGTAAAAACCTTGGTTGCCAGCGGCACCAGTGTTGGTTTTGGCGGGTTTGGACGCGGGGGCCGGGCGCAGATTTTCTCCAGGTTCCCAGACCAAAGTGCGACCATCATTGATTTTCCGTCTACGCCGGCGCGCGGCCATAGCCTGAGGATTTTTGATGGACACCAAGGCTGGATTGCGACACCGCTTTCCGTCCTGGGCCAGTACGAAATTACGGGAGGCGAGTTGGATGGAGCCAAGCTGGACGCCGAGCTGGCATTCCCGGCACAGATCAAGCAGGTCCTCGGCAATGTGCACGCCGCCGCGCCTGCTACGATCAGCGATCTGCCTGAACCGTCGAGCCAGGCTGCGGAAGAGTTGAAGGCAACCACCAGCAAAGAGCATGCGACCAATGTAGTTCAGGGGATTGGGCCCGGGGGAATTCTGGTAACGCTATACTTCGACGCGGAGTCCGGCTTTCTTCTGCGGGAGGTTCGTTACAGCAAGTCTCCAATCGGACGGATTCCGACGCAGATTGACTATTCTGATTACCGCGATGTGGGCGGAATTAAGATGCCGTTTCGTCTGGTGTTTGCCTGGCTGGACGGGCGCGACAGCATACAGCTCGACAAGATCCAGATCAATGCCACGGTTGACCCGTCGAAATTCAGCAAGCCCTAGCACCTAGCAGGTCAGATGTCCATCGCGGTGTTTTGTGGGACGTAAGCTTATCTGCACCTTCTTTGTCTGATGAAAAGAAAGCTCAAGGAGACACGTCTCGAGCACAACGAAAACCGTGGAAATAATTGACATTGTAGATAGGATCATTCCTGTAGCGGTGCGACAAACGCAAATTTCTAGCTAGGTCAAACCAGGAACCGCCCCGAATCACACGAGATTGTCCCGACAGCGGTCCTTTTGGATTCTTTAGAGGAGAATCTTTATAATAGTCAGAGTCATACCAATCTGCTACCCATTCATATATATTGCCTAACATGTCGTAGAGACCCCACGCATTGGGCTTTTTCTGTCCAACCGGACGAGTGCGATTTCCATTAGCTTTTAGCGTTGGGAAATAGTGACTTGGATCGCGTTTCCACAACATCTCGCTATTGATCCGAGTGTTTCCACTGTTATCGGCATACCAGGCGATAGCATCGATTGGGCCGTAACGGGCCTCTTTGCTACCAGCCCGGGCCGCATACTCCCATTCTGCCTCGGTGGGCAGGCGACCTTGCACGAGAGAGCAATAGTATTTTGCCTGGTCCCACGTCACGGTCTCGACTGGAGCCTGGTCATCCTGAAAATAGCTGGGATTTATCACCAATCACCCGATAGTAGGCAACCTCGGTCACCGGAGTTGTTTCCAGCCAAAAGCCCTTGGTTATGATTACCTTGTGTATTGGCGTCTCATCATTCACACATTCAAGATCGTCTGGCGAGCAACCCATGCAGAACGTGCCCGGGGGTATCCAAACGTATTTTAGGTCATATTTAAGATCTGTCCTAGTCGTCCCAGGAGCAAAGCCTGGATCTTGGTTCGTCGTTTCCGAAGCCGTTTGGCACACTGTTGTGGGTGTAGGAATTGGATTGAGATTTGGCTGAGGCGTTGTAAGCTGGGGCTCTTGGTTTGACTGAAGACTTGGCCGTTCAGGGTGATGGGCGAAGAAGAACCACAGTGCGGCAATGATTATGCCAATCGTGGACGCTACGGTGCTGGTAATCCACACCGGTCGCCAGCCGTAGGTATGGCTATGCTGCGGCGATTCGACTTTATCCTGTTCTACGATTTTCACAATCCTGTCGATCGTGTTGTCGAGATAATCGCGCGAGCACACCACTGCTTGATAGCGAAAAATTTCACGAATGGCCGGGTCTAGGCTTTTGGCCGCTTCAGACGTGAACTGAAATGAATCGGTTAAAGGAATAATATTTCGCTTGGTTTTGATTGCATGGATAATTTCCCTGCGCAACCAATCTTCGGGATCGGAGCATCGGTCCAAAGCATTCGGCGTTAGAATAATCAGGAAGTTTTTCGACTCGGCGATGTGGCGAAGCAGCGTCTCATCAAAAACGCCACGCTTTAGATCATGGTCCAGAAAGCTCCTGACGCCGTGCTGCCGCAATTCTCTTTGAAGAAGCAGTGCCAAGTCATGGGCAGCCAATCGGCGGTAGCTGATGAAGACGTCATAAGGCGGTTCTTTGGCGGAAACCATAGCGTATTCGTCATTTTATATGCGGAATGCTGTGGTTCGATTTAGAAATGAAATTAATCGGAGGCAGAGCATTGATGGCTGTGGTTCTGGACGATTTAACTCTAAGATGACAGTCCCCGGTACGCGCCAGTGCTATGCATGCTAGGGGGTAGTGATGAGCCGAGGTACTAAACAGCGGGGCATTTTCGCCGAAACTGACCCACTTTGTGGAGAGTTGGAGAGACGATGAATGCTAAAGTATTGACCATGAACAAGCCTTCCATAAATAAATGGAGATGAAATCGGATGACAACCAAGATAGTTGTTCCGTGTCTGGTCCTTATTGCTGCGATGAACGTATTCGCAGGCCAGACCAGCAAACAGCATAAGGCAGGAGCTGAGAGCAAGCATTCCGACCTCAACGGGATCTGGCAGGCCATGAATGAAGCGGACTACGATCTGGAAGCGCATAACGCGCGACCCGCAATGGCCCTCAGGCCGGGACCGTATGGTCCGGTGCCGGCCCCTCCTGTGCTGGCGTTGGGCGCGGTGGGCGCCGTGCCTCCCAGCCTGGGTGTAGTGGAGGGTGGCGAAATCCCTTATAAACCCGAGGCCCTGGCGCAAAAGAAGAAGAACCAGGAAAACTGGCTTACCAGCGATCCGGAAATCAAGTGTTATCTTCCCGGCGTCCCGCGGGCGACCTACGTTGCTCAGCCATTCAGGATCTTCCAAAACGACAAGCAGATATTTTTTGCCTACCAGTTTGCGGGCGCTGTGCGGAATATCTATCTCAAAGATCCAGGACCTGCGCCGGTGGATTCATGGATGGGACAATCTGTGGGTCATTGGGAGGGAGATACGCTGGTGGTCGATGTAACCGGAATGAATGACCAGACCTGGTTCGATCGCGCGGGCAATTTTCATAGTGATGCGCTGCACGTGGTCGAGCGGTATACTTTGAAGAATCCCGACACCATCTTCTATGAGGCCACCATTGAAGACCCCAACGTGTTCACGCGCCCCTGGAAGATCAGCATGCCTCTCTATCGACGCCAGGAAAAAAATGCGCAACTTTTGGATTTCAAATGCGTGGAGTTCGTGGAAGAATTAATGTATGGCAAGTATCGCAAGAAGCCATTGGATTGAGCCGTTTATGAAGGAGAACTGCTATGCGGAATAAGTATGTGGGAGTGCTTGTCCTATTGCTGTGGACTATTCTTTCCGCAGCCCAGCTTACCCAGAATCCGGGTAAAGGCTACAAACCGCCTCGTACCGCCGATGGGCACCCGGACCTGAATGGCACTTATGACGTGGCAACCATCACTCCGCTGATGCGGCCGGCAGGCTTGCAACGGGCAGTCACAGACGAACAGGCCGCCAAGCTGGAAGCTCAAATTGCGAAGGAACGCAAAGATGGAGATGCCCCGCTCGCGCCTGACCGGGCGGCGCCTCCCAAGGGTAACGGCGATCAGGATATTCCCGTTCGATACCGCGTTGCCTCAGGTGGGGTAGGTGGATACAACTCCTTCTGGATCGATCCGGGTTCGAAAATCAATGTGGTGAATGGAGAAAAGAGATCGTCCATCATTGTCGATCCACCCGATGGCCGCGTGCCCGCTATGACGCAGGAAGGAATGAAGAGGGCCTCCACTTTGCGTTTCCTGCCAAGATCAGATGCACGTGAAAGCAATGATCCTGGATTGGAACGAACGCCCGGCGCCTACGACGATCCAGAACGCCGTCCGGCGGCCGAGCGCTGCCTGTTGGGATTCGGTTCCACCTCCGGGCCGCCTGCGCTCTCCGTACTCTATGACAACCTCCATCAAATCGTGCAGACACCCGACTCCATCATGATCCTCACCGAGATGGTCCATGATGCGCGGACCGTGCGTATGAACGCTCAGCACCTGCCAAAGAATGTTCAGCTTTGGCTGGGAGATCCAGTCGGCCACTGGGAAGGCGATACCCTGGTGGTGGATACCACCAACTTCACCGATAAGACCCGGTTTTACGGATCAAGCGAAAATCTGCATGTAGTCGAGCGCTTCACCCGGACCGGCGCCAGAACGCTTCTCTATCAGTTCACGATCGACGATCCATCTACGTGGACGAAGTCCTGGTCGGGCGAGTACACCTGGCCGGCCACGGACTCGCATATTTACGAATATGCCTGTCATGAAGGCAACTACGCCATGAAAGATATTTTGAAGGGCGCTCGTGAGCGCGAACAAACCACGGCTAATGCCGAAAAGAACAAATGAACTGGAGTCACCAATGCGAACCAAGTTTGTAACATCAGTCCTAGGTAGTGCTGTTCTCTTATTGATCGTTTCGCGGCCGGCAGCAGCGCATCACGCGTTTGGAGCCGAATTCGATGCGAATAGCCCGGTTCTGATCAAGGGCAAGATCGCAAAAATAGAATGGGTCAATCCGCATACCTGGATCCACGTCGAAACGACTAAGCCTGACGGCACAAAGGAAATCTGGATGTTTGAGGGCGGAAGCCCCAACACCTTGCTGCGGCGGGGAGTCAACAAGACCACGTTTCCTGCGGGAACAGATATCGTCATTGACGGCTATCAGGCACGCGACCACTCCGAAAAGCGGGCGAACGCGCGTAATGTCACGTTCGCCGATGGCCGCAAGATTTTCCTGGGTTCCACCGGCACGGGAGCTCCTGATCCAGACAAGTTTCCAGAGAAGGATCCGGGAAAATAATAGTAAACAAGAAATAATTGTGAACGAGAGACGAGGCTAGCCCAACGCCAGCCTCAGTTGTTTACTGGTGGCTGTATCGCCGGCCGTTCAGCTTAGGAGTTCGAATCTCTCCGGGCGCGCCAGCACGTTTTTTCTTTCGGTTCACCGACTTGCGAACATGCCCATCTCGCTGCTTTTTCGCGAAATCAGACTGTAAGTTGTTAGTTTTCAGTTCGTCAGCGAGAGTTCGAAGGTTCAATTCTCTTCGGATCGATGAGGCCAACTGTCGCTCGTATCAATTGCCGGAACAGAAGCATCGCATGCAATCGTTATGCAGGAACATAACTTCCGCACTGCCGACAATCCGTCAAGAAACGCAGATCCAGGGTTTTGAACAGCCGAGATTCTGTTCCTTGAAAATGCGACCTCTAGCTCAGTTCTGCGTGACAGCGCGTTTTGCGTGCTGGTCAAGCCCCCCCTGATGCAGGATCAGCTCCGTTGCGCGCCCCTGTCCGTCTGTGACGAAGCTGATCTGGGCGTCCACCACTTTCAGAAAGTAGTCGCGATCGCCTTCCGGGAAAATCTCGAACTTGGGCTGTCCGGTCACTTGAAGAAACAGGTGATCACCCTCACGCGTGATTACCAGCGCAATAGCCGGCGTAAGCTGATAGGTGCCGGCGTAACCATCAAACAGTTTGGGATCGACCTTTACCTCTTTGTGGACGGCCGGCGGTTTTGCAAGAGGAACGCTCGCATCCAGCAGATGTCGGCCGATGTCGTCGACGCCGATATTGGTTTCTGCGTTGGAAAGCGCCACAACGCCAATCTTGGCCGCAGGATCGTAACCCATGAATGAGCGATAGCCTCCCGTTCCGCCGTTATGCCATACGATCTCTTTGCCATTGATGGTGAAGATGTGCCATCCGAGCGCAACCTCCAGATCGGCTTGTCCGGTAGGCCTGCGTGTTTTCAGCATGGCAGCCATGGGAGGCGCCAGCGGAGAATTGGTATAGCCGAGGTTGGCGGCAAGGAAATTCAGCAGGTCGTTAGCGGTCGAGCGCAAGGCACCGGCGCCGGCAAGTGTAGGAACGTCCCAGTTTTCCACCGGCGCCATGCCGGCGTTGTGTCCCACAGCGAGTCTCGCCTTCGTTTCCGGCGAAAGCGTGATACGGGTACTCTTCATCCTCAGAGGATCACAGATGCGCGAGACAACCAGCGCTTCATAATCCGTTCCCGCTCGCAGAGCCAACACATGACCAAGCAGCCCTCCGCCGAGGTTGGAGTATCCATACTTCGACCCAATGTCACGCGTGAGCTGATAGCTGGAAAGGAACTGGTAGAGCTGGTCAACCGTGTAGT
Organism: Candidatus Angelobacter sp.; assembly: GCA_035939495.1. Taxonomy (GTDB): domain Bacteria; phylum Acidobacteriota; class Terriglobia; order Terriglobales; family Acidobacteriaceae; genus Angelobacter. The sequence continues at coordinate 7,332 of DASZFU010000094.1, read as the reverse complement.
CGGCATAGGGATTCCCCGGATCTTTGGGCGTCATGTTGCCGGGCAGCCTGGGCAGGCCGGATGTATGCGTGGCCAGATCCACCAGCGTGATCGAGCGCCCATTGCGCTCCGGCACCTTCACCGTTTTCGGCAGGTACTTGGATACCGGATCGTCAAGCGCAACCTGCCCATGCTGCACCATGTCAGCCAGAAGCAACGAGGTAAAGACCTTGGTGGCCGAGCCGATCTCAAAAATCGTGTCTCCATTCAACGGCCGCGGGTCGCTTTGGGCAAAATGTCCGTAGGAGACGATACGGCGTCCTTCCGGCGTGATCACGCCCACGACGATCCCGACGCTTTGATGCTGGACATCAATCCGTTCGATCAGGATTTTCCGAATTTCATCGTCAGAAAGCACTGCAGGCGCGGGTTTCGATTGAGCAGACGAGGTCATGTCGAGAGCGAGTAGAGGCAGCAAACCGACGCCCCATGCTACGACCCGAAGGAGTCTCAAGGAGCGAAAGAACGGGCCATTCGGCCCGTGCCGGATCATAAGAAAGGTCCAAAACCCGGCGCACAGAAACAAGGGCGTGAATTGTATAAACAGCCGCAGGTACCCCGACGAGGGGTCCCACATTTCGACGCGAACTTTGTTTTCCAGCATTGCTGACATCGCGCTTGTGTAGTCTGGTGGCAAAACTGTGCGCACGGTAGTGCTGTCCTTCATCCGGCAAGTCGCCAGAACAGTGTTCGAGTTATTGTGTTTGAGGACGACACTCGAGACTTGTCCAGTTTGCACCTTCACGAGAAATTCAGAATATGGCAACGCAGGTAGAGACGGGCGCCCCGCATTAACTATCCACACAATGCAGCCAATCCAAATCAGCATGGCGACGACAATCGCAGCAGTCTTAGAACTCATGATTTCTCTCCTTGCCCTGGTGAACTTGGCGCGGATTGTTCTGCTGTAGATGACCAGTGGGACCGTACGCATTGCGTCCAGAGCGTACTGGCCCGGCGAACGGTACCGCTCATGTAGATCGCCCAGAACCTCCTCGCGGCATGTGGGCGGCACGAAGACTGCAACGATCGTCTCAGCGGTTTTTGAAGGACGGGAACGCATCAGCCCACCTCCTTCCCCACGCGTTTTCCCCATTTCTGGATCCACTCTTTGCCCCAAACTTCGACAATAGAATCGCAGATGCGCTTTGCAGTGACGGCTGACTCTTGTAAGACGCGTTCGCCGAGAGCTTCCAGTCGATAGCAGCGTTTGGCCCGGCCACCGCGCTCGGGTATAGGATCTGACTTCCAAGACGTGACGAGGCCTTTGTCCTCCAGCCGGTCAAGCGTCACGTAAACGGCTCCAAAAGAGACTGCTCTGGGGCGGGCCAATTCCTGCACCTTGGAATGAATCGTTACTCCATACGCATCGTCACTCAAGCTCAGAATGGCGGTCAGCACCAGCTGCTCGAATTGTCCTAGTGAATCAGGCCTAGCCATTTGTCCAACAGTGTAAGGGAAATTGCCGGTGAAGTCAATACTACCTAACAGGTCCGATTTTGGGCGTATTACGGGCAATCCGGACATTACTAGCGAAGGTCATTGAGGCACCGATGACAGTGCAAGTGACTCAGGGATGAGGGATTACAGGATTTTGTAAAATACCGCAGCTCTCCGCGAAGATCATAAACGTTCTAGGATCGTCGCTTAGGGCGTGCCAGCAAAATCAACAACTTACAGACAATTCCTGGCAAGCGTTTTCTGGAATGTGGCATTTTTTGTGACAATTTTCATTTGAATTTCTGGCGCGCTTCGCGCACTTCTGCATTCCTTCTTGAACATGCTTTTTCTCTGCGCATGATCGGCTTCGGCTGGCTCTCACTATCAATAACACTGGCGGCTGGGTGGCAGCCCAATTTAGTTCATGCTTTTCAATGGCACCAATTGTTTCAGCTCCCGGATTTTGGACATTGTCTCCAAGACCGCTCAAATGCATACCAGAATAAATGGTGTGGAAATGTCAGGTCCATGGGGTGACCAAAGAAGTCGTTCTGCAGGTCAAGGACCCACACGGGCGGACACGCCTGGGTGCTCCCGGCACTACGCAGATCAGCCGCAAAGCCTTGGAGTGAATGGCATACTCGACACCGTCGGAGATGAGGTGCTCATCACGATTGACGTGGAGATGGCAAAGCCGGATGCTGCCAAGTGATTAACTCTGAAGTTCATGCTGTCTCTGGAAAACTGCTAAATTTTGGGGGGCAGCTCCAAAGCGGTACAACGCCGTCGGCACAACGATCATATTCAGTGCCGTGGACGACAGTAATCCGAAAAAGATCACAATCGCCATGGGGGCCTGAATTTCGCTACCGGGCTTTCCCATTACCAGGGCAATCGGCACCAGGGCCAAACCGGCAGCCAGAGCAGTCAACTCATGAAAGTCGAGGGAGTAACGGGCGTTTCATGATGAAGATGCGAGTGAATCAGCGTCGAGCTCGCCGGATGATCGACATCATCGACGTGAATGTGCGAGGAGGGCGACTGATAGAAGCCCAACAACAGCGTCGCTACGCTCAGGATTGTACCGATGGCTTTCACGTCAATTCGATATTTATTTAAAAGGTGAACTTAAGCGCCAGTTGCATTAACCGGGGCGGCGCCGCTTTCACTACATGACCAAAAAGGCCGCTAGAACTGTCACCATTGACGGCCCCTGGTCCAAAAAACTGTGCATGGTTGAAGGTGTTGAACGTTTCCAGGCGGAATTGCAGCTCTTTTGATTCGGGCAACTGGAATGATCGCAGCAAAGCGATGTCAGAATTGAACATGCCGGGTCCGTAGAAGGAGCGCCGTGGGGCGTTGCCGGAAGTGGCGAGAGCCTGTGGCTGAAAAAGAGAGGTGTCGAAATAAGGATTTCCATTGCGGGGGTTGTGATTAATATGCAAGGGGCCAGGAGTGAAGTCCGGCAAATCAAGGCTCTGATTGTTGACTCCATTGGGCAAGCTTCCAATCAAAGAGCGGTCTCCGTCGCTGGAGATGGTCACAGGAAATCCGGAGCTGAGGCGCGTTATTCCGGAGACGGTCCATCCCCGCAGCAATGCCTTACCGTGCGAGAAGAAGCGATCTAACGGTAACTTGTATTCGTAGCTGCCGACCAGGACGTGCCTGAGATCAAAGGCGGAAAGCGCCCGGGTCGCGTTATGGTTAAACGGATTGACTGGATCGGCGAGACTGGATGACTGGTCGAGTGATTTGCTGAAGGTATATCCGAGCAGAAACGTGAGCCCGTGGCCGGAATGCCGGACGCTGGTTTGAAATGAATTGTAGCTGGAATTGCCAACACTGCCGGTGAAGTCGTCGCTATTAAAGGCAGGACCGAAAGGTGCGCGCGTACCGTTTATCTGCTGGCCAGCCGCGGTGAAATAGGTCGTGCTTTCTCCAAACGGGCCACAAGTAGCTGTTCCCGGGGCGACGGCGTTGGGTTGACTCAAGGCGAGGCAAAGCGCAGGATTCCCAGGGTTGGCGGAGAAGACCACCAGCAGGTGATGCGCCTGCGATCCCACGTAACTAAAACGAACCAGCGTGTTTGATCCCAGGTCGCGCTCGATAGAGAAGAAATAGTTTTCGTTATAAGGAAACGTATTGTTATGGTCGGGGGTCGTGAGTCCCGCGATGGGGAGAAAAGAAGAAAAATCCACGCTGGTGTCTGGATGACTTTGGGAAGCTCCATTGAGCTTTGGAAAATCTACTGGAAAAGGCTGGACGTGGACCGCGCCAGTGGCCGCAGTGATGAAGGGAGTAGCGAACAATGGCGGCGCCGGACTGGTATAGCTCAAGCCAAACGGGGGCTGCGGTTCGTCGATCGCGATAGTATTGCCCTGGATTGCGGAATAAAAAATTCCAAAGCCGGCACGAATACTTGTTTTGGCAGGCCCGCCGAAGACTTTGCCTAGAATACCGCTGGTAGTTGAGGGAGAGTAAGCCAGCCCCAGCCGTGGAGAAAAACGGTTGCGCGCGGGCACTAATGTGTCCGGGATTCCGGGATCTCCGGGATAGACAATACCAAGCGGAGCGGTTGGATAAATCTTCGATTGTTGTCCCAAAACGAGAGTCGGAATCTGGTTATATTTTTCCGACCAGTATTCCATCCTCTCCCAGCGCATCCCAAAATTGACTGTCAGGTCAGTCCTGGCGTGCCAACTGTCTTGGATGAACCCACCGTAATATTTATGGCGACCATAATAGGGACGCGAATCAGCCTGGTTGAAATTGCTTGGAACACCAATCAGGAAATCCGCAAAATCGGAGCCAGTTTCTGAACCAAAGAAGGCAAAAGATCCGTTGAAGGTAGGATTGGGATTTACGTTAACATGTTCAAGGCTTGCTTCTCCACCGAACTTGAGATTGTGGCGACCCAAAACTTTGGAGAAGTTGTCAGTGATTGAAAAAGTATTGTTCACCTGCTTGAGGCCGGTGATAGTGGTCCCGAAAACAAATGAACTGAAGACAATGTTTTCAACTCCCTCAATCTGGGGCGCCAGCGGGACAATTCCAGGAGTTCCGGGGCCGGTCACGAAGCCCTGAGAGGCGAGACTGACGCCAACACCACCGACCGGATGTCCCACATCATTGGCGTTGCGGAGGTAATTGAAGCGAAGTTCATTCACAGCATTTTTGCCCAAGGTCTTGGTCTGGCTGAGAGTGATCAGTTGTCCCCGCCCCTGTGTCAGCGCATTGAAGCCGGGAACACTGGCGCCGCCTTGCCCGGTTGGATAAGGATTATCAAGCTTGTAGTCGTCAAAATAGTAATAGGCGGAAAGCGCGCCCCATTTGCTGGTATTCGCATCCATTCGAAAGCCGGCTTTATCATCACGAAGCATCTTGTTCTGGGACGCGGTGGAGAAAGTTGAGCCTCCGAGATTGGCCGAAGGAATGTAGCGCAGGAGGTTTTTGGCAGGTTCAGACCACGCCTGTTGGGGAATGATCGCATTAGGAAATACGCATTGCGAACTATTGACGCAGCCTGGAACAAAGTATGGCTCGTTGGCGGAGACCGGATAACCAAGCTTCTGGGAAAGAAGGTTGGCAAGAAAAGGCCCGCTGACGTTTCCCGTCAAAGAATCAGACCGGTCTGAGAAGTCACCCATTCTATTGGCCAGCGACGGTACCGGAAGCAACCCGGTGTCGACACTCTCAGTATTTCGAGTGCCCTGATAGTCAGCGAAGAAGAAGACCTTTCTCAACTTAATCGGACCGCCGAAGGTACCGCCGAACTGGTTCTGACGGAAGACTCCGCGTTCCGGCGACAGGAAATTTCGCGCATCAAGGTCAGTGTTGCGCAGAAAATCAAATGCGCTGCCATGAAACTGGTTGGTCCCGGATTTGGTCACAACATTGACCACGCCGCCGGTGAAGTTGCCATACTCGGCATCATAATTGTTGGTTAACACCCGGAATTCCGCCACGGCATCCAGATTGGGAACAATGGCGGTGCCTCCGTTCATCATTTCCTTGACGTCGCCGCCATTGACGATATAGCCATTCGAGTCCTCACGCTGGCCACTGATGGATTGGTTACCGGGATTCAATTCACCGGACGGGGCAATCGCAACGGAAGCTCCCGCCATCACAATGGAATTAGGCTGCTGGGTGGTTATGGGAACGATGCCCGGTTGAAGTGACAGCAAGTCAGTGAAGCTTCGTCCATTCAGAGCAACGGTCGTCATTTCCGTGCTGGTGATCACTTCTCCTATCTGGGTGCTCTCGGTTTCCACACGGATGGCGGTTGCACTAACGTTAACCTCCTCGGTTTGCGAGGCGATCTGGAGGATTGTGTCGACTCTCAGAGCACTGTCAGCATCGATGATCAAGCCGGTCCGTTTCTCGATTTTGAAGCCTTGGGCCTGTATCTGAAGGTCATAACGACCCACCGGTAAGCTCGGGAAGCTATACGAGCCATTGCTATCGGTTTCGATGGTTTTCTGAATTCCTTGAGCAGGGTTGAGGAGTTGCACGGCTGCGCCGACAACCAGGGCTCCGCTTGGGTCCTTCACGGTTCCCGAGATACTGCCGGTCGTTCCCGCCCACAGCAGGCCTTCAGAGGCAACGAGCAGGCAGATCAATAGGAGGAAAAATGCTTTGGTCCTCAGCAGCCAGGAACCATGCGTTGGCATCATGGCTTTCTCCGGTGATTGAACTGCTATAACGAGATGAGTGAAGGTTTTTACGTCTGCAGAGTTGGCGGTCCTCGGGACATTGAGGAATGAGGCTGGATAGGGCATGGGGAAGCTCCTAAGCAAACAACGTGTCACGATACCGAGGAGTGAATTTAGAAGATGTCGAGCCATGAGTAGAATGAATCTCCATGAAACAACTCAAATACTAAGCCAGAGGACTACTTTCCAGCGTGAGCGGACGGTGTTTTAAGGGATTTTGGGACGATTTCGTACCCAGTGACGGACAAGAACGGGCCGTTCATATCGCGTTCCAAGCCATCTGCAGGGGGACCAGAGCTAGAAACTCAACAACTCGCGCACGCTGCTGGCCTGACGCTTGCTGACGATGAGCTCAAGGTTTTACGATCAGCTGGATCAGGCTCTTGCCAACCATGATCTGAATCGCGAGCTTAGCTTCTACGATTCGAGCTACGTCGAAACCGATGTGCAAGGCAAACATATGGCATTTGCGGAGTGGCGCAGACAGGAGGAGCAATACTTTCCTCTTTTTAGGAACATAAATCCGAGCACAACTGTAGAGGATGTCCAGTTGGAGGCGGGTCGCATGGTCGTCTACGTCAAGAGTGAATGGCACTTCGAACATCACGATCAACGCTATGGCTGGGTCCCTAAAATCTTTAATGGAACCGCAGAAGACACTTGGGAGAGGAAGGGTGGCCAGTGGAAACTCGTCCAGACACACAATTTGCGTGCAAAGATGCAAGTCGATCCCAAGTGGTTGGAACTTCAAAAGCAATCTTTAGACGATGCGAGAGCAATAATTAATTGTTCGGGAGGCTGTCCGCCACCAAAATGATCCTATTCCTATATAAGGCAGAAGGCAGATGTCCTGATCCCCTTGCCATGACGCTAGTCGTGCTTCGGATCTCAGCTTGAGATTCATCCCCGTTGGATGCTAGGTAAGTTCGAATAACGTCTCTCCAGGGTTCTCAAACGCCAGAGTTCTAATAACGCCCAGGGCGCCGCCAGATATTTGCCTCTTTACATTCAGTAACTTAGGAAGATACCCCTTTCCGCTGCTTCGAACTTTCTCTTGTCTGCGATGCACCTCAGACACGCATCTGGATTGCGGCGGGAGTAACGGACCTGCGGCGGGATTTCCCCGGGGAATCGAGGG
>DASZFU010000093.1:0-1535 GCA_035939495.1 Candidatus Angelobacter sp. | reverse complement strand
GGTGACCTCCTCTCTGCGTAATTTGGAAAGCGAGAATCCAGCGGCAATCATCCAGACAAAACCGGGGAAGCGCGTAAGAGGAATCAGCGGAAGCAACTTGACGTTTAAGATCTCGAACCAGCTGAGTTCGCCAACTACAGCTAGAGCCAAACCGAGAATGACGATCCACTTCGGCAAGAGCTTGTAGAAGCCAGCTGTCACGGAAATTCCCGCTGCGAGAAGTCCGAAAAACACAGAATAGCCGGGACCTCCAAGACCAAAGGAAACGCGATATAGAGCCTGAAGCAGGTTTGTGTCTTGCGGTATGCCTGGATACGTCATCGCCCAGAGGACGCAAGACGAGATAACCAGCCCCATCGCAGTGGCTAATCCGCCGAAGAGCGCCATCTCCGCGCCAGCGGCTCTCACGCCCAGAAACTTCAGCCGCTCCACCATCGACATCGTGAAAATGCCAAGCGGGACCGCAGAGCCGAACTGGAGAAAGGCGCACAGCAAGGTTCCCCCTTGCCTTTGAGAAAAGAATGCAACCATCTCATTCGCACTGGCCGTTGGTCCGGGGAAATACGGCATTCCGCCAAGTGCTGTGACAGGTATCAGACCGGCAAAAAAGAGCACAACGAAAACGGTCGCTACGATTCCGGAGTTTGGACCTCGAAAGCGGGCTGGGGTTTTTAGAACAGCTTCGGGCATTGCATTTCTCCTTGGGGTTTTCCTAGATCACTACAAAGTTCGCCATCATGGCCATAAGTCTTCGTTTTCGAGGTTGGGGCAGTCAAAAACACAACCCAACCGATTTGTGACATAATCATTACATAATGTAATGATTATTGCAATGTATTGTTCACAAATGTCAAAATCAGATATGGGGCAAGGCGAATTTCCTCGAAATGGTGCGGCAGCTTTTCTGCTAGCCCAGCTTGGTGCATATGCGTCCGGCCAGTTTGCAAAGCGCTTGGAGCCGCTCGGATTCACACCGGCGCACGCTGGCATCTTTCGGATCATTGCGGCCAACCCCGGGCTTTCTCAACAGGAACTTGCAGCAAAGTTGGGTATGTACGCGAGTCGGCTAGTCGCCGTTATCGATGACTTGGAAAGGCGAGGCCTGATTGAGCGGCAACCATCCAACACGGACCGCCGTCTCTATGCGCTACAGCTCACGAAATCCGGGAGAGAGCAGCTCTCAGCAATTGGGGCAATTGCTCGGGAGCATGGACGGGATCTACTCGATGGATTGTCGGATGAGGAACGGTCGACTCTAACGGCGCTACTTGAACGTGTGGCAAAGAAGCAGGGACTGCAGGAAGGGGTCCATCCGGGTTTCAGAAACATCTCGGTCGATACCAGTCCGAAAAGCCTTCGCGGCAAAGGCAAGGCCTAACGGAGACTGTGCCACGTCGCCTCACCTCGGCCGGCCTCAACGAGTGATTTGGTTCGGAAGAGAGATCTTCAGGTGGGAACCAAGATCCGATTTTCCCGTCTTATTACGCTGGCCAGTCGTCTACCGGCGTTTTCAAGCCCGGCCTGAGTTCAATGAC
>DASZFU010000092.1:0-11015 GCA_035939495.1 Candidatus Angelobacter sp. | reverse complement strand
CTAAACATTCTCGGGGTCCTTCACTCCGCGCCGATCATCGTTGTGGTTGTGAGGTTCCTTGCTGCGCTACGTTCAGGATGACATTTTGGGGGGGAAGGGCCGCAGAAAATAAGACATCTCGTGCAAAGTAAGTGACATTGGGCTAAAGCGTCCCATGCAAAGCCGCCTGTTGCGTGTTAGTTTCATGCTTCTTCTGACTGCTGCTGGCTTGGCAAAAATGCCAGCCAGCGCAGGAATCGGCGGAAGTGTTTTGCGATGCACCACCCAGGAGTTTGCCGATATAAGGCCGGCCATGCACGTTGGACCGGCGTTGGCCAGGAAAGAATCCACGGGATTCCTTCCCCTGCATAATGATAACTGCGACAAAGTCGAAGTTTTGGCCGCCGCCCGCTGCCTCAATCGGCTAGGCATGAAATCTTTGGGAAAAAATGACCTGTCGAGTGCCCAAGATTATTACGAGCGCGCTTTGGCTAAACAGCAAGGGTTTGCTCACAATGTTGTTTTGGGTGAAAGCCTCAATGGTTTGGCCACCACATTCATGATGCGGGGTGAGCCCCAGGCGGCAGGCAAGTACTTTCGTGAAGCATCCGAGATCTTGCAAATGCTCGGGACGCCTCACCTGAAGTTCGCTCGGAGTCTTTGGGGTAGAGCTGGAGTAGATCTCACTCTTGGCGATTCATCCCAGGCCGAAGGCTATTTGCACGATGCCTTCACCATTCAGCAAAAGCGAGCCCAGCGCAGCCCAGATATCGCCGATACCCTGCACAGCATGGGCGATCTCTACCTGCTTCGGGCGGATCCAGCCAAAGCGCTCGGGTTCTACCAGCGGGCATTACGCATCCGCAAAAAGGTGGCGCCAGACAGCCTCGACGTGGCCCTGAGTCTCAGTGCGCTAGGAGCGGTTGCGCATCGCCGCGAGCATGACGCCGTCGCTAGAAAATATCAACTTCAGGCGCTGGCCCTACGAGAAAAGTTAGCCCCCGACAGTCTCGTGGTTGCCGACAGCTTCGTAATGCTGGGAATTTGCTGTGAGAACGATCTGGTCAAGGCACAATCCTGGTTTGAGAAGGCACTAGCCATTCAGAGAAGATTGGCTCCCGACAGCCTCCTTGTAGCCCGAAACCTCACGATAATAGCCAATTTTGCCGAGTATCAGGGCAATCTAGATCAAGCCGAGACTTACCAGCAAGAAGCGCTCGCTATTTATCAGCGGCTGGCCCCTGGCAGTCTGCTTTTTTCCTATAGCCTGCTCCAAGTCGGCGAACTGGCCACCGATCGCGGCGATCTGGACCGTGCCGAAGAGTATTTGGAGAAAGCATTGTCTCTCATGGAGAAAAAGGCGCCTGAAAGTGCGCTACTGACTTCAAGCCTTACCTCATTAGGTGCGCTTGCCCAACAACGCGGTAATCTGATTGATGCAGAACGCTACTATCGGCGGTCTCTCTCAATTCGGCAAAAGCTCAAACTGGGCAGCTTGGCGGCAGCCATCAACCTTCGACAACTCGGTCAAATCGCCAGTGAGCGTGGCGATCTGGCAGCGGCTGGCCGCTATCACCAGGAAGCTCTCGCCATTCGTGAAAGCGCCATACCTGGTAGCCTTGAAGTAGCGAACAGCTTATACGACCTTGGATCTGTCTCCCTGGACAACAACGACTTGGCCAAAGCTGAAGGATACTATCGCCGATCGCTGGCGCTCTGGAACAAGATTGTTCCCGGCAGCCATTATGTCGCACTAGGACTTAGAGGTCTCGGGATGCTGAGTCAGGCTCATGAAGACTGGGTTGGAGCGCGCGGTTGGCTGCAACAAGCGTTGCTCATCCGAAAACGAATCGCTCCCGGCAGTCTGGAGGTAGGCCAGGACCTTAGCGCCCTGGGAGAGGTATCCCATCATCAAGGAGATTTCGCCGCCGCAGAAACCTACTACCGCGAGTCGCTGGCGATCACAGAAAAGATTGCTCCCGCTAGCGCAGACCATGCGCAAACTCTGGCTTCTCTGGCTTCTATCCTTAAAAACAAACAACCGGATGATGCTGAGCAGTTCTATGAGAAATCATTGACTAGCATTGAGACCCAGATGACACGTCTGGGCGGCTCAGAAGAAATTCGGTCCGGATTCCGGGCAAAGCGCCAGAGCGATTACAAAAATTATGTCGACCTGCTCATTGCGCGCAACAAACCGGACGTCGCTTTTGAAGTAAGCGAACGTCTGCGGGCGCGAAGCCTGTTGGAGAATCTGGCGATCGCGGGGGCCGACATTCGCAAGGGAGTTGACCCTGTACTCTTGCAGCAAGAGCGGTCCTTGGAATCATCGATCACGGCCAAGCGTGAGCGCCGCGTGCGGCTAATCAGCGGCAAACATGCAGACGAGCAATTAGCGGCCATTGACAAAGAGATCGAAAAATTGCTTAAGCAGCAACAGGACGTAGCAGGAGAAATCCGTTCCACCAGCCCTGTCTACGCCGCCCTAACCCAGCCACAGCCCATGAGCGCCAAAGAGGTCCAGCAGCAACTGCTGGATGCCAATACTGCGCTGCTGGAATACTCCCTGGGCGCGGAGCACAGCTATGTGTTCGTGCTCAATCGGGACTCCGTGGCTGTTTTTGAGTTGCCCAAGAATGCCGAAATCGAGGCAGTTGCACGACCGGTGTACGATATCCTGACAGCCCGCAGCCAGGTCCGGAAGGGCGAGACTGAAGCACAACAGATGGTTCGACTCCGGCGGGCCGAGGCGCAATACCCGGAGGCGGCGCACAGGTTGAGCCAAATGATTCTGGGGCCAGTTGCGCCCCTTTTGGGTGGGAAACGGCTCCTCATTGTAAGCGACGGCATCTTACAGTATGTGCCGTTCAGCGCTCTTCCGGCGCCCCGCGAGGAAGCGACGTTTGTTCCTCTTATAGCCAATCATGAGATCGTGAGCTTGCCTTCAGCCTCGGTGCTGCAGGTGCTGAAGCAGGAGAGCGCCGGTCGTCCGAGGCCGCCGCGAGAAGTCGCTGTGCTGGCCGATCCGGTTTTCTCGGCCGCAGATGAACGAGTTAGGCCCACAAAAAAGACCGTGGATGCATACTCTCGAGCTACGCAAGAAGCAGCAAAGCCCAGCTCATTCTCACGAGATCTTCTTCTACGCTCAGCCGCCGAGGTAGGGGTTGGAGACAGCGCCAGCCGGTTTCCCCGTCTCTTCTTCTCCAAGCGCGAGGCGGAGGCAATTTTGCGGCAAAGTTCTGTGGGAAAGACAGAACTGGCTGTGGACTTTCGGGCCAGCCGGGCCACAGCGACCAGTCCGGATCTGGCGCAATACCGGATCATTCATTTTGCCACTCACGGATTATTGAATAGCGAACACCCGGAGCTGTCCGGACTGGTCTTGTCGCTGGTCGACCAGCGCGGGCGCCCACAGGATGGTTTCTTGACCCTGGCTGACATCTACAATCTTAATCTGCAGGCCGAGATGGTTGTCCTGAGCGCTTGTGAGACGGGGTTGGGAAAAGAGATAAAAGGGGAAGGCCTTGTAGGGATAACCAGGGGTTTCATGTATGCCGGCGCCAGTCGCGTGGTAGCAAGTTTATGGAAGGTGGATGACGCGGCGACTGCGGAACTGATGGAGAAGTTCTACGAGGGAATACTGAAAGAGGGGTTGCAGCCGGCCGCCGCCCTGCGGAAGGCGCAGGTGGAGATGTGGAGACAGAAGCGCTGGAGTTTTCCCTACTACTGGGCGGGCTTCCTGATGCAGGGGCAATGGTGAAGGCAGGTTTGAGAGATGTATGAACAGTTCGGTGCCAAAGGAATGTGGAGGGACTACGGTTCGAAACCGCTTTAGAGGGGCAAAATGAGTGGCAGATAACCGACACGAGCGGACTAAGCGATACCTGCTGGGGCAGATGTCTGAGCAGGAGGTTATCGAATTTGAAGCCCAGTATTTTACCGACGATGACTTGTTCGAGGAAATGTCCGCCCTCGAAGACGAGATGGTCGATGGCTTCGTTCGCAATGAACTACACGGAGAGGAGCGCCGCGAATTTCAAGAGGGGTATGTGACCTCGCCGGCGCGAAGGGCCAATGTCGAGTTCGCCCGAGCCTTGACTGGGCAAGTCGATCGGGTGGCGGAAGGAACTGGCTCCGCTCCTTCAAAAACTGGGGCATTCTTGCGAGCCTTTCGCGTTGCCCCGGGGTGGGTTGCCGCGGCGGTCTTGCTCTTGGCTGCAATCCTCGGCGGCTCGTGGGTCATCTATAGCAACTGGCAATTAAATCGTGAAATGGAACAGATGCGCGCCAGCACGGCCGACGCCCAGCGACGAGAACACGAGTTGCAGGGGCAGATAGCCGAGATCACCGCCCGATTGCACAAAAACGATCTCCCGGTGGGCCAGGGAGAAGCCATACCAACTGTCCGTCCGCCGGGGCCCGATATCATCTCCTTGGCGCTAACACCCGGCACAGCGCGAAGTAGTGGCCAATCCAGGACAGTCAGGCTCTCCCCTGCCGTCCTTCTGGTGGAGCTGCAACTCTATTTGGAGCACGATGATTATCCTGCCTATGATGCCTCGGTGCAAACCATCCAGGGGTCTCAACTTTGGCGGAAAAACGGTCTGCAGAGTCATTCAGGCACTGGCGGCGTACGAATTGTTACTCTGGCGCTTCCATCGAATATGCTCAAGAGTGGTGACTACCTCATCCAACTTACCGGACCAAGCCCTAATGGCACGATGGAAGATGTTGAAGACTACCGCTTTTCGGTAGCGGGGGCGTTAGGCCCTTAATCAATGGTCGGGCAGAAACTCACCTGGGCTTCCTTCCCTTCTGACAAAAGAGTCATTTTTGAAAATCACCCATTCGATAGCGCAGGGTATTCTCTTTGAGCTACTCGCATTTTCATGCCCATAGGTGGACCGCCCCCAGTCCGAAGAATAGCTCGGCCAAAAAAACTTCCAATGCATTCATTTCCTGTGACACTCCTTTCAGGGAGACAGTTTCGGACAAACGTCCGATCCGTTCTCCCAAACACTATGACAAGGAGACGTTTGTTCATGTCGAAATTGCGTTATGTTCCGTCGCTCTTTTGTGCGATATTGATGGCACTGGCTCAACCTCCCGCTTGGGCTGACCAGCCGGCCTTCCTAGTTACTGCTTCCTGCACTTCAGCCACGTTAACCTGCGCGTGGCAGTCTGCAAGCGACTCCACCTGCAAGCTGAGTAAGAAGCTGAGTGGAGACTCTTGTACTTCAGACGGCACAGGCATTTTAAGTAGTGATGGAACGTTATCCCGATGCAAGCAGCAAGTCCAGATAGACCAGAATTGCACAACAGTCACCACGCTAGATCCATTTGATCATTTTCCGCCATCGGCCAGCAGCAATCCACCCCCTGATCCCTGCCCAAATACCTCTCCCACCGTACAAGGCTTTTCCGGTGATGATGGATCTCCAGCGCCTACCGGCTGCGCCCCGAGCCCTATCATCATCGATATCGGCGAAGAAGGCTTCCATCTGACTTCGGCTCAACACGGTGTTGCCTTTGACATTGCTGGAACCGGCCATACCATTCAGCTTGCTTGGACCGACCCGCACTTCCGTAACGCATTCTTGGCGCTGCCCGGCCCTGATGGCTTGGTTCACAACGGGAAGGAGTTGTTTGGCAACTTCACTCCACAACCACCTTCTAACCATCCCAATGGTTTTATCGCTTTAGCAGAGTACGACAAGCCTGAAAATGGAGGCAACGGGGATGGCATCATTGACGAGAGAGATGCCGTATTTTCGCACCTTCGCCTATGGATCGACGAAAATCACGACGGTATCTCCCAGTTGAACGAACTACATACGCTTCCTGAACTGGGAGTCTCGTCAATTAGTCTCATGTACCACCCTTCGCGAAAGGAAGATGAATACGGCAATCTATTCCGCTATCGGGCTCGGGTGAACCCCATTCCACCAGATGATCAGGCTGAAGTTGGCAAGACTGCTTACGATGTATTTTTTGTGACAAAGTAGCGGGTGTTTAGCTCGCCGAAACTAGAGTCCTGCTGGGAGCTGTGGAAATGAGTAAAGACAATTTGACTGTCCAATCAACAAAGGAGATAACTTAACATGTCTATTTATAGAGGAATCGCATTACGCCTATTCTTGCTTTGTGGCCTGGCCATGGGAAGTTTTTATTTGGCCCAGCCCACACAAGCCGAAGCAAGTACATGCACGGCCAACTGCGATGCCGTATTCAGAACTTGTTTCAGATTTCATGGACTTACCTGCAACGACGACTATACTGCATGCATTGCCGCTTGCAATGGTTTGTAACCACCCATATTGCCTGCCGCAACGGTCGCAGGTCTGAGCGTTGCGGCAGGTTGTCACTATCGCAAGATGATATTCAAGACAGATAACGGCAGGTACTCCATGAACACAGTGGCAAAAAGAATTGAAATTGTTGCCAACATAGCGATCACCCTTGCCACACTGATACTTATAGGGGTCACTATAAATCACTATTTGGCGACCCGGTTTCCACCTCAGCATATTCCCGTGGGCGCAAAGATCACCTTGCATGGCATCCAATGGCACAATAAGCAAACCAGCGTCGTTTTCGCGCTCTCCACTGACTGCCATTTTTGCGCCGAGAGCGCCGAATTCTACCGAAAACTCGTGCAACAATGTAAGCACGAGCACGTTCGGACGATCGCTGTATTACCGCAGGCAATTACTATTGCTGAAGCATATCTCAAGAGTGCAGATATCCAGTTTGATGAAGTCAGGCATATAACTCTGTCAGATATTGGCGTGAGCGGAACCCCCACTTTGCTACTTGTTAGTGATAGTGGTCTAGTACGGAATATTTGGGTTGGTAAACTGCCTGGAGATGTCGAGATGGAAGTCTTGGCAAAGGCAAGATCATGATAAATTTATGCCTTTCGCTCCGTGTGGCGAAGAATCCTGGCGGGAATGGTACTGGAAGCTATGCTGCGAACAGTTTGCTTTCCATCCGTGGCATTCATGCCGATAATGGCGCGAAATGTCGATAGACCTATGGCTGGCCTGCTCTATATATAGTATGCAACTCTTGCGATCGAGTTTAATTAGATAGGCGAGCACCCTCAATCTGAATAAAGGTCCCCAAAAAACTTCCAATGGTTTCGTTTCTCGCGACACTTCTCTATAGCGGGTATTCTTTAAGGCCCCACGCTGCACAGTTACAGGGCCTATGATCCCGCAGCGCCCGAACGTGGGTGGTGACGGATTTAATCCGAATGACGGCGGTGCCGGGAGCGATGGCTGCTCACCCATCATCATTGACACTGAGGGCGAAGGCTTTCATCTAACCTCCGCCGAGATTGGCGTTATTTTCGATATTCGGGGCGATGGGCACCGCTCAGAATAGGCTGGACCGCACCTGGCTCCCACAACGCTTTTCTGGCCCTTGACCGCAATGGCGACACACATCGATCATGCGAGTTCGTTTAGAGGCTGGCTTCTGCTCGCCAGCACAATTGCGGTGACGGTCCTGCTTGCTCCGGCGATCCACGCCGCAGCTTGCCA
Organism: Candidatus Angelobacter sp.; assembly: GCA_035939495.1. Lineage (GTDB taxonomy): Bacteria > Acidobacteriota > Terriglobia > Terriglobales > Acidobacteriaceae > Angelobacter. The sequence continues at coordinate 3,492 of DASZFU010000092.1, read as the reverse complement.
GTCATGTGGAGATGGAGGCGGGGTAGCCAGTTGCAATAATGTTGGAGGCAACGGTGTCAACCCAAATGATGGAGGTGCTGGTAATGACGGATGCCCACCCATCGTCATTGATGTCTCAGGACGCAGATTCAAACTCACCAACGCAGCACGCGGGGTACGGTTTGACATAGCTGGCACGGGCAAGTCGGTCCAGATTGCCTGGACAGCCCCAGATACCGGAATGCATTTCTTGTATTGGACTGGGATCATATGGAGCAACCGGCTGTCGCTCTGAAGTTGTACCCGATCTTCGAGCCATCCAGAGATGCCGCTGACAAGTCATAGAGTGACTATGAATGGGAAAAAATTCTGGCGGATTCGAAGGGATTCGAACTTTGATTTGTTCAGTATCAATCTTCGCGGCGAACCACCGAAACCACCCCCCAGTTCGAATTTGACTCGCACTTTTAATCACACCCAACCAGAGTGGAGCAGTTGATAAACATCTCAGACATGAGCGATGATCGATGTTTGTCTGCTACAGCAAATCGAGGCTTAGTGGAAGAGCGAGAACCGCTTCACAACCAATGCGGTCCTTGCGGTTCGCTAAATGCACGGTACCACCGTGAGCTTCGGCAATCTGGCGGCTTAGAATCAGGCCAATGCCGCTGCCGCCGTGCTTGGTCGTAAAGAATGGAACAAAAAGGTTCTCGCTATTGGGGAGTCCCGGTCCTTCATCCCGAACAAAAACTTCTATGGTCTGGCCATTGAACCTCCACCCGACCTCCGCGGAGCCGGGGTGATCCAGCGAGGAGTCAAGACAAGCATCGACGGCGTTGCGAATCAGGTTGATCAGCAACTGCTCCAGTTGGTCGGGATCGGCATCCACAGTGATCCTGGGACCGGAGTGCACTCTCACTTGCAACCGGCTTTCAAGAGAAGCGGCTCGTTGTACCAGAGCTTCAATGTCAACCCGGGTCTTGGTGGGCGCAGGCATACGCGCAAGCTGGGTATAGACCTGCATAAATCGGCCCAGGGATTCCACACGATTCTCGATCACACGCAGGCCTTGTTGCATATCATCGCGGACGTCATCGGCAAGTTCAGCGCGTCCGGCAATTGAGGCCAAGGTGCCGGCAATCGACTTGATGGGAGCCAGAGAGTTGTTAAGTTCGTGGCCGAGCACGCGAATCAGGCGCTGCCATGCCTGGCGCTCTTCCTCGCGCAAAGCGCGGCTCATGTCGGAGATGATCAGCAGTTGATGAGGCACCCCTGTTTCCCGGAAACTGGTGTGACTTACAGCCCAACGGCCATGCTTGCCGGGAAAAGTCGTCTCCGCGGTTTGCGGCCCGGGGACGATCAGGTAGGAACTCAACCCCAGCTCTTCGGCGGTCAATCCCAACAAACGCGGTGCAATTCTGCCCATCAGTTGCTCACCCGCCCGGTTCACAATCCGCAAACGCTGCTGCTGATCGAAGGTGAACACGGCCACATCAATTTCCATCAGGACTTTCTTCAGAAGCGCAGTGGCTTCCAGGGAACTGATCTTCTGGTCCTGCATGCGATCGGCCATGGCGTTCAATTCGTAGATCAAATCGGCCAGGGCATCTTCGCGGCCATTACCGCGTACGCGGAAGGAAAAATCTTCCTCCCGGATTCCGGCCGCCATGTTCGAAAGGGTTTGTAATGGACGTACAACCTGCTCATGCAATAGGGAAGCGCCAATGAACCAGGCCAGTACAATGAGCAGCGTGAGCGTCCATTTAAGCTCGAGCGAGTGCGCGCTCAACCAGAGCAGAAGCTCAGCAGTCACGGCGCCAGGCAGGCTGACCAACAAAGCGAGAAGCCAAATCCGCGTGTCATACTTGAGTTTTCGCCTGGCAAGAGTAGATTGTTCGTCGATTTGGCCAGGCGAATCAGATGCCATATTTCTCCATGCGACGATAAAGGGCGCTTCGGCTCAGCCCCAGCGCCTCCGCCGCATGGCTAATGTTCCCGGAATGGCGGGCCAGAGCCTTCTTGATGAGGAGGTATTCTACTTCTTCGAGACTCATCTCTTCTATCTTGGCAGAACCGGCCTTATCACTCTCCAGACCAAGGTCGCTCACCTGAACCTGGCTCGAGGTACTCATTAGAACGGCCCGCTCGATGGAATGGTCCAGTTCGCGAACATTCCCGGGCCAGGGATGGTCCAACATGCGCTGGACGGCGGCCGTTTCAAATCCGCTGAGCTGTTTTCTATATCGTTCCGCGTAGATTTTCAGAAAGTGGGAGGCCAATAGAGGTATATCTTCGCGGCGCTCGCGCAAAGGCGGAATATGGAGTTCGACGGTATTCAGACGAAAAAGAAGATCGGAACGAAAGCGGCCTTCCGCGCTCTCCAGCTTAAGATCGGCATTGGTGGCGGAAAGCAGGCGGACATCGACTTTGCGCGTCTTGGATGAGCCAACCCGCTCCATCTCGCCCGTCTCCAGCACGCGCAGTAGTTTAGCCTGCTGCTTTAACGGCACATTGGCGATTTCATCGAGAAAGAGCGTCCCGTGGTCAGCCAGTTCGAAACGCCCGACACGGTCGGTACGGGCATCCGTAAATGCGCCCTTCACGTGCCCAAACAGTTCACTTTCAAATGTACCTTCCGGCAGCCCCCCGGTATTCACAGTCACCATGGGCCGCGAGGCGCGGGAGGAGAGCGCATGGAGAGTCTGCGCCACTACTTCTTTGCCGGTTCCGTGGTCTCCGGTAATGAGTACGTTGGCATCGCTGGGACCGATGCGGCTTATCAGGGTGAGCAAGGGTTGTATGACCTTGGATTCGGCTATGAATACGGGACGGTTATGGGCCCGTAGCAGATTGTTTTCGGCTTCCAGCCGCTCCGCTTTGCGGATGGTACGGTGCAAATCAACCTGAGTGCGGAGAATGGACAGCAACCGCTGATTGTCCCAGGGCTTCTGGAGAAAATCGCGGGCGCCGCGGCGCATGGCCTCCACGGCTAGTTCTACGCTGCCCCATGCAGTCATCACCACCACTGGAAGCTTGCTATCCAGGGCCTGGATATGGGAGAGCAGATCAATCCCTTCCTGTCCGGAGGTGGTGTCGCGCTGGTAATTAAGATCCATCAGCACCACATCAAAATCGTTGCCTTGCAGGGCTTCCAGCAAAGCGGCCGGATTGCTCACGGTTTCCGTGAGGTAGCCTTCGGCCTTCAGCAACAGGCGCAGGGCTTCGCGAACGTCCGTTTGGTCATCGGCGATTAAAACACGGACGCGACCGGGTTGTGCCGGGGCCGCGATTGCCAGTTCTTCTACTTTGCTCAAAGCGCTACTCCCTCAGCCTGCGGAACGAGCTTGTAAGCCTTCGAAACCAACACCTCAGCGGCTGAAGCCGGATGTATTTTCAGCGCCACATTGGCACGGCTGAAGCTGTGCCCCTTCAAACCGGAGACGAAAAATGTAGAACCGCAATAAGTGAGGCTCATACAACTGCGCTTTCCACGACCTTGGTATCGCTCACAAT